>NZ_JAOTQT010000001.1:0-674782 GCF_025685725.1 Burkholderia sp. BKH01 | reverse complement strand
TACGCCGATGATAGTGCGGATTCCCGTGTGAAAGTAGGTAATCGTCAGGCTCCCTTAGCCAAGAACCCCCGCCCGAAAGGCGGGGGTTTTTGCATTGGCGCGGACAAAATGCGAGGCGGCCGGGCAACGGATTGCGTACTCCGTCATCGCATCAACTGCAATCCTGCTCACGACCGTCGGTCTCGTTCGCCTCGGTTCTCTCGAGCGCGATACGGTGAGCTATTTCGCTTCCCTCTCCCTCACCCATCTGGCGATGGTTACATGATCTGCGATGCATGCCCGGCGACGACGCGCCAGCCGGTATCCGATCGACGCCACAGGCGCGTATAGGCAAACGTGCCGTCGAATGCCACGCCATCGAAACGGCCGACGAGTGTCGCCTTCGTTGTGGTCAGGATCATCTCGCTGATCGAGCATGCCCGTGTTTCGTGGAAATCGAGTCTGTCGAGGCGCAGCAGTTTCGCGCGATGAGTGGAAAGATCGTCCTTCTTCGAGATGACCTGGCCGGTCGGGACGGTGAACACCAGATCGTCGTCCAGCAACGCATCGAGCGCTTCGACATCGTTGGCCAGCATCGCGGCCCGAAGCGCGGTTTCGTAGGGTTCGATGACCGTCAGGATTGCTTTCATATCGGAGCCTCTCATACTCTTTGAAGGATTGTGGTTCCGCTCATCGGCGGTGACCTGTTGCAGCACGCAACGCGTTCCGAACACTGCGGCGACGGAAAGAGCCTATCGCGCGTTCGACAGCGATTGACGTTGGACCAGCATGACCAGGCAGATGCCGATCGACGCGATGATGTTGACGGCCGGATAGAACGCGACCGCGATACTCCACGTGCTCAGTGCCAGCAACGCCAGCGCGTACTTGAGCACGCACAGCGCGAAATAGGCGAGGCTTTCGCTCCATGGATCGCGAATCGTCTTGCGGACAGTCGGGCCGAGACCGGCAAGCTCGATCAGCGTGACCAGGCAGATCGAGACCGTCGGATCGTCGGTCAGCATCCACAGCGGAATGGCCGAAAGGGCTGCGCACAGGAAAAACCAATCGAGGACCGTCCAGCTGCGTTCGCCGCAAAAAATGCTGGCCACCAACGTCAGGAAGCACGTGACGGCAATCGCCGCCGTGCACCTTGCGGACGACCCGGCGCCCGCAACGAACTGGCCGGCGGCCGCAATCGCGGTGACGATCGACCACACGAGCCACGTGAACAGGTGCGGGCGAACGGTGCGCTGGTAGATCGCGAGCGCGTACGGAATCGCTGCCAGCAAAGACACGGCAGTTCCGATAACGCCAAAGGTCGAAGCGGCACCCTGATCGACACTCACCATCGACGCGCTCTTGTTCGTACAGGCCGACCAGTATGTGGTCGGACGGGCCAGGGCGCAATGTCGCGCCGGGCAGCGCCGCGGGCAGTCGCGTGGCGCATCGCACCGGAATGCCGATGCCGGCGACCGATGTGGTCAAACGCAAACGAACCCAAACAAACGGCACAGGGATCGTGAAGCAGCTGGAGCACCCACTGCACGACGGCCGGATGAATAGAAATAACCTTGCGTCGGTACGGGAGCCGTGGTGGTTTGTCGGTCGTTTGCCGTCAGGCGTCGGTCGCGGACAGCCGCCGGCGCTTCGCATCGTTATCAGCGTCGTGTGACGGGGGGGCTCTGTATCCGCTACGTACGACCCGCATCATCGGCACGCGATTCAAGGTTCGGGATTCGCCGCATGCACGTCGCGCCGGAACGCGCCGGGGCTCGTGCCCGTCCATTTCCGGAACGCGCGATGAAACGCGCTCGGCTCGGTGAAGCCGAGCTCGGCCGCGATCTCCGCGACGCTGAACGCGTGCCCGCGCAGCAGCGACTGGGCCAGCGCGCCGCGCAACTCGTCCTTGATCGCCGCGAAGCTCTGCCCTTCGCTGCGCAAGCGCCGCCGCAGCGTCGCGGGCGTCGTGCCGAAGCGGACGGCCAGCGTGTCGAAGTCGGGCCACTCGGCGGCCGGCAGCGCCTTCAGGTGCGCGCGCGTCTTTGCGACCCAGCCCGTGTCGTGCCGGTAGCGGACCAGCAGGTTGCCGGGCGCGCCGCGCAGGAAGGTCTTCAGCGCCTGCGCAGAGCGGATCGTCGGCAGGGCGAGATACGCGGCGTTGAATGCGAGCCGGCTGTCGGGTCGGTCGAAATGAACGGGCACGCCGAAGAACTGGTGATAGTCGCTGCGGTGGTCGGGGCTCGGGCACGCGAAATCGATGCGCTGCAGCGGGATGCGCCGGCCGATCAGCCAGCACGCGACGCCGAGCAGGATCAGCCAGAACGTCCGGTACGCGAACGCCGGGTACGGCCCGCCCGACTGCGTCAGCACGATCTGCGCCTGCCCATCGGCCACGACGAGCTCGCCGTGCGGCTCGTCGAGCACCACGCGCAGGAACTGCAGCGCCCGCCGCAGCGCCTTGTCGAGCGTGCCGGCGTGCAGCACCGCGTGGCACAGCAGCTTGAAGCTGCCTTGCCGCATCGGGCGCGCGGCGAGCCCGAAGAATTCGTCGTCGATCGTGCCGGCGATCGCGAGCCACAGGCGGCCGTACTGTTGCGGCGTGACGGGCTCGTGCACGGCGGCCGGCAGGCCGGCGGCGCGCAGCACGGGCTCCGTCGCGATGCGCTGCCGTCGCAGGCACGCGAGCGCGTCGTCGACGAAATCCGGCGAAATCATCTGCGGCCCCATTTTCCGAGTCCTCCCGACATGGCAAAAGCGATCACGATTCTAGATTCTGTTTGTCATTGATTGCAATGTGACGGCTGTCTACTATCGATGTATCCCCGTCGCGCCGCTGGCTCGCCGGCGGTCATAACGCACAGGAGACACGCATGCCTGATGGAGCAACCGCCCGGGCGGTGCCGGCCTACGCCGACGCCGTGGCCCGGTTCAGTATCGAGACCGCCGCCGCGCATCTGCACGGCGACCTGGAGCGCGGCCTGAACGCATGCGTCGAATGCTGCGACCGGCACGCATCGGCCGACGCGATCGCGCTCGACTGGATCGACGCGGGCGGACAGCACCGCAGCTTCACGTTCGCGCAGATGCAGGCGCTGTCGGCACGCGTGGCGAACCTGCTGGTCGCGCAGGGCGTGAAGCCGGGCGACGTGGTGGCCGGCTTGTTGCCGCGCACGCCCGAGCTCGTCGCGACGATCCTCGGCACGTGGCGCGCGGGCGCCGTCTACCAGCCGCTGTTTACCGCGTTCGGCCCGAAGGCGATCGAGCACCGTCTGCGGATGAGCGACGCGCGGCTGGTCGTGACCAACGTCGCGAATCGCACCAAGCTCGACGAGATCGCCGGTTGCCCGCCGGTCGCAACGGTGCGCGAGCCGGGCGACGCGCTGCCGGAACACGACATCGATTTCCGCGCGGCGCTTGATGTGCAGCCCGACACGTTCGAACCGGTGCTGCGCAAGGGTACGGACCTGTTCATGATGATGTCGACGTCGGGCACGACGGGCCTGCCGAAGGGCGTGCCGGTGCCGCTGCGCGCGCTGCTCGCGTTCGGCGCGTACATGCGCGACGCGGTCGACCTGCGCGAAGGCGACCGGTTCTGGAACATCGCCGATCCGGGCTGGGCGTACGGCCTCTACTACGCGATCACGGGCCCGCTGCTGCTGGGCCACGCGACGACGCTCTACGAAGGCAGTTTCACGGTCGACAGCACGTACGACGTGATCGAACGGCTCGGCATCACGAGCCTCGCCGGCTCGCCGACTGCGTACCGGATGCTGATGGCGGCCGGTCCGGAAGCGGCGGCGCGCGTGAAGGGCAAGCTGCGCGTGGTCAGCAGCGCGGGCGAGCCGCTGAATCCGGAAGTCGTGCGCTGGTTCGACGCGGCGCTCGGTGCGCCGATCTACGATCACTATGGCCAGACCGAACTCGGGATGGTCGTGAACAACCATCACGGCCTCGCGCACGTCGTGCACGCCGGCTCGGCCGGCTTCGCGATGCCCGGTTATCGCGTCGCGGTGCTCGACGAAGCGAGCCGCGAGCTTGGCCCCGGCGAGCCGGGCAACCTCGCGATCGACATCGCGCGCTCGCCGCTGCTGTGGTTCCACGGCTACTGGCAGCAGAAAACGCCGGCGATCGCGGGCGGCTATTACCGGACCGGCGACAACGTCGAGCTGGAGCCGGACGGCACCGTGAGCTTCATCGGCCGCGCGGACGACGTGATCACATCGTCCGGCTATCGGATCGGCCCGTTCGACGTGGAAAGCGCGCTGATCGAGCATCCTGCCGTCAGCGAAGCCGCCGTGATCGGCGTGCCCGATCCGGAGCGCACGGAGATCGTGAAGGCGTTCGTCGTGCTGTCGAAGGGCTTCGACGGCACACCGGCGCTGGCCGAGGAACTGAGCCTGCACGTGAAGCGGCGGCTGTCCGCCCACGCCTATCCTCGCGCGATCGACTTCGTCGACGCGCTGCCGAAAACCCCGAGCGGCAAGATCCAGCGCTTCGTGCTGCGCAAGATGGAAACCGAGAAGGCCGCTCAACCCTGAATACGGATTGCTAATGAATATCAAGGATCGCGTTTTTCTGATTACGGGTGCCGGTTCGGGCCTCGGCGCCGCGGTGGCGCGCATGGTCGTCGCGCAAGGCGGCAAGGCCGTGCTGCTTGACGTCAATGACGATGCCGGCGCAAGCCTCGCGCACGAACTCGGCGCGGCCGCGCGCTTCGTGAAGACCGACGTGACGAGCGAAGCCGACGGGCAGGCAGCCGTGGCCGCCGCGCGTGACTCGTTTGGCTGCATCGACGCGCTTGTCAACTGCGCGGGCGTCGCGCCGGGCGAGAAGGTCGTCGGCCGCGACGGTCCGCACTCGCTCGACCGCTTCGCGCGTGCGGTGTCGATCAATCTCGTCGGCACGTTCAACATGATCCGGCTGGCTGCCGAAGCGATGTCGAAGCAGGATGCCGACGCGGACGGCGAGCGCGGCGTGATCGTCAACACCGCGTCGGTCGCGGCGTTCGACGGGCAGATCGGGCAGGCCGCGTATGCGGCGTCGAAAAGCGGCGTGGTGGGCATGACGCTGCCGATCGCGCGCGAACTCGCGCGGTTCGGCATTCGTGTCGTGACGATCGCGCCGGGCATCTTCGCGACGCCGATGATGGCCGGCATGCCGCAGGACGTGCAGGACGCGCTCGGCAAGAGCGTGCCGTTCCCGCCGCGGCTCGGCCGCCCGGAAGAATTTGCGGCGCTGGTGCGCCACATCGCCGAGAACACGATGCTGAACGGCGAAGTCATCCGTCTCGATGGCGCGTTGCGCATGGCACCGCGCTGACACTGGAGGAAACGAATCATGGCGAATCAGGATCCGATCGTAATCGTTGGTATGGCGCGCACGCCGATGGGTGGTTTTCAGGGCGACCTGGCTGCGGCCAGCGCGAGCGAGCTCGGCGCGGTAGCAATTCGCGCGGCGCTCGAGCGCGCGAACGTGCCGGCCGAACGCGTCGATGAAATCGTGTTCGGCTGCGTGCTGCCGGCCGGGCAGGGCCAGGCGCCGGCGCGGCAGGCCGCGCTGAAGGCCGGGCTGCCGCTCGCGGCGGGCGCGACCACGGTCAACAAGATGTGCGGCTCCGGGATGAAGGCTGCGATGTTCGTGCACGACCTGCTGCTGGCAGGTTCGGCGGGCGTGGCCGTCGCGGGCGGGATGGAGAGCATGACGAATGCGCCGTACCTGCTGCCGAAAGCGCGCGCGGGGATGCGGATGGGCCACGGCCAGGTGCTCGATCACATGTTCCTCGACGGGCTCGAGGACGCGTATGAAAAAGGCCGCCTGATGGGCACGTTCGCCGAGGATTGCGCGCAGGCGTACCAGTTCACGCGCGAGGCGCAGGATGCGTTTGCGATCGCGTCGCTGACGCGCGCGCAACGCGCGATCGCCGAAGGGCATTTCGTGTCGGAGATCGCCCCGGCGACCGTGAAGGCCGGCAAGGCCGAAACGGTCGTGTCGATCGACGAGCAGCCGGGCAAGGCGAAGCTCGACAAGATCCCGACGCTGAAGCCGGCGTTTCGTGAAGGCGGCACGGTGACGGCCGCGAACGCGTCGTCGATCTCGGACGGCGCGGCCGCGCTCGTGATGATGCGCCGCTCGGAAGCGGAACGCCTGGGCCTCACGCCGAAGGCCGTGATCGTCGGGCATTCGACTTACGCGGACAAGCCGGGCCTGTTCGCGACCGCGCCGATTGGCGCGCTGCGCAAGCTGTCGGAGAAAACCGGCTGGAACCTGCGCGACGTCGACCTGTTCGAGATCAACGAAGCGTTCGCGGTGGTGCCGATGGCCGCGATGCGCGATCTGGACCTGCCGCACGAGAAGGTCAACGTGCACGGCGGCGCGTGCGCGCTCGGGCATCCGATCGGCGCATCGGGCGCGCGCGTGATGGTGACGCTGCTGGCCGCGCTCGAAACGTATGGCCTGAAACGCGGCGTCGCGTCGCTGTGCATCGGCGGCGGCGAGGCGACGGCCATCGCGATCGAGCGCGTCGCGTAACGTGTAACGCATGACACGCACGCTGCGATGCGGGCGACGGATATCGCGCAGGAAACTCCTGCGTGGTGCCCGTCGCCCGTTTTTTATTCGGCGGCTCGCGTGGTTGCGCTACGGCTTCGTGTTCGGCGACACGGCCCCGCATGCGCGTATCACGAGCTGCACGACCTGCTCGGTCTTCTCGTCGAACGCCTTCCGCGTGAACGCACGCTTGCCGCTCAGCGCGCGGATCTGCGCATCGAAATCCGCATAGTGCTGCGTGGTCGCCCAGATCAGGTACATCAGCGCATGCGCGTCGATCGGCGCGAGCAGCCCGCGCGCAATCCAGCCTTCGATCACCTTCACGCGCGTGTCGAACCACGGCTTCACGCGTTGCGCCAGGATGTCCTGCATGTGCTCCGCGCCGTGGATGATCTCGTTGGCCCAGACCTTCGAGCCGAGCGGGCGCCGCCGCGACAGCGCCATCTTCGCGCGCACGTAGCCGCCGATCGCTTCCACCGGATCGTCGCCGGCCTCGAACGAGCCGGCCGCGCGATGCCAGTCCTCGAACAGGTCGTCGAGCACGCGGCGGTACAGCGCGAGCTTCGTCGGGAAGTAGTAATGCAGGTTCGCCTTCGGCAGGCCGGCGCGTTCCGCGATCATCGCGGTGCTCGCGCCGTCGAGCCCGCGCTCCGCGAACACGGCTTCCGCACAGGCGAGCAGATGCGCTTCGTTGGACTCGCGGATGTGTGCCTTGCGTCGCCGCAAAGGCGCGGACGTTTCGTCGCTGTCGGTCGCTTCGGCTGCCGCCTCGTCATGTCTCATCGTTACCCTCGCGCGGCGGGCATGCCGCGTTGGGCTTCATTCTAGCCGCTGATCCGCGTCGAACGCACGCATGCGGAAACCGCGCATCCACAGCGATGCTGCGTTGCGATGGCACGCTTCTCGCTCTATCGATCTGCGAAAGAAAGACATTGCCTTGGTCATTTTGATCGTCTAAAACCTGTCCAATCGGACAGGATTCGGCGAGCGGCGGAAGGCGGTGCCGGCGATTCGTCGGACGAACTTCGCGCACGACCGGGACATGCACCGCGCATGGGCGGGTATGCCCCGAAACAGGTATTGCACGCACCGGCACAGACCGGTCCGACGACATCACCTACCCCACAGGAGCGATGCGAATGAGCGCGGTATCGGAAGCAGTGAAGCGGCCGGTCTTCGACCCGTCGATCAAGGTTGACGGCAAGCGGTTGTGGGACAGCCTGATGGAAGTCGCGAAGATCGGCGCGACGCCGAAAGGCGGCGTGTGCCGCCTCGCGCTGACCGATCTCGACAAAGCCGGCCGCGACCTGATCGTCGGCTGGGCGAAGGCCGCCGGCTGCTCGGTGACGGTCGATACGATGGGCAACGTGTTCATGCGCCGCACGGGCCGCATGGCCGACGCGGCGCCGGTCGTCACGGGCTCGCACGCGGATTCGCAGCCGACGGGCGGCCGCTTCGACGGTATCTACGGCGTGCTAGGCGGCCTCGAAGTGATTCGCAGCCTTAACGATCACGGGATCGAGACCGAGCATCCGGTCGAGGTCGTGATCTGGACCAACGAGGAGGGCTCGCGCTTCGCGCCCGCGATGGTCGCGTCCGGCGTGTTCGCGGGCGTGTTCCCGCTCGAATACGGGCTGTCGCGCAAGGACGTCGACGGCAAGACGATCGGCGACGAGCTGGCGCGCATCGGCTACGCGGGCGACGTGCCGTGCGGCGGGCGCAAGCTGCACGCGGCGTTCGAACTGCATATCGAGCAGGGGCCGATTCTCGAAGCGGAGTGCAAGACGATCGGTGTCGTGACCGATGCGCAGGGGCAGCGCTGGTACGAGATCACGTTCACCGGCCAGGAGGCGCATGCGGGGCCGACGCCGATGCCGCGCCGCCGCGATGCGCTGCTCGGCGCGTCGCGCGTGGTCGATCTCGTCAACCGGATCGGCCTCGATCATGCGCCGTTCGGCTGCGCGACGGTCGGCATGATGCAGGTCCACCCGAACTCGCGCAACGTGATTCCCGGCCGCGTGTTCTTCACCGTCGATTTCCGTCATCCGGACGACGCCGTGCTCGCGAAGATGGACGCCGCGCTGCGCGATGGCGTCGCGCGTATCGCGGCCGGTATCGGGCTCGAAACGGAACTCGAGCAGATTTTCTACTACAAGCCCGTCGCGTTCGATGCGGCGTGCGTGGCGGCCGTGCGTGACGCGGCCGATCGCTTCGGCTACTCGCACCGGGACATCGTGTCGGGCGCGGGGCACGATGCATGTTATCTGGCGCAGGTCGCGCCGACGTCGATGGTGTTCGTGCCGTGCGTCGACGGTATCAGCCACAACGAGATCGAGGACGCGACGCCCGCGTGGATCGAGGCCGGCGCGAACGTGCTGCTGCACGCGATGCTGTCGCGCGCATGCGAGCCGGCTTCATGACGAATCGACCGTAGCAGCCGGCAGGCTGCATATCGCCTGACCGCAGGATTCCTAAGCATGACCGCCCCGACTGTGCATCCGCAGCCGGCGGGGACGGCTTTGTCTCCACCCAGTCGAAGGAACGCGTATGACCACCAAGCCAACCGGCGATATCGCCGCGCATCGCCTGTCGTCCACGCAACTCTCGTGCGAATTCGCCGATATCGCGCCGCTGCTCGATCCGACTGCCGCGGCGGCCGCTGCCAGCCGCTGCCACTACTGCTA
Organism: Burkholderia sp. BKH01; assembly: GCF_025685725.1. Classification (NCBI taxonomy): domain Bacteria; kingdom Pseudomonadati; phylum Pseudomonadota; class Betaproteobacteria; order Burkholderiales; family Burkholderiaceae; genus Burkholderia; species Burkholderia sp. BKH01. The sequence continues at coordinate 665,570 of NZ_JAOTQT010000001.1, read as the reverse complement.
CGACGCACCGTGCGTGAACGCGTGCCCGACGCAGATCGACATCCCGAGCTTCATCCGCAAGATCGGCAATGGCAACCTGAAAGGCGCCGCGACCGACATCCTGTCCGCGAATCCGCTCGGCGGGATGTGCGCACGCGTGTGCCCGACCGAGATCCTGTGCGAAGGCGCATGCGTGCGCAACCATCAGGATGCGCAGCCGGTCGCGATCGGCGCGCTGCAGCGGCATGCGACCGACTGGGCGATGGCAACCGGTGCGGTGCGTTTCACGCGCGCACCCGATACGGGCAGCCATGTCGCGGTGATCGGCGCGGGGCCCGCCGGGCTCGCGTGCGCGCACCGGCTCGCGCTCGCCGGGCATCGCGTGACGCTGTTCGACGCGCGCCCGAAGGCCGGCGGTCTCAACGAATACGGGATCGCCGCGTACAAGACTGTCGACGATTTCGCGCAGCGTGAAGTCGAATGGCTGCTGTCGGTCGGCGGCATCTCGCTGAAAACGGGTGTAGCGCTCGGACGCGACATGACCCTCGACGCGCTGCGCGAGCAGCACGACGCAGTGTTCCTCGCGATGGGTCTCGGCGGCGTGCGAGCGCTCGCGATCGACGGCGAGCAACTGGCCGGCGTGATGAACGCGGTTGACTTCATCGAGCAGGTGCGGCAGGCCGACGGGCTGGAAAACGTGCCGGTCGGGCGGCGCGTGGTCGTGATCGGCGGCGGCAATACGGCCATCGACGCGGCCGTGCAGAGCCGCAAGCTCGGCGCCGAGCGCGTGACGATGGTTTACCGGCGCGGCGTGGATGCGATGAGCGCGACGTGGGCCGAGCGCGAGTTCGCGCAGAAGAGCGGCGTCACGCTCGTCACGCACGCGAAGCCGGTGCGCATCGCGGGTGCGAACGGGCAGGTGACGGGCGTCGAGTTCGACGCGGCATCGGGCGAGCGCTTCACCGTCGACGCGGACATGGTGCTGAAGGCGATCGGCCAGACGCTGGTGCCCCACGGCATCGCGGCCGCGTTGCTGACGGCGGACGGCACGCGCATCGCGGTGGACGCGGACGGGCGCACGGCACTGCCCGACGTGTGGGCCGGCGGCGACTGCGCGGCGACGGACGGCATCGACCTCACGGTGCAGGCGGTGCAGGACGGCAAGCGCGCGGCCGCGTCGATCGACGCGGCGCTCGCGCAGCGCGACGCGAAGGCTGCATAAGCGCACACGCACGCATCCACCGCGCACGCATCCACGCATCCACGATAGCGACCCCACTCTCACGGAGCCGAACATGGCCGACCTTCGCTGCACCATCGCGGGCATCACTTCACCGAATCCCTTCTGGCTCGCGTCCGCGCCACCGACCGACAAGGCCTACAACGTCAACCGCGCGTTCGAGGCGGGCTGGGGCGGCGTCGTGTGGAAGACGCTCGGGCTCGATCCGCACGTCGTCAACGTCAGTTCGCGCTACGGCGCCGTGCAGTGGAACGGTCAGCGCATCGCGGGGCTGAACAACATCGAGCTGATCACCGACCGTCCGCTCGACGTGAACCTGCGAGAGATCGCGCAGGTGAAGCGCGACTGGCCGGACCGCGCGCTGATCGTGTCGCTGATGGTGCCGTGCAACGAGCGCGACTGGAAATGGATCCTGCCGCTCGTCGAGGATACGGGCGCCGATGCAGTCGAGCTGAACTTCGGCTGCCCGCACGGGATGAGCGAGCGCGGGATGGGCGCGGCCGTCGGGCAAGTGCCCGAATACGTCGAGATGGTCACGCGCTGGGTCAAGGAAGGCACGAAGCTGCCGTGCCTCGTGAAGCTCACGCCGAACATCAGCGACATCCGGATGGGGTCGCGCGCCGCATACAAGGGCGGTGCGGACGGCGTATCGCTGATCAACACGATCAACTCGATCGTCGCGGTCGATCTCGACCACATGGCGCCGATGCCGACCGTCGACGGCAAGGGCACGCACGGCGGCTATTGCGGCCCGGCGGTCAAGCCGATCGCGCTGAACATGGTGGCGGAAATCGCGCGCGATCCGGAAACGCCGAACCTGCCGATCTCCGGAATCGGCGGCATCTCGACGTGGCGCGACGCGGCCGAATTCATCGTCCTCGGCGCCGGCAGCGTGCAGGTGTGCACCGCGGCGATGCATTACGGCTTCCGGATCGTGTCGGATCTCGCCGACGGGCTGTCGAACTGGATGGACGAAAAGGGCTACGCGACGCTCGACGACGTGCGCGGCCGCGCGGTGCCGAACGTGACCGACTGGAAATACCTGAACCTGAAGTACGACATCAAGGCGCGCATCGACCAGGACCGCTGCATCCAGTGCGGGCTGTGCCATATCGCGTGCGAGGACACGTCGCATCAGGCGATCACGCGCGAGAAGGACGGCGTGCGTCACTTCGAAGTGATCGATTCGGAGTGCGTTGGGTGCAATCTTTGCATGCATGTGTGTCCGGTCGAGCAATGCATCACGATGGAGCGCGTCGACTCGGGCGAGTACGCGAACTGGACCACGCATCCGAACAATCCGGCGCGCACCGATGCGGGGGCGAGCCCGGCGGCGCCCGAGAAGCACGCGAAGGCGGCTTGACCTGCGTCCGGCGGTGCGGGATATCCGGCGCCGCCGTTTTTCGTTCCCCTGGGCCGGCATCGCATGATGCCGGCGCTGACGTTTACGTGGAGTGCGATCGATGAAATCCGCAGCAACCCCCGCCGAACCCGACAGCGCCGCGGCGCCGGGCGGCAGCCTGTACAACGACGACCTCGCGCCGACGACGCCGGCGCAGCGCACGTGGAAGTGGTATCACTTCGCGGCGCTGTGGGTCGGGATGGTGATGAACATCGCGTCGTACATGCTCGCGGCCGGGCTGATCCAGGAAGGCATGTCGCCGTGGCAGGCGGTGATGACCGTGCTGCTCGGCAACCTGATCGTGCTCGTGCCGATGCTGCTGATCGGCCATGCGGGCGCGAAGCACGGGATTCCGTACGCGGTGCTCGTGCGCGCGTCGTTCGGCACGCAGGGCGCGAAGCTGCCGGCGCTGCTGCGCGCGATCGTCGCGTGCGGCTGGTACGGCATCCAGACCTGGCTCGGCGGCAGCGCGATCTACACGCTGCTGAACATCCTGACCGGCAACGCGCTGCACGGCGCGGCGCTGCCGGTCGTCGGCATCTCGTTCGGGCAGCTCGCGTGCTTCCTCGTGTTCTGGGCGCTGCAGATCTACTTCATCCTGCACGGCACCGATTCGATCCGCTGGCTCGAGAGCTGGTCCGCGCCGATCAAGGTCGTGATGTGCGTGGCGCTCGTGTGGTGGGCGACGTCGAAGGCGGGCGGCTTCGGTTCGATGCTGTCGGCGCCGTCGCAGTTCGCGGCGGGCGGCAAGAAGGCCGGGCTGTTCTGGGCGACCTTCTGGCCGGGCCTGACCGCGATGGTCGGCTTCTGGGCGACGCTCGCGCTGAACATTCCCGATTTCACGCGCTTCGCGCATTCGCAGCGCGACCAGATGATCGGACAGTCGATCGGGCTGCCGCTGCCGATGGCGCTGCTGTCGGTGGTGTCGGTCGTCGTGACGTCGGCGACCGTCGTGATCTACGGCAACGCGATCTGGGACCCGATCGACCTGACGAGCCGGATGACGGGCATCGGCGTGGGCATCGCGCTCGTGATCCTCACGCTCGATACGATGTGCTGCAACCTCGCCGCGAATCTCGTCGGCCCCGCGTACGACTTCTCGAGCCTGTGGCCGAAGGCCATCTCGTACCGCACGGGCGGGATGATCACCGCGACGATCGCGATCGTGATGATGCCGTGGAAGATCCTCGCGACGACGGACGGTTATATCTTCACCTGGCTCGTCGGTTATTCGGCGCTGCTCGGGCCCGTCGCGGGCATCCTGATGGTCGACTACTTCCTGATTCGCGGCACGCAGCTCGACACGCGCGCGCTGTTCGACGAGCGCGGCGGCTTCAGCTACGCGCGCGGCTGGAACCCGGCCGCGCTGGCCGCGCTCGCGGTCGGCGTGCTGCCGAACCTGCCCGGCTTCCTGCACACGGCATTTCCGGCGTCGTTCCCGAACGTGCCGGCGTTCTTCAACACGCTTTACACGTACGCGTGGTTCGTCGGCCTCGTGCTGGCGTCGGGCGTGTACGGCACCTGGATGAAGTGGCGCGCCGGACAGCGCGCGCAGATCGCGAGCGCATGACGGACGAAACCCGCGGCATGCGGCACCCGACAGTCAACGAGGAGGCAACCAAATGGCAATCCTGATTCGCGGCGGCACCGTGGTCGATGCGGACCGCTCCTATCGCGCGGACGTGCTCTGCGCCGACCCGCAGGACGGCGGCACCATCCTGCAGATCGCCGAGAAGATCGACGCGCCGGCCGGCGCGAGCGTCGTCGACGCGCACGACCAGTACGTGATGCCGGGCGGCATCGATCCGCATACGCACATGGAACTGCCGTTCATGGGCACGACCGCGAGCGACGATTTCTACACGGGCACGGCCGCCGGGCTGTCGGGCGGCACGACGAGCATCATCGACTTCGTGATCCCGAGCCCGAAGCAGCCGCTGATGGACGCGTTCCGCGAATGGCGCGGCTGGGCCGAGAAGGCGGCGGCCGACTACGGCTTCCACGTGGCGGTGACGTGGTGGGACGAGAGCGTGCACCGCGACATGGGCACGCTCGTGCGCGAGCACGGCGTGTCGAGCTTCAAGCACTTCATGGCGTACAAGAACGCGATCATGGCCGACGACGAGATCCTCGTGAACAGCTTCTCGCGTTCGCTCGAACTCGGCGCGCTGCCCACCGTGCACGCGGAGAACGGCGAGCTCGTGTTCCGGCTGCAGCAGGCGCTGCTCGCGCGCGGCATGACGGGGCCGGAGGCGCATCCGCTGTCGCGCCCGCCGGAGGTCGAAGGCGAGGCCGCGAACCGCGCGATCCGCATCGCGCAGGTGCTCGGTGTGCCCGTGTATATCGTGCACGTATCGTCGAAGGATGCGGTCGATGCGATCACGCGCGCGCGCAGCGAAGGGCTGCGCGTGTTCGGCGAAGTGCTGCCGGGCCACCTGGTGATCGACGAGGCCGTTTATCGCGACCCGGACTGGACGCGTGCGGCCGCGCACGTGATGAGCCCGCCGTTCCGCTCGGCCGAGCATCGCGAGGCGCTGTGGCGCGGGCTGCAGTCGGGGCAGCTGCATACGACGGCGACCGATCACTGCGTGTTTTGCGCATCGCAGAAAGCGATGGGCCGCGACGATTTCACGAGGATTCCGAACGGCTGCGGCGGCGTCGAGGATCGCATGTCGGTGCTGTGGCATCACGGCGTGAATCACGGCCGCATCACGCCGAACGAGTTCGTGCGGATCACGTCGACGAACGCCGCGCAGATCTTCAACCTGTATCCGCGCAAGGGCGCCGTGCAGGTGGGCGCCGATGCCGACCTCGTCGTGTGGGACCCGGCCGCGACGAAGACGATCTCGGTGAAGACCCACCACCAGCAGGTCGACTTCAACGTGTTCGAGGGGATGACCGTGCAGGGCGTCGCGACGCACACGCTCACGCGCGGCGCACTTGCGTGGGCCGACGGCGACCTGCGTGCGGTGCGTGGCGCGGGCCACTATCTGAAGCGGCCGCCGGCGGCCGGCTACTACGAGGCTGCGCGGATCGCGAACCGGCTGCGCGAACCGCATCCGGTCGAGCGCGCGGGCTGAACGGTGTGCGTCGCGCGGGGCGTGTCCGTTCCAACGGCACGCCCCGCACGCATTTGAGCGCGCCGAACGAGTAAGATCCACCGACAGCGTCGCAAGAGCGTTCCGGGCCGCGTGCCGGACAAGATCAATAACATTGAGAGAAAGGAGCACAAGGTGGATATTCTGCGCAGTCTCCTGGGCATGTCGTTCCTGTTGTTGGTGGCTTACCTGCTGTCGAACAACCGGCGCGCGGTAAGCGGCCGGACCATGATCGCCGCGCTGTTCACGCAGCTCGCGATCGGCGCGCTGGTGCTGTTCGTGCCGTCCGGCCGCGCGGCGCTGGCAGCGGCCGCGAACGGCGTCAATCGCGTGCTCGACATGGGCAATCACGGCATCGCGTTCGTGTTCGGCGGGCTGGTCGACAGCCGGATGTTCCAGTTGTTCGGCGACGGCGGGTTCGTATTCGGCCTGCGCGTGCTGCCGATGATCATCTTCGTCACCGCGCTGATCGCGGTGCTGTACTACATCGGCGTGATGAAGTGGATCGTCGCGATCCTCGGCGCCGGGCTGGCGAAGGTGCTCGGCGTGAGCCGTATCGAGGCGTGCTCGGCCGTCGCGACGATCTTCCTCGGGCAAAGCGAGATGCCCGCGCTCGTGAAGCCGTTCGTGCGGAACATGACGAGCGCCGAGATCTTCACGGTGATGGCGAGCGGCATGGCGTCGGTCGCGGGCTCGGTGCTGGTCGGCTATGCCGGCCTAGGCGTGAAGATGGAGTATCTGCTCGCCGCGTCGTTCATGGCGGTGCCGGGCGGGCTGCTGTTCGGCAAGCTGCTGTTTCCGACCGTCGAGCCGAGCCGCGTCGTGGTCGACGGTCTCGATTTCGACGACAAGCGGGCCGCCAACGTGATCGAGGCGGCGGCGTCCGGCGCGTCGGTCGGACTGAGAATCGCGATCAACGTCGGCGCGATGCTGATCGCGTTCGTGGGGCTCATCGCGCTGATGAACCTGATCGTCGGCGGCGTGGCCGCGTTCGCGGGCTTTCCGCAGGTCACGCTGCTGGGCATCCTCGGCCACCTGTTCGCACCGCTTGCGTGGATCATCGGCGTGCCGTGGCACGACGCGGCGCTGGCCGGCAACTTCATCGGCGAGAAGCTGATCTTCAACGAGTTCGTCGCGTACGGCGACCTGTCGCCGTACCTGAAGGGCAGCGAGCACGTCGCGGCGGCCGGCTTGAAAGTGCTCGACCCGAAGACGCTCGCGATCGTGTCGTTCGCGCTGTGCGGCTTCGCGAACTTCTCGTCGATCGCCATTCTCGCGGGCGGCTTCAGCGCGGTCGCACCGGAGCGTCGGTCGGAAGTCGCGCGGCACGGCTTGCGTGCGCTGACGGCCGCGACACTGTCGAACCTGATGAGCGCCGCGATTGCCGGCCTGTTCTTCTCCCTGCATTGAACCGTGCAGCGGCCACTGACCGATCGAGGAGATGCAACGATGTTTCTACCGCAGGAATTCATTCGCAAGAAGCGCGACCGGCAGCCGCTCGATCGCGACGAGATTGCCGCGTTCGTGCGCGGCGTGACCGACGGCAGCGTGACCGAGGGCCAGGTGGCGGCATTCGCGATGGCCGTGTATTTCAACGACCTGAGCGTCGACGAGCGGGTCGCGCTGACGCTTGCGCAGCGCGACTCGGGCGACGTGCTCGACTGGCGCGCGCTCGATCTCGGCGGCCCCGTGATCGACAAGCATTCGACCGGCGGCGTCGGCGATGTCGTGTCGTTGATGCTCGGGCCGATGGTGGCCGCGTGCGGCGGATACGTGCCGATGATCTCGGGGCGCGGGCTCGGCCACACCGGCGGAACGCTCGACAAGCTCAGCGCGATCCCCGGCTACGACGTGACGCCCGATACGGATGCGTTTCGCCGCACGGTGCGCGACGTCGGCGTCGCGATCATCGGGCAGACCGCGCGGCTGGCGCCGGCCGACAAGCGCATCTATGCGATTCGCGACGTGACGGCGACCGTCGAGTCGGTCGCGATGATTACCGCGTCGATCCTGTCGAAGAAGCTCGCGGCAGGGCTCGACGGGCTCGTGATGGACGTCAAGGTCGGCTCCGGTGCGTTCATGCCGACCATCGAGCAATCGGCGGAACTGGCCCGCAGCATCGTCGACGTCGGCAACGGCGCCGGCATGAAGACGACCGCGATCCTCACCGACATGAACCAGTCGCTCGCACCGTGCGCGGGCAATGCGCTCGAAGTGGCGTGCGCGATCGACTACCTGACGGGCACGTCGCGTCCGGCCCGGCTGCATGAAGTCACGATGGCGCTCTCGGCACAGTTGCTCGTCACCGGCGGGTTGGCGCAGGATGCCGCATCGGCGCGCGCGATGCTGCAACGGGCGCTCGACTCGGGCGCGGCGGCGGAACGTTTCGCGAGAATGGTCGTGGCGCTCGGCGGCCCCGCGGACCTGATCGATGCACCGTGGCGTCATCTCGCGCGGGCCGCGGTGATCGTGCCGGTTCCGGCGCGCGCGAGCGGCATCGTGCAGCGGGTCGATTGCCGCGCGCTCGGGCTGGCGGTCGTCGCGCTCGGCGGTGGCCGCACGCGCGCGGCGGATGCGATCGACACCCGTGTCGGCCTGTCTGCGCTTGCGGAGATCGGGCAGCGCGTCGAGGCCGGCCAACCGCTCGGTTGCGTACAAGCCAGCGACGCCGCCGCGGCGGCGCGCGCGGTGGACGCGGTTCAGCGCAGCTACGTGCTGGGCGAGACGGGCGATGCGCCGCCGACCCCGCCGACCATTTACCAGCGGATCGGCTGACCGATCGTTTATACCCGCACGGCGGCCGCGTGCGGGCATCGGCGGCCGCTTCACATCACGGGATGTATCGTGCGCGCCTGGAGGCGGCTGCGTCGATGCATCGCGGCACACCACCGGAGGCATCATCGAGATGGAACGAGACGAATTGCTCGAACAGGCAAAGGCGGCGCGCGAACGCGCGTATGCGCCGTATTCGCGCTTCAAGGTCGGCGCGGCGCTGCAGGCGCGCGACGGGGCGATCTTTCACGGCTGCAACGTCGAGAACGCGTCCTACGGACTGTGCAATTGCGCGGAGCGCACGGCGATGTTTTCGGCCATCGCCGCCGGCTATCGCCCGGGGGATTTCGCGCGGCTCGCGGTCGTCGGCGACACGGACGGCCCGATCGCACCGTGCGGCGCGTGCCGTCAGGTGATCATCGAGATCGGCATGCCCGACATCGAAGTGATCCTGGGCAACCTGAAAGGCGATGTAGAGGTCACGACGGCACACGCGTTGCTGCCGGGCGCGTTCCGGTTGTAGCGGAGCGCGCCGCGGCGAGCCTGCGCGGTCGTGCGGCGCGCCGCACGTATCACGCGCCGTCGCGTGCTTCGCGGATCGGGATCACGGTGCGGCCGCCGCACTGGCGCAGCAGGTCGCGCAGCTCGTTGATGACCGGAAACACCTCGTGGTTCCAGTCGGCGCCCTGGCGATCGTGTGCTTCCTGCTCGCGCTCGACGATCCAGCGATCCTCGCGGAAGATGCGCTCGGTAAACCAGACGAGCAGCGGCCACGCGAGATCGAGCGCGAACGGGATGCCGGGCTTGTGGATCGACAGCAGTCCGAACGTGCGGTTGGTGCGCTGCTCGGCGTCGAGCGGCACATAGACGATCCACAGGTCCATCACGAGCGTGCCTTCGCTCGAACGGATCTGCAGCGTCTGGTACGGGTAGCCGGTGCGCACCGTCATCACGCTCTTGTCGGACTGGTCGGTCGGCTTCTTGCTCGCGCCGAACACGAGCGCCTCGCCGACCGGCTGCTTGCCTTCCATCCGCGCGAACGTGTAGTCGACCTCGACCCAGTCGTCGCCGCGGCGCCGGCCCACCGAGCGCGCGCGCATCTGCCCCATCTGCTTGCGGTGCAGGAACTGATGGTTCATGTCCATCAGGTTCTCGTGCATGAACGAGTAGTGGCACTTGACCTCGCGGCCGAAGCGGCGGGTCTTGTACGCGCGGTTGTCCGCCGATTCGAGCGCGGGGAACGGCCGCGTGTCGGCGAGCGTCGCATCGCCGGGAAACACGAAGATCAGCCCGTGCGCTTCGCGGCACGGATACGCGCGCACGCCGTTCGGCAAACGCTCGCGGCCGAGGTAGGGCACGTCGACGCAGCGGCCGCTGTCGCACGCGTAGGTCCAGCCGTGATAGCAGCAGCGCAGCGTTTCGCCGCTCACGACGCCCGCATGCAGCGGCACCTGGCGGTGCGCGCAACGATCTTCGAGCGCGTACACGGCGCCCGATTCGGTGCGCACGAGCACGATCGGATCGCCGGCGAAGCGCACGCCGAGCGTCTTGCCGCGCTTGAGCTCGCGCGACCACGCGAGCGGATACCAGTGATCGGGGTGAATGGGCACGCGGCGCAGGTCGCGCACGAGCGCGCCGGAAGACGATTCTTCGAGGGTGCTGCTGTCAGGCAAAGGCACTGCGAGCATGCGTGACGTCTCCTGGCTGGGCAGAAAGTCCGGGCGCCGCAAGAAACGGCGGGGATCTTGAGAAGTCTACGCGAAGTTGCCCGTTGCGGCGGACGCGATGCGGGTTTGCCCCGGCATGACGGCCGGGGTTTCGTTGATGCGGCGCAAACCGGGCCGCGGGCGGCGCGCGCCGGCCACGCGCGGCTGCCCCGGCCGCGCGGCGGGCGGCATCCCGTCACGCGGCCGGCTGCCGGTCACGAGCCGGTATCGCGCCATAACACCGCGTCCGTGCGGTACAGCGCCGGGAAGCGCTGCTTCAACCCGGCGACCTTCGGCAGGTCGTTGAACGCGATATACGGCGCGTCGGGGTGCAGTTCGAGGTAGTTCTGGTGATAGGCCTCGGCCGGATAAAACCCCTTGTACGCCTCGACGCGCGTGACGACGGGCGCCGGAAACACGTGCGCACTGCCGAGCTGCGCGATATACGCGGTCGCGACCGCGCGTTGCTGCGCGTTGGTCGGGAAGATCGCGGACCGGTACTGCGGCCCTTCGTCGGGCCCTTGCCGGTTGAGTTCGGTCGGGTCGTGCGCGACCGAGAAGAACACCTGCAGCAGCCGGCCGTACGTGATCTGCGTCGGGTCGTAGACGATGCGAACCGATTCCGCGTGCCCCGTCAGCCCCGAGCCGACCAGCGCGTAGTGCGCGGTTTCGGACGCGCCGCCCGCATAGCCGGCCGTGACCTGCTTCACGCCCTTCACGTGCTCGAACACGCCCTGCACGCCCCAGAAGCAGCCGCCGGCGAGCACGGCCGTTTCGTCGTGCGATGTGCCGGGCGTTTCGTCGAGCGTCGGCGCGGGCACGGTGCGCATCGGCTCGGCGGAATTGACGATGCGCTGGACGCCGAACACGGCGGTGGCCGCGACGGCGATGGCGCCGATGCGGCGCAGCATCGCTGCGCGCCGTCGCGGTGCGGAATCGCGGGTGGGTGTCGGGTTCATCGTTTGCTCCTTCGGAATGCGTTGTAAAAGACTGTGCTCGGGTGGGGCGTCGCCCGCGTGCGGCACCCACGTTCAACCGAAAGTGAATGCGTACGCATCGACGCCGGGATCGAGAAACTCGATCGCGAACGTGCGATCGGCGATCGCGCCGGGCTGCCGGACGAGCTGGTACAGGCGCTGCCCGGTGACGGTGCCGTAGCCCTGCGCGTCGACGTCGGCGCCGTGCGCGGCACCGGGCGCCGCGCCGTCGAGCGTTACGCGAAAGCGCACGGGCTGGCCGTTCGCGCCCGGGCCGAGCACGAGGTGCAGGTCGCGTGCATGGAAGCGATAGACGATCCGGCCGGCCGGCGCGGCGAGCGACGCGCGCTCGGCGCCGACCTGCCAGGAGCCGGCGAGGCCCCAGTCGTTGAGACCGGGGCGGGCCGGCGCGTCGTAGCGATGCGCCGCGTCGCGCACGACGCCGCCCGGCGACGAGAAGTCTTCCGCGCGCGCATAGCCGACGTAGGTTTCGGGCGAGCGGACGTCTGCGGTATCCGCTGCCGCGAGCGCGCCCTTCGCGGGCGCACCGGCCAGCCCGAGCGGCACGCTCAGCGCTTCCGGATGGCCGGCTTCGGCGAGCAGCGACTGGATCGCGCGTTCCGACTGCGCGTATTCGCCTTCGCCGAAGTGGTGATGGCGGATGCGCCCTTGCGCGTCGATGAAGTAGTGCGCGGGCCAGTATTCGTTGGCGAACGCGCGCCAGATCGAATAACCGTTGTCGATCGCGACCGGGTAGTCGATGCCGAGGTCGTGCACGGCCTTCTTCACGTTGCCGATGTCGCGCTCGAACGCGAACTCCGGTGCGTGCACGCCGATCACGACGAGCCCGTACGGCGCGTACTTGCGCGCCCACGCGTTGGTGTACGGCAGCGTGCGCAGGCAGTTGATGCACGAATACGTCCAGAAATCGACGAGCACGACCTTGCCGCGCAGGCCGGCCGCCGTCAGCGGCGGCGAGTTCAGCCACTGCACGGCGCCGTCGAGCGACGGCAGCGTGCCTTCGACGGGCAGCGCGGACGGCGTCGTGCCGGCCGCGCGCATCATCGCACCGCCGCCGGCCTGTGCGTCATCGGCAGTCGCGGCCATCATCGCACCGCCGCTTGCGTTGTCGGACGCGTTGCCGGCAGCGTTGCCCGTGGCGGCCGTCGTTGCGGGCGCACCGTTCGAGCGCCCGCCGAGCCGGTCGACGAGCTTCGTCTCGAGACCGCCCGTCGTGACGGTCGACAGTTGCGCGAGCGCACCCGTGTCGAGGCCGAGCGCGATCGCGCCGACGCCGGCCAGCAGTGCCGCGCCGATCCCGCGCCGGATCCATTCGCCGGCGCCGAGCGAGCGCTTCATCGCGGCGAACACCTTGCCGCCGATCACGAGCGCGACGGCGAGCGACGTCGCCGCGCCGGCCGCATACGCGACGAGCAGCAGCGTCGTGCCGACGCTCGCGCCGCGCAGCGCGGCGCCGGTCAGTACGAGCCCGAGGATCGGGCCCGCGCACGGCGCCCACAGCAGGCCGGTCGCGACGCCGAGCAGCAGCGACGACGCGGGGCCGGCCGGGCGGCCGTCGCGCTGCGCGAGACCGGTGAGCCGGTTGCCGGCGGCGACGAGCGGGCGCGTCAGGTGTTCCGCGAAGCGCGGCATCAGCAGCGTTAGGCCGAACACCGCGAGCAGCACGATGGCGATCCAGCGGCCGGCCTGGTTGGCCTGCGCGACCCAGCCGCCGCCGACGGCGGCGAGCGTCGCGACGACGGCGAACGTGAGCGCCATGCCGGCCAGCAGCGGCAGGCCGGTGCGCACGAACGGCTGGTCGGCGCGCGCGAACACGAACGGCAGCACGGGCAGGATGCACGGGCTCAGGATCGTGAGCACGCCGCCGAGATAGGCAAGGACGATGAGCAGCATGGTGCGTTCTCCAGTCGGGTCGGGAGCGGGGCCGGATCAGGCGGCGGTCGGGTGGAAGGCGAGCGCGAGCCCGTTCATGCAGTAGCGCAGGCCGGTCGGCGGCGGGCCGTCGTCGAACACGTGGCCGAGATGGCCGCCGCAGCGGCGGCAGTGCACTTCGGTGCGGACCATCCCGAACGACGCGTCGGCGTTGGTGCCGACCGCGTGGTCGAGCGGTTTCCAGAAGCTCGGCCAGCCCGTATGGCTGTCGAACTTGGTGGCCGACGAGAACAGCGCGAGGTCGCAACCGGCGCACGCGAACGTGCCGGGCCGGTGCTCGTCGTTCAGCGGGCTGCTGTACGGTCGCTCGGTGCCGGCGTCGCGCAGGATCGCGAACTGGGCGGGCGTGAGCCGGCGATGCCATTCGGCGTCGCTGAGCGTGATTTCGAACGGGGCGGCCATCCGCGGGGCGGCCATCCGTGGGGCGGCCGGCGGCGCGGCGAACGCGCGGCCGACCAGCGCGCGGCGGCCGGTGGACGACAGCGCCGCGAGCGCGGCGAGGCCGGTGGCGCCGGCGAACAGCAGCAGATGTCTGCGGGTGGGCATGATGGGCTCCTGGAAGCAGGTCCTGAAAACATGCGCCTATCGTAGGCAGCGGCCGGTGTCGAAGTCCTCACGGAAAGTTAAATGAATTGTGATGTCTGGGTGTTGTTGCGGGGGACGCTGGAATCCGTTCAAGCGCCGGCTGACAGGGGCTCTCGGAGGGGCGCAGATATTTGCTGAAATCCGTGGGGTTGCTCTGCCTGAGGGGCGGTATGTTGATTGCGCCCGGCCGGACGCAGCCACCTGCAATGTGTATAATTTAATGGATCTATACACATAGCGAGGTATGCCATGCGTACCAACATTGAAATCGACGACAAGTTGATGGCCGAGGCACTTGCCGCAACCGGTATCAAAACCAAGCGGGAAGCCGTCGAGCTCGGTTTGAAGACGATCATCAGGCTCAAACAGCAAGAGCAGATTCGGCAGTTTCGCGGAAAACTTCACTGGGAAGGTGATCTCGACGCCATGAGGACGGATCGATGACGCTTGTGGATTCGAGCGTCTGGATTGACTATTTTCGTGGCAAGGTTTCGCCGGAAACCGACAAGTTGGACGGTTTGCTCGGCAACGAGGCGCTGTTGTCGGGCGACCTGATCGTGGCAGAGGTATTGCAAGGTTTCTCGGCTGAATCCGAATTCAATGTGGCCCGCCAGTTGATGACGACGCGCTTGAATGTAGTGTCGCTGGTCGGTACCGATAACGCCGTCCAGGCCGCACGAAATTATCGCGACTTGAGGGCGCGAGGCGTGACGGTCCGCAAGACTATCGACACGCTGATCGCGACTTACTGTATTGAGAACGGCGTTTCGCTACTGTACAGCGATCGGGACTTTGATCCATTCGTTCAATATCTGGGTCTTCGATCAGCCCTTTTAGATGATTGAGCGAAGCCAGGCCAGCCTCGCGGGCATGTAAGGATTCGGTAGTGCGCCTGTGCCGAGTGTGCTGTCGCTTGGCTAATCGGATCGGCGGCGCGCCGACAAGCGTTGTGGCGGCGCTCGGCGCTGGAAGCCGACCTATGCGACGCGTTCGAGCGCGGCCGGGCCCTTACGCTCCCATGCCGCCATTGCTCGACGTAGCAGGCCGACGTCTCCGTCCGAACTCGAATACTGCGGCCTTACCGGCCAGGAGCGGTGGTTCGGCCTGCGCGCGTCGCTTGCTCGGGTTCGGCAGCCGCCGGCGCGTGAGCCTGTGAAGCCGGCGGCGCCGCACTCATATACGCCGGTGCCGCCTTTTTCTCCTTTCGTACTCCCGGTGGCGGCGCGGTCGGGCGCTGCTCCATGTCGGTCAACATCTGCCTGCACGGCAGCGGCTGATCGCGGCCCGGCTGGAGCAATGCGAGCAAACTCGCGAGCGGATTCAGTACACCCAGCGCCACCGCCGCCCCGCCGCGCGCGATGAGCGCCCCCGGCTTCACGCCCACGTGAGGCTGCTTGAAGGTGCCGGTGACGTACAGCGGCGAGCGCAGCGATATCACCCGGAACCCCTTGGTATGCGGATGAATCGTCAGGTTCATGGTCTCGTCCCGCAAGTCCACGTTACCGTTCATGCCGATCACCGCATCCTCGGTGTCGAGCGCGAATACGCGCGAGTCGAGCACGCCATTGGTGACCACGAAATCGGCCACCGCGCAGTTGATCTTCACGTCGCGATCGCCGAACAGCTTCTCGTACACGACGTTCGCCACGTTCAACCCGGCCGCTTCCATCAGCACCAGGCTCACGGTGCCGTCCGTGACCAGCGTCTTCACTTCTCCGTTGGACGTTGCGGCGAGCGCCGCCGGGGAGTTGCCGGTGGCCGACAGCGCGGCATCGCCGTTGACTTCGCCGAGCGCCGTCTGCATGACCGCGAACGTCGGGAATAGCTGCTTCAGCTTCAGGTGCCGCGCCTGCAGCGTGAACCGCCCCTTGAGCGGCGTGCCATTGCCGTCCAGGTGGATGTTCGACGCCAGCGTGCCGCCCGCGACGCCGAAGTTCAGCGGGTTGAGCGTCAGCACGCCGTCCTGCATGACGACGTGGGTCGTCAGGTCGGTGATCGGCAAGCTCGGGGACTTGATGATGCGCTGCCCGCTGAACCGGACGTCGGCGTCGATCTTCTTCCAGCGCTCCGTGCGGAACGCCTCGACCGGCAATGCCTTGTTCGCGGGCTGCGCGACCGCGGCGCCGCGGCGCGCCTTGCTGGCATTCGTGTCGGCGCCGATGAGCGGCGCAAGGTCGGCGAACCGCAGCACCTTCGACACCAGCGTGCCCGACAGGAGCGGCCTCGGTTCGCGCGAAACGTACACCAGCGTGCCGGTGAGATCGCTGCCGCCGACACGCCCCGTGAAGTCCTCGTACTTGAAGACATTGCCGGACGCGCGGAATTGCCCGATAAGCCGTCCGTCGGTCGCATAGGGCGGGGTCTCGGGCAGCGTGATGCCGGTGACGTCGTACAGGTGCGCCATGCTGGTGCCCGCGAGCCACAGTCGCAGGTCGACCGCCGCCAAGTGCGCCGGATCGGTCAGCGTGCCGACGAGCGCCAGCTTCGTGTCGCCGAAGCGCAAATTGGCCTGGACCGGAAACGGGCGCTGACCGCCTTGCAGCCCCAGCACGTTTCCGATCTTGCCATTGCCGGCGACGTGCCCTTTCTTGTAGGTTCCGTCGACGGTCCACCCGATCGTGTAATCGCCCGCGCTTACGGACGCCGCGGGCGCGGCGCCTGCCGACGCGCTCGACGCTGAGGAGGCCGTCGCGTGCGACGCCGCTGTCGCGGACGCGCTCGACGCAGCCGATGCCGCCGGGGCGATCGCGGTAGTGGATATCGTGGCCGACGCTTGCGACGCCGCGGCCAGCGCTTGCGACGCCGCTGCCGATGCGCGGGATGCCGCTTCGATACCCGACACGGGCGCCGGGGATCGTGCCGCACCGTGGTGTACCTGTGCCGCGAGTTTCTTCTGGCCTTCCTGGCCGATGGCCTGCGCCGATTCGCTGCGCGCGAGCGCCGCCTGCTGCTTCAACGCATCGCCGAATGCAATTGGCTTGCCGAGCGTGTCGATCACACCGCTCAGGTCGAATTGCTTCTGTTGATCGTAGTAGCGAAGCTTGCCGGTGGCGAACGCGATATCGTGCAGGTCGAGCGTCCACTTGCCCGGATGATCGGCATTCTTGAGCTGGAACGTCCAGTTGACGCGCCCGTCCGCGAGGCGTTCGAGGTCGACGGATGGATTGACGAGGTCGATGGCCGGAATCACGATGCGGCGCGCGATCAGCGGCAGCGCCTCGACTTCGAAGCTGATCGCGTCGAGCGTGGCGAAATGCTTCGTGCGCGTCCAGTCCGGGTTGGCGATCGTGACATTGCGGGCGCTGAATCGCGGCCACGGCACCCAGGCGCGCCAGCCATGCTCGCTCACGGGCCGGTGCCACCCGACACGCAGGTCGCCGTTGATGGCGAACTGCCGTCCGATCGCGTCCGATACCTTGTCATCGACCCAAGGGCGCGCGCGGTTCCAGTCGAACGTCACGACGAAGACGAACAACGCGGCGATCGTCAGGGCGACGACAACGGCAAGCCACGCGGCCACCTTGCCGACGGTATGGCCGTTGCGCATCTTTCACTCCCGGGTTGGGCTGCACGGAAACGATGGCGCAATTCGTGTTCCCGAACGCACTTCGACTAGCCAGCCGGTCGGCCGGTTTCAGCGTTGCAACCAGGCAGGCGAGTCTGAAAAGGGCGAGCCCAATGGGATCGGGAAGGTTCAAACAACGGCAATCGACGTGTGCCGGCACTGAGCAATGCGAAACGTATCAACGCTGAAACATTTTCATCCGCTTGCGACGACTTTTCGTGTATTGCGGCGGTTCATGTCGCCATGGGAATCGAATGCATCGCGATGGCATATCGCTTGCTACTGAGATTGCACCCGCAGACGAGTGATCCGGGAAATAGCGTTCAGGTGCCGATCCTCTTCATGAGGACCAAGAGGAAATCGTAATGAGCATACTCGCGACTTACACGTTCGCATTGCCGCACGGCAGCCATGCAACGTTCCTTATTCCTCAGAACGGCTGCCCATCCGGCGCGGCCCAGTTTTTCCTTGCCGCGCACCTGTCGGATGGTGCTGGATCGCTCGCCGACAGATTCCACCGAGCGAACCGGACTGCCGAGCTGACTTCACCCGACGCGCATGAGAATTTGTCCTATCGCTACATCGTCGATCTCGGCGGGCATATCCTCGCGTTTCGGCACGACTCGGAAGGGAGCGAGTGGGAGCGGTTTTTCTCCGGACACTACGCGGAATTCATCAATGGGCACGCGCCGCTCAAGGTGCTCGGCGACGGCGTGCTGAAGCACATCAAGTCCTGCACCGGCGGAAATGACGAATGGGTGACGCGCGGGCAGCTTGTCAGGCGTCATGCCGCAGCCGTGGAGACACTGTCGTTGCAACGCGAACGATTCCCGGAGCGGGCGGATGTCATTTCAAGCTATCAAAGCGATGTCGATGCACTGGCCGTTTCTCTGCGGCGATACAGCGAATATGAGGATTTCGAATGAATACGGAGGAATATTTCTTGAAAATATCGAACTGCGTCATCTGACGTATTCAGAAATGAATGAATCAGTGAGTATATGAAACACATGTGGTCTATATATTCATACCATTTCGCATACTTGCTTAATTCAGAGAAATGGTAACGTTTCCGAGTCAGGGCATCCACCTACGAGGTGGCGGATCCGAAATGGATGCGAGCGCGTTAGAATGTGCCCACTAAATTTCGCATTGAATCGTCGCGGGAAATGGTGGAGTCGTTACAAACTCTCGAGCACCTTGTTGAGTTGAAAGCGGGAGGCATGCGTTCGCGCATGTATACACAATCCAATTGTCCGATACGAACATTCCATGCAGACCATGCTAAGTCCGCACGAAATTACTACTTTAATGATCGTTTGGGATGCTCCAGATCAGATCGAACCGGATCGCGACGAACTCGTCACGCTCATCGAGCATCGTCTGATCTCCGTTGATCAGCCGGCCTCGGGTTGTCGGCGTGTCCAGATTACCGCAGAGGGCCGCGCTGTCCTGAAAGCGGTCGCGCGAATTCGTTGAGCGATCCGGAGTTGGCCGAAAATGACGGAGGCTGCCATGAGCGGAGCATCGGTCGGGTTCGTGGTCGGCGCGTTCGTACTGGCGTTTGCGGCAATTGCCGCAATGAACCGCTATCGCCGCGAGCATCGTCGCGCGGAATTGCTTGGAAATCTGGACCACCACGAATGGTGGCACTGGACTCACACCTCCACTGCGGGTTCGCGAACCGCGAAAAGATGAACCACGCACATCGCAGGCCAGGCATCCGGCAGCAGGTCGCGCACGACACGTTGCAATAACGCGTCGAGCGTGGCCATCTCTACCGGCTTGACGAGGCGATCGTCACCGAGAACCATACGGTGATCGGCGAACTTGGCGAACTTGGCGAACTTGGCGAAGCGGTGGCGGCTGCGTTGATCGGGGCCGGCGTTGCCGTACCGTTCCGCCACATCGCCCTGCCGGATGCGTACCTCGCCGCGGGCGCGTTGCCGACGTTGCACGAGCGCTACGGGATCTCGGCCGGCGCGATGCATGCAAACATCAAGTCGCGGCTCGCGTAGCAGCTGAAGCCACTGACGCCGCCGGTGTGCAGCCCGCAGAGCAACGGCATGGCGAAGCGCTTCGTGAAGACGATGAAGCGCGACTACGTGGCCTTCATGCCGAAACCGGATGCAGCGACGGCCGTGCAGAATTTCGCCATTGCGTTCGAGCATTTACAACGAGAAGCATCGCCATAGCGCGCTGAAATCTCGCACACCACGCGAGTTTCGACGCGCCGCGGATTCATCAACCGTAGTGTGAGGCTGTGTCCAGGACTACGGGGGCAACTCCGGTGCGCTGGAACCGCTTCCGTCACAACAGGCAGATCCGACGCAGCGTGACCGTTCTCAGATAGACGGATTTATCGAGCCACGGCACGAACACATACTCGTCGTATGCGTCGCAACCGATCAGAATCCAGTGGGACAGGACGTTGGACATGATGGTCTCCTTGACTCCGTTCGCTTCGATGTGAAGGGCGCTGACGCGTCGCGGTCGTCATCCGTCGGCCCACACACCGTATACCCGGCGAGTACGGCGTCTATTCCCGAAACCGCGCGATGCACGTCATGCGCGGAATCTCGCGCGTCGCTGGAATAAACGGGCCCGCTCCGCGGTATGCCGATCAAGCACCGGACGCATCGACGGGGAGGCGCCAATGAACGGCAAGGAGAGGCAAACCCGGAACATTCCGGGCCGATCGCAGTGCGACAGCAAGGGTGCCCCGAAGGTGAACGGGGCACGGCGGTCATCGTCGTTCCAGGATCGCATCGGCATGCGCCCACCGTGGCGCAACCGTGCGCCGCGTCCCGCGCAGCACGCGATGGACGCCGATGCCGGTAAACCGGCATCGGCGCAAGACGGGATGCGCAAGGCCGCGCGAAGGCTGCAACTCGGTTCCGGCATCTTGCTTTGGCTCTATATTTCCATTCATATGGTCAATCACGCGCTCGGCATCTGGTCGATCGATATCGCCGAGCGCGCGCTGCACCTGGCAATCGGGCTCTGGCAAAGCGTGCCCGGCACGATCCTGCTGTATGGCGCGGCCGGCCTGCATTTCGCGCTGGCGATCCGCACCATCTACGGCCGCCGACACTGGACGCTGCCGCCCGCCGAATGGCTTCGTTTGTGGGCGGGACTCAGCCTGCCCTTGCTGTTGATACGCCACGTCGTCGGGACACGGGTCGCGACATCGTTCTACGGCTTCGAACCGAACTACGAACGGGTCATCGTGTCGCTCCTCACGAGCGGCACGCAGGGTTTGCAGATCGCGCTGCTCGCACCGGGATGGGTGCACGGCAGTCTGGGACTGTGGTTTCATTTGCGCCGGCATGCATTCTTTCGGCGTGCAAAGTTTGTGCTGCTGGCGATGCTCGTCCTGCTGCCCGTGCTGTCGGCGGCGGGATTCGTGCAGATGACGCGCGCGATCGTGCCGGGAAGTCTCGCCGTACCGGCACCCGACGCGGCGCTGGTTGCGCACCGCGCCGCACTCGACGGCTGGCGACATCTCCTCGTCGCCGGGTATCTGTCGTTGATTGCGGCCGCGTTCGCCGGCGGTCAGCTGCGAAACAGGTTCTCCAGCGGCGATTCTCACGATCCATCCCGCGAGCAGCGTCGAACGGACGCATGAACACCGCCCGCTCGCGGTTCGCGTTCCGCGCGTGTCGATTGCGTCCCGCAAGGGTGCGCCGGCCGGGCAAAGACTACTGACAGGAACTGGCAGGGGCTTCGGCGATACTGTGCGCTTTCGCAACCGTCGATCTGCGGCGCACGTCGGATCCATTCGTAATGACCACCACTCAAGCTCCCGTCCCGCTGAAGGAATCGCTGGCAGCACGGCAGTTCCACGCGCTGTCCGACGTGCTGCATTCGATCGAACCCGCCTTCGACCGGGCGGCATTTCTTGCGACGGCGCTCGACGGCCTTGACGGCTTGACGCTGATGGAGCGCGTCAGGCGCGCCAGTGTGGCGATCGACACCGGGGCGCGGTCGCTACCCGGCGGATACGATGCCGTGCTGGTGTTGTTGCAGGAGGCGGCACCTCGATTCGGCCGGGGTTTCGTCTCGCTGATCGCCCCCGATTATGTCGGGCAGTACGGTCGGCACGCATTCGACCGCTCGATGGACGCGCTGAAATATTTCACGCCGTTCGGCACGTCGGAATTCGCGGTGCGCGAGTTCCTGCGCATCGACGGCGCTCGCGCGCTCGCAGTGATGGAAACCTGGGTGCACGATGCGGACGAAGCAGTGCGCCGGCTGGCAAGCGAGGGAAGTCGCCCGCGCCTGCCATGGTCGTTCCGGCTCCGCGAGATCGAGGCCGACCCGGCGCTGGCCGCGCGGATTCTCGACGATCTTCGCGCTGACTCGAGCGCTTATGTACGCCGCTCGGTCGCGAATCACCTGAACGATGTGGCGAAGACGCATCCGGCATGGGTGCTCGATCGAGCCGAACGATGGGGCGGCGACCATCCGCATACGCGGTGGATCGTCCGTCATGCGCTTCGCACCCTCGTGAAGCAGTGCGATGTGCGAGCGCTCGCGATACTCGGTGCCGAAAGCGCGCCTCGCCTGGAAGTCGGCCCGTTTGACGTGACGCCTGCGCAGGTGGTGCTCGGCGAGTCGATCGCGCTCGCCTGCGAGCTGCATTCGACGGCCGGGACGGCGCAGCGACTCGTCGTCGATTATCGTATCGCCTACGTGAAGCAAAATGGCGATGCGTCGCCGAAGGTGTTCAAGCTGAAGGTACTGACGCTCGAGCCCGGCCAGCGCATCATGCTGCGGCACAGTCGGCCGATCCGCGATTTCACTACGCGCCGGCACTATGCGGGCCGGCATGAGGTCGAGCTGATCGTCAACGGCCGGGTCGTGGCGCGATCGTTCTTCGAACTCGCCGTGTGAGTGGCCGTTGGCTGGTTCGAAGGAGGGAGTACGAAACGGCGGGCGTGTCGGGCGCCGGCCTTCGGAGATCGTGACCGGTGGCCGGCCGCGGGCCTCAAGCGGTCATTCGACATCGTTGCCCGGATCGTCACAATCCGCTGCATACACCGCACCCACTGGCGCAAAGCCGCTCGACAGGGAGTCCTCAATGACCGGAATATCCATCAGGTCCGCAAATATCGACGACGCACAGGCGATCGCCGATTTCCACGTCAAGGTCTGGCGGCATACCTATCGGGATCTCGCACCGGCGCAAGCGCATGCCGTGCTCGACGAGCGCTATCGCGGCAAGAAATGGCAGGAAAAGCTGGCGTCGAATGACGGCGACCAGCTCGTGCTCGTTGCGGAGACCGACGGCGGAATTGTCGGAATCGGCGCGGCCGGCGCGCCGTCGGAACCGATATTCGACGGCCGCGGCGAGATCAAATTCCTGTATGTCGATCCCGAATTCAAGCGTCGCGGCATCGGCCGAAAGCTGCTGGCCCAACTCGCGACGCATTTGGGAAAGCTGCGGTATCGGGGCGCCGCGTTGAGTGTCGTCAAGGGAAACGCGTCCGCGATCGCCTTTTACGAGGCGCTGAACGGGCGGTTGGCTGGCGAGTACATCGATGCGGGGCCGATCTGGCGGTCGCACAACATCGTCATGGTGTGGGACGACCTGGCGAATCTCATCGCCTGATCAAAGCCCCGCTGCAACGACGCGCATCACGCGAGGCACGCTCGCAGCCACGACGTGAACGCGGTCACGAGCGGCGTCCCGGTCAGCTCGTGACGCGTGACGAGATAGTACGCATGACGTGACGGCACCGTTGCGCTGAACGGCCGCACGAGCGTGCCGTCGATCAGGTCGTCGCGCACCGACAGGCTGTCGCCGAGCGCGACGCCTTGCCCGTGCACCGCCGCTTCGACACCGATGTGCGCGTTGCCGATTTCGAGGATGCGGATGCCCGGCAGCTTGTCGGCATTCGCTTCCGCCAGCCAGCGCATCCACGAGCCCGCATGCTCGCAGAACAGCGTGCGTCCCGCGAGATCCTGCACCTTGCGGATCGCGTCGGGCCCGTTCATCAACGCCGGGCTCACGACCGGGAACAGCGCCGGATGCTCGAGCAGTTCGACGTGCCGGTTGCGCCAGTTGCCTTCCCCGTAGCGGATGCATACGTCGACGTCCGTCGAATAGATCTCGCGTTCGTCGTTCGACGGAATCACTTTCAGGTGGATGCCCGGATAGCGCTCGAGAAAATCGCCGATGTGCCGGGCGAGCCAGCGCGACGTCAGCGACAGCGGCGTCGACACGACGAGATCGCCGACGGCGGCCGGCGAATCGAGCCTGACGGTGGCGTTCGCGATCATGTCGAACGCGGCGCCGACCGGTTCCAGCAGCGCCTCGCCTTCGAGTGTGAGCTTCACGCGCGCCTTTGATCGGACGAATAGCGCGACGCCGAGCGTGCTTTCGAGAATGCGGATCTGGTGGCTGACCGCGCTCGCGGTCACGTGCAGTTCGTCGGCTGCCGCCGACACGCTGCCGCGCCGGGCGGCGGCTTCGAAGGCGCGAAGCGGGTTCAGCGGAGGCAGGCGGTTGCGCATCGGCGGGTGTGTCTCAGGTGACGGTGCTGAGAAAAACTTCATTTAAGCGGAGTCAATTTCTCGCTACAACAAAAAAAATTGAATGCCTACAGTGGGGGCAATCCAACCGAGTCGAGGTCGACCGCAATGAGCCTTACCGAACCGATCGAACGCCTGTGGGGCGGCCGCTTCCAGTCGGAACCGTCCGACGCGCTGCAGAACCTGTCCCGCTCCGATCCGAGTTTCTACCGCCTCGTGCCGTACGATCTGGCGGGCTCCCGTGCGCATGCGCGCGAGTTGAACCGCGCCGGCATCGTGAACGACGACGACCTCGCGCAGTTGCTGGCCGCGATGGACGGCATCGCGCGCGACTACGCGGCCGGCGCGATCGCGCCGTCGCTCGCCGACGAGGACGTGCATACGTTCCTCGAGCGCGTGCTCACGCAGCGGCTGCCGGCGCTCGGCGGCAAGCTGCGCGCCGGGCGTTCGCGCAACGACCAGGCGGCGAACGACCTGCGCCTGTACCTGCGCGACAAGGCGCGCCAACTCGTGCGCGGCGTGCTCGACCTGCAGCAGGCGCTGGTCGGCCAGGCGAGCCGGCACGTCGACACGGTGACCGCCGGCTTCACCCATCTGCAGCCCGCGCAGCCGATCGTGTTCGGCCATCAGTTGCTGGCGCATGCGCAGTCGCTGTATCGCGACGCCGACCGCCTGGTCGACTGGGACCGCCGCACCGCGCGTTCGCCGCTCGGCGCGGCCGCGCTGGCGGGCTCGGCGATCTGCGTGCGGCCCGAGCTGTCCGCGCAGGAGCTCGGTTACGACGCGCCGTGCGAGAACTCGATCGACGCCGTGGCCGCTCGCGATCACGTCGCCGAATTCGCGTTCGTCACGAGCATGCTGGCCGTGAACCTGTCCCGCCTGTCGGAAGAAGTGATCCTGTGGACGTCGCGGCAATTCCGCTGGGTGGAACTCGACGACGGTTATGCGACGGGCAGCTCGATCATGCCGCAGAAGAAGAACCCGGACATCGCGGAACTGACGCGCGGCAAGGCCGGGCGCCTGATCGGCAACCTGACGGGCCTGCTCGCGACGCTGAAGTCGCTGCCGCTCGCGTACAACCGCGATCTCGCGGAAGACAAGATCGCCGCGTTCGATTCGATCGACACGCTCGAACTCGTGCTGCCGGCGATGGCGGGGATGATCCGCACGATGCGCGTGAACGTCGACGAGATGCGTCGCCAGGCGCCGCTCGGCTTCACGCTCGCGACCGAGGTCGCGGACTGGCTGGCGCTGACGGGCGTGCCGTTCAGCGAAGCGCACGAGATCACCGGCGCGCTCGTGCGTGCATGCGAACGCGACGGCATCGAGCTCGCGGACGCAAGCGCGGAACAACTGCAGGCCGTCGACTCGCGCCTCGCGCCGGCGGTGCGCGCGCACCTGACGCTCGACGCGGCCGTCGCCGCACGCGGCGGCGCGGGCGGCACGTCGCCCGCGCGCGTGCGCGAGCAGATCGTCCGCCTGAGCGGCGCGATCGCACGCCAGGCCGCCTGGGCGGCCGACTACCGGGGGCCGTCATGCTGAGCGCATCCGATTCGCGCCGTCTCGACGGCGCACCCGGGCCGGTCGGCGCCGCGGCGGACGATACCGCAGGCCTCGTGCGCGTGCGCCGGCGCTACTGGGGCCGTTATGTCGCGTCGATCGCGATCATCGCCGCGCTCGCCTACGTGGCCGCCGCGTTCGCGCGCGGACAGATCGAGTGGCGCGTCGTCGGCCAGTTCCTGACCGCGCGCTCGATCCTGACGGGGCTCGGCAACACGATCGTGATGACCGTCCTCGCGATGACGCTCGGCGTCGTGCTCGGCGTGGTCACCGCGGTGATGCGGCTGTCGTCGAACCCGGTGCTCGGGGCGATCGCGCAGGGCTACATCTGGCTGTTCCGCGGCACGCCGGTGATCCTGCAACTGCTGCTGTGGTTCAACCTCGCGCTGGTGTTTCCGACGCTCGGCATTCCGGGCATCGCCGAATTCCGGACCGTCGACGTGATGACGCCGTTCCTCGCGGCGGTGCTCGGACTCGGTATCAACCAGGGCGCGTATACGTCGGAAGTCGTGCGCGCGGGGCTGCTGTCGGTCGACACCGGACAGTACGAGGCCGCGAAATCGATCGGCATGCCGCGCCTGCAGGCGCTGCGCCGGATCATCCTGCCGCAGGCGATGCGCGTGATCGTGCCGCCGATCGGCAACGAGCTGATCGGCATGGTCAAGCTGACGTCGCTCGCGAGCGTCGTGCAGTACGCGGAGATGCTGCACAACGCGCAGAACATCTACTACGCGAACGCCCGCGTGATCGAGTTGCTGATCGTCGCGGGCATCTGGTATCTCGCGGTCGTCACCGTGCTGTCGCTCGCGCAGGCGCGCGTCGAACGGCGCTTTGCGCGCGGCGCGGGCCGCGCGGCGGGCCGCACATGAACGCCACGACCCTCAACCATCGGGAGAACGTCATGACGAACGCGGTCGTTCGCGCGGTCGACGTGCGCAAGTCGTACGGCGATTTCCAGGCGCTGCACGGCATCACGCTCGACGTCGCGCAGGGCGAAGTGCTGTGCATCATCGGGCCGTCGGGCTCGGGCAAGAGCACGTTCCTGCGCTGCATCAACCAGCTCGAGACGATCAGCGCGGGCGCGCTGTGGGTCAACGGCGAACTGGCCGGCTACCGGCGCGCCGGCAACCGGCTCCACGAGCTGTCGGAGCGCCAGGTCGCGCGCCAGCGGCTGGCGACGAGCATGGTGTTCCAGCGCTTCAACCTGTTTCCGCACAAGACCGCGCTCGAGAACGTGATCGAGGGCCCCGTGCAGGTGCTCAAGCGCCGCCGCGCGCAAGCGGAGGAGGAAGCGCGCGCGCTGCTCGCGCGCGTCGGGCTCGCGCACAAATGCGACGCATTTCCGGTCGAGCTGTCGGGCGGCCAGCAGCAGCGCGTCGCGATCGCGCGGGCGCTCGCGATGCATCCGCAACTGATCCTGTTCGACGAGCCGACGTCGGCGCTCGATCCCGAGCTCGTCGGCGAAGTGCTGGCCGTGATGCGCGATCTCGCGAAGAGCGGGATGACGATGATCGTCGTCACGCACGAGCTCGGCTTCGCGCGCGAGGTGGCCGACCGCGTCGTGTTCATGGACGGCGGCCGGATCGTCGAGAGCGGGCCGCCCGACCAGGTGCTGTCCGCTCCGACGCACGCGCGCACGCGCGATTTCATCTCGGCCGTGATCGCATGAACGGGCCGGGCGCCCCGACCCGCAGCGCCCGATCGATCGAGCCGGCGACCAGACCGGCGCAGCACCCCATTACTCCACTACGACAAGGCGACACCCCATGAAAGCATCCGTCCTGACCCGCACGCTGGCCGCCGTCGCATTCGGCGCGCTCGCGCTTCATGCCTCCTTCGCAGTCGCGCAGGCCGCGAGCGCGAAGCGCACGCTGAACGTCGCGATCGTGCCGAACTATCCGCCGTTCGAATACAAGGATCCGGCGACCGACAAGCTCGCGGGCTTCGACGTCGATCTCGGCGAAGCGCTGGCCGCGAAGATGGGCGCGAAGCTGAACTGGGTCGAGACGAGCTTCGACCAGATGATGAGCGCGGTCGCGACGCAACGCGTCGACATGATCCTGTCCGGCATGACCGACCTGCCGACGCGTCGCGACGCGGTGACGTTCGTCGACTACATCGAGACGGGCCCGCAGTTCTACACGCTGAAGGCACGCGCCGGCGAGTTCGCGCAGATGGGCGCGCTGTGCGGCAAGCGCGTCGGGTCGAGCCGGCGCACGTCGTTCCCTGACAACACGACCGCGTGGAGCGCGGAGAACTGCGTGAAGGCCGGCAAGCCGGCGATCATCGTGGTCGGCACCGACGGCTCGTCGGACGCGCGCATGCAGTTGCGCCAGAACCGCATCGACGCGGCCGTGCAGGGCGGCGAGACGCTGCCGTACCAGAACAGCCTCGAGCAGAACGCGTACGCGCCGGTCGGCAAGCCGTTCCTGTCGCAGTACACGGGCATCGGCGTCGCGAAGAGCAACACCGCGCTGAGCAGCGCGCTGACGACGGCGCTCAACCAGCTGATCGCGGACGGCTCGTACCAGAAGCTGCTCGCGAAGTGGGGGCTGCAGGAGCACGCGGTGACGAAGGCGATGATCAACGGCACGCACTGAGCGCGCGATGGCGGCCCTCGCTCCCCGCTGGCCGGACGCGAAGCGCGCGTGCGTCGCGCTCGCGTTCGATCTCGACGGCCCGACCGGCGACGCGATGCTGAACGGGTCGATCTGGCGCAACCCCGCGTATTTCACGCTCGGCAGCTACGGGCCGTGGCGCGCGCTCGGCCGCTTGCTCGACATGCTCGCGGCGTTCGACCTGCCCGCGACGTTCTTCGTGCCCGCATGGGTCGCGCGGACCTGGCCCGCGCAATGCGCGGCGATCGTCGAGCGCGGCCACGAGATCGGCTACCACGGCTACCGGCACGAAGCGTTCTGGACGCTCGAGCCCGGGCGGCAGCGCGAGATCATGGCGCAATCGGCCGACGTGTTCGCGCGTACGCTCGGCGTGCGGCCGGTCGGGTTCCGCACGCCGTCCGGCGACTGGAGCGCGGCGACGGTGGCCGTGCTGCGCGAAGCCGGTGTGCGTTATTCGAGTTCGATGCGCGGCGACGATCGGCCGTACCTGCTGCACGGCGACGGCGGCGAGGCGCCGCTCGTCGAGATACCCGGCCGCTGGGAGACCGACGACTACGCGTCGCTTGCGTATCACCGCAACCCCGATTACCCGGCCGGGCTCGACCGGATCGCCGGCTACGGCGCGACGCTCGACAACTGGACGCGCGAATTCGACGGCGTATACCGCGAAGGGCTGTGCCTGACGACGCTGCTGCATCCGAAGGTCTGCGGCAAGCCCGGCCGCATCGCATTGCTCGAGGCGTGGCTCGGTCACATGCGCGCACAGGACGGCGTATGGTTCGCGCGCTGCCGCGAAGTGGCCGACTGGTGGCTTGCGCAGCACGCGCGGGACGCGCAACCCACGCAACGGAGCGGCCTGTGACGACGACTCATTCATGGCCGGGCGGCGCGCGATGCGCGGTCGCGATCACGGTCGACTTCAACGACATTCACGGTATCCAGACACGCGAGCCGCGCATCGTCGGCCGCGAGAAATCGCTGTCGGTCTGGCGTTACGGCGCAACGCGCGGCGTGGACCGGCTGCTCGATGCGTTCGATGCGTTCGGCGTACCGGCGAGCTGGTTCGTCCCGGGCATCGTCGCCGAAACGCATGCGGAAGCGGTGCGCGCGATCGCCGCGGCCGGCCACGAGCTCGGCGTGAGCGGCTATCGCTGCGAAGACTTCGACGTGCTGCCGCTCGCCGCGCAGGTCGATGCGTGCCGCACCGGGCGGGCGGCACTCGCCGACACGACCGGACGCGACGTGCAAGGCTTTCGCTCGTTCACCGGCAACTGGGCGGACGGATTCGCGGATTGCCTCGTCGCGGAAGGCTTCACGTGGTCGTCATCGTGGCGCGGCGACGATCTGCCGTACGTGCATCCGCGCGGCGACGGCGGCGCGGACGGCGCGCGGCTCGTCGAGTTGCCGCTGCACTACGAGCTCGAGGACGCACCGTACTTCGAGTTCAACCTGTCGCCGCCCGTGCCGGCCGGTCAGCCGCGCATCGCGGCGTACCGCGACGTGCTCGACAACTGGCGGCGCGACGTCGACGGGTTTCGGCGCTTCGGGCTGTGCTGCGTGCTGCGCCTGCATCCCGAGATCATCGGCACGGCTGGGCGGATCGACCTGCTGCGCGCGTTGCTCGCGCATCTGCGTGACGCGGGCGACGTCTGGTTCGCGACGGGGCGCGACATCGCGCGCTGGTGGCGTGCACGGGTGCCCGTCAACGCCCCGGGACATCCGGTCGACGTGTTCGCGCACTGCGTCGCTGAGGAGTCGGCGCGATGACGATGAAAAGCGAAGCGCGCGCCACGCGGCTCGCGGCGTTCGTCGCGCAGACGCCCGCCGATGCTTTGCCGGACGACGTCGTCGCGAAGGCCAAGCGTCATGTGCTCGATACGTTCGGTGCCGCGCTGGCGGGCGCGTCGGCCGTCGAAACGCGCAGTGCCCGTGCGCTGACCGGCGCCGTCGCGCAGGGCGGCGCGCCGCTGTGGGGCACGCGACGGACCGCGGGCGTGCGCGATGCGGCGTTCGTCAACGGGATTGCCGCGCACGCGCTCGAACTCGACGATTCCGGCGGCTGCGATCATTCGGGCGCGGTCGTGCTGCCGGCCGTGCTCGCCGCGCTGTCGTGCGCGGGGCGCCCGGTGACGGGCCGCGAATGCGTGGCGGCGATCGTGCTCGGCTACGACGTCGGCCGGCGCGTGCTCGAGGCGGCGGGTGGCTATTCGATTCACAACGGGGCGGGCTGGCACTCGACGCTCAGTTGCGGCGTGTTCGGGGCGGCGGCCGCGAGCGCGCGCGTGTTCGGGCTCGACGCCGCGCACACGCGCGACGCGCTTGGCCATGCGGCGAGTTTCGCGGGCGGCCTGTGGGGCTTCATCCACGACGGATCGCAGACGAAGCGGCTGCACGCCGGGCGTGCGGCGGAGGGCGGCGTGCTCGCAGCGCTGCTCGCGCGTGAAGGTGTGAGCGGCCCCGCGCACGTGTTCGACGACGTGTGGGGCGGATTTTTCAACACGTTCGCCGCGCAATCGCATGTGCCCGACGCATTGACCGACGGCCTCGGCGCGCACTGGAAGCTGATGCGCTGCTCGATCAAGCCGCACGCATCGTGCCGCAGCGCGCATGCGGCCGTCGACGCGGCGCTGCAGCTCGCGGACGGCCGCATCGTCGAGGCCGGCGAGATCGAGCGGGTGGTCGTGCGCGCGAGCGCGTTCGTGGCTCGCATGTGCGGCGGTCGCGACCTGTCGACGCTGTCGTCCGCGCAGATGAGCCTGCCGTATGCGGTGGCGGCGGCGCTTGCATTCGGCGACACGGGGATCGGCGTGTATCGCGCGAACCGGCGCACCGATTCGCGCGTGACCGCGCTGCTCGCGCGCATCGCGGTCGACGTCGATCCGGCGCTCGGCGATCTCGACGAGCCGACGGTGATCCTGCATCGCGCGGATGGAGGGCGGGAATCGCGCCATGTGCCGATCGCACTCGGCGACCCGCGCAATCCGTTGTCGGACGCAGCGCTGCTGGCGAAATATCGTGCGCTGGCGGGCATGGCGCTAGACCGTGCGCAGGTCGATGCGCTGAGCGACGTGTGCCTGTCGCTGGACCGGCAGGCGGATGCGCGCGTGATGAATGACTGGCTCGCAGGCGATGCCGAAGCCGCGGAGGCGATGGTCTGAATGTCGACGTCGTATCGAAACGGTACGAACGTACCCGTCCGGAAGCGGGAATGAACGTGCGGCATCTGAAGCCGTGAGCGCGGGACGGGTTGCCCGCAGAGTTGGCCGGCGGTGAGCCGGCCATTATGCCGCTGTCGATATAACGGGCAAACGCATTAAAAAAAATCGCCCGGAAGCGACGAAAGAAGTGCGCTGTGCGTTTTTCTTGCCGCATCGGCCATTTCCCGGGAGGAATCGGAAAAAAAGCTCGTGGCGCGTCAAAATTCAAATGTCTACCCATATTTACGGTAGCTGATCGCTCGAAGCCCGATCTTGCTTCGAGAAATGACTCGCTTCGATTCAGCCCTTGCTCGCGGGCACCCGTATCGCGCCACCACCCTGCGAAATAACTCGGCTTTTGCGAGGCGACACCGGGCTGGTAATCAACCGGGAAATCCCGTTACGGCCGTGCGGAGTCGTTTTATAAGCGCCGGATCTCGGATGCATCCGACGCGGGTTTGCGCACGTACCCATCCCACATGTCGGCAACGAAATCGGTCTGCGGTCATTGCGGCCCCGACCGCCCACCGGCCTTGCCCCGAACTCCCCCAGCCTGGCGCGCGCGGAAGAAAGGTGCGCCTGTCGACGGTAGGAATAACGCCCCTGACACCACCGTACACATGGCAGCAAATTGCGCCTCCCCGATGCCGTTCATGTCAGACGCGTTACGGCGTGTCGTTACGTTACGTGCCCGAACGGTGCGGTTGCGCAAACGTTACACAGGATTATTTCGATTTATTCATACCTTTCGTGTTCCGGACATAGGTCATTGGTTTATCGAGGATTTTCTGCGTTGCAACAAGAGAATGCGTGTCGGTGGCACGGATCGTGCGTTAAACACCATGTGCCGAAGTAGTTAATACCATAACGCTAGACCAATCATGAATAAGATCCACATTCCGATATCCGGACGCGACGCGGGGGCGAAGCGGTCGATTCCGGACATTCAATCGATAAATCGCGTCCATTCGCCAATCCATTCAGGATGGTTCGGGCGCGGCATTTCCGTCGCCATACCGAACCGCGTCGATACGTCCTTGCGGCGGCGATGCATCGGCGCGGGGGCGTGCGCCTAAGCAACCGGCAGTTCGTCCGTCGCCTGGATTCATCGCGTGAATTGAACCGTCCGCTCGAAAAAGGCGCGTTCAATTTCATATAGGAATACGAATTTACAGGTCAATTCATCGATGGGTTCATGACGCCCGGGATGAATGTTGTCGATGCATCGGGATACCGAGGGCGGAGCATGTCCGGCGTCAGGCGGGGAATGTCCGCCGGTGCGGTGTTCGGCGTGAAGCACGGACAGTCGGGTGGCACCAAGGGTTGATTGCGTGCGGAAAATCGGATGTTGAGGAGTACATGAAATGAGCGCACCAGGGTTTTTCGACAATTCGTGCCGTGCCGAAGACGACATCGTGCGCTTCGACGACGCATACGGACGCGTTTGACCGCAAATACGGCGCCGTCGTGCGCCGCCCGGAGAAGATCCATGTTCGGATTTCAGTCGATTATTGCGCGCCTGCTCGATGCACTCGTCGTGGTGCTGGGCGCGGCTGCCGCGTCGCATGTGCGGTTCGATGACGATACGCTCGGCCGACCGGACGCGATGGTCGTCCCGTTTGTCGCGATGCTGACGCTCGCCGTCTTTCCGGCATGTCAGGTGTACCAGTCGTGGCGCGGGCGCTCGTGGATCGCGATGATCAGCCGCATCAGCGCTGCCTGGGTCGCCGTGCAGGCATGCAACCTCGTGCTGCTGTTCGCGATGCATCGCGCCGATCAGGTGTCGCGGCTGTGGTTCGTCTACTGGACGGCGATCGCGGGATGCGGATTCATCGTCATCCGCGTGGCTGCCTATACGATGCTCGCGCGCGTCAGGCATGCGGGCCTGAATCTTCGCAAGGTGGCGATCGTCGGACACGGCGCGCATGCCGTGCGTGTGATCGAAACGCTGGCGCTGTCCCCGGCAAGCGGGTTTCGCCCCGTCGTGCTCCACGATCCCGCGGGATCGTCCAACGGCATCGTCCCGGTGCTCGCGAATTTCACCGAGTTCGCCGCGGCAGTGCGTGCCGAGGCCGCGACGGAAATCTGGCTCGCGTTGCCGATCTCCGAGGAACGGACGATCCGGCGCGTGCTGAAGACGTTCGGCGACGACCTGATCAATATCCGCTTCATGCCGGACATGTGCAGCATCGCGTTGCTGGGCGGAACGATGATGGATCTCGTCGGCATGCCGGCGATCAACCTCGTTGCTTCGCCGATGTCGCATCGCGCATTGATGCAGAAGGCGCTGTTCGACCGGGCATTCGCGGCGGCAGCGCTCGTCGCGCTGGCGCCGCTGCTCGGCATGATCGCGTTGGCGGTCAAGCTGTCGTCCTCGGGCCCGGTGCTGTTTACGCAGTACCGGAAAGGCGCCGATGGCCGGGTGTTCAGGATCTACAAGTTCCGCACGATGCACATGCACGCCGAAAAGGCCGGCATCGTGCGCCAGGCGACACGGGGCGATGCGCGCATCACGCGCGTCGGCGCGTTCCTGCGTCGCACCAGCCTCGACGAGTTGCCGCAGTTCTTCAACGTGCTGCGCGGCGACATGTCGGTCGTCGGGCCGAGACCGCACGCGATCGAGCACGACGATCTGTACCGGCCGCTCGTCGAGGGATACATCCATCGTTACCGGATCAAGCCGGGCATCACCGGATGGGCGCAGGTCAACGGCTATCGCGGCGAGACGGATCACCTCGACAAGATGGTCGGCCGTGTCCAGCACGACCTCTATTACCTGCGCAACTGGTCCTTCGGGCTCGACATGAAAATTGTCGCCGCCACGGTGCTGAAGGGCTTCGTCCATCCGAACGCGTACTGAGCCCGGCCATGATCGAACGCATTCTGATCGTCTGCGACGGCAACGCATGCCGCAGCCCGATGGCGAGCGCGATGCTGGCACGCGCGTTGCCGTCCGTGCAGGTGCGTTGTGCGGGACTCATAGCGCTGGCCGGCCGGCCGGCAGCACAGGCTGCGATCGACGTGATGCGCGAACGCGGCTTCGACATCACGTCGCATATCGCGCAACCGGTGCATCTCGGCCACGTGCGCGCATCGCAACTGATCCTCGCGATGACGCTCGTGCAGTGTCGCGAGATCGAGCGCCGTTATCCGTTCGCGCGCGGTCGCGTCTTCCAGCTCGACCATGCCGCGAAATGCGATATCGCGGATCCGGTCGGCAAGTCGGCGGACGTGTTCGATGCCGTGGCGCGCCACATCGAGCGCGCGGTGGCGCACTGGATCGCGCGGATTCCCGCGGCTACCGCACGGGGGCACGGCTGATGCGGCGCCACGTCGGTCAACTCGCGATGCTCATCGGCCTGACGTGTGCGTCGGTTGCGCAGGGCAGTGCCCCGGCGGCGCGCCCTTCGACAAATGCGCCGCGCTGGATCGCGGGTCTCGCGGATACCGCGTCCCAGACCTCGAATCCGTGGCGCGGGTCGATTGCAAAGCCGGCGGTCGCGTCGGGCGTCGCGGTGCCGGCGGTCGACAACTACGTGCCGCTGCCGATCGAGCGGCAGATGCGGGCGTTGTCGATCGACGCGCTGGGCATGCCGACAGTGCGTCGCACGCGCGGCGCGGCACGCGTCCCGATTCGGCCGCGCGGCGGGACCGACAACGCAGCAGACGACTGGCCGGGCATGGAGCCGCCCTGGTCCCGTTCGTCATGGTGATCGACCGGGCGGCGCGGGATGGGGGCGAAGCGAGCCGAACCCTCGCGCGACGAATTGAACACGACCGTGCGCACGGCGCCACGGACGGAATTGACGATAGCGCGACATACGAGGCAGCAATGGGCAAATCAATCGACGATGTATCGACGGGAAGCAGACCGGGCCGCGCGCTGGCCCCGCTCGTGCTGTCCGTGTTCCTGACGGCGTGTGCCGTCGCGCCCGGCATGCGGATGACCGGCTCGCAGGAATTGCCGGTGGCCAGCGCGCGCAACGGCGAACCGGCGCAGTCGCTCGATGTGCCGATCCGTGAAATCGACGTCAACCTGCTGCAATCGATGCGCGACGACAGCGACGCGGCCGGGAATGTCGACGCGCTGTTGCACGAGCGCGCGAAGGGCGGCTATCGGATCGGTGCCGGCGACGTGTTGCAGATCACGGTGTGGGATCACCCCGAACTTTCCGCGGCGGCGCCGACGAATCAGACGTCGTCGACCCAGCGGCAGAGCGATCCCGTCGGCGGCTTCGTCGTCGACGAAACCGGCAGCGTGCAGTTTCCCTATGTCGGCACGCTCGCGGTTTCCGGCAGGACGACGACCGAGGTTCGCGATGCGTTCCGCGTCGCGTTGACGAAAACCTTCCGCGATCCGCAGGTCACCGTGCGTGTCACGTCGTACCGCAGCCAGCAGGTCTACGTCGAAGGCGAGGTGCGCAATCCGGGCGTCCAGCCGATCAACGACGTGCCGATGACGCTGATCGAGGCGCTCGATCGCGCGGGCGGGCTTCAGCCGACGGCCGATCGAAGCCGCATCGAGCTGATGCGCGGCGACGAGCATTACGTGCTGAACCTGTCCCAACTCGTTGCGCGACGCATCGACCCGGCCCGCATCCTGTTGCGCAACCGGGACGTGCTGAGCGTGAAGTCGCGCGAGGACAACGGTGCGTTCGTGATGGGCGAGGTCGCGAAGCCGACGCTCGCGCTACCGCTTCGCGACGGTTCGTTGACGCTCGGCGATGCGTTGCAGCAAGCCGGCAGCTTCAACAGCGGCACCGCCGACACGGCGCAGGTCTACGTGATTCGCGGGCGCGGGCCGAGTACCCCCGACGTGTTCCATCTCGACGCGAAGTCGCCGGTTGCCATGGTGCTCGCGAACGACTTCAGGCTGGCGCCGAAGGATGTCGTTTATGTCGACGGCAACGGCCTCGTCCGACTCAGCCGCGTGCTGTCGCTGCTGCTACCCGCCATCAATGCCGGCATGACCGGCGCGCTGGTCGCGAAATGAACCGCCGGAACCCGATAGACACTGGATTTGCCATGACCGACCTTTCCGAAGCACGGCTGTACGACGCGGCGTTGTACGACGATGCGCCCCTTTCGTCCTACGTCGACATCGTGCTGGCCCGGTGGCGCATGGTGCTGGGCATCGCGGCCAGCGTGTTCCTGCTGGGGCTGCTGTATGTCGTATTCGCGACGCCGATCTATCGTGTCGACGCGACGATCCAGGTCAACGAATCGACCACGGCGGGCAATTCGCCGTTGCACGACATCGCGGCGTTGCTCGACAACGGGAGCACGACCGCTGCCGAACTCGAACTCGTGCGCGCGCGCATGGTGATCGACTCGGTCGTCACGAAGCAGCATCTGAACATCATTGCCGAACCGCGCTATTTCCCGTTGATTGGCCGCTGGGTCGCGCGTCGTTATCGGGACGACGGCGTGGCGCAGCCGCTTGCGGGATTGTCCCGGTTTGCCTGGGGCGGCGAGCGATTCGACGTCGTCACGTTCGAGACGGCCGGCAAGAAAAGCCACGACGGAATCGACGCGCTGGACGGGCTCTGGTTCGACGTGACCGCCGAAGGCGGCGGGCGCTACGTGGTCAGGGACGAGGACGACGACGTCGTGCTGAAAGGCGAGGTCGGCGTGCCGGCGCACGGGCAGTACAAGGCGCAGCCGCTGACGCTGCTGGTCGCCGCTCTAGATGCCCGGCCGGGCACGGCGTTTCGGCTCAGACGCATCCCGCAGCTCGAAGCGGTCTCCCAGCTCCAGGACGATCTGACCGTCGAGGAAAAGGCCAAGCAATCCGGCATCCTGACCGTCACGCTCGAGGGCGACGACCGGACGCGCATCCGGGACATCCTGCGGGCCGTGGTCGACGGTTATGTCCAGCAGAACAAGGAGTACCGGAGCGAGGAGGCCGCCGCGACGCTGGCATCGCTGAAGAGCAGCATGCCGACGGTCATGAAGGCACTGAAGGACGCCGAGGACAGATACGCGGCGTTTCGCGCGCGCACGGGGACGGTCGATCTCGACGAACAGGGCAAGCTGCTGCTCGGTCAGGAAGTGGACATCGAGACGCGCACGCTCGAACTGAAGCAAAAGCGCGTCGACCTGATCGCGCGGTTCGCCGACGGCCATCCGGCCGTGCAGGCGCTCGACGCCAACCTGGCGGAACTGGCGGGCAAGGCGAAGGAGCTGAAGGCGCTCGAAGCCAGGTTGCCCGATACGGAGCGCGAGGGCCTCGGCGTGTTGCGTGACGTGCGCGTCAACACCGAGCTGTATACGAACCTGCTGAACACCGGCCAACAGCTCGAGATCGCCAGGCGCAGCGAGATCGGCAATGTCCGCGCCGTCGACCAGCCGGTCCTGCCGGTGAAACCCGTCAAGCCCAAGCGCCTGCTGCTGGTCGCGCTGTCGTTGTGTGTCGGGATTGCCCTTGGCATCGCCGCCCCGTTCGCGCAGCGGGCGGTATGGGGCCGCGTCGAGCATTCCGAGCACCTCGAGCAGGTGCTGGGCGTACCGGTCTATGCGGTGGTGCCGCATAGTCGGGAGCAGCGGCGTCTCGTGCAAAACCAGCAGCGTGCGGGACAGGGCGCGCATGTCCTCGCATCGGAAATTCCGGAGGACGTGACCGTCGACGCGATCCGCAGCCTGCGCACGACGCTGCAGTTCACGATGTCCGAGTCGGGGCACAACGTGATCATGGTCACGAGCCCGCAGCCCAGTGCGGGCAAATCGTTCCTCTGCGCGAACCTGGCTTCGCTGTTCGCGTCGGGCGGCAAGCGCGTGCTGCTGATCGATGCCGATATTCGCCGCGGTCAGTCGCACCGCCACTTCGGGCTGCCGGCGGCGCCCGGCCTGCCCGACGCGATCGCGAGCGGCGCGCTCGAGCGCGGCGTCCAGAAATCGGCGGTCGCCGGCGTCGACGTGCTCGCGCGCGGTGCCGTCGCCCGCACGTCGGAGCTGTTCAACGACGGCCGCTTCAAGATGCTGCTCGACACGGCAGCGCGTCTCTACGACATCGTCATCGTCGATACGGCCCCGATCCTCGCGCTGCACGATGCGGCGACCATCGGCCGCCACGGCGCGACGACGCTGCTGTGCGTCCGGCATGGCCGCAGTTCGATGCCGGAGATCCGCGAGGCGGAGCGTCGCCTGCGCAACGCCGGCATCGCGATCAGCGGCGTCGTGCTGAACGACGTGCCGCGGCGTCAGGCCGTCTACGGTGCGTATGGCGAAGGGAAATACGCATATGAAACCGAGCACTGAGCCCGCGATTCGCGACATCGCGCTGCGCGCCGCGAGCGACCGCGCGTCGCCCGCCGGCGAGCGGCTCGGTGCGCGCACGGTGCGAAGCCTCGCGTGGGCACTGGTGCAGGCATGGGGCGGCAAGCTCGTCACGCTCGTCACCTACTTGCTGGTCGCGCGCTGGCTCGGTCCGGCGGACGTCGGGCTTGCGGCCGCGGTCACGCTGTCGCTGTCGCTGGTCCTGATGATCGCCGAGGGCGGCCTGGGCGACGCGCTGGTTCAGCGCGCATCGCTCGACGACGACGATCTCGAATGGCCGTTCGCGTGCTCGATCGGCATGGCGATCGTGCTCGCGGCCGCGCTGTTCGTCCTCGCCGGGCGCGTCGAAACGTGGCTGGGCGTACCGGGCCTGGCGCCGTATCTGCGGGTGGCGTGCGCGTTCGTCCCGATCGGCTCGGCGAGTTCGTTCCAGGAGGGGCTGTACAAGCGGCGGCTGGATTTCCGTACGCTGGCGATGCGTCAACTCGTCTCGGTGAGCGTTGCGGGCGCCGTGGCGGTCGCGCTGGCGATCGCGGGCGCCGGTGCGTGGAGCCTGATTGCGCAGGCGGCGACCTTCATGACGATGTCCGCGCTCTGGCTCTGGCGCAGACCGGTCTGGCGTCCGCGCGGCCGCCGGAACGCGTCGACGTTCTGGCCCATTGCGCGCTTCGGCGGTCATGTCGTCGCGGCGAGGCTGATCGACTGGTGTGCGACGCGCACCGTGGACCTGATCGTCGTCGCGCTGTACGGCGCGGCCGGGCTGGGCATCTACGCGATCGGCGCGAGGCTGTACCAGACGGCGCTGGAACTGCTGTGCCGCGCCGCGACCGACGTCGCGCTCGCGGTGCTGTCGCGTGTCGCGCACGACGCCGGGAAGATGGCGGCCACCTACCTCGACGTCACGGGGCTGGCC
Organism: Burkholderia sp. BKH01; assembly: GCF_025685725.1. Taxonomy (NCBI): domain Bacteria; kingdom Pseudomonadati; phylum Pseudomonadota; class Betaproteobacteria; order Burkholderiales; family Burkholderiaceae; genus Burkholderia; species Burkholderia sp. BKH01. The sequence continues at coordinate 626,193 of NZ_JAOTQT010000001.1, read as the reverse complement.
GCGATGGTTGCGGCGCCGCTGTTCGTGCTGATGGCCGTGTCGAGCCACGACATCACGATCGCGCTGTTCGGCGCCCGCTGGGCCGATAGCGCCGCGATCATGACGCCGCTGATGGGGCTCGGCGCGATCCAGACGGTCCAGTTCGTCAACGGTGCATTCCTGTCGGCACGCGGCCGGCCGAACGTCACGATGTGGCTGACGGTCGTGAAGCTCGTCCTGGTATTGGGCGCGATGGTCTGCCTGCCGTCGCACGACGTCGCCGGGCTGGCGTGGCTGTATGTCGGCGCGGTGCTGTTCGTCACGCCGCTCAGCTTCGGTGCCGTCGTCGTCGAGCTGTCGATCGATCCCGGCCGCTTGCTGGGGCGGCTGCTGCCGCCGTATCTGATCGCGCTCGGCTGCGCGCTGCTCGTGTCGCGGCTTGGCGCGCACCTCGGCGGCGTGCCGGCCGTGGTCAGGTTGCCGCTGCTGATCGTCTGCTTCGGCGCCGCTTATGCCGGCGCAACCTGGATGTTGCGTCGTCAGGCCGCCCGGCAAACCGTGGCGATGCTGATCGCATTGCGTGACGCGAGGCAACGGACATGAGCCGCCTCGCGCTGCAGGTGCCGCGGCAACGCGCGTCGTCGTCCGGTGCGTCGACGATCGGGCCGCATCTGCGCTTCGATCTCGCGGACGCGGTCTTGCTCGTGCTGCTGCTGCTGAACTCGATCCAGTTCCTGAAGATCGGCGGTGCGCAACTCGGTCAGATGTTCGCGGTGCTCGTGCTGCCGGTGCTGCTGGTGCGGCGCCGGATTCCCGTCGGCGCGTGGGAAATCTGGGCCTTTGCGTTGTTCGTCGGCGTCGCGTTGTCGACGACGTTCCTGTCCGGCTATCCGCGCTTCAAGGCGGCCGAGCAGATCGTGAAATTCGTGTTCGTGATGCCGGCGTTCTATTTGATCGGCCGTTATTACGGCGCGCGGGCACGCACGCGGCCGTTGCCGTTCGGCTATGTCGCGATCGCGGGGTTCCTGGCGTTTCAGTACGCGCTGCAGTATTTCGACGTCCCGGTGCTGTACGAAAAAGTCGATTTCATGCAGAACGCGATTCACGGTTCGTTCAAGGAGCGCAACTGGTTCGCGGCGTCTTTCTTCCTGACCGCCTATGCCTGTTTCCTGCAGTCGCCGCGCCGCATTCCCGACGTCGTGAAGTTCGTTGCGCTCGCACTCGTCGTGACGCTGCTGAGCGAATCGAAGACGGTGTTGATCGCATGCGCGATCGTGATCCTGCTGCAGGTGCGCGGCCATTTTTTCGCGAAAGTGCTGACGATGGCCGCCGGGGCCGGGTTCTATCTGTACATGTTCACGCGCGAACTGACCGGCGACCAGCTTCAGGTCCGGCTGCAACAGGAGCGCGGGCTTGCCTTCACGGAATCGATCAAGCTGGTCGGCCGCGACTGGATCGGTCACGGCTTCGGCTTCGTCGAGCATTACTTCTCGCACTCGGCCGTCGCCGTCCGCGGGCTCGGCGAGGGCACGAGTGCCGTCTTTTGCGCGCCGCTGGATCTGATGCTGGTCGCCGGGCCGATCGGGCTGCTCGCATGGGCGGTGTTCTTCGCCGGTCTCGGCCAGGGCAGGCGCGCGATGGTGTTGCTGGCGCCGATCGCGGCGTGGTCGCTGATCAACCCGATGCACCAGAGCGAAACGTCATACCTGTTCGTCGGTTATCTCGCGTCGTTCGCGTTCGCTTCTCGGGCGGCACGCCTGAAAGCGCGCGCTGCGCCGCGCGTGTTGCGGCCCCGATCCATTTTCCCGTCCGGACCTACGCGATGAAATTCTCTCTCATCATGGCGACGCTCGGCCGTAGCGACGAGATCGAGCGCATGTTCGATTCGCTGCTGCGGCAGGCCTACGCCGACCTCGAAGTCATCGTCGTCGACCAGAACCCGGACGACCGGGTCGAGCGGATCGTCGGCCGGTATCGCGACCGGCTGACGATCGTTCATCTGAGATCCGACAAGGGCAAGTCGCGGGCGACCAACGTCGGCCTGAAGGCCGTGACGGGCGACGTGGTCGGGTTCCCCGACGACGATTGCTGGTATCGGCCCGGGACGCTCCATGCGATCGCGGCGCGCTTATCCGCCGACAGGATGCTCGACGGCGTGACGGGCATGAGCGTCGACGCCGCGGGCCGGCCGTCGCAAGGACGGTGGGCGAGCTCGGCGCAGACCGTCAACCGCTTCAACGTGTGGGTGTGCGCGACGTCGTACACGATCTTCCTGCGCCGGTCCGCCGTGCATGCGGCGGGGCAGTTCGACGTGGACCTCGGCGTGGGCGCGACCACGCGCTGGGGAGCAGGGGAAGAAGTCGACTTTCTCGTGCGCGCGTTGCAGGCGGGGTGCCGGATCGACTACGACCCGCATCTGCGCGTCCATCATCCCGAACCGCTCGCCGTGCTCGACGAGCAGGCCTATGCGCGCGGCCGGCGCTACAACCGCGGGTTCGGGCATGTGCTGCGCATCAATCGTTATCCGCTCGCCTACGTCCTTTACATGATCGCGCGGCCTGTCGCCGGCTGCCTGCTGTCATGCGTGCGCCGCAATCCCCGGCGTGCGAAGTACTACTGGATCGCCGCGTCGCATCGACTGCTTGGCTGGATGGACTGAACGATGAGCACGATCTCCACCGCTTCGACCGAATGCACCGACCGTGCCGAGCCCACCGAGCGCGCACCCCTCACGGTCTATGCCGACACGCGCTGGCCGGCCGGAACCGGCATCCACAACGTGATGGCGGCCTATGCCGAGCGCGCGCCGTCGACCGTCCGCATCGATCCGCTGCCGGTCGGCGGCGGTGTCGCGCACCCGCTGTCGCCGCTTGCGTTGAGCCGGGCGCTGAGGCGGCTGCCGGCCCGCAACGCCGTGTTCTGGAATCCCGGTTTCGTACCGGCCGCGTTGCCCGATTTCCCGTCGGTGGTCATGGTGCACGACCTCACGCATCGCCACTTCTACACGCGCGCGCATCGCTTCTACTACGACACGGTGCTGCGGCCGCTGTACCGGCGTTGCACCGCGATCGTCTGCGTGTCCGAGTTCACGCGCGACGAATTCCTCCGCTGGTCGGGCATGGCGCCGGATCGCGTTCACGCGATCCACAACGGGACCGACGCTGCATACCGGCGCAACCGCGACACGCTCGGTTATCCGTTCCCGTACGTGCTTTATCCGGGCAACCGGCGCAACTACAAGAACCTGCATCGGTTGATCGAGGCATTCGCCGCGAGCGGGCTGTTGTCGCTCGGCGTGCGTCTGATGCTGACCGGCGACCCCGACCCGTCGCTGCTTGCGCACGCCGCGCGGCACCGATGCGCGGACGGCCTCGTATTCACGGGGGTATTGCCGAACGATGCGATGCCGAAACTGTATCGAGGCGCGCTGTTCGTCGCGTTCGTGTCGCAGTACGAAGGTTTCGGCCTGCCGATTCTCGAGGCGATGGCATCCGACGTACCGGTGCTGACCTCGTGCGTGTCGGCGATGCCGGAAGTGGCGGGTGCCGCCGCGATGCTCGTCGACCCGTTGTCGGTCGTCGACATCGCGGTCGCCATGCGCCGGCTCGGCACCGAGGCCGCGTGGCGGGACGCGCTCGTCGCGCGGGGCCGGGAGCAGATCCGCCGGTTCGACTGGGACACATCGGCGCGCAAGTTCTGGCGGCTCGTCGAGCAGGTTGGCGCGTCGGCGTGACGCGCAGGGCAACGAACAGAGCCGGGCAAACCGGCCGACACAATCCACCACGGCGCGGGGTATCACGATGGAAACCGAAGGAAGAATCAGCGTCATCGTCGTCAATTACGGCACGCCCGACCTGACGATACGATGCGTGGCGTCATTGACGTCGTTGCGCGTTGCACTCGCCGACGACATCGTCGTCGTCGAGAATGCGTCGCCGGACGACTCGTACACGCGGTTGCGACACGCATTGCCGCGCGGCGTCAGGCTGCTGCGTGCCGCATGCAATCGCGGCTTCGGCTCCGGCGTGAACTTCGGCATGGCCGCCTGTCGACGCGACTACGTGCTGGTGGTCAATCCCGATACGCGTTTCAGCGAGAACGGGCTGGCGAAAGTGCTGGATCTGTTCGAGCAGCGACCGGAGACCGGGCTCGTCGGGCTCGACCTGCAATATCCCGACGGCCGGCGCCAGTACTCGGCACGACGGTTCTACAGCTGGCTCGACATCGTCGCGCGACGCACCGCGCTCGGCCGCTCGGGCCGCTTTCGCGCGCGGATGAACCAGCATCTGATGATCGATGCATGGTCGTGCGGCAATCCGTTCGACGCCGAATGGGTGATGGGAACGGGGTTCGTCGTGCGGCGCGACATGTTCGAGTCGCTCGGCGGCATGGACGAATCGTATTTCCTGTACATGGAGGATGTCGATCTGTGCGCGCGGACCTGGCTGGCCGGCTATCGAGTGCTCGGCATGCCGGGCGTCACGCTCGTGCACGATCATCAACGACAGTCGGCGGCGAGCCCCGTGTCGCGAGCGGGGCGGCATCATCTGCGCAGCCTGTGGCGGTTCTACCGCAAGTTCCACGTGCCGCTGTCGTTGCCGCCCGGCATCTCGCGGATCGCACGGCAATGAGGCCGGCGTCGCCGGTTCGTGTCGCCGTGCGTGCCGTGGTTGTCGCGTTGTGCGCGGTGGTCGCGCGCGGCGGCGATTGCGCGCAGCCGGTGCGGCCGCCGCACGACGCGCATGTCGTCGCCGGAAGCCCGCCGGTGTCGGCGCCGCGCGTGCTGCTTGCGCAGGGTGGCGTCGCGCGCTACGTCGTGCGCGCCGGTGCGACGGATGCCGTGACGCGCCATGCGGCGGACGAGATTGCCGACTACCTGTCGCGGATCAGCGGCGCGTCGTTCGCCGTGTCGGACGACGCGCACGACCGGACGCCGGCCATTGTCGTCGGCGGCGAGCATGCGGCGGAACGATGCCGTTCAGCCCGCGCGGCGCCGCTCGGCAGCGACGGCTTCGTCGTCTGCCGCAGCGGCGACGACCTCGTCGTGGCCGGCGACACCCCGCGCGGCACGCTGTTCGGCGCGTACTGGTGGCTCGACCGCAAGCTCGGCGTGAAGTGGCTCGCGCCCGATGCGACCGAGGTGCCGCAACAGGCCGAGCTGCGCGTCGACACGGCACCCGTCCGGCAGGTTCCCCGCTTCGCGTATCGGGAGGTGTTGATCGCGGAAGGGGAGGACAAGCCGTTCCGCGCGCATAACCTGCTGAACGGCGAGTCGCACGGCACGTCGTATCGCGCTTCCCCACCCGGTATCGACATGTGGGATCGCAGCTGGCTCGCGCGGGACGGCGACGCCGATTTCTGGACGCTCGTGCCGCACGACCGGTATGCGGCCGCCCATCCCGGCTGGTATGCCGGCGGGCAACTCGCGATGATGTCGGCCGACGTCCGCGCCACCATGGCGGCCGAGATCGTGAAACGCCTGAAGCGGCAACCCGACCCGAGCCGCATCTGGTTCGGCATCCGCGACATGGACTGGGGCTGGGACCTGGACGCAGCCAGCCGCGCGTTTGCCGACGCGCATGGCGGTGCGCCGTCGGCGGCGTTTCTCGATATGGTGCGGGACGTGGCGGCGCGGGTCCGGCAGGCGGTTCCCGGCGCGCGTTTCGCGATGCCGGCCTATCACTGGGGCTTCACGCCGCCGGACGGCATGCAGGTTCCGGATCACGTTCGCGTGTATCCGATGACGATCCAGGTCGACTACAGCGTCGCGCTGAACGAGGACCGCAACGCGCCGCTGCGCGACGGTCTGCGCAAATGGAGCGACATCGCGCGGCACGTCACCGTGTGGGATCACGTCGTGAACTTCGGCGGCTACCTCCAGCCGACGCCGAATCTCTATCCGATCGGCCGCAGCATCGCGTGGCTCGCCACGTTGCCGAGCGTCGACGGCTACTTCGCGGAAGGCGACTGGCAGTCGCGCGGCGGTGAATTCGCGAGCCTGCGCGTGTGGCTGATCGCCCGACTGCTCTGGTCGCCGACCGCGGACCCGCGCACGCTCGTCCGCGAATATTGCGACGCCTATTACGGCGCGGCCGCGCCGGCCGTCGTGCGCTACATCGATCGCATGCATGCCGCGCTGCGCGCGAGCGGCGACGTGCTGGCCGAACAGACGCCCATCGGCATGTCGATGTACACGTACGACTTCGTCCGCGAGTCGGAGCGGGATTTCGACGCCGCCGCCCGTGCGGTCGACGGCGATGCCGTGCGTAGCGCGCGCGTTCGCCAGGCGCGCATGCCGCTCGATTTCGTGATCCTGGCGCTGCGCGACCGCTACGCAGCGCGCGCCGCGCAGGAAGGCTGGGACCTCGATATTCGCGCGCGGCGCGCGCGTTTCGATGCGGCGATCTCGGCCGCGGGCGTTCGTCAGTACCGGCAAAGCGGCAATCTCGCGGCACTCGGCGCATTGCTCGATCTCGACCGCCATCCCGTCGTTGCGCCGCCGCTCGTGGCAGGCCTCGCCGACAGCGACTGGCGCGCGATCGATGTTTCGCGCGTGAATCTCTACGACAGCGCACGCGTGGTGGCCGACCCCGGTGCGCCGGACGGCGCAGCGATAGCGATACGCGGCGATTCGAGCGTCTGGGCAATCCAGCTCAAGCTCGACAAGCTGCCGCGCGACGGGCGCTGGGATCTCTACGCGTCGGTGCGTGTGCCGGAAGGCGGCGCTGCGGGTGGTGCTGGCGATGCGGCCGTGCGGGTGGGCGCCTACCCCCCGATGACGCTGCGCACCGACACGCCGGCGCGCACGCTCGACGACGCGCGATTCGAATGGCTGCCTGTCCCGGGCGGCCCGTTCGCGTATGACGCCGATCACGAGAAGGGCATTTATGTCCACGGAGTCGGATTCGCGCGAGGTCAGTCCGTGCGCGTCGGCACGTTCATCGCCATTCGTCACGGCGCGCCGGGCGGCACGCTGTCGCCGGTTCCGCCCAAAGGGAACGCCTCATGAAAGTTGCCATCGTCTCGCCCATTCCGCTGTTTCCCGTCAATGCAGGCAATCGCAGTCGCGTGCTGAATCTCGCGCGGGCGGTCAGATCGCTCGGCTGCGACGTGCATTTCGTGTATCTGGAATCGCGCCAGACGGGCGGCATGGACCTTGAGGCGCATCGCCGGGAGTTCGGTGCCGACCGCGTGTCGATATTGCGCCGCGCGGGCTTGGCGCTGGCGCTGTATCGCGTCAAGCGGGTGGCCTGGCTGGTGCGCCGTCTCGCCGCGAAAGCGGCCGGCAGCCGGCATGCGTACTACACGGGGCTCGACGAATTGTTCAGCGAGCGCTTCTCCGGGCAGTTGCGCGCGCTGCAGCATCACCACGCATTCGATGCCGTGTTCGTCGAATACGTGTTTTATTCGCGCGCGCTCGATGCGTTTCCCGACACGGTGGTCAAGGTCATCGATACGCACGACATCTTTGCGGACCGGCATGTTCCGTTCATCGGCCGCCCCGGCGCGAAGCGCTACATGTTTTCGATTCCACCGGAACGGGAGTGCGACGGATTGCGCCGCGCGCATGTCGCGCTGGCCATCCAGGCCGAGGAAGGCGGCCTGCTGGCGGCGCGCCTCGGCAGCGGCGACACCCCGGCAGTCGCGGTGCTGAGTCACCTGCTGGCGTTTCCGCCGCAGGTGGACTGTGCCGCGCATGCCGACGCGACCTTCCTCGGCAGCGACAACCAGCCGAATCGCGACGCCGTCAAATACTTCGTCGACGAGATCCTGCCGCATATCGTGGCCCGGCTGCCGGCGTTTCGCGTGCATCTCGCCGGCACGATCGCGTCGGCCGTCCCCGACGGGCCGCATATCGTCAAGCACGGCCCCGTCGCCGAGCTGGGCGACGCATTCGCCATCGCACCGATCTCGATCAATCCGATGCTGCTCGGCACCGGCATCAACATCAAGCTGCTCGAAAGCATGGCGCTCGGCGTGCCGATCGTCAGCACCCGGACGGGCGCGCGTGGCCTCGGCGAGCATGACCTGCGCGGGGTGACCGTCGTGCGCGACGGCGATCCGCAGGGCTTTTCGGATGCGGTCGTCCGGCTCGCGACGGACCGCACGCATCGCATTGCCCAAGGTGCGGCGGCGCGAGATTCCGCACGAGCCTGGCACGACACGCAGCTTCGCGTTCTTCGCGAGACGCTCCGGGTCGCCGCACCGGCCTGACGGGTGCATCCGTCGAAACCATCGAATCACCCAGGGGAATCGAACATGTCGAAACTGGCCGGTCTGACGCAGCGGCTTCGCGTCTGGTTGTATGTCAAGCGATTGACCATGCAATGGCGTCGTGAGGCCGCACGACGCGTCGCAGGCGACGACGGTAAGTCCGCCGCCCATCTGCTGGTCTTGCCGTGCGATCCGTGGACGCTGGTCGGCTCGAAGGGCGATGAAGCGATGCTGCGCGCGGTCGTCGAGCGGTTGCGACAGGCGAACGGCGAGTTGAAGGTGTCGGTCGTCACGGCCACGCCCGCGGCGGCAGACGCCGCGACCCGGCTCGGTTTGCATGCGGTCGACGCATGGAACGAGCCATGGCGCCTGACGGCCACGGTCGAACGGCTCGTCGCACTGCGACCCAGCGCGGTGGTCGTCATCGGCGCCGACGTGATGGACGGCTACTACTCGCCCATTACGTCGCTGAGGTTGCTGGCAACCGCGGATCTGCTGGTCCGACGCGGCGTGCCCGGCACGATTCTCGGCTTCAGCTTCAACCGCTTGCCGTACACGCAGTTGCGGCATGCGTTCGATCGGATCGACGCCCGGCTGCTGGTCAACGTCCGCGACGGCGTCTCGCTCGATCGATTCAGGCGTTTCAGTTCGGCGAGCGCGGAGCTCGTGGCGGATTCCGCCTTCATGCTCGAGCCGGACGAATCGTCCGATTGCGTCAGGCGCACGGCGGCGTGGGTCGCATCGCGCCGCGCGGCCGGCGACATCGTGATCGCATTCAACCTTCACCCGATGCTGATCCGCCGGGCCAGCGACGACGATATCGCGGCGCTGGTCGCGTCGGCGCAGGCAGCCATTCGTGAGCTTGCGGAGCATCATCGGATCAGCATCGTGCTGCTGTCCCACGACTATCGCGGCCGGGACGGCGACGATACCTGTCTCGAGCCGCTGCATCACGCATTGGCCGCGACGATGGGCGAGCGGCTTTGCTACCCGCGCACCAGGATGTCGGCGGCGGAACTGAAGGCCATTTCAGGGCAGGTGGACGGCGTGGTGACCGGACGCATGCATCTGGCGATCGCCAGTCTTGGCATGGGCGTGCCTGTCGCCGCGCTGACCTATCAGGACAAGTTCCAGGGTCTCTTCAGTCATTTCGGTCTGTCGGACGCCTTCTTGCTGAAGCCCGAGGAAGCGATGCGTTCCACCGATCTGGCGGCGGTGCTGGACCGGTTCGTGGCGGCGCTTCCGCAACTGCGCAACCAGGTGCACGCCGCGCTGCCGCGTGTAAAGGAGGCGTCATGCAGAAACTTGCGCGGCGTGATCCATGCGATCCGGCCTTAGCGAGCGGTTTCAACGATATTTTCCCCCGCGTTCGCAGCAGCGCCGCATTACGTGCGCGGTCGATCCCGGTCCGGCAAAGGCGTGCGTCCAGGGTGGCCGGTCGGCAGGAATCCGGACGATTGTCCGATCCGGGAAACGCCGCAGCCATGGTGACCGGAAACAAGCTGATTGCCGGGCCGGCTGCTGCTGCCGGCTGCGACGCCGGTCATTCCGGCGTGACTCGAATGAGCTGAATTCCAGAGGTATCGTTTTACATGCGGAATCCAAACGAAGATCCGGTTGATCCCGACGGTTCGGGTCTCAAGAAAAAAGCGAATTATCGTGCGCCGGCACTCGAGAAGGGCCTCGATATTCTCGAGTTGCTCGTCGGTCGCGAGTACGGAATGGCGCAGGCGGACATCTGTCGCGCGTTGAAGCGCAGCCGGAGCGAACTGTATCGGATGATGCAGGTGCTCGAGGAGCGAGGGTACATCTACAGGGTGGATCGTTACGACCGTTACGCGCTGACCATGAAGCTTTATTTTCTCGGACAGCATCATGCGCCGACACGATCGCTCGGCGCGCTTGTCGCACCGCTCCTGCAGCAGTTCGCGTTGCTGACTGTCCAGTCGTGCTACCTGACGGTATTCGATGGCGACACGATGGTTGTCATCGCAACGGCCGGCGCTGAAACGGAATGGAACCTGGCGGTCCGGGTCGGCACGCGCGTTCCGCTGCACGGCAGCGCTGCGGGAGAGATGTACCTTGCCTTTCAGGACGAAGAGGTGCGAAGCCGATTGCTTCGGACCATCGGGCACGATGTCGAGTCGTGGAATCAGCCGCGCAGTGACGAAGCATTGCCGACCCATCAGGTAGACGGTTATATCTGCCGCCCGAATGAGCGCATTCCCGGCATCACGGATATCGCAACGCCGATCGTCGACAAGTCGGGCTCGGCAATCGCCATCCTCGCTTGCCCATACCTGGCGCTCTCGGGAGAAGCCGGAGCGATGTCGATCAGGCAGATCGGCGTCGCGCTGTGCGAAACGGCACAGCGCATCTCCGCGACGGTCGATCAGCGGTTCATGCAGTCCGCCGTCGAGATGCCGTTGCGTTAGCCGGCGCGGAGTGCGCGTCGGGCGGGGTGAGGGTATTCCGGAAGCCGGTGCGGGAGCCGGTACCCTGGTCGATGTTTCTCGAGCACCGCGTCTACCGCCGTCGATCCATCGGTTTCTTCGCTTGTCGGCATGCACGATCACGCTCGCCGGCCTGAATACCCCGCAGATAGTGGCGCATAATGTATCGATGTCGACCCTTGGCAGGAAGAGGGTTTTATGCGCTGCACAATATGCGGGTCCGAGAATCCTCCCGGTTCGAAGGTCTGCCAGGAGTGTCAGGCCGTGCTGTCCCGCACTTGTCCGCAATGCGGACATGAGGCCGAGCCGGCAGCTCGCTTCTGCAGCAATTGCGGGACGTCGCTGGCAACACCCGCCGCTGCGCCGTCGTTTTCTCGACCATCGGGTCGGGAGCCGCCGCCAACCCCCATTCATTACACGCCCGATCATCTTGCCGAGCGGATCCGTGCCGAACACGCGGCCATGGAAGCGCGCGGCGAGCCCGCTGGCGAGCGCAAGACCGTTACCGCGCTGTTTGCCGACATGGCCGGGTCGACCGCGTTGATCCACGATCTCGATCCTGAAGTGGCGCATCGCCTGATCGTGCCCGTGGTCGAGCTGATGATGGACGCCGTCCACTACTACGAAGGGTACGTAGCGAAATCGCTCGGCGACGGCATCCTCGCGCTGTTCGGCGCACCGATCGCCCACGAAGACCATGCGCAGCGAGCGCTTTTCGCTGCATTGCGCATGCAGCAGGCGATGCGGCAGCACGGCGATCGCATTCGTCTGCGGGAAGGCATTCCTCTGCAAATTCGCGTCGGCGTTCATACGGGCGAGGTCGTCGTCCGTTCCATTCGCACCGACGACTTGCACACCGAATACGATCCGCTCGGGCATACGATCCACATCGCGTCGCGGATCGAGGGAATCGCCACGCCCACGTCGATTCTCGTCAGCGAGTCCACCCATAAGCTGGCCGAAGGCTATTTCGAGTTCAAGGCGCTGGGGGCAACGCAACTCAAGGGAATTCCCGCGCCGCTGTGCGTATACGAGGTGCTTGGCCTGGGGGCGTTGCGCACGCGCCTGCAGTTGTCGGCGCATCGCGGTCTCGCGCGGTTCGTCGGCCGTGAACCGGAAATGGAACATCTGAACCGGGCGCTGGAGGCAATGAGGGGCGGGCATGGGCGCGTGGTCGGCGTCGTGGGGGAGGCGGGCGTCGGAAAGTCTCGCCTGTTCCACGAGTTCAAGGAGCGTTCACGGCGTGGCGCGCTGGTGCTGGAGACGTTTTCGGTCTCGCACGGCAAGGCGTTTCCCAATTTGCCGCTCATCGAACTCCTGAAGAACTATTTCCAGATCACGACGCAGGACGACGAGCGGCGCTGCCGGGAAAAGGTCATCGGCAAGGCGCTCACGCTCGAACGCAGTTTCGAGGACCTCGTGCCATACATCCTCTATCTGCTTGGAATCGGCGACGGCGGGACGATACTGGTCGAGATGGATCCGCAGATCCGGCGCGACCGTACCTTCGACGCGATCAGGAAGCTTCTCGCGCGAGAGAGCCGGAATCAGCCGGTCCATTTGCTGTTCGAGGATCTGCAATGGCTGGACCGTGAGACAGAAGCCTTCCTCACGTACCTGGTCGACCACGTGCCGGACGAGCGAATACTCCTTTTGGTGAACTACCGGCCCGAGTATCGGCCCGTGTGGGACCGCGCGGTTCATTGCAGCAAGATCCGTCTCGAACCGCTTGGTCCATCCGATGCTCAAGGACTGCTTACGGCGCTGCTCGGCGAAGATCGCACACTCGTGCCTCTAAAGCAACTCATTCTGGAGAAGACGGAGGGCAACCCGTTTTTCATGGAGGAAGTGGTCCAGACGCTTGTCGAAGAGAAATCGCTGCTCGGCGATGCCGGGCATTACCGCATCGTGGAGACCCCGGCGACGCTGCATATTCCCACCACCGTGCAGGGCGTGCTGGCTGCTCGGATCGATCGGCTTCCCATCAAGGAAAAGGAACTGCTGCAGGCGCTCGCCGTGATAGGCCACGAGTTTCCGTTCAGCCTGATCCGGCGAATTTGCAGTGAAGCGCCGGCGCGGGACGATGAACTGCGCGGTCTGCTCGCCCATCTGGAAGCCGCGGAGTTCATCTACGAGCGACCGGCCTTTCCCGAGGTCAATTATTCATTCAAACACGCGCTGACTCAGGAAGTGGCCGGGCGCTCTTTGCTCACGGAGCGGCGTACCACGCTGCACGAGCGCACTGCGCAGGCGATCGAGGTGCTGTTCCCGACGCGCATCGCCGATTACTGCAGCGAACTTGCGCACCACTACAGTCAGAGCGGAAACATTCCCAAGGCTGTCGAATATCTGCATCGTGCGGCGCAGCAGGCGCTGCGTCATGCTGCCCACCCCGATGCAATGAATCACCTCGGAGCGGCGCTTGCGCTGCTCAAGCGTTTGCCGGATACACCCATGCATGCGCATTGGGAACTGACGCTGCTGCTTTCCCTCGGGCCGGTCTTGATGGATGTCCGTGGGTATGGCTCGACAGAGGTGGGCGTGACATACCGGCGCGCGCTCGAGTTATGCGAGCGGACCGGCGAGGCATCGCAACGCTTTGCGACGCAGCTGGGCTTGCGGATACACCATGTGGTGCGCGGCGAGTATGCAATCGCGACCGATCTGAGCAACCAGATGCTCGGTATTGCCCGGGATGCGAATGATCCGGGCTTGCTCGTGGAGGCACATGGTGCGCTGGGCGCGTGCTTCTTTTTGCAGGGCGATTTCGGCGCTGCTCGCGCAAACCTGGAACAGGCCTGCGCGATCTACGATCCGAAGCAGCATCAGGCACACGTCTTCGCACACGGGGTGGATCCCGGTATCCGGGCTCTCAATTACCTCGTATTGACCTTGTGGTTTCAGGGATATCCGGGACAAGCGCTCAAACGCGGCGCTGAAGCACTCGCGCTCGCGCAGGGCCTTTCTTATGGGCCATCTCTGGCGTTCAGTCTTACCTACGCAGCCCACTTGCATCAACTGCGGAGGGAGCCGGTGCTTGCCGGTGAGCGTGCGGATGCGGTCATTGCCGTATCGACCGAGCATGGATTGCCTTACTGGCTCGCGTGGGGGATGTTTCTGCGAGGCTGGGCGACGAGCGAGCAAGGAAACATCCAGGACGGAATCGCGCAGATGCGGCTGGGCCTCGATGCGCAGCGGGCAGCCGGCGGCGAAGACCTGCGGCCATATTCTCTCGCGTTGCTCGCCGACAGCTACTGGCGTGCGGGCGACAAGAGGGCGGCACGAGACACGCTGGAAGAGGCGATGGCGATCGTCGAGAAATCCGGTGAGCACTGCTACGAAGTCGAGCTCTGCCGGCTCACGGGAGTCTATTTGGCCGAAGCGGCGGTCAAGGACGGTACTGCACCTGCACGCGATGCCGAAGCGGTGGACTGTTTTCACCGAGCGATCGCGCGAGCGCGCCGGCAGGGTGCCAGAGCGCTGGAATTGCGAGCAGCGTCGGACCTTGCGAGGCTGTTGCAACGGCAGGGGAAGACCGTGGAGGCAAAGCGGGCACTGTCCGAGGTGTACAGCTGCTTCACGGAAGGATTCGACACGAGCGACCTGCGAGAGGCGAAAGCGCTGCTGGATGCATTGGACGAACGCGCAGGATGAATGGACCTGCGGCGCACGACGACGTATCGCGTGACGACGTACCGCCCATTACCTGCCGCTGCTCCGCATAACGGAGAGCTGGGGAGACGGGCATGACGATCACGCACACAAGACGCCGCAATGATGGACCGCGCAAACAGATCGCGCTGGCTTTGCAGGGTGGCGGGATGCACGGCGCCTTTACCTGGGGTGTGCTTGACAGTCTGCTCGAAGACAGCAGGCTCGAAATAGAGGGTGTCAGTGCGACCAGCGCCGGCGCGATGAACGCTGCTGTACTCGCATACGGGCTGCAAAAAGGGGGCGAAGACGGGGCGCGCCAGGCACTGCACGACTTCTGGCACGCAGTCGCGCAATCGGCGGAGCGCTACAACCCGCTGCGTTGGGTGCCGTGGCTGAAGGGCACGCACAGCTTCGGGCTCGATCATTCGCCGCTTTATGCATTCGCCGACATGATGCTGCGCGTTTTTTCGCCCTATCAGTTCAATCCGAACAACCTGAACCCGCTGCGCGAAGTGCTCGAAAGCCAGGTCGATTTCGATGCGCTGCGCAAGCACTGTCCGATCCGGTTGTACCTGTGCGCAACCAATGTCGAGACAGGGAAAATACGCATCTTCACGGGAGAGGACGTCAGTGCCGACGCGGTACTTGCATCGGCATGCGTGCCGACACTGTTCCAGGCGGTCGCGATCGATGGCGAGTACTACTGGGATGGCGGCTACATGGGTAATCCGGCCATCTATCCTCTCATCTACAATTGCGCGACGCGCGACGTCGTGATCGTGCACATCAATCCGCTCGTGCGCCGCGGTGTGCCAATCGCGGCTGCCGAAATTCTCAACCGTATCAGCGAGATCAGTTTCAACTCGTCGCTGATGCGCGAGATGCGAGCAATCTCGTTTGTCACCGACCTGATCCAGCAAGGCGCGATAAAACGCGGCGAGATGAAGGAAATGCTGATCCATTCCATTCGGGCCGACGACGCTCTGTGCGCGTTGAGTGTATCGAGCAAGTACAACGCGGATTGGGGATTTCTCAGCGAACTGCATGACTACGGGCGACGCGAAGCGGATACATGGCTCGCGCATCACTACGGAAACATCGGACAGCGGTCGAGTATCGACATCCGCAGGGAATTTCTCTGAGCGCATCGCGGTAATGTCGGCATCGGGCGATCATGCGCAGCCGCCCCGGGCCAAGGAGCGAACGTGAACCGGACGCAGGCGCGGTTCGTCGCGTTGTGGTCGTGCAGCGGCGGGACACAGGCCGAGGATGTGTATCGCATGCTGGCGCGATGCTATACGGAGCCGGCGCGCCATTACCATACGCTCGCGCATGTCCGGCGATGTTTGCGTCACCTCGACCTGGCGCGCGACTCGATTCCCGAACCGGACGCCGTCGAGCTCACGCTGTGGTTCCATGACGTGATTTTCGTTCCTGGCGCGCAGGATAACGAGCAGCGTAGTGCGGACTGGTTCAGCCGCCAGGCCGGGGGGCGAATCCGCGCGTGCGACCGTATCCGCGCGATGATTCTCGCGACGACCCACTTGGGCATTGCCACAGAGCCGGATACCCGTTTCGTGTGCGACATCGACCTGGCAGCGCTTGGCGCTTCTCGCAGCAGATTTCGCGAAGACGGCCGCCTCCTCAGGGCGGAGCGCCCCGATCTTGACGACCGGGCTTACGACCTTCATGAACGGACCATTCTGCGCGGGTTGCTCGCACGCCCGCGCATCTATCTCACGGATTTCTTCTACTCGCGCTGCGAGACGCGAGCGCGCAGAAACTTGAGCTGGCGGCTGGGCTTGCCGATTCCGGAATAACGACGACAAGCTACCGGGTCTCGTCACGTTGAGTTATGACCGTCGCGCAAGGGCGTGGGACAAGCCTTCGCTCAGGCGGCAGACGGATCCTGGCGGCACCCTGGTGAATCGCTAGAGTCCATGCACGACCAGAGTGTGGCCGCGGATGCGCGGCACCGGTGCCGGATGTGAAAGATTGGCGTTGCCACGTGCTACAGGTTGCGCCGACCGGCTGCATTCAGGGCGGACGGTTGCATAGGCTCCGGCGAGTGCTCGGCGGATTGCCGTCGGATCGGCGGCTCGGGACGGAGGTCGTGGTGCGGGTAGGATTCTGTTCGAAAATGCGCCGACTTGCGTCATCGCTCGGAACGTGGCGCGTCCGCCCTTTAGTGTCCATTTGGTGTTCGGGAGGGATGACACTAGTCTTGTTTTGGGGGCCTGAGCGGAAAGCCTTGCGGGGATTGGCTTACAGTACAGGCGCGATCCAAAGTTAAATGAAATGTGATCACTTGCCGCCGCAAAATTTTGCACAATGACGGCAGCGCGCTCTTGCGCCGCGATTCGACCGGGCGACCGGCCAGCCGGACCCGGGCCGGCCCGAGCCGATCACCGGCCGCCGGTCATCCCCCAACCGCCATTACCGAGCCCGACCTGCCGCCACCCACCGCCATGGACCATCCGAAACGCATCCTGATCGTCGAGGACGACGCCGACATCGCCGACGTGCTGAGCCTGCACCTGCGCGACGAGCGCTATGAAGTCGTGCACAGCGCGGACGGCGCGGAAGGGCTACGCCTGCTCGAACAGGGCAACTGGGACGCGTTGATCCTCGACCTGATGCTGCCGGGCGTCGACGGCCTCGAGATCTGCCGGCGCGCGCGTGCGATGACGCGCTATACGCCGATCATCATCACGAGCGCGCGGTCGAGCGAGGTGCACCGGATCCTCGGCCTCGAACTCGGCGCCGACGACTATCTGGCGAAGCCGTTCTCGGTGCTCGAACTCGTTGCGCGCGTGAAGGCGCTGCTGCGGCGCGTCGACGCGCTCGCGCGCGATTCGCGGATCGACGCGGGCACGCTCGACATCGCCGGGTTGTCGATCGACCCGATCGCGCGCGAGGCGAGCGTCGACGGCGCCCGCATCGACCTCACGCCGCGCGAATTCGACCTGCTGTATTTCTTCGCTCGGCACCCGGGCAAGGTGTTCTCGCGGATGGACCTGCTCAATGCCGTGTGGGGCTACCAGCACGAAGGCTACGAACACACGGTCAACACCCACATCAACCGGCTGCGCGCGAAGATCGAGGCCGATCCGGCCGAGCCCGTGCGGATCCTCACCGTGTGGGGACGCGGCTACAAGCTCGCCGCGCCGGGCCAGCGGGACGCATAATGAAACTCACGCTCACCCAGCGGCTGTCGCTCGTGTTCTCGATCCTGCTGCTCGCCTGCTCGGGTGCGTCGGCGTGGCTGCAGATCCGCGCGAACGACATGCGCGAGAAGGAGGTCGTGCAGGGGCTGTCGCGCGACCTCGCCGCCAACATCGCCAACAGCGCACCGCTGATGGACGCGAACGGGCTGCGCCCCGACGCCGTGCGCACGCTGTTCGGCCAGCTGATGGGCGTGAACCCGAGCGTCGAGGTGTACCTGCTCGACAACGCGGGGCGGATCAAGGGCGACGATGCGCCGCCCGGCCACGTGAAGCGCGACCGCGTCGACCTTGCGCCCGTGCAGCGCTTCATCGCGGGCCAGCCGCTGCCGATCCTCGGCGACGATCCGCGCAGCCCCGACGCGCGCAAGGTGTTCAGCGCCGCGCCGCTGCAGCGCGCCGGACAGCCGCCGTCGGGCTATATCTACGTGGTGCTGCTCGGCGAGGCGCACGACCGGCTGGCCGCGCGCGTCGACGCCGGCAACGTGCTGCGCACGACGCTGTGGTCGATGGCGGTCGTCGCGCTGCTCGGCCTGCTCGCGGGCCTCACCGCGTTCAGCTTCATCACGCGCCCGCTGCGCCGGCTGACGGACGCGATGCGCCGTTTCGACGCGCATGGCGTGCCCGACACGCAGCCGCCGGTGCCGCGCTCGCCGCCGGGCCGGCGCGGCGACGAAATCGCGGTGCTCGAATCCGCGTTCGCGCAGATGGCCGACCGGATCGGCGACCAGTGGCGCACGCTGACGCACCAGGACCAGCAGCGGCGCGAACTGATCACGAACATCTCGCACGACCTGCGCACGCCGCTCACGTCGCTGCACGGCTATCTGGAGACGCTGTCGCTGAAGTCCGACGCGCTCACCGAACCGGAACGCCGGCGCTACCTGTCGATCGCGCTCGCGCAGAGCGCGAAGGTCGGCCGGCTCGCGCAGGCGCTATTCGAGCTCGCGCGGCTCGAATCGGGCGGCGTACAGGCCGAGCGCGAGCCGTTCTCGCTCGTCGATCTCGTGCAGGACGTGTTCCAGAAATTCGAATTGGCCGCGCAGGCGCGCGGTGTCGCGCTGCATGCGCGGATCCCGCCGCGCGTGCCGGTCGTGTCGGCCGATCTCGGGATGATCGAGCGCGTGCTGACCAACCTGCTCGACAACGCGCTGCGGCACACGCCTTCGCACGGCGAGGTCGAGGTCGCGCTGGAGCCGCGAGGCGACCGCGTGGTCGTGACCGTGTCGGATACCGGGGAGGGGATTCCGGCGGCGCGGCGCGAAGGGTTGTTCCAGCGGCCGCAGCGGCCGATGAGCGGCGGCACGGTGACGAGCGGCGGGCTCGGCCTGCTGATCGTGCACCGGATGCTGGCGCTCAACGGCAGCGGCATCCGGCTCGTCGACCGGGCCGGGCGCGGCGCGGTGTTCGAGTTTGCGCTGGCGGTCGCGGCGCCGGCGGCCGGCGACGCACGCTGAAATTCGTCGACGGCGCCGTCGTCTGCGTTCAGCCGCCGCGCTTGCGCCGCACGTCGCTCGGCGTGGTGCCGGTCCAGCGCTTGAACGCGTGGCGGAATCCGACCGCATCGCTGAAGCCGAGCGTCAGCGCGATGTCCTCGGTGCTGAGCGTGGTCGTGCTGAGATAGTCGATCGCAAGCGCCTTGCGCACGCTCGTCAGCAGTTCGCTGTACGACGTGCCTTCGGCTTCGAGCTTGCGGCGCAGCGTGCGCGATGTCATGCAAAGCATGTCCGCGATCGCGTCGATGTCCGGGAATTGTCCCGGCGTGCGCGTGAGTTCCTGGTAGACGCGGCGTGTGACGCCCGCCTGGGTGCGAAGCTCGTCGAGCAGGCGCGCGCAATGCGACGACACCTGCGCGGCGGTGATCGGATTCGCGAGCTGCGGCGCGCGCGCGAGCCACGCTGCCGGGTAGTCGAGCACGTTGCGCGGCTGGCCGAACGCGAGCGGGCATTCGAGCGCGTCGGACAGCAACGCCGCATGCGGCGGTTCCGGCTGCGTGAACTGCGCGCGCGCCGGCACGCACCATGCACCCATCACGTCCTTGATGATCGTCACGTGCAGCGCGAACTGCATGTCGATCAGGAAGCGGTACAGCGGCGGGTCGAGGCATGGCAGCAGCGCTTCGTCCTGGTTCGGAAACAGCCACGACGCCGTATCGCCCTGCGCGACCCAGCGGATCGCGAGCGCGGGGTTCGCGAGCTGGTGATATTTGACGGCCGAGTCGAACGCATGGGCCATCGACTCCGAGCACAGCATCGCGTAGCCGTACATTCCGTAGCTCGATGCATGCAGCAGGCGGCCGACGCGCACGCCGAGATCCGGATCGTCATACAGGCGGATCGCGTTGCGTGCGGCCGTCAGGAACTGCTGCGACGAGGTCAGCGTGAACGGATCGGCGACGGCGGCGGGATCAAGGCCGGTCTCGGCCAGCACGGACCCCGCGTCGAGCCCGAGGTCCGATGCGACCTGGAGCAGGACCGCGACCTTGGACGGCGAGAAGCGTTTCTCGCGCAGCAGGGCGGACAGCGTGGCGTCGGGTAGTCGATCGCCGGGCGACTGTGTGCCCGTCGGTTTCATCAGCGCGTCGCGCGGCATGACTGAGTCCTGAGTCCAATTCGATACCGATTCCGGGCCCGCGATTCTGCGCCCGAACGCGCGGTTTCGCCACAGGGTTCACCCTGAGCGCAACCGCGCTGCACCGGGCCGGATCGACCGGCGCATAGGGCCGACCAGCGGCTCGATCCGAGCTGGATACCACCCGCGATTATATCCACGCCCATGGACAGGAGCCCTGGTTGCGAAAGGCCCGGTGGCGCTGCCGCTCGTTGGCCTGGCGTGCGGTCGCCAGCGCAGCCTCGTGTCGTTGGCCTTCGCTCACGCCTATCAGCCTCGGTTGAACGACGAGGCGCGAACGGGTCCGACTTTGTCGGGCATCAGCGATAGACCGGGAAACGCTTGGTCAGCTCGGCGACCTGCGCGCGCACGCGCTCGATCGTCGCCGCGTCTTCCGGGCTCTCCAGCATGTCGGGGGCGATCGTACCGGCACCGTGCTCGACGTTGCCTATGTACCTGGCGCCGACAACGTAGCGTCGAACCGGAATCAGGTCGTTGCACGGGCTGCGCTGCGTCACAAGTTCTGACCGGGTCTGTCCACGGACGGAGCGGCCGGCACGCAGTGGCCGCTCATTTCTCTTTCATCCTATATTGATCAATACAACCACCGTTTGCGGAGCAGCCGTTCAGGGTAATCGAGGCCTGGACGCAACTGCGGTGATCGGGGTCGAGTCTGTGGCCGATCGACGGCGGCGGCGGCCGACCGGGGTGCGTTGTCATCGGGGGCGAACCCATGCTCGATCTTCCACGCAGATTGCTCGCCGCAGGCATGAGCGCCATCGTGTTGTCGTTCGCCTGCGGTTCGTCCTACGGGCAGCAGGTCGTCAGGATCGGCGTGTCCAGCCCATTGACGGGCATCAGTGCCGCGAACGGCAAGGACCTCGAGAACGGTGCGCGCCTGGCCGTCGAGGAGGCGAACGCCAGGCACATCAGGCTGGGTGGCCGGGATGTCCGTTTCGAACTCGACTCCGTGGACGACCAGGGCGACCCGCGCATCGGTGTCCAGGTCGCCCAGAAGCTGGTCGACGACGGCGTCGCCGCGGTGGTCGGCTACTACAACTCCGGCGTGGCACTGCCGTCGGCGCCGATATTCGCGAAGGCCGGCATCCCGCTGATCGACCCGGCAGCCACCAACCCGGCAATCACCCGCCAGGGATTGAAGACGGTGTTCCGCATCATCGCGACCGATACGCAGAACTCCGGCGATGCCGGAACATATGCCGTCACCGTGATGAAGGCGCGCCGCATTGCGGTGATGGACGACCGCACCGCATTCGGCCAGGGGGCGGTGGAGGAGTTCAAGAAGGCCGTGCTGGCTGCCGGCGGCACGGTGGTCGCATCCGAATACACGACCGACAAGGCGGTCGAGTTCAACGCGCAGCTTACGAACATCAAGGCCGCGAACGCGGACCTGCTGTACTTCGGCGGCCTGGACAACCAGGCGGCGCTCATTGTCAAGCGGATGCGGCAATTGGGCATGCGTGTCCAGTTCGTCGGCAGTGGCGGCATCGCCGACAGTATCTTCATCAACGTGGCCGGCTCGGCGGCCGAAGGCGCGATGGCGTGGGAATACGGCCGGCCGATCGACACGCTCCCGCAAGGCAAGGCGTTCGCGCAGAAATTCGAGCAGCGCTTTGGCGCGAGCATGCTTACCTATGCGCCGTTCGCCTACGACTGCGTGTGGGTGGTGATCCATGGGATGCAGCAGGCGAATTCGTCGAAGCCCGCCGAGTTCCTGCCGGCGCTTCGTGCGACACGCTACGAGGGCGTTACCGGAAAGATCGCGTTCGATGCGAACGGCGACCTCAGGAATCCGACGTCGACGCTTTATCGGGTGAAGGGCGGCCGCTGGGTTCCCGTCACGACGATCGGAGCGGAATGAGACCTGCGCAGCTTCGTACGATCTCGGGGCGATCGACGTGATGCGCCCCGCATGCCGGCCACCTGTCCGTTTCGATCATCTTTTCGGCCGCGTCGATCATTTGCAAAGCGCGGCCGGCGGGCGATAGTCGGCGTTCGTGAGACGGTCCATGGCCGCCCGGGCGATGGGGCGTCGAACGAGCGGCGCCAGCATCGATCCGGGAGCGGTTCCCGCGATGCGCAAAGCCTGCGCGCCGGCCGCACAAGGATACCTATATGAACACGAGACACTGGATCCAGTCGTATGGCTCGATCCCCGCCGAGATCGACGCCGATCGCCATCCTTCCGTAAGCGCGCTGCTGGACGACGCAATGCGCCGCTTCGCCGATCGTCCTGCGTTCCATGGGTCCGGCCGCACGCTGACCTATGCCGATGTCGACCGCCTGTCGAGCGCGCTGGCCGCGTATCTGCAGCAGGTCGCCGGCGTGCGCAAGGGCGATCGCGTGGCCGTGATGCTGCCCAACGTGCTTGCGTTTCCGGTCGTGTTCGTCGCCGTCGCGAGGATCGGCGCGATCCAGGTCAACGTGAACCCGCACTACACCGCGCGCGAGCTCGAGCATCAGCTCAACGACGCTGGCGTCGAGGTCGCCGTGGTGTGCGGCGGGTCGATGAGCACGTTCGCCAACGTGGTCGGCGGCACGCGCGTGCGCACCGTGCTGAGCGTTGGGCGCGGCGATCTGGGCGTGGTCGACGCGCCGGCCGGTGCATGCGACGCGTTGCCGCCCGGTTCGATCGCGCTGGCGGACGCGATCGCCGCGGGCGAGTCGCTCGCGGGCGAACCGGTCGCGCTGGGCGGCGCGGACCTGCTGCTGCTGCAATACACGGGCGGTACGACCGGATTGTCGAAGGGCGCCGCGCTGTCGCACCGCAACCTCGTCGCGAACATCGGACAGTTCGCGGCGATCGTGCCGGCCGCGCGGGAGCCCGGCGAGGAGGTCGTCGTCACCGCGATCCCGCTGTATCACATCTTCGCGCTGACGGTGAACTTCCTGTCCTACTTCGCGATCGGCGCGCAGAACTGGCTCGTTGCGAACCCGCGCGACATGGACGCGTTCATCGACGTGCTGAAGGCCGCGCGGCCGACCGTGTTCGTCGGCGTGAACACGCTGTACGCGGGGCTCGCCAGCCATCCGCGCCTGAAGGAAGTCGACTGGTCGCGGCTGAAGCTGTCGGCCGGCGGCGGCGCGGCGGTGATCGACGTGATCTCGTCGCGCTGGAAGGCGGTGACGGGCAATTTCATCCGCGAGGGCTACGGGCTGTCGGAAACGTCGCCGGTCGTGTCGTTCAACCCGCAGTCGATCGACGGATTCACGGGCACCACGGGCCTGCCGCTGCCGTCGACCGACGTGAAGCTGCTCGACGACCAGGATCGCGAGGTCGCGATCGGCGAAGCGGGCGAGATCTGCGTGAAGGGGCCGCAGGTGATGACCGGCTACTGGCAGAAGCCTGAAGCGAACGCGGCCGCGTTCACGGCGGACGGCTATTTCCGCACCGGCGACGTCGGCGTGTTCGACGCAGCCGGCTTCCTGCGGATCGTCGACCGCAAGAAGGACATGATCATCGTGTCGGGCTTCAACGTGTATCCGAACGAGGTGGAAGCCGTCGCGACCGCGCTGCCGGGCGTCGCCGAATGCGCGTGCATCGGCGTGCCGGACGCGCGCACGGGCGAGGCCGTCAAGCTGTTCGTGGTGCCGGCGCCGGATGCTGAGGTGACGGAGGCGCAGCTCGTCGAGCATTGCCGCGCGAGCCTCGCGGCCTACAAGGTGCCGAAGCTCGTCCGCTTCGTCGACCGGCTGCCGAAGTCGACGGTCGGCAAGATCCTGCGCCGGGAACTCAGCCGCACCGACTGATGGCGCCGAAGCGCCGCGCGGCCGCGGCTGCGCGGCCCGGCGCGCCGAAAGCCCCGAAGCAGACGCGCGGGCCGCTCAAGTACAATGCGAGCGGTTCGATCGACGGGGACGCGATGACCGGCTCAGATTCCCTTTCCGCCCTGCCCGGGCGTGCGCTGCCGTCGCCGAGCGCGACGGTGCCGATCTCGCTCGTCAACGGCTTCCTCGCGAGCGCGGGTGCGCAGCGCGACGTGGTCGAACGCTATCTGCGCGGGGCCGGCATCCCGATCGAGCTGCTCGGCGAGCCGCATGCGCGCGTGACGGAGGAGCAGTTCTCGACGCTGTACCGCACGCTCGCGATCGATCTCGACGACGAGATGCCCGGCATCTTCTCGCGCCCGCTGCGCGGCGGCACGCTGAAGTATCTGTGCCTGAGCCTGCTCGATGCGCGCAACCTCGAAACGGCGCTGCATCGCTTCGGCCAGTTCTTCCATATCCTGCTCGACGATTTCTTCGTCGAATCGAAGCGCGACGGTCTCGTCGCGCAGGTGCTGCTGCGCCCGAACGACGTCATCGGCCCGATCGGCGCGCTCGGCCAGGAGCTGATGCTCAAGCTCGTGCACGGCGTGTGTTCCTGGCTGATCGGGCAGAAGATCCCGCTGCTGCGGATCGAGTTCGCGTGCCCGCGGCCGCGCCATGCGGTCGACCACCTGTACTTCTTCACCGGTTCCGTGCAGTTCGACTGCGAGCGCACGCTGATGCGCTTCAGCGCGGACTACCTCGACGCGCCGATCCGGCAGAGCAAGCGCAACCTGCGCAAGTTCCTCGCGCGCGCGCCCGGCGACTGGATCTTCGAATCGTTCAGCGAACAGCTCGTGTGCCATCGCGTGCGGCAATACCTGTCGGCGGCGCTGCCCGACCTGCCCGCGATCGACCAGGCGGCCGAGCACCTGCATTGCTCGGTGCGCACGCTGAGCCGCCACCTTGCCGCCGAAGGCACGACGTTCCAGGCGCTCAAGGACGAACTGCGGCGCGACATCGCAATCCAGCGGCTGACCGATACGCCCGACACGATCGCGGCGATCGGCGCCGATATCGGCTTCGACGATCCGAGCGCGTTTCATCGCGCGTTCCGGCACTGGACGGGGAGCACGCCGGGGACGTATCGACGGAGGGCGTAGCGCTTGTGGGAGCCGGTTTTCGAGGACGGTTCCCATAACAGGCTTCCATTGCTTGTTCCCATAACCGGCTTCCTTCGTTCGCTCCCATTGCCGGCTCCTGTCGTCGATTCCCATAACCGGCTCCCGTTGCGGCCGTCGACCGCCCGCCGACGGCATGCTCGGCCGCTTCGGCAGGCACACCGATTGCTCTCCGTTTTCGCCAAAACCGGCTCCGGCCAAACCCTTATCCGTCCGCCCGTTTCCGGCCGCGCCCACGCATCCCGTGGCCGATTTTGTCACCATGTGGGCCGGATATGACAACGGGAATCGGCCATCGCGGCATTACGATGGGTCACGTCGTCGCCCGGGCCTGGCCGGTTCTGCCGTATCGGCCCCGTGGCGCACCTCATTCACCGCCTGATTGGAACATCGACCATGAGCTATAACGCCCCCGTCAAGGACATGCTGTTCGTGCTGAAGGAACTCGCGGGCATCGACGCCGTTGCGCAGTTGCCGGGCTTCGAGGATGCCGGTTACGACACGGCGCAGGCCGTGCTCGACGAATCCGCGAAATTCTGCGGCGAGGTGCTGGCGCCGCTGAACGTCGAAGGCGACCGCAACCCGAGCAGCTGGAAGGACGGTGTCGTGACTGCGACGCCGGGCTTCGCGCAAGCGTTCCGCCAGTTCGTCGAAGGCGGCTGGCAGGGGCTGCAGCATCCGGCCGAGTACGACGGCCAGGGGCTGCCGAAGCTGATCGCGACGCCGTGTATCGAGATGCTGAACGCGTCGAACCTGTCGTTCGCGCTGTGCCCGCTGCTGACCGACGGCGCGATCGAGGCGCTGCTGACGGCCGGCACTGACGAGCAGAAGCAGCGCTACGTGCCGAAGCTGATCTCGGGCGAATGGACCGGCACGATGAACCTGACCGAGCCGCAGGCGGGCTCCGATCTGGCGCTGGTGCGCTCGCGCGCCGAGCCGCAGGGCGACGGCACGTACAAGGTGTTCGGCACGAAGATCTTCATCACGTGGGGCGAGCACGACATGGCGGACAACATCGTCCACCTGGTGCTGGCGCGCACGCCGAACGCGCCGGAAGGCGTGAAGGGCATCTCGCTGTTCATCGTGCCGAAGTTCATGGTCAACGACGACGGCTCGCTGGGCGCGCGCAACGACGTGCACTGCGTGTCGATCGAGCACAAGCTCGGGATCAAGGCAAGCCCGACGGCGGTGCTGCAATACGGCGACCACGGCGGCGCGATCGGTTATCTCGTGGGCGAGGAAAACCGCGGCCTCGAATACATGTTCATCATGATGAACGCGGCGCGCTTCGGCGTCGGCATGCAGGGGATCGGCGTGGCCGATCGCGCATACCAGAAGGCGGCGGAATTCGCGAAGGAACGCGTGCAGAGCCGCCCGGTCGATGGTTCCGCGAAGCAGTCGGTGACGATCATCCATCACCCGGACGTGCGCCGGATGCTCGGCACAATGCGTGCGCTGACCGAAGGCGCGCGGGCGCTGGCGTACGTGGCGGCCGCGCACAGCGACATTGCCCACTGCCATTCGGACGAGGCGACGCGTGGCCGTCATCAGGCAATCTACGAGTATCTGGTGCCGGTCGTGAAGGGCTGGAGCACGGAGATGGTCAACGACGTGGCGAGCCTGGGCGTGCAGGTGCACGGCGGGATGGGCTTCATCGAGGAGACGGGCGCGGCGCAGTACTACCGCGATGCGCGGATCCTGGCGATCTACGAAGGCACGACGGCGATCCAGGCGAACGACCTGGTGGGCCGCAAGACGATGCGCGACGGCGGCGCGGTGGCGAAGGCGCTGATCGCGGAGATCGGCGACACGGTGGCGGCGCTGGGCAAGCTGGACGGCGCGGCGGCTGCGTCGATGAAGGTGCAGCTGGAAAAGGGTGCGCGCGCGCTGTCGTCGGTGGTGGACTACGTGGTGGCGAATGCGAAGCAGGACCCGAACGCGGTGTTCGCGGGCAGCGTGCCGTACCTGAAGCTGGCGGGCGTGGTGCTGTGCGGCTGGCAGATGGCGCGCGCGCTGGTGGCCGCGCAGGCGAACAGCGCGAGCGACCCGGCGTTCTTCGACGCGAAGATCGCGATCGCGCAATGTTATGCGGAGCACATTCTCGTGCAGGCAGGCGGGCTCGAAGCGTCGATCGTCGGCGCGAAGGGCAACGAGAGCGTGCTCGCGTTGACGGAAGTCCAGTTCTGATCGATTGACGGTCGGGACGCAGGAGGAGACAGGATTTTGACCACACAGGACTTGCTCGCGCAATACGGCCCGCGCGAATCGATGGAATACGACGTCGTGATCGTCGGCGGCGGCCCCGCCGGGCTGTCGGCGGCGATCCGGCTCAAGCAGCTGGCCGCCGAGAAAGGCACCGAGATCGGCGTGTGCGTGCTCGAGAAGGGTTCCGAGATCGGCGCGCACATCCTGTCGGGCGCAGTGATGGACCCGCGCGCGATCACCGAACTGTTTCCCGACTGGAAGGAACAGGGCGCGCCGCTCACCGTCGAGGTGACGGAAGACCGCTTCCTGTTCCTGTCCGAGAAGAGCGCGGTGACGACGCCGAACTGGGCGCTGCCCGAGAACTTCAAGAACCACGGCAACTACGTGATCTCTCTGGGCAACGTCACGCGCTGGCTTGGGGCACAGGCGGAAGCGCTGGGCGTCGAGATCTTCCCGGGCTTCCCGGCTGCCGAGATCCTGTACAACGACGACGGCTCCGTGAAAGGTGTCGCGACCGGCAACATGGGCGTGGGCAAGGACGGCGAGCCGACCGAGAACTTCCAGCTCGGCATGGAGCTGCACGCGAAGTACACGCTGTTCGCCGAAGGCTGCCGCGGCCACCTTGGCCGCCAGCTGATCTCGAAGTTCAAGCTCGACGCGAACGCCGATCCGCAGGCGTACGGGATCGGCATCAAGGAACTGTGGGAAATCGATCCCGCGAAGCACAAGCCGGGCCTCGTGATCCACACGGCCGGCTGGCCGCTGAAGTCGGATACCTACGGCGGCTCGTTCCTGTATCACATGGACAACAACCAGGTCGTGGTCGGCTTCGTGGTCGGCCTCGGCTACACGAACCCGTACCTGTCGCCGTTCGAGGAATTCCAGCGCTACAAGACGCACCCGTCGATCCGCGCGTTCCTCGAAGGCGGCAAGCGCGTGTCGTACGGCGCGCGCGCGATCACCGCGGGCGGGCTGCTGTCG
The DNA here is from genome assembly GCF_025685725.1 of Burkholderia sp. BKH01. Taxonomy (NCBI): domain Bacteria; kingdom Pseudomonadati; phylum Pseudomonadota; class Betaproteobacteria; order Burkholderiales; family Burkholderiaceae; genus Burkholderia; species Burkholderia sp. BKH01. Next base: position 597,924 of record NZ_JAOTQT010000001.1, on the reverse strand, counting down.
CTGCCGAAGACGGTGTTCCCGGGCGGCGCGCTGATCGGCGACGACGCGGGTTTCCTGAACGCATCGCGGATCAAGGGCAGCCACGCGGCGATCAAGACCGGCATGCTGGCGGCGGACGCCGCGTTCGACGCGCTGCAGGCCGGCCGTCAAGGCGACGAGCTCAACGCATACCCGGACGCCTTCAAGCAGTCGTGGCTGTACACGGAGCTGTACCGCGCGCGCAACTTCAAGCAGTGGATGGCCAAGGGGCTGTACCTGGGCACGCTGATGGTCGGGCTCGAGCAGAAGGTGATGGGCGGCAACGTGCCGTGGACGCTGCACCACCAGCACGCGGACCACGAGACGCTGAAGCCGGCGTCGCAGTGCGAGCCGATCGAGTATCCGAAGCCGGACGGCAAGCTGACGTTCGACCGGCTGTCGTCGGTGTTCATCTCGAACACGAACCACGAGGAGAACCAGCCGGCGCACCTGACGCTGAAGGATGCGAACGTGCCGGTGAACGTGAACCTGCGTACGTACGCGGGGCCGGAGGCGCGCTTCTGCCCGGCGGCCGTGTACGAGTTCATGAAGAACGACGACGGCAGCGATCGCCTGGTGATCAACGCGCAGAACTGCGTGCACTGCAAGACCTGCGACATCAAGGACCCGACGCAGAACATCGTGTGGGTCACGCCCGAAGGCGGCGGCGGGCCGAATTACCCGAACATGTAATGCATCAACGCGCATGCGTGCGCGAACGAACCGGAGCAGACGATGAGCAATGCAGCGAAAGAAGTCGTGGTGGTGAGCGGTGTCCGTACCGCGATCGGTGATTTCGGCGGCAGCCTGAAGGACTTCTCGCCGACCGACCTCGGTGCGAAGGTCGTGCGCGAAGTGCTGTCGCGTGCGAACGTGCCGGGCGACGCGGTCGGGCATGTCGTGTTCGGCCACGTCGTGAACACCGAGCCGAAGGACATGTATCTGTCGCGCGTCGCGGCGATCGACGGCGGCGTCGCACAGCACACGCCCGCGATGAACGTGAACCGGCTGTGCGGCTCGGGCCTGCAGGCGATCGTGTCGGCCGCGCAGACGATCATGCTCGGCGATGCCGACGTTGCGATCGGCGGCGGGGCGGAGAGCATGAGCCGCGCGCCGTACACGGTGCCGGCCGCGCGCTTCGGCCAGCGCATGGGCGACGGCAAGCTCGTCGACATGATGCTCGGCGCGCTGCACGACCCGTTCCAGACGATCCACATGGGCGTGACGGCCGAGAACGTTGCACGCAAGTACGGCATCTCGCGCGACGCGCAGGATGCGCTCGCGCTCGAATCGCATCGTCGCGCGGCGCGCGCGATCGCGGAAGGTCGCTTCAAGGATCAGATCCTGCCGATCGCGATCCGCACGAAGAAGGGCGAGGTCGCGTTCGACACCGACGAGCACGTGCGTCACGACGCGAGTGCGGACGATTTCACGAAGCTGCGCCCGGTGTTCGCGAAGGAGAACGGCACGGTGACGGCCGGCAACGCATCGGGCATCAACGATGCGGCCGCGGCCGTGCTGATGATGAGCGCGGATGCCGCGCGCGCGCAGGGCGTGAAGCCGCTCGCACGCCTCGTCGCGTATGCGCACGCGGGCGTCGATCCGGCCTACATGGGCATCGGCCCCGTGCCGGCCACGCAGAAGGCGCTCGAACGCGCGGGCCTGAAGATTACCGACCTCGACGTGATCGAGGCGAACGAGGCGTTCGCCGCGCAGGCCTGCGCGGTCACGCAGGAGCTCGGCCTCGATCCCGCGAAGGTCAACCCGAACGGGTCGGGCATCTCGCTCGGTCACCCGATCGGCGCGACCGGTGCGTTGATCACGGTCAAGGCGCTGTACGAGCTGAAGCGCATCGGCGGGCGTTACGCGCTCGTGACGATGTGTATCGGCGGCGGCCAGGGGATTGCTGCGATCTTCGAGAACATCTGATAATCGACGCTCAGCACCCGAACACACAGGAAATTTCATGGCCATCGAAATCGTCGGCGTCGTGGGCGCCGGAACCATGGGCAACGGCATTGCGCAGACCGCAGCCGTTGCGGGACTCAACGTCGTGATGATCGACGTCAGCGATGCGGCGCTCGACAAGGGCATCGCGACGCTGAAGGGCAGCCTCGAGCGGCTCGTGTCGAAGGACAAGCTCGACGCGGCCGCACGCGATGCGGCGCTGGCGCGCATCACGACGTCGACCGACTACGCGAAGCTCGCGTCGGCCGACATCGTGATCGAAGCCGCGACCGAGAACGTCGAGCTGAAGGGACGCATCCTGAAGCAGATCGAGGCCGTCGCGCGGCCGGACGCGATCATCGCGACCAACACGTCGTCGATCTCGATCACCGCGCTTGCGGCGCCGCTCGCCGATCCGTCGCGCTTCGTCGGCATGCACTTCTTCAACCCGGTGCCGCTGATGCCGCTTGTCGAGATCATCCGCGGGCTGCAGACGAGCGACGCGACCGCGTCGGCCGTGCGCGAGCTGACCGAGCGTTTCGACAAGTCGCCGATCGGCGTGCGCAATTCACCGGGCTTCGTCGTGAACCGGATCCTCGTGCCGATGATCAACGAGGCGTTCTTCGTGCTGGCCGAAGGCATCGCGTCGGCCGAGGAGATCGACGCGGGGATGAAACTCGGCGCGAACCACCCGATCGGGCCGCTCGCGCTGGCCGACCTCGTCGGCCTCGACGTGTGCCTCGCGGTGATGGACGTGTTCGTGAAGGACTTCGGCGATCCCAAGTATCGTGCGTGCCCGCTGCTGCGCGAGATGGTGTCGGCGGGGCGGTTGGGGCGCAAGACGGGGCGTGGGGTGTACGACTACAGCAAATAAGCGGCAAACCATGCCACTTCGCGCGGCCGCCTCCGGGCGGCCGCGTGCATTGAGCGGTGAGGTCACGCGTCCAGCACCGCCAGATCCCGCGGCAACGTCCGCTTGAACATCGCGAGGATCTGCCGCGCCGCCTTCGGCGGCAGCGTGATCGCGTGGCGCACAGCCGCCGCGATCTGGATCATCATCAGCCCGGCGAACGCGCTGCGTTGCGCGCGTGTCGTGTCGGGCGCCACTTCTCCCAACGCATCCGCGAACAGCGCGGCCAGAAATTCTCCGTCGGCCCGGTCGAGTTCCTGCAGCGCGCGGTCGGCCTGTGTCGCGCGCCAGATGTCGCGCATCAGCGGCTCGTCGACGAACATCCGGTAATAGCTGTCCGTGATGCGCGCGAGCGTGCCGTGCAGGTCGTCGAGTGTCTTCATCGCGGCGAGATCGCGCCGCACGCAGTCGTGCCCGATTGCGTTGTAGCGCTCCGCGAGCGTGCCGATCACGGCCGCCTTGTCCGGAAAGTACTGGTACAACGAACCGAACGAGATGCCCGTGCGTTCGACGATGTCGCTCATCCGGAACGCGTCGCAGCCTTTCTCGATCATCACGTCCGATGCACACGCGAGGATGCGCTCGAACCGCTCGCGGCTGCGCTGCTGCGTCGGCACGAGCCGCGCGCGCGCCGGCGCGTCTGGTGCCGCCGTTTCGGGCTCGTCGTTCTGCCCCGATTTTTGTCGGCCCATGCCGCCTCCGAAAAACTTGACCTTGCTAATGCGAGAGTCTATCGTGTTTCTAAAACGCGAGACATTCTCGCATTTTAGAGAGAAAAGGAGACGCACATGTCGGCACTTCCCATCCTCATCGTCGGCGGTTCGGGCAAGACGGGCGCCCGCGTCGATGCACGGCTGCGCGCACGCGGTATCGCGGCGCGGCCCGTGTCGCGCACGTCGGCTGTCCGCTTCGACTGGACGGCGCCCGCGACGTGGCCCGCCGCGCTCGACGGCGTGTCGGCCGCGTACGTGACCTACCAGCCGGACCTGGCAGTCGAGGGCGCGGTGGAAGCGATCGCCGCATTCGCGCGGCTCGCGCGTGAAAGCGGCGTCGAGCGCGTGGTACTGCTGTCCGGACGCGGCGAGCCCGGCGCGCAGGCCGCCGAGGCCGCGCTGCAGGCGTCGGGCCTGGGCTGGGGTGTGGTGCGCGCGAGCTGGTTCAACCAGAACTTCTCCGAGGGCTATCTGCTCGACAGCGTGTTGGCCGGCGAGGTCGCGCTGCCGGCTGGCGCGGTGCGCGAACCCTTCGTCGATGTGGACGACATCGCTGACGTGGCCGTGGCCGCGCTCACCGATGCGCGGTTCGCGGATCGCGTGATCGAGGTCACGGGCCCGCGCGCGCTGACGTTCGCCGAAGCCGTCGGCGAAATCGCGCGGGCCGCCGGCCGTCTGATCGCTTATCGCGAGATTCCGCCCGATGCGTTTGTCGCGGGGCTGCGTGAGGTCGGCGTGACGGAGCCGGTCGTCGAGTTGCTCGACGAATTGTTCGGCACGGTGCTCGACGGGCGCAACAGCGAGGTGGCGCACGGCATCGAGCATACGCTCGGGCGTCCGGCGCGCGATTTCGCCGACTATGCGCGTGCGACGGCCGCAACTGGCGTGTGGAGCGCATGACCATGATCGCGTTCGTGACTTCCGCAATGCTGTGGGGTTCGGCTATCGGCTGCGGGCTGATGGCCGGCGTGTACTTCGCGTTCTCGACGTTCGTGATGACGTCGCTCGGACGAATCGCGCCGCAGGCCGGTGTGGCTGCGATGAACGCGATCAACGTCGACATCGTGCGTTCGCCGTTCATGCCGCTGTTCCTCGGCACGACGCTGATGGCGCTCGCGCTGGCCGTGATCGCACTGTTCGATCGCGATCGGCCGGGTGCGATGGCGGCGCTCGCGGGCGGCGTGCTGTACGTGTTCGGCATGTTCGCGGTGACGATGGCCGTCAACGTGCCGCTCAACGATGCGCTCGCCGCGGCCGATCCGGCGGCCGCGCGAGGCGCGGCGCTGTGGACGCGCTACGTGCACGAGTGGACGATGTGGAATCACGTGCGCATGGTGGCGTCGGCGGCCGCGTGCGTGTTTTTTATCGCGGGGATTGCGGCGCGGTAGCGCTGCCGTCGAGCCGGACACGCGCTACGCATAAAACATCGACGGCGATACGCGGAGATGCTGCTTGAACATCGCGGATAACGCGCTCTGGCTGCTGTAGCCATGATCCATCGCGATGGTCAGCACCTTCCCGCGATGCGCGAGCAGCCGCCGCGCCTGTTCACGCCAGCGGCGGAAGCTGAGCACCGTTTCACGCCGGAATGCGCGATGGCGTGCCCGGGCCGGCAGGCCGAGCACATCGGCCCATTCGGCGGTCGTGCGAAGGACGGCTGGCGGAAGACGACGATGCGGATGGGTACTCGCCCGCGCGGCGGACGGGCCGAGCGCCGCGCTACAGCAGACGCTCGGACAGCACGCGGAACGCGACGTCGGGCACGACGAAGCACATCGGCTCACCGGTGGCGCCGATGCGCGCGAGGAAGTCGCCGCCTGCGGGCCCGACCGTCTTCAGCGGCCGGACCGCGTCGATGTCGATCGGCAGGTCGATCGACGCGTACGCAAGACGGTCGCAGTCCGCGACGTGCGCGATCGCCGCGTGCTGCAGCGATAGCGTCGCGACGGCATCACGCCAGTCCTTGAAGAACGGCGCGAACGCGTCGGGCAGCGTTCGATCGTCCGATGCTTCAGCCGCGCAGTGGAAGTCGGGCGCGCTGCCGCCTCCGCTCGCGAGTAGCGTATCGTAGCGTCCGTCGCGCACGGCATGCGTGAAGCGCCGCGCGAGATGCGACGGCAGCGCGTCGCTGAAGAGGCGGCTGCCGAGCGCGTAGAGCGGGTGGTCGAACACGTTCTTCACGAACAACACCGTGCGGTCGGCCGGCATCCCGCCCGGCAGCGCATCGACGTAAAGCCGCCAGTTGCTCTGCAGCGGCGACGGAAACACGCGTCGCAGCGGGCCGGCGAGCCGCGGGCCGAAGTGCCGGTGCGCATAGGTGAGCGTCGTGAACAGCGTGCGGCCGTCGCGGCTCGCGAGCGTGACGCCGCGCGGCACCAGGTGCGCGACGGCCGCGACGTCGACAACCCACGTGCAATACACGACATTCTCGACGTCGCTCGCGAGTTGCAGGAACGGCAGCCGCGACAGCAGCGCGCGGCGCGCGCGCAGCAGCGGGCCGCTCGCGACGATCCGGTTGGCGAGCCGGCCGATCAGGCCGGAAGACGGGTAAACGAAGGTGTTGTCGTAGCGCATGAGCGGCATTGTGCCGGGGTTGCTACGCGGGCGGAAGATGCGCGGCGGCGTCGAACCGCCGAACGGGGCGCGGACGCGCATGGTTGCGGCCGCACCGATCGTGGGTAGAATTTCCGGTGCCGTGCTTCGGACTTCGTGCTTCGATCGTCGGAATCGCAGGGCCGTGCGTCGTCGTCCGAGCGCGTATCCGGGCAACCGGCCTTCGCTTGCAGGTCTCGCATGCGAAAGCCGGCTTGCGCGCGTCAGTACCCCGAATCGCTGCCGCCTTGATCGGTGACGATCGCCACCCCCGAGCTCGTGCCGAGCCGCGTCGCGCCGGCGTCCAGCATCGCGAGCGCGGCCGCGCGGTCGCGCACGCCGCCCGATGCCTTCACGCCGAGATCCGGACCGACCGTGCGGCGCATCAGCGCGACATCCGCGAGCGTCGCGCCGCCGTGGCCGAAGCCCGTCGACGTCTTCACGAACGCGACGCCGAGATCGCGGCACATCTCGCACACGCGCACCTTCTCGTCGTCGCTCAGCAGCCCCGTCTCGAGGATCACCTTCAACGGCACCGCGCCGCACGCGTGCTGCACGGCCGCGATGTCGGCCTTCACGTCGTCGGCGCGGCCGCTCTTCAGCGCGCCGAGGTTGATCACCACGTCGATCTCACGGGCGCCCGCCGCGATCGCGGCCGACGCCTCGAATGCCTTCGCGGTCGACAGCCCCGCGCCGAGCGGAAAGCCGACCACCGCGCAGACGAGCACGCCGGTATCGGCCAGCTCGCGTGCGGCGAGCGGCACGTTCGCCGAATTCACGCAGACCGAGTAAAAGCGATGCTCGGCCGCCTGGCGGCAGAGTTCGCGGATCTGCGCGTCGCTCGCGTCGGGCGCGAGCAGCGTGTGATCGATGGTTTGGGCGAGTTGGGCGTTGGAAAGCGGCATGTTTCAGGACTCCACGGATCGTGTGCCGGAAAGGCACACGGAAAGTTGATGTTTTCACATCGGTTTGTTACAAATACGACATTCCGGCCGGGCCCGCGCGCCCGGCACGACGAGCGACGAGTGCGACAGGCACGCAGGATACAGGCATGGAAACGAAGAAGGGCGAACGGATCAAGACGCTGATGAACGTGCTGCAAGGGCAGAATGCGATTCATCTGAGGGAGGTCGCCGAGCTGTTCGGCGTGTCCGAGATGACGATCCGCCGCGATCTCGCGGACAACCCGCACGGCCTGAGCCTGATCGGCGGCTACGTGACGCGCCATTTCGCCGCGCAGCGCAGCGACATCGGCGAGTACCTGATCAGCGCCGAGAACAACCGGCAGACCGAGGAAAAGCGCCGCATCGGCAAGCTGGCCGCGCAGTTCGTGACGACCGGCGACACGATCTTCGTCGACTGCGGCTCGACCACGCCGTTCATCGTCGACTTCATTCCGGACGACCTCGAATTCACGGCTGTCTGCAATTCGCTGAACGTATTCGCGAAGCTGCAGCAAAAGCCGCATTGCAGCGTGATCCTGTGCGGCGGCGCGTACCACCGCAAGAACATGGTGTTCGAGTCGGTCGCCGAAACCGGCATCCTCGACACGGTGCGCGTGTCGAAGGCGTTCATCTCGGCGGCCGGCGTGAGCGACCGCTGCGGCGTCACGTGCTTCAACTTCCACGAAGTCGACGCGAAGAAGAAGGTGATGGCGCGCGCGCAGAACCGCTTCCTGATTGTCGACCACACGAAGTTCGACGAAGTGCGCGCGGCTTATTTCGCCGAACTGACCGACTTCAACTACGTGATCTCCGACGGGCAACTGAGCAGCCGCTACGAAACGGCGATCCGCGAACACGGGATCGCGCTCGTGACCTGACGCAACGCGGCCGCGGATCGCTTCACGCATCGCGTGCTTCCGCCGCGCTCAGGTAGCCGGTGACCACGTCGAAGCGGCGCGTCGCGCCCGGCGCGAGCACCGCGACATGGCCCTTGCGGCGTTCGGCTTCGTAACCCTCCGGCTCGCAGGTCGACGGCAGCGCGAACGCGGCGACCTGCTGGTCCGCGTTGTGCAGGATCCAGCGCGTCGCATGCGGGAACTGTTCGGGGCGGTACGCGGTGTGGAAGGCGCCGCCGTCCGGATGCGCGAGCAGGAAATGCGCGACGCCGTCTGCATCCGTTTCCGCACCGTTCATGAAAAACACGATCTCGGGGTCGTACAGCGCGGGCGCATCGAGCGTCGCGAGCCGTTCCGGTTCGCGTGCGAGCGTGGCCGTGTAATCGCGCCACGCGGCGATCGGCTTCACGTGCGCGGGCACGCTTTCACGCAATTGCAACCCGCCGCGCGGCAGCGACTGCACGAAGCGGCCGCCCGGCACGTACGCATAGTTCAGGTGTGCCATGTACATCAGGTCCATCGGCGCGCCGCCGAGATTCGTCACGTCCATCGCGATCGTCATCTGCGCGTCGTGCTCCGCGAGGCGCACCGACGGACGCGCGACGTAGTGGCTGCCGAAGCCCTGCACGTATTCGTATTCGCCGGTCACTTCGATCGTTGCGCCGCGTGCATCCGTGCCGACGATCAGGCTCGCGCGATCCATCGGCGCGCACGGCATCTCGCCATGCAGCGCGTGCGTATCTTCCGGGCCCGGGCAGCCGTTGCGCAGCAGCCCGCTGTGGAACATGAAGCAGCCGTAGGTATCGATGATCGACGCCGCGCGCTTCGGATGCCGGAACATGTGCTTCATCGTCAGGTCGCGGCCGTCGAACGCGGCGGCCCAGATCATCTGGCCGAGATACGGCAGCACGACGAGGTGGCCGCGGCGGTTCTCGAGCTTCAGCGCCTCGACGCCGGACGGATACGCGAACGCGGTGACGGTGATGCCGTCGGTGCGGTACAGCGTGCGCGGCGTGTCGCGGAAGTCGTCGCGCCGCAGTTCGATCTCGCCTCGCATGGTCACGCTTCCGACGTGTTGCGCGTCGCGGCGTAGCGCGCGGGCGCGTTGCCGTCGGCTGCCGCGTCGGGTGTTGCTGCCGGCAGGTGGCGCAGGCAGTAGAAGCCGTAGTAGACGATCACGACGAAGCATGCGAGCGGCACGACGAACGCGAGCTGCATGTTGCCGCCGGTGTGATCGGAGATCAGCCCCTGGATCAGCGGCACGACCGCGCCGCCGACGATGCTCATCACGAGGATCGAGCCGCCGTATTCGGTGTCCTTGCCGAGGCCGTCGATCGTGAGGCCGTAGATCGTCGGCCAGCACGGGCCGAGGAACACGCTTACGCACACCGCTGCATAGACGGCCGTGATGTCGTGCACGCTGATCGTGTACGCGAGCAGCGCGATGCACAGGATGCCGTAGACGATCAGCACCTTGGCCGGGCCGACGCGCTTCATCACGAGCGTCGCGACCAGCTTGCCGACGAAGAACGCGAAGAACGTCGCGAGCAGGTAGCGCGAGGCGCCGCGCTCGGTGAGACCGCCGATCTGCATCGCGAGCCGGATCGTGAAGCTCCACACGCCGACTTGCGCGCCGACATACAGGAACTGCGCGACGATGCCCGCGACGAAGCGCCGGTTGCCGAACAGGCGCGCGAGCGTGCCGCGCGCGTCGATCCGGTGCGTGGCCGCGCTCGGCCCGTTGCCCTTGCAGGCCGGGTAGGGCGTGAGCGCAAACACGACGAACACGGCGACGAGCACGACGATCAGCCATTTGTACGGCTCGAGCGTGGCCTGGATCATTGCGAGCTGGCGCACGTGCGCGTCGGCCGCCGACATTGCCGCGAGCTGCGCATGCGACGCATCGCCTTCCTTGAAGATCAGGAAGCTGCCCATGTACACGCCGGCCATCGCGCCGAACGGGTAGAACGTCTGCGAGATGTTCAGCCGCCGCGTGCTGGTATCGCGCGGGCCCATCAGCGTCGAATACGAGTTCGACGCCGTTTCGAGGAACGACAGGCCCGCGGCGATCACGAACAGCGCGACGAGGAACATCCCGTACTTCGCCATCGACGCGGCCGGGAAGAACAGCAGGCAGCCGGTCGTGTAGAGCAGCAGGCCGACGAGGATGGTCGTCTTGTAGCTGAACTTCTTCACGACGGTCGCGGCGGGGATCGCGAGGAAGAAGTAGCCGAGATAGAACGCGGACTGCACGAATGCCGATTCGAAGTCGGACAGGAAGAACGATTTCTTGAACTGCGCGATCAGCACGTCGTTCAGGTTCGCGGCGGTGCCCCACAGCGCGAACAGGCAGCACAGCAGCGTGAATGCGAACAGCGGCGTGCGGTTCAGGTAGTAGCCATCGGGTGTGTGTTCGATCCTGGCTCGGCTCATGGGTGTCTCCTTCCCAATTGTCTCGTCGATGAAGGCGCCGTTCAGAGGCCGGCGTCGCGGAGGAAGCGCTCGAACGTCGCGGCGTTGGCGTACGACTTCTGCGTGCCGAGGCCTGTGACCGAATGCGCGGCGTACGCGGATGCGTGGCGCATCGCGTCGACCACGTCGCGCGATGCGGCGTAGCAGCGCGCGAAGCAGCCGATATACGCGTCGCCGGCGCCCGTCGTATCGCGCGCGTCGACCGGCACGCCCGGCACGTGCCGCACGCCGTCGCGCGACACGAGCAGCGAACCCTTGTCGCCGAGCGTGACGAGCACGTGCTTCAGGCCGCGCGCGACCAGCGCTTCGGCGGCGCGCGCCGCGGTGTCGCGCGAATCGACCGGCATGCCCGACACGATCGCGAGTTCGGTTTCGTTCGGTACGAAGAATTCGACGGAGCGAATCCGCTCGAAATCGAGGTCGGCCACCGCGGGCGCGGGGTTCAGCAGCACGGGGATGCCGTGGCGCGCGCCGAACGCGATCGCGTGATAGACGGTGTCGAGTTCGATCTCGAGCTGCAGCACGATCAGCGCGCATTCGGAAAGCATCGGCGCGGCCGCGTCGATGTCGGCCGGCTTCAGGTGGCGGTTCGCGCCCTTGACGATCAGGATGCTGTTGCTCGAATCGGGTTCGACAAAGATCGGCGCGACGCCGCTTGGCACGCCGGTGACCTTGCGCACGTGCGTGGTGTCGATCCCCTCGCGCTCGAAATTGCGGATCGTGTTGTCGGCGAACACGTCGTCGCCGACCTTCGTCACCATCACGACGCGCGCGCCGAGGCGTGCGGCCGCGACCGCCTGGTTCGCACCCTTGCCGCCGCAGCCGAGCTCGAAGTTCGGTGCTTCGAGCGTTTCGCCCCGGGCGGGCATGCGCGTGACATAGGTCACGAGGTCGACCATGTTGCTGCCGATGACGGCGATTGTCTCCATCTGTGTCTGTTCCTTGGTATGGGGTGCGCCGCATGCGTGGTCGGCGGCGGCCTGTGATGAGTGATAATAAAATCACATTAAATGTGAAAATTCAATCTCCAGACGTTAGTCGGGTCACTATTTGGGATGGGGACGTGCGATGGTTTTGCTGATGGGGATGTCGACATACAAAAAAGGTCGCACTGACGAGAAGGGGCGGAAATGTGCAAAAAAGACGCCACCTCGCATTTCACTATGTGGCAAATAGAAGTAACTGATTGATATCAAGCTACTTTATTTCCCGCTGCGTTAGGACGGCTTGAGAGTCGGCAGGGGCGTGCAAAAGTTGCCCGTCGAGGAAATTGATGAGTATTTCTAAGTTAATGTGCGCACTCAGTTGATGTGGCAAGGGAAAGCGATATCCTTTCACAATGCTTTCTGATTGAGGGCGGAAATCCACTCGATGCGAGCAGGTTGAATGACCTGACGTTGGCGCTGTCCCCGCGGGTGACAGAAGACGAAGGGCGGAGCACGGATGAACGTGACGCCGACTGCACGGGTGGCTCAACATGGGCCCCGTTTGGGGCGACGGCAGACTTACAGGACCGCGTGACATCTCGTCGACGTTGTGGCGCTTAATCGCGAGAACTGAAGGGAAACATAGTAAATGATATGAACGCCTCCCATCGCGGCGATCGAAAAACGGTGCCGTCACCACTTCGGCGCCGCTGCATTTCTGGCGTTGGCGACGACGTGCCGGTGGGCGGATTCATGGGACATTGCGTCACACGCGGGTCTGGACGTTCTTCGATCCGGGCGGGGGGGCGGGTGAGGCGGCTTCGCCTGAGACGCGGCTGAAGCTCAATTGCGGGTGCGCACCCTCAGCGGCGCGTAAGGCGATGGCCTCGACGGGCAGATGGCTGAATTCTCTCCGCGGTGTGGAGAGAATTCAGGTTGCGCCCATCAGGGTTCCGCCGTTGCCGAGATTCCGGTAACGTGGCCCCTATTGGCGCGAGCCGGCCCGCCGACTCCTCCATTCCTGACCAGATGACTGACCTAGTCCCGCATCGCTATTGACCGACATCCGCCGCATGATTGATTCGGCGCGCGCCTGGGCGGCCGCGGCAGTCAACGCGGAACTGCCCCTCCTTTATTGGCAGGTCGGTTGTCGCATTCGAGATGATGTGCTGGGCGGTGAGCGCGCAGGCTACGGACAACAGATCCTCCCCGCGCTCGCACGGCAGCTGAGAGGCGAGTACGTCCGGGGTTGGAGCGAGCAGCAATTGCGCCACTGCATCCGCGCGGCCGATGTGTTTCCTGATGAGCCAATTCTCTCCGCACTGCGGAGAGAATTGAGCTGGACCCATCTGAAGATGTTGATGTAAGTCGAAGACCCGCTCAAGCGCGGCTTCTACATTGAGCTCTGTCGTCTGGAGCGCTGGTCGTCGCGGCAGTTGCAGGAGCGGATGCAGTCGATGCTGTTCGAGCGCAGCGCGCTGTCGCGGCAACCCGATGAAGTGATCCGGCGCGAAGTGGCGCACCTCCGCGACGCGCAGCAGATGACGCCCGACCTCGTGCTGAAGGAGCCGTACATACTCGACTTTCTCGGCCTCAATGATCACTATCTGGAGCGCGATCTCGAAGACGCGATCCTGCGCGAGATGGAACAGTTCCTACTGGAGCTTGGCGCGGGCTTCACGTTCGTTGCTCGCCAGAAACGGTTGCCGATCGACGACGACGACTTCTATCTCGATCTGTTGTTCTACAACCGCAAGCTCAAACGTCTTGTCGCTATCGAACTAAAGCTCGGTTCCTTTAAAGCCGAGTATAAGAGTCAGATGGAACTGTACTTGCGCTGGCTCGCGAAGCACGAGCAGGAGCCGGATGAGGCACCGCCGATCGGCATTATTCTGTGTGCTGGGAAGAAACAAGAACAGATTGAATTGCTTGAACTTGGCAAAAGCAGCATCCACGTCGCCGAGTATCTAACCGTGCTTCCGCCGCGCGAGACGCTGCAGGCCAAGTTACATCAGTCAATCGCTGCTGCCCGCGCGCGGCTCGAAGAAAACCGCGAAACTTGAATCCGCTAAAGTTTTTGCGAGCGAGGCTGTTTACTTTGTAGCGGTCTTCGTAAACAGAAATGTAAAGAGGCGCCTCTTATGAAACTCATGACGGCTTGCGCGACTCTCGCGTTCGCTTGCTTTTCTGGCATGCGTGTACGTCTCTTGCACGGGAACCGCGAGATCTTCGGGCCGGCCTCTCCAGCCGGGCGAAGGGCCGCATGGTGAAGGTTGGAAGCCGTAGACCATGATGCGCGGTCCGGAGAAGTCGGACTCGCTCATAGTTGTGGCGGCCCGATTACATAAACGGTCGGGCTCACCAAAATTTCCCCATGTTGCATCTGAGGTAGTACGATTGCCGGTCGGGTTTCGTACATTACCGTGGCGAAGCGGGCGGCGCAGCCGGTGACGTGCCTGATTTGTCTGACATGATCGATGGCGTTCGACATAAAGATCGCCAATGCAGATCAGGGAGACTCGAACCGCGGTCGGTGATCGGGCCGCTCCAGCAATCTTGCCGGCCAAGGTCGTTCGCGGAGAATGTCGATTGAATGTCACACTTCGCCATTTGCGCGCTTTTGTTGCGGTGGCAAGACAAGGAAGTTTTACCGGCGCGGCCATCGAGCTGTGCCTGACGCAATCCACGCTGACCAAGACGATCCGCGAATTCGAATCAATGCTGGGTGTCGAGGTATTCGAAAGGAATACGCGCCGGCTCGCGTTGACTTCGTACGGCGTTTCCTTTTACGTCGACGCGGTCCGGATTCTCAACGATCTTGATTTCGCGCTGAAGGGGATCGGCGAACAGATTCGCGGGTGCAGCGGAACGGTGCATATAGCAAGCGGGCTTTCGTTCGGTTCCACCGTGATGCCGCATGTGATTCGAGCGCTCCATGAAAGGGAGCCTGGTATTCACGTCAATCTGATCGCCGATACCAGCGTCGGTGTGATCCGGCGAATAGAGTCGGGCGAAGTCGACGTTGGTATCGGCTCGTATATCGGCATGGCGGCGAGCGTACTGCACGCGAGGCTTCTGTTGACTGCCCGGCTCGGCGTCGTTTTTCCGGCTGCCTTGGTCAGCATTCCATCGCCGCTGACCCTTAAGGATCTGAGCGAACTGACGATTCTGCGAGACGCCGACGATTCGTGCATCGCTGTGGCATTGAGGCAATACGCGCCGGGCCTTTGGGAACGTATGGCGCGTAAGGTTGCAGTTACGAGCCTTGACATGCAGCTTGCGCTTGTGCGGAGCGGTATCGGCGCATGCATCATTTCGGCGCTTGCTGCGTCGCATCAGGGCGCGCTTGGTCTACCTTATCGGCTCATCGAATCACCGATACTTCAGCGCGAAATCTACATTTTTACCCGGCGCGGTGCGTCGCGTTTGCCGGCTGCCACCCGATTCCTAGATATCCTGACCGACGTGCTATCGACGATCGAATTCGCCGACGGCGTCCAGCTCGCTCCGGAATTCAGCAAATCGCCGCGCGTGTAATGACCCAGCGAAACCTGCACAGATTATGCGACTAAAGCGAATGCCTCAGCTGGCGTTTTCATCTTCAGCGCCTAGTGGGGCCGTCGATGGTTGAACTGAATCCAGTCTGCAATCACACGGCTGACATGCTGCAGGATTTCGAAGCGGTGACGGTGTACGCATTGCTCCTTGAGCGTTCGAATCACGCGCTCGACCATGCCGTTCTGTTGCGGGCAATGCGGCGTAATGAACTCCTGGTGCAGTCTGTAACTGCGCACCAGCGCCTGACCTACTCCCCGCGTTTAGTGCGGTGACGGTGTAGAGTCCGTTCCAGAGAGGAGCGGCAATGAAAAAGCGATTCACAGAAGAACAAGTCATCGGCATCTTGAAAGAAGCCGAGGCTGGCCTAAAGCCGGCGGAGCTCTGCCGCAAGTACGGCACCTCGGAAGCGACCTACTACAACTGGAAAGCGAAGTTCGGCGGGATGACGGTCTCTGAAGCGCTGCGCCTGAAAGAACTGGAGCAGGAGAACAGCAAGCTCAAGCGCCTGTTGGCCGAGTCGATGCTCGACAACGCCGCGCTGAAGGACTTGCTGGCTCGAAAGTAGCAAGCCCGCAGGCCAAGCGCGAAGCGGTCCGGATATTGATGACCGAACGCGCCATGGGTGTTACCCGGGCCTGCGGGCTGGTAGGGATTTCGCGCTCGCTGTTCTACTACGAATCACGCCGCCGAGTTGACGACGAAGCGCTGACTGGCCGGATGATGGCCATTGCCGCGCAGAAGTGCCGCTACGGCTATCGCCGGATTCACGTGCTGTTGCAGCGGGATGGCTGCTTCGCCAACCACAAGCGCATCTGACGCCTGTACAGCAAGGCGGGACTGAGCGTGCGCAAGCGGCGACGCAAGCGTATTGCGGCTGTCGAGCGCACGCCCCTGCCGTTACCAACAGGCCCGAATCAGAGTTGGTCGATGGACTTTCTATGGTCCACCCGCAAACCGCAAGCGCAGACTGGTGGCGATAGACGACTCGCGTTTATCTATCCGGCCTATAGCGATCCGATCGAAGTCGGATCTGGCCTGCATGATGTAGTCGCACGCTTCCGTCCCAATTAGTGGCGCGGCATGATGTCTGCCGGAAGTCCAGACGGGTTTGGGGAAGCGACGGATGGTCGTTTGCGCCATGCTGATTGGCTGCGCGAGCTGCGAAAAGACGTTGCATCGAGGGTAGCGATCGGTCTGGTATGCCTCAGGTGTGATAATGCAGGTTAAACTCCGCGCCGCTTCGCATGGCAGCCCATGCAATGCGTACGAGTTCGTTTGCCAGAGCGCAGACCGCAATGTGTGCATGCCGGCGTTCGGCAAGTTGGATTAGCCAGTGCCTGTGCAGTTCGCACAGGCGCACGATGGGACCTATCCGTGATTTCGTGGGCAGGTCAACTCCTCGATCAGTGCCTTGATCGGCTCCGCAAACCGGGCTTGCACCTTCCGCTCAGGCTTGACCGGACGGTAATACACTGTGCGGCGTGGCACCTCGAACCAGCGGCACAGCTTCGAAATCGAGTCGGTTATGCCTTCTTCTTTTAGTCCCTGCCGGATCGTCTCAATCACTTGTCGTCCTCGCCCAGCAAGGACTGCAATTTTCTTCTCGCGCGCAGCTCCAGCATCGCGTCGCCGTACGCTTCCTGCAGGTCATTGATCTGGCGCTCGTACTGCTCTTTCACGTCCTGCGGATTCGGTCGCAGCACGTTTTCCATGCCGCGCTTGTCATCTTCGCCTCAGTTCTCAATTTCAGAGGGCGAGAAGTCATAGGCCGGCTGGCCTCGGCCACCGTCGTTTTGCCCTGAATGATGTCCAGCACTAGCGCGCTCTTGCGCTTCGCCGTCCATCGCTTGATGTCTCCGTCCATTTTCGTGCTCGTCGTCTTTCCGTCCACTATGACGTGAACAGGTTTTCACTGGGTCACTACACGCGTGTCATGAATTAGTCGGTCGTGTGTATCTGGGTGTTAACCCGTGGTTGGTGGGGCGTGGAACCGTGCGCATTCATGAGCAAACCGAATTGATCCAGTCGAATATGTCAATTTACAAGGGCGGCCAGTTGTCCCGAGAATGAGCCTGGAGTCATCGAGCAAGTCGAACGAGCAAATGCCGATTTCTTGATGTTGCCGCCGGGAACAAGAAACGGAACGACCGTGTCGATGACCCGTCATTAAAACCATAACGACGGTGCCGACAGTTGATACGCATGCGGCACTGCTCGGGCACGAAGTGGGAATGGGGCATGTGCGATACATCGGAAGTCTTGTTCGTCGACGGCGACGAACTGCAGTCGTGCTTGGTCGGTCGGCTGCTCTTGCGAGGTTACACGGTCGAACACCAGAAATCGGGCAGTGCAGCGATGCGCAGACTGGCAAAAGGTTTGCCTGCCGTCGTCGTACTCGAGCGGCGTTTGCCCGATGTCGACGGGCTCGGAGTCCTGGCGTGGATCAGGGCTCGCTTTCCGGATCTTCCTGTCATTGTTTTGGGCAGTGCCGTGCTTGAGCACGAAGTGGTGTCGGCGCTGCGTGCGGGCGCGGACGATTTCGTCCGCAAGCCCGTGCTGGAGGATGAATTCGTCGCCCGGATCACGGCGTTGCTTCGACGGCATCATCGGCCGGCGCTAGACGTCATTGAAATCGGACACCTATTCATCGACATGCGGGCGAAGGAAGTCTCCGTAGCGGGCGATCTGGTGCGGCTGACGCAGATCGAATACCAGATCGTCGAACTGCTGGCTCGGGATATCGGCGTGGTGATTCCGCGCGAAACGATCGCGAGCCGCGTCTGGCGCCGCCCCGATGTCGAGTCGGTATCGCGATCACTGGACACACACATCTTCCGAATCCGGCGAAAACTGAGGTTGCATACACCTCGGGGCTCGCGCTGCGCTCGGCCTATACGCTCGGGTACAAGCTTGATTACGCGAGACGCGAGCTATCGAGAAGGGGGCGTGCCGGCGACAGCTACCGTCTCGACAATCGGATTGCCCGATACATGCGGGGCGTGTCGAACGTCCGGCAGGCTGGCGATAGGTGATGAAGTGGCGAGATTTGCTCATTCGGTTTTCCGTTGGCTGGCGGCACGATTCGGTTCCGCATCGACAGCGTTGAACGCTCGGATGTCAATCCATTTCCCTTTGCCGCCTTGCCGTCGATTGACACCGACCAGACGCTCGGCGATCGGGTCGACCGCGGCAATGAAATGCAAGTTTCCCGTCAAACCTTGTGCGAGATGCAATATTCGGAATTGTTGTGAAATCGGCTGAGAAATATTGTTGAGAATTGAGACAAGAATTGCTTCGTAATTCAATAAATAAGTGCGCGGATGAAGCGAGCGTGAGTCTGCGGACACGACCCGTGCCAGGCGGACTTCGGACGCGGCAGGTCACACCGGCCTGGCGTTCTGGCGGAATATGGCGTCCCTCAGACCGCTGCGAGCCGAGCCACCATCAATCAAGTTCCGTGTTCAAGCGACGTATGGCGAGCGGAGATATCCGTCGAGTCATCCTGCATAGTGGGATTGCCATCTGCACAAGTCGGTTTTCGACGGCGCGCGAATCATGTGCGGCGCGGATATTTGCGCGTGTACAGCCATATCGGTAGCAGTTGAGGCAGACAGTGATTATCTATTTGATAGAGGATGACGAGGACCAGGCGCGGTGTTATCAAGCAATGCTGGAACGGGCCACATGGACCGTACAAGTGATTCCGGAAGGCACGCGCGCGTTGAGGGAGATCCAGCGTGCCGCGCCGGACGTTATCGTCCTCGACCTCCGGTTGCCGGATATCGACGGGCTCGAGGTGATTGCATGGTTGCGCGAACGCTATGCCGCGTTGCCGGTGCTGGTGCTCACGAACGCCATTCTCGAGTCGGACCTCGTCGAAGCGCTGGAAGCAGGGGCTGACGACTACCTTGTCAAGCCTCCGCGCGAGCGGGAGCTGGTGGCGCGGATCAAGGCGCTTCATCGCAGGACCATCGAAATCAGGGAAAACCTGACTACGATCAGGTTCGGGGCATACCGGGTCGAGACGGTGGAGCGCGAGATCTATCTCGGCAACGAAAGAGTCCCGCTATCGCCCAAGGAGTACGAAATCGTAGAGCTGCTCGCGCGGAATGTCGGGCAGGCCGTATCGCGCGAAACGATGATCGGTCGCGTATGGGGGCGTGCGGTCGAGGACGAGAGTTCCCGCACGCTGGATACGCATATCTATCGAATTCGGCAGAAGCTCAATCTGTCGCGGCGCAATGGCGCGCTGCTCCGTTCGATCTACACGCAGGGATATCGACTGGATGAACTGGGTGTCGCAACAGAATAAGCAGCCTGATCGGAACTTTTCATGAACGACTGAATGGGATGTCGGGAATTAATTAGTCTCGTTAAGAGTCTTGGATATGCTGATTAATTGTTGGCGTTCACTATTAGCGATAGCGATGCTCAATAACCATGCTAGCGGCGATCAAGCACAAAACCGCCTGGTTTAAAGGGGTTTGCGGGAAATGGCGCATTTGTCGCAGTGTTGTCGGTACGCAACAAATAGTGCTGGCTCTGCTCACTAACTTTGCTAGCGCTTCTGTCGTGTCCTTTCATTCCGCTAGCGTATATGTCCGTCACCGCTTCGAAATCCTGCAGCATGTCAGCCGTGTGATTGCAGACTGGATTCAGTTCTACGACCATCGACGGCCCCACTAGGCGCTGAAGATGAAAACGACGGCTGAGGCATTCGCTTTAGCCGCTTAACCTGTGCAGGTTTCGCTGGGTCATTACAGTGCTGTGCGGCGCCGGCCACAATCTGTGGATGATGCTGCGCAAGCTGCGGCATTTTTACGCCCTGATTCTCGCCGCTTTACACAACTTCAAAACCGCTACACTGTCGCCGGCGTGGAGCCTATCAGTGCGATAAAACGAATTGTTCAGCGCCGACTAAGTATTCCTGATTTACGCAGCAAGGCGATCGAGCGTCGGATTGCTGCTCACGGCTTCCCGGGCTTCGAAGGCATGCGTGCGCGCCTGCCGTTTTTCCTGTGCGTGGACGTTGTAACGGCAGTGCATGAAAAGGTTTGGCGCCTGGTCGTGGACCGATGCAAATCGCTGCTGGTGGCGCGCTGATTTGAAGCGGCGCATCACCTTCTCGCGCAACTGCGTTGGCTGGGGTGAGTTCTACGCCCGGTTGTTCAGTCTTTTGTGGTGCCGGTGCTCTACGTTCAGGCCCAGTTCCCTGTTGGCCGCAGCGTAGCTCTTGAGCTTGTCGGTGAGTAGCACACGTGGAGCGCGCCCATGCTCTTTGAGCAGTTTGCGCATCGAGCGCCGGGCCGCATGTCGGTCGCGCCCGGCTTTGCACCAGCACGTCGAGCACCGCACCATGCTGGTCCACGGCGCGCCACAGCCAGTGCTTTCTGCCGTTGATCGTGACCACCACCTCGTCAAGGTGCCACTTGTCACCCCGGGCCATCACGGTAGGCAGATGCGCCAGGCAATGCCCAGACCGAACTTCACCAACCAGCGTTGCACCGTCTCGTACGTCACTTCAATACCACGGGCGGCCAGCAACTCCTCGACCATGCGCAGGCTCAGCGGAAAACGAAAGTACAGCCACATTGCGGAGCTGATTGTGTCGGGCGGAAATCGGCAACCGGCATAGGAGATGGCATCGTTGTCGGGTGTGCTTGCCGCACATGGGTTCGTTTCATACCCGCAATTGTCGCCGCATTTCCGGCACCATGCAAACAACGTGGCAATACCCTTGCCGCACACACCGTGCTTCATACGCTCGCCTCCCCCCATGCCTGAAGCCGTCGGCTCACGATCAACGTTGATTTCGGGACTCCGGGTGCAATGGTTCGCAGTCCGATCCAGATTCGATTCGTTCCGTGACAGCATGCGCGTGATTTTGCGGGTCCGACTATCTAGAATTCCATGTGGTTAAATAATATGAAAGAAAGTGGTTGGCATATTGTATTAATTCAAAATGGTTCAGAATTTCTTGATCGAGCGTCTGTATATTTCATTAGATTCATGAGATGACAACGGAACTCGAACAACATGCGAAATCGAGCTTCAACGCGTACCGCACTCTTCGCGCTTACTCTGATTTTTTCGAACCTGTCCCGAGCGGCGCTCGGTGGCGCACCGGTGAATTATGGCGGAGCGGGTCAAGACGAATCTCGATCGGCCGCGGGTTCGGCGATCGCCGAATCGGGAGCGATGCGATATACCATCAGACGAAACAAGGTGAAGGACCGTGTCGAGATTCATCAGTACGTCGATGCAAGCGGCCAAGTGTTTGCGGTTGCATGGTCCGGGAAGACGAAGCCTGATCTCGACGAATTGCTGGGGCACTCCGCATTCTCGACCATGGTGGCGCGGCAATCCACACCGCGCCAGATCAACCGGCATAGTCTTGAACAACGAAGCAACGATCTCGTCATTCAGAGCCAGTCGCACGGTCATCTGTTTCGCGGCAGAGCGTGGATCCCTACGATGCTGCCTGCGGGCGTTTCGAGCGAGGTGGTCCAATGAGGCGCCGACTCGCGATTTTCCTCGCTATTGCGTTCCTCGCCGGTTGTGGCGGCAACGACAGCGGCAACGACAGCGGCGACGGCGCTGCTCCGCCGCCCGTGCAAGGGCCCGGCAGTAGCGGCGTGAACGGTGATTTTCCACCGCCCAGCGCAGCGAGTCCGGGCTACAACGGCGGTTTCGTCGCGGCGAGCGGCGGCAATGTCGTTCCGGTCTATTTCGAGAGCGGCTCCTCGCCGACCTATTCGTCGAACATCCCTTATGTCGACGTGCAGGTATGCATGCCCGGCACGACGCGTTGCGTAACGATCGACCACGTCCAGGTCGATACCGGTTCGACCGGCTTGCGCGTCATGAAATCAGCATTGAGCGGGCTCGATCTCCCGGTGCAGACGAATTCGAGCGATGGCTCCCAAGTCGACGAATGCATGCTATATGCAACGAGCGAAGTGTGGGGACCGGTCGTCCATGGCGATCTTCATGTCGGCGGAGAAGCCGCAGCAAACCTGGCCATGCAGGTGATCGACGACGGCAGTGGGGCGTCGAGTGTCCCGGCTTCGTGCAGTTCAAAAGGGGCGCTCACCGATACCGTCGAAAGTTTCGGCGGAAAAGGCATCATCGGCATCAGTCAATTGTTCTCCGACAGCGGCGACTACTACGCGTGCAGCGGCAGTTCCTGCTCGTTGTCGAGCACGAGCCCAGTCACCGTGACGAATCCCGTCGCGGCGTTCGATGGTGACAACAACGGCGTCTCGTTGCAGATCCCGCCGGTGTCGGATTTTGGCGCGCCAAGCGTCGTCGGCCAATTGATTTTCGGTATCGGCACTCACATCAACAACCAGATAGCTGGTGCGGCCGTCCTCTATACCGACGGCAACGGATACGTTCAAGTCGGCGACGGAAAGAACCGGATGCTGGGATTCGTCGACAGCGGTACGGCGAGCTACTTTTTCCCGACGGACGGCCGGATTCCGATTTGCTCGGATAACGCGCCGTGGTATTGCCCGCCGTCCCCGCTTTCGGTCGACGTCGACGTGCTCGCCGTGGATGGGTCGTCCGACCGCCAGATGACGTATCGACTGTCGAGCGCTGATGGTATCTCGCAGGACATGCAGGTGGCCCCCATCGGCGAAAGCGGATCGGTGTTCGGCGACGGCGGCTCGTGGTACGTGCTCGGATTGCCGTTCTATTTCAACCGGAGGGTCTACGGTTCGATCCAACATCAAGACGGCGACCCGATGTATTACGCGCTCTGAATGCCGCGCATTTTTCAGTTCCCCAGCCTCCTCAAAACGCTATTTTCACCAATCAGCCGAATTCGCAAACGATACCCATCGTGGTACTCGGCGACGGTATCAGTTTACCCATCGATCTATCTCCTCAGAGATGTTCATGAAGAAAATATGGCTCATCGGTGCAATGCTTACTTGGTCGGACCTGAAAAATTCCTGCAGGCCCGACGCAGAAATGGATTAAACGTCATCCGGAATGATGTAGAACTCCCAGAAGGCCTATCGATCTGATGCAAAATTCATTCGCTCGCTTCCCTCATGCCTGAAGCCGTCGGCTCACGATCAACGTTGATTTCACGACTCCGGATGCAATGGTTCGCAGTCCGATCCAGATTCGATTCGTTCCGTGACAGCATGCGCGTGATCTTGCGGGTCCGGCAACTTACGGCCTCCCCCGATCGGCCATTAGACTGGCCTGACCGATTTCCCTTCGTATGCAGCTTTCCAATGAACGGTCATCTCCGTACCTGGCCGGTCGGGTTGGCGCGATGCGGGCATACGCGTATCGCTGCCGATCGCGCTCGCCTTCTCCTTCCCGATCCATTCCCCGGTGCCTGTCGCGCCGCCGTTACGCAGGTGCGTTCATGTCGTTGAGCATGCCGTCTTCCGCCACGGTTCAGCGGCCGCGCAGCGGCCGCCTGATCGAAGTCGATTTCTTCCGCGGGCTCGTGCTGTTGATGATCGTCGTCGATCACATCAGCGCGAGCGTGCTGTCACGCGTGACGCTGCATGCGTTCGCGCTGTGCGACGCGGCCGAGGTGTTCGTCTTTCTCGGCGGCTTCGCGACCGCGAGCGCGTACGGTACGATCGTCGAACGGCAGGGCGCGCGCGCCGCGCAGCGCCGGTTCGTGCGCCGCGCGATGCAGATCTACCGCGCGTTTCTCGCGACGTCGACGCTGATGCTCGTCGTGTCGGCCGTGCTCGATCACTACGGGATCGATGCGCCGAACCTCGCGCTCGACGACGTCGGCGTGATGCTCGCGTCGCCGCTCACGGGCCTCGCCGAATTGCTGACGTTCCAGCGCCAGCCGTATCTCGCGTCGGTGCTGCCGATGTACGTGTTGTTCGCGCTCGCGTCGCCGGTGTTCGTGCCGTTCGCGCGCCGCCATCCGTGGCTGCTGGTCGCGCTCGGCGTCGCGTCGTGGCTGGCGGCGGGCTGGCTCGGCCCCGAGCTGCTGGATACCGACGGCTTCCGCTGGAGCTTCAACCCGTTCGCATGGCAACTGATGTTCGTCGCCGGCGTGCTCGCGCGCTGCCAGCCGTTCTACCGGCGCATCGCGCTCGGGCGATGGGGCGCCGCGGCGACCGGCGTCGCGTGCGCGGTCGTGCTCGGTTGCGCGAGCTACAAGCTGTTCTCGGGGCTACCGCTGCCCGAAGGCGTGTTCAAGCGCGATCTCGCGCTGCCGCGCGTCGTGAGCTTCGCGGCCGTCGCGTGGCTGATGGCCGATTGCGTGCGCTACGGCTGGATCGCGCGGATCGCGCAGGGCGTGCGGCCCGTCGTCGCGATCGGCCAGCGCGGGCTGATCTGCTTCGTCGCGGGCGCGGCGATCTCGCTCGTCATCGATGCGCTGCTGCACCCGGTCGCGCACGGCGCCGATCTGCGGCATGTCGGCGTGGGACTCGTGGCCGACGCATGCGCGCTCGGGCTGATGATGGCCGTGGCCGGTTCGGGAACGTGGATCGCGCGGTGGCGTAGTCGGACCTGCCCCCTGCATGCCCGACGCAGAAAGGGGTTGAACGGGCACACTGTCAACTTGGGGGACTTCGTCGATGAAAATGCATAAGGAACTGGTGCTCAGAAGGCATTCGGCGGAGTTTGGGTGACATTGGTAAATTCGCGCCATGCGACGAACCGTGCCGCGAGGTGTTTGCGATAGAGAGAAGCGCGCAGCAGATGTCGTTTCAGTGCGAAGTGCTGTCGGATCGGACCGAAGCTCGACAGGAAGACCTGCATGCGCTTCAGGTTGCGTAAGCCGCGCATGCGACGCTCGCATTCCCGCGTGGGCTGGTGTGTAAGAATGCCTAAATATGAGGGAAATTCCACATATCGTTGTCACGCATACTGGGCTTAGCGTATCGAGCGGCGCGCCGCGCGTCCGTCAGCAACTGAACCAAAGTTGTAAGCAGACGCGCGACGAGAAATGAACAATGGTTCCTGATATGTACTGCGCACTGAAATTTGCAACCTTGCGCGCACTGATGAAAACTGTATATGACGCACATCGCGAAAAAGATTTCTACTGCAGCAATAATTTCCAGTGTTTTATTTTTCCTGGCTTTGGCTCACGCAGATGCGACAAAGGTATCCATCATCGATGAGAAAGCAAAAAGTGAGGCGGAGGTAGGGAAAATATTCTACGTTGGAGGCGTGACGTCATCGAAAGTTGTTGATTTAATTAAGGCCATCGATGAATTAAATGTCAACCATAAATTAAAGAAAATATATCTATATATTGATAGCTACGGCGGGGACATGGATAGCGGATATATGGCTTACATGGCAATAAAGAGCTCAAAAATTCCCATTACATCGGTGAATCTCGTTACCGTCATGTCGTCGGCCACGATGATGTTTTGTGGCGCACATGATCGCATTTCTCTTTCTGGCGGACGCTTTATATTGCACCCGGCTAACGTGTGGGTGAGCGGGAGGATACAACCTGATCAGCTCGGCATAGTGGAATCCAATCTAGATGAATATAATAAAATGTTCTTTTCGGTATATAAGGAGTGTACGGATTTTAGTGACTCCGAAATTAAATCCATCCTTGCTAGCGAAAATCAAAGAAGATTTCTTTCTGCAGAAGAGGCAAAAATGCATGGAATGATTAAAGGAACGGCGAATAAAATTGTTGATGCATCAGTTGTCTATTACATTAGCGATTCCATTCACAAATAATCATCGCCACTGTGGGCTGCAGGAACCGTGCAGTGACCGTGACCCAATGCGGAATGCGTTATTGGAGCGGGCAGGCAGCCTGCATCGCCTGGTCAATACCATGTTTGGCTTGGCCGACACTAACCGCGGAGGTACTGTCACGTTGCTATCGATAGCGCGAGCGAAGACGTATAACATAAGTATTCCTGATTTACGCAGCAAGGCGATCGAGCAACAGATTGCTGCTCACGGCTTCCCAAGCTTCGAAGGCATGCGTTCGGGCCTGCCGTTTTTCCTGTGCGTGGACGTTGTAACGGCAGTGCATGAAAAGGTTTGCCGCCTGGTCGTGGACCGATGTAAATCGCTGCAGGTGGCGCGCTGATTTGAAGCGTCGCATCACTGACCTGAGGCGGAATTTTGTGACCAATCAGGCAGTGAGTCTCGCGTCGATATTATCGGAATCCAGCCAGGCTCGACGGACCGTGGCGGGAGGTTGGTAGCGATGCGCGCTATGCGGCCGGCGCTCGTTGCAGAACTGCCGCCGGCGTTCGATGAGCACCTTTGCCTCGGCACGGCTGTGGAACCATTCCCGGTTCAGCAATTCGTCACGCAGCTTGCCGTTGAAGCTCTCGACGAACCCGTTTTGCCACGGACTGGCAGGCGCGATGAAGGCCGGACCGATTGCAGCGTCTCGCAGCCAGCGCATGACCTTGGCCGCGGTAAATTCAGCGCCGTTGTCAGACCGAACGAATACGCGCTTGCCGTACAGCCGCATCAGTCGCGACAGCGTCAGGATGACATCCTGCGACCGCAGGCTGGCACCGACTTCGATCGCAGGCTGGCACCGACTTCGATCGCCAGGCACTCGCGGGTATATTCATCGATCACGCAAAGCATCTTCAACGCTCGCCCATCGACCAGTTGGTCATGCAAGAAGTCGTAGCTCCATACCGAATTCGGTTGTGTCGCACCGGGCAAGCGAATGTCGTTGCCACAACGACGACGGCAAGGCCGCCGCCGCGGAATGTTGAGCTGCAAGGCTCGCCATATTCGCCGCACGCGCGATTCGCCCAGCGCCAGCCAAGCCGACATGCGCCGTTAGCCGAAGCGCAGCACTTCCTGCGCGGCCGCCATCAGTTGCTCGCCCAGGCTCCGATCCTTCTCCGGTTGCTTGAGCGTATAGGTGGCCACCCGGCGGCTCAACCCCAGATAACGACTGCCTTGCGTTGCGAGAGACCCCGCCGAGTCAGGACTTCCAGCGCTTCGCGCCGGCCCGTTGGGGTGCTCATTTTTTTCGGCTGAATTCCTTCAGGCCGTGGATGACCAGCAATTGCTCGGCAATCAGGCGCTTGAGCCGCTCGTTCTCCGATTCCAGATCCTTGAGCCGACGGGCGTCGGCCACATCCATGCCGCCGAACTTGTTGCGCCAACGATAGAACGTCTGTTCCGAGACGTTGTGGCGCTTGCACAGATCCTTCACCGGCTCGTCCTGGCTCTCGGCCTCGCGCAAGATTCGGATGATCTGCTCGTCGGTAAATCGCTTCTTCATCGAGTTCTCCTTGCCTCTAGGATAAAAGAGAACTCGCTTGCCAAATGGCTACAAGAAACGTCTCAGGTCATATCGTCGATTGGATCGAGGGCTATTGCAATCGGCAACGCCTGCATATCTCGATCGACTTCCTCACTCCCGTCGACTACGAGGCTAGCTTGATCGCCGCATGAGTTGCTGTACGTGAAAACGAGGCAGGGTCAAAAGTCGATATCCCGGAGCCGCTCAACGTGAAGCATGTGTTCGTCAAGGCTGCAGCTCTTGTCGACAAGCGAGCAGAGAACAGCCATCATCCCACACGGGAGCGCGAGCGGCGCATGCGAGGCTTTCGCGTTCCGAAGCGCACACAGGCATCCTTGTCGAGCGTCGGTCCGATCCGGCAGCACTTCGCACTAAAACGACATTTGCTGCGGGTTTCTCTCTATCGCAAGCACCTCGCGGCCCGGTTCGTCGCATGGCGCGAATTTACCAACGTCGCCCAACTCAGTCGAATGATTTCAGAGACACTGTGCGTTATGCATCGTCATTGACGAAGTCTCCCAAGTTGACGGCGCCCGTGGAAAAGCGACGCGCCGCATGATGCGACGGCCGCCGGCTCGGCGGATCACGGCGCAATATCGGCGCGCTGCGAGGGCTACCCGTCAGGGTTCCGCGATGCACATGCCGACGCGATCGTCGCCCGTCTCGACGATCCACGCGTTCGACGCGAGCTTGCGAAAGCGCAGGTCGATCTCGTCGCCGACGTCAGGCAGCGCGGAAGGAAGCGGCTGCGACGCTGCGCTGTCGCGCGCCGTGTAGGCAACATGATTGACGCGGCAGAGCAGCGAGCCGTCGCCTCTGAAGAGCGTTTGCAGCGACCCGACACGATCGATGGACAGGTTCACTTTCTCGTGCTCGAAGCAGCCCGAGACGTGCACGCGATGCACGTCGAGCCAGAACGACGTTGACAGCATCGCCTGACGCGTCGCGCCGTCCTTGCTCAGCACGAAGCGCGGCTGGCGGATCACGCATTTGGCGTGCGGCAGATCGCGATATGCGCCGATCGTGACGTACCAGGCAGTCCATCCGCTCAGCGCCACAACGCACAGCGCGATCAGTTGCTCTTTTCGATGAAATAGGCTTGGCACAGTTCGGGCGTTTCGTAAATGGATTCCGGGCACACCGCGAGCCAGTCGTTCGAACCCAGTTCGATCTCGTAGACGTAGCTGCCCTTGAGCGGTTTGACGTCGATGGCTTTCAGCAGAGCGGGCTGGTTCATGCGGCCGTCGGAGAAGTAGTGGATGCCGTCGAGGGTTCGCGTGAAGCGGAACCGGAAGGTGTTGTCTCGATGCCGGAACGTCTCCCACGCGAGCACGCTTGCCCATGCCGCGAGCGTCACGTAGATCGCGAGATACGTCGCTCGGCGTCTTGGCGATCGGCTCTGCGCCGCGTGCTTGACGGGGGCCGGCACGCTCGGCGGAGGTGCGGGCGCCGCGATCGGCGTAGGCGACGCATTCGACACAATCGGCGCGTCCGGCGCAGCGGACTCCGACTCGGGCGCAAGAGACGGCTCCGATGCGGCCGGCGGAGCGGACGCGGCGTGCGCGTCCGGAGAAGGCGGCGATTCGTCGAGCAGCTTGGCGACCCCGAGGAAGCGAAGGCCGAGCCGCGGCAACGTCTTCACTTGCGTGGGCGGGATGCCTTGCTCGTCGAGCTTCACGCGCAGCGTGCGCACGAGTTGGTGATAACTGCCTTCCGTGACGAAGAGCCGTTTGCTCTCCCAGATTTGCTCGATCACCGCCTGCTTGCTGGCCGTGCCCTGCATCAAGATGCAGAGCAGCTCGGTTTCGTTGGCGGTAAGCGTGGTGACGATGTCGCCGCGAGAAAGCGTCATTGCTTGACTATCGAATACGACACTGCCGTCGATCTGATACTTGCTCAAAATATGGCACTTCTCACTGTTTGAAAATCATTCGAAGGCGATGTGAATTGCTCCATATTAGCCGACTCGACCGAGTGCGCGTCGAATTGCGCGCATTTCTTTTCGAGTACTGACCAATGGCGGTACGTGTGGGCGCTGCGACGCTGGGCGGCGTCTGCGTCAATCTGTCGCGGAGGTCCGGATCAAGCGAGCGGTGTTTGGTACTCCGATGGTGGATAGCGCTGAAGCGTTTCTTGTGACCTCGACAGCTGGCAGACACTCCATTATCTTTTGCTTACTTGTTGTAAGCAATTATTTAAAAAATGTGTCCGATTTTGCTTCTCGACGATTCAAGTCGAATGATGTCGAAATTCGGTCTGCGAATTGAACGCTTTAAATGGAAATTTCGCGCTGAAAAGCGCCTGGCGAGAAATGAGGCGGCAATGCCGGAATCACGAGGGCCGATGCGCCGACGCATGTTGAGCATGCGTTTCGCGGTCGACGCGCACAGTCGGCGCGTTGTCGCCGATGGGCAAGACGATTTGTCGCGCCGCCGATTTCGCGCGGCGTGCGCAAGGCGCGTGACGCGTGTGATGACGGGCGTTGCGTTGCGACGCCTTGGGCGGCATCGAAATTCGCGCGGCGCGAACGTGGGGAGCGGTGGATGACGCCTGAGGGCATGTCGCCGCGCAGCGCATCGGAACGCCGTGCATCGCAGTGCCTCGTAGCGCCTCGAGTCGAGCGCGCACGAAGCGTGACATGCGCGTGCGCGCCACGCTCGCGATGTGCCGCGCGCGCTGTGCGGGCCGCTCCGTTCAGCGGAAATCCTTGGTTCTACGGGCGAACGCCGGGGGGCGCGGCGTATCGCGCGCGCGTTCACCAACTGCCGGTGCCGTCGAACGTCGGGCACGCGCTCGGGTCGTCGGGATCGGGGAACATCACCTTCTGCTTGAAGTCGTCGAGCAGCCATCGTCTCATCATCTCGTCGAGCGAGGTGGACGGCTTCGACGAGTCGCGGTCCGTCGAGCGGGGCACAGCGTCAGTCTGCGCGTGCGTCCCGGCTTGCAGGGGTGTCATGGCCTTGCTCCGTTTCGGTTGAAGTGTCGATGGATGCGGGCGGCCGATCGTCGTCGGTCGTCGCGCGCTGCGTGAGCACGTCGCCGTCGGCGGCCGCGCGGCACGCGTCGAGCGCCGCATCGCAGAGCTCGCGCGCGATGTCGCGCGGGTCGAATTCGAGAATTGTCTTGTCTGATTCGACGACGAACGTTCGCGTGTCGGCGACGATAACCTGCACCTCAGGGTATGCGCCGTTCAGGCGTTTGCGTATCGCAGGCGCGATGCGTCTCGCGTGCGCCGGCACCGACACGCGCAGTGGGCGATCGGCCGCGCATGCGCGACGGCTCGCGAGCGCGTTCACGATGCGCAGCAGCAGATCCGGATCGTCGAGCAGGCGTTCGAGCGAGCCGCGAACATCGTCGACGACGCGCTCGAGCAGCGTCGCCCGCTGCGCGTCGATCCGCTCGACGCATGCGGCGACGTCGGCAATCGCGCGGGCGAATCCGGCTTCGTAGCCGGCCGTCTCCGCATGCGCACGGCATGCATCAGCGTCGCGCACGAGCCGTTGTGTGCGGCGCTTCGCTTCGTCGAGCAATCGGTCGGCGCGCGCCGCCTGCGATAGCGGTGCGCGTTTGAGCAGCACGCCGGCGAGCGGCGCGAGCGTGTCAGGAAGCCGGCGCAGGGTCGAGGAGCGCATAATTCACCGCGAAGGAGAAGAGTGTGGGAGAGCAGGCGACGCGTGCGTCGCCGCGCGTGTCGTCCAGTTCGGAGGCGAGCCGTGTCGCATGCGCGCGCGGGAACAGTAGCGGCAGGCGCTGGCGCAGCGCGCGCGGCGCGGCGCGCAGTGCGGCCGCGACGCATGCGGCGCCGGCGGCGGCGATCGCATCGTCGTCGGGCGCGCCGGCGCACGCGGCTTTCGGCACGGCCGCGAGCGGCACGCACAGAAAGCGCTGGCTCGACGCATCGAGCCGCACGTATCGGCCGTGCTCGACGAGCGCCACGCGCAGCCGCTGCACGCCGATCAGGAACGCGATGCGCGGCAGACGCGCCCAATGGTCGACGCAGGGCGTTGCGAGCGGCGCGCCGCGCCAATCGAAATCGATCGCGGTGTCGAGCCGATGATGGTCGATCAACCATTGGTTCGCGATGTCAGCGGGCATGCGCGCGAGGTCGACGCCGTCAATCGTCCGATGATCCGGATGCGCATAGCCGAGCGGGCCGTAGATCACCTGTATCAACGCGTGCGGATTCATCGGCATGGCTCCTGTGGGGCGCCGCGCGATGCGTGCGATGCATCGGCCGCGGCGAAGCGCGCGTCGTCGTCGGCTGCATCAGAGGCATCGGCGGCATCGGCGGCATCGGGCGCGTTGCGCGCCGGCGTGTCGCGCGCGGCGCCACGCTGGCGGCGCAGGTACGCGAGCCCGCCTGCGGCCGCCGCCGCGAGTGCGGCCGGGATCGCGGCGAGCCAGTAGAGCCACGCGGCGCCCGCATGCGACGCCGCTGGCGTCGGCGCGCCGCGGAACAGCTTCGGCGCGCGATACAGGATCACCGAGATGTCGTCGTAGTCGATGTTCGTGAAGCTGTTCTTCACGAACCGCTTCACTTCACTCACGAGGATGTCCGCGTTCACGTCGTTGCGATACGTGAGGAGCGCGGCCACGTGCATTCGCGCATCGGGCTTGCCGCTGTCGGACGGCTTGAGCGGATAGCTCACCTGTACGCGCGCGCTTACCACGTTTTGCAGCGCGGCGAGATTCTGCTCGAGGCGCTGCTCGACGGCCGACAGAAGCCGCGCCTGCTCGGCCTGCGGCGACGCGACGAGCGAGTCGGCCGGAAACGCCTGCGCGATCTGCACGCGCGCCTGCGACGGCAGGTTGTATTGCCGCAACAGATCGACGGCAGTCGGAAAGTCGGCCTGCTCGACGCTGACCGCATAGCCGGTCTTGCCGAGGTCCTCCTTGCGCACGGCGAGATCGTGCGCAAGGAGCACCGCGACGACGTCGTTCGCCTGCTGCTCGGTCAGGTTCTTCAGCAACTCCTGCTGGTTGCAGGCGGCGAGCAGCAGCAGCGCCGGCAGCAGCGAGAAAGAGACGAATCGCTTCATCGCGTCATTGCGCCTTGACGAGCGTCTCCACTGCCGAGACGGCCTTGCGCGCGAGCGTGCTCGCGAGCGAGACGTAGATGTTGTAGTCGGACAGTTCGACCTGCAGCGCGATCAGCTTCTCCGGATGCGCGAAGTCGACCGGATCGGTGAGCCGCGACTCGATGCTCGCCTTCGCGGCGTTCGACTTGTCGTTCGCATCGGTGAGCGTTTGCTGGAGGATCGCGTCGAGCGTCGCCGGCCGCTCGGGCGATTCGATTTCGCTGAGCGGCGGCAGCGCGGGTGCGGTGTGCGGGTTCGTAATGTTCATGATCGTTCGGTCCGGGAGGGCGCGGCTCGCGCCGCGCCCTCCCGGAGATGAGGAGAGGGTTAGCGGAAGGTCGAGACGATCGTCGAATCGATGTCCTTCATCGATTTGACCGCGCTGCTCTGCGCATTCCGGTACAGGTTGTATTCGGACATGATCATCTGGTAGTTCGCGAGCGCCGTAGGATCGCTCGGGTTCTTCGTGAGATTTGCCTGAGCGTCCTGCAACTGCTGGTTCAGGTCCTTCACGCCGCTGTCGAACGCGCGGCCGATGCCGGTCAGGTAGCCTGACCACTCGTAGTTGAGCAGCGGTGGAGTCGGGAGATTGCTCATCGGTAATGTGCTCCTTCCAGGGGTTGCGGGAAATACCAGGACGCGTGATCGAGCAGCACATAGCCGTCGCCGCCTTCCCGATAGGATTTGCCCTTCAGCCAGTCGGTGCGCAGCGCGATCTTGAAGTCGACGCGGCGCGTGCCCCACTTGTGGCCGAACGAGCGCATGAGGTTCTGCAATGCGGCGAGTTTCTCGTCGCCGAACGATGTCGCCACTTCGAACGTCGCGCCGTCGCGCCGCGCGAGCAGCCGG
This sequence comes from Burkholderia sp. BKH01, assembly GCF_025685725.1. NCBI lineage: Bacteria > Pseudomonadati > Pseudomonadota > Betaproteobacteria > Burkholderiales > Burkholderiaceae > Burkholderia > Burkholderia sp. BKH01. The sequence continues at coordinate 564,771 of NZ_JAOTQT010000001.1, read as the reverse complement.
TAGCGCGCGCCCACCTTGTCGAGCGCGTTGCGCGCCTCCTGCTCGATCGCGCCGAGGCTTGCGTCGGACACGCGCACGTCCCGCACGTACGGCGCTGCGCGCCGCAGCTCGCGGATCGCGCGTTCGCGTGCGGCCACGGGTAGACCGTCGACGACGATCAGCTCGGGGCGCTCGGGTGCGTCGAGGCGCACGGTCACGAAATCGATGCCGGCTTCGTCGAGCCGCCCCTCGATCCGCTGCAACTCCGCGCCGATCACTTCGACTTCGACGTGCTCCGGCAGCCCCGCCTTCAGCAGCGCCTCGCGATCCCATTCGGCGCCGTCCTGCGAAGCGCTCAGCGCGTAGATTCGGCCGTCGTCGCCCTGCAGGATTGCGTTGCGCGCGGGCGCGCCCGCCAGCACGCCGTTCACGATTGCAAGCTTCTGCGTGCCCACGTAACGCTGCACCTGCCAGTAAGCGAGCGCCGCGAGCGCGACGCCGACGATGAGCAAAGCGCCCAGCATGAGCGCGAAGCACGATGCGCGCTCGTCGGCACCACCGGGCTCGCCGGCGACGTCCGCCGCTTGCGGGTGCGACGCGTGCGGCGCGTAGTGCAGGACCGAGTCGGCCCACGCTTCGTCCTGGCGTTTGACCGCGAACGCGACGTCGCCGGTGCGGCAAACGGTGTTGAACGCCGCGTGTTGCGTAACGCAACCGTTCGCGGCCAGAAAATCGACTTCGAAATCACCCTGCGTATCGGCGCCGGTTCCCGCGTTTTGCGTCGCCCGTTCGGTTTGCTCCGGAAAACGCAAACGGAAATTCGGCGAGCCCTTCCGATGCGGGATATACAGCGTATCGACCGCGCGATCCAGGAAGTGATCGACGCGATTTTCAGCATTTTCGCTCTGGCGAGCGTCGACCACGTGCTCGCCGACGCAGAAAAATATTTCTGCCTGCGAAATCGCGATATCCGATCCGAATAGCGGGCCGAACAGGATTCGGAGCTGCAGGATTTCACGTCCGGAATCTGACTTATTCATCTCGGTGATTTTCCAAGGCGACTTTGTCAATACATGATCCGATTAGTGGTGTGCCGTCAGATCGATTTATTTCAATGCCGCCGATCGCGGCCCGGATCGTCGGATTCGAAACAGACGATCACGTCGAGTGGAGTCTTTGCGGAGGCGCCGGATTCCGGCTCGTTGGACAGAATGTAGCGTCGAGCGGCCTTGGGCGCCATTAGCAACCCTGAATAGTTCTAAAAAGAAATATGAATGAAGAATATCAAATAATGAATATATATGATTTTCGTGAGATTTTATAAATCGTCGGTTTTTTGCTTGATCGGAATGTGATGCCTGATTAATCTGGTTTCCGGGAAAGGCCGAGAAATATCGTTCGAGCGTTTCGAGGTCGATATCGAGGAGTGTGAGATGGTGAATCGATTCAATAAATTCGATTGCGTGGTGGTTTCACCTGGAAAATCAAGATCATTTACGGGTCCGGTAATCCATCTGATCAGGTCGGTCACGGAAATCGCGAAACTGGACGTGTCGTTCGGCGCGGCATCTCACGCCGTTTCGATCGACAAGAATAAATCGGCGCTGGTCGTCGGCGCCGGCCAATTCAAAATCGCGGCGCACGAGGGCGCGTGGCGTTTTCATGAAGCGCCGCTATTCGAGGCGGCGAAATTACTCGCGTTTCTGGAAAGCTGCGCGACGCCGAATGACGCCGCACGCGAATATCGCGCGGGTGTTCCGGACGGCGCTGTGATCGCGGTGCCGGGAGATCTGAGCATCTGGAAATTCGACCGGTGGCTGATCGCCCGCGTGATGGGCGCGCCCGGCGGCGCTGATCCGCTGCTCGCGTTCCTGCGCGCGCAGGAGAGCTACGGGCTCGTGCGCTTTTTGCTGCGCGAGCGCGCGAACCCGCAGCCGATCGCCGCGCTCGCCGCGCGCTACGGCGTGTCGGAGCCGCACTTTCGGCGGCTGTGCCGGCAGGCGCTTGGCCGGGGCCTGAAGCGCGAGCTTCGACAATGGCGCGCCGCGCAGGCGGTGCTCGAAGTCGTCGAGAGCCGCGACAGCATGACCGAAGTCGCGATGAGCAACGGTTTCGCGTCGTCGTCCCATTTCTCCAGAGAAATCAAAGACTTGTTCGGTGTTTCGCCGTGCCGGTTCCGCCACAGGATATGAGGAGCACGAACCGATGAGCTATGCTGATACGACCAGACGGTACGCAGTCGCGCTCGCCGCATCGCTGCTGACGACGGGCGCGGCCGTTGCCGCGCCGCCCGACGCGGCGCCGCCAGCCGACGCCCCTCGGCCGCCCGCGCTGCTCGACGCGGCGGACGGCGGCGCGCGCGCGGCCGCGCAGCCGGCGAGCGCGCCGCAAGACGACGAGCGCCATTTCGTCGCGAACGACGCGAGTATCAGCGTGCTGCTCAATGCGCTGTCCGGCCGGCTGCACAAGCCGATCGTCGTGAGCGAGAAGGTGCGTCGCAAGCACGTGACAGGCGAGTTCGACCTGTCGCAGCCACGCGCGCTCCTCGCGCGGCTCGGCGAATCGATGGCGCTCCTCTGGTACGACGACGGCGCGTCGATCTACATCTACGACAACTCGGAGATCAAGAACGCCGTCGTCTCGATGCGCCATGCGACCGTGCGCAGCCTGCGCGACTTCATCCGGCAGACGCGGCTCTACGATCCGCGCTTCCCAGTGCGCGGCGACGACCTGAGCAATACGTTCTACGTGACCGGAGCGCCCGTCTACGTGAATCTCGTCGCCGCCGCCGCGCGCTATCTCGACGAGGTGCGCTCGAACGAGGCGAGCGACCAGCAGGCCGTGCGCGTCGTGCAACTTCACAACAGCTTCGTCGTCGATCGCCAGTACATGCTGCGCGACAAGGAAGTCGACATTCCGGGCATGGCGACCGTGCTCGGCCGCATCTTTGGCCCCGCGCGGCCGGGCGCGCGGGCGGCGTCGCCCGCCGTCCTCCCCGCGGCGGGCGATGCGGCGGGGCGCGCCGGCGCGGGGGGCGCAACCGGAAAGCCGGCGTTCTCGCTCGCCGACGCGTTGCCCGCGCCGCTCGTTGCCGGCAATGTGCCGGGCGGCGCAGGCTCGACGGATCCGGCGAGCCCGACGGGCGGCGTCGCGCTGCCCGCGTCGGACGGCGTGCGTGCGGTCGCGTATCCGGACACGAACAGCGTGATCCTCGTCGGCCGTCTAGACAAGGTGCAGGACATGGAGGCGCTGATCCGCTCGCTCGACGTCGAGAAGCGGCAGATCGAGCTGTCGCTGTGGATCATCGACATCAGGAAGAGCCGGCTCGACCAGTTGGGCATCGATTGGCAGGGCGCGCTCAATGCGCCCGGCATCGGCGTGGGTTTGAACACTAGCGGCGGCAACGTGACGACGCTCGACGGCACGAAATTCCTCGCGTCGATCGCGGCGCTCGGCCAGACGGGCGACGCCACGGTGATCTCGCGGCCGGTCGTGCTCACGCAGGAGAACGTGCCGGCGACGTTCGACAGCAACCAGACGTTCTACGCGAAACTGATCGGCGAGCGCGCGGTGCAACTCGATCACGTGACCTACGGCACGCTCGTCAACGTATTGCCGCGGCTCACGCGCGACGCATCGCAGGTCGAGATGATCGTCGACATCGAGGACGGCACCGCCGACGGCGCGACGAGCGACGGCCAGATCTTCGCCGAGAACAACGCGATGCCGCTCGTGAACCGCACCGAGATCAACACGGTCGCGCGGGTACCGCGCGAGATGAGCCTGCTCATCGGCGGCAACACGCGCGACGACGTTACGCGCCGCACGTTCAGGATTCCCGGGCTCGCGAGCATCCCACTGATCGGCGGGCTGTTTCGCGGGCATTCGGAGCGGCACGAGCAGGTCGTGCGCGTGTTTCTGATCCAGCCGAAGCTGCTGCGCGCGGGCGCGGCCTGGCCCGACGGCCACCCGTGGGAATCCGGCGATCCGGCGGACAACGCGACGCTGCGCGCAACCGTGCAGATGCTCAAACCCTACATGGACGACAAGTCATGAGCTCGAACATCGGCGGCGCCTCCGTCGCGCGGCGCGGCTTTTCGGTCGAAGGCGCCGGCACGGCGAACCGGCTCGACGCGGAGCCGTCGCTCGACGACGCGCCGCAGGCGCCGGCGTCGGGCGCGGCGGGCGTCGACGCGCAGCTCGCCGAGTTCGACGGAGAGGCCGCGAACGCAGCCGTGCAGTTCGGTCGGTTTCGCGCGTCGGAGCGCAAGGGGCGCCGCAGCGACGATCTCGAACGGATCCTCGACACCGACGCCGACGAGAAGCTCGACGAGCTCGCCGCGCTGCTCGGCCGTCCGACCTCGCCCGACGGCCACGCGTCGCGCGGCCGCGCGGATCTCGCGGCGTTGCTGCGCGACGCGCGTGAGCGCTTTCGCGATGAGAGCGACCTGCTGCTCGCGCTGCGCGAGCTGCGAAGGCGCCGCCGGCTCGATGGCGAATCCGTCGACGTGGTCGAGCGCGCGATCGAGGAGCTGCTCGCGGGCGACGGCAACAAGCGGATCAAGGCGGGCATCAACGCGGCGCTGAAGGCAAAGGTGTTCGGTGCGCGGATGCAGCTCGATCCGCGCCGGCTGCGCGAGCTGTATCGGCAGTTTCTCGAGTTCGACGGCTCGCATCTTGTCGTCTACGAGGACTGGATCGAGCAGTTCGGCGTGAGCCGGCGCAAGCGGATTCTCGACTACGTGAGCGCCGCGCTGTCGTACGACATGCAGTCGCACGATCCGAGCTGCGGCTGCGCGGCCGAGTTCGGGCCACTCCTCGGCACGCTGCATCACGTGCGGTTGCTCGCGTCGGGCGACGAGCTGTTCGTCGGCCGGCTGCTCGACGACGCGCTCGCGCGCGATTGCGGGCTTACCGAGGCGCGTGCGCTCGCAACGATGCTGGGCGGCCTGCAGCGGCCGCTTTCGGTTGCCGACGTGCTCCTGGGCACGCTCGGCGATCTGCTCGGGCCGCTTTCGGCCGAGCGCCGTTCGCAGTTGCTGCAGCTCGCGCTGCGCGCGTTCGCGGGCGTGCCGATCGCGCTCTACGGCAACGTCGACGCGCGTCGCGCGGCGCTCGGCGCGATCGAGGAACTGATCGGCGCGACGTACGCGCGCGAGCGGCGACAGGCACGCCCGGACACGGACGCTGGCTGATGCGCGGCGTCCTTCATTCAAACCGGTCGATAGTCATGCTGAAGAATCTCCTGGTCAAGACCCAAGCGCGCCCCGAACTGATCGTCCTGAGCATGATGGTGCTCGTGATCGCGATGCTGATCGTGCCGCTGCCGTCGTACGTGCTCGATTTCCTGATCGGCTTCAATATCGTGACTGCGCTGCTCGTGTTCATGGGCTCGTTCTACATCGTCAACATCCTCGAGTTCTCGACGTTTCCGTCGATCCTGCTGATCACGACGCTGTTCCGGCTCGCGCTGTCGATCAGCACGAGTCGGATGATCCTGCTCACGGCCGAGGGCGGCAAGATCATCACGACGTTCGGGCAGTTCGTGATCGGCGATAACCTCGTCGTCGGCTTCGTCGTGTTCGTGATCGTGACGATCGTGCAGTTCATCGTGATCACGAAGGGTTCGGAGCGTGTCGCCGAGGTCGCGGCGCGCTTCTCGCTCGATGCGATGCCCGGCAAGCAGATGAGCATCGACGCGGACCTGCGCGCTGGCATCATCGACAACGAAGGTGTGAAGGCGCGCCGCACGGCGCTCGAGCGCGAGAGCCAGCTGTACGGCTCGTTCGACGGCGCGATGAAGTTCGTCAAGGGCGATGCGATTGCCGGCATCGTCGTCATCTTCGTGAACCTGATCGGCGGCATCTCGGTCGGCGTGATGCAGCACGGCATGTCGGTATCCGAAGCGCTCACCACTTACACGATCCTGTCGATCGGCGACGGCCTCGTCGCACAGATTCCCGCGCTCCTGATCGCGATCGGCGCGGGCTTTGTCGTCACCCGCGTGAGCGGCTCGGGCAACAACCTTGGCGCGAACATCGTCGGCGAACTGTTCTCGAATCCATTCGTACTCGCCGTGACGGCCGTGCTCGCGCTCGCGATCGGTTTGCTGCCCGGCTTTCCTCTCGCCGTCTTCTTGCTGATCGCGCTCGCGCTGGGCGCGCTGTACGTGCGCCGCGAATGGCCCAAGCCGAGCGAGCCGGCGCGCGAGAGAGGGGGCGTCGGCAAGGTGGCGGGCGCGCTGTCGGGCGGCGGCGCGGCGAAATCCGCCGACGCACCCAACGACGACGTCAACATCGACACGCTGATTCCGGAGACGGTGCCGCTGATGCTGATGGTGCCCGAAGCGGCGAAGCCGATGTTCGAGCGGGACGGCGTGATCGGCGCGTTCAGGCGGCGCGCGTTCGTCGACATGGGGCTGCGGCTGCCTGACATCCGCGTCGTGTATTCGCCGCAGGTGCATCTGCGCGAGGCGATCGTGCTGATCAACGAGATCCGCGCGGCGACGTTCGCGATCTGCTTCGACAGGCATCGCGTGATCGGCTCGACGCTCGCGCTCGAAGGGCTGCCCGTCGACGTCGTGCAGCTGCCGGATGGCGCGGGCGGCGACGCGTGGTGGGTGCCGGGCGCGCAGACCGACGCGCTCGCGAAGATCGACGTCCTCACGCGCTCGGCGATCGACGACCTGTACGGGCAGTTTCTGGCGGCGATGCTGAGCAACGTGTCGGAATTCTTCGGCGTGCAGGAAGCCAAGCGCCTGCTCGACGACATGGACCGCAAGTACCCGGAACTTATCAAGGAAAGCTATCGGCACATTTCGGTGCAACGCATCGCCGAGGTGTTCCAGAGGCTGCTCGCCGAGAAGATTTCGATCCGCAACATGAAGCTGATTCTCGAATCGCTCGCGCAGTGGGGCCCGAAGGAGAAGGACTCGATCCTGCTCGTCGAGCACGTGCGCGCGGCGCTCGCGCGCTACATCTCGAACCGGTTCGCTACAGGCGGCAAGCTGCGCGCGCTCGTGCTGTCCGCCGAGTTCGAGGACGCGGTGGGCAAGGGCGTGCGGCAGACGTCGGGCGGCGCGTACCTGAACCTGGAGCCCGCGACGAGCGAGCAGTTGCTCGACGGGCTCGCGCTCGAACTCGCGCGCGCGGGCTTCTCGCAGCGCGACATGGTGCTGCTCGCGTCGATGGAAGTCAGGCGTTTCGTCAAGCGGTTGATCGAGAGCCGCTTTCCGGAGCTGGAGGTGCTGTCGTTCGGCGAAGTGGCCGACAGCGTCGCAATCGATGTCTTGAAGACGATTTAAGGAGAGAAACGATGAATGTCGATGTCGTCATGCTAGTCAAGCAAAGCATGGAGAAGATGGGCTGCGGAAGCGCGATCGCGGGCGAGATGGATGCGCACGCGCCGATCTGCATAGCCTTTCATTCGATGCCCGAAATGTTCGTCGAGCACGACGGTGAGCACCTGACGATCTGGAGCCGGCTCGACTGCCCGGGCGAAAGCCAGCTCGCGCGCTGCGCGTTCGATCTCCTCGCGTACCAGCTGCCGCGCGGCTCGGACGCGTTCGCATCGCGCCGCCCGTTGCTGTCGCTCGTCGACGACGCACTGATGCTGCACGGCCGCGTCGAGCCGCGTTGCCTCGCCGACGCCGAAGGTTTCACCGAGGCGCTTGAGACGTTCTACGCGGACCTCTGCGCGATCCACGAGATCCTCGCGCGATGAATGCCGCCGGCAATCCGCTGCGGCTCTTGAGGCGGCGCGCGCATCCGCGCCGCATCCAGGGGCCGATCATCGAGGCGCTGCTGCCGGACGTCGCGATCGGCGAGATGTGCACGATTCGCGCGGCGGCGGGCAGCGACGCGACGATCGGCCGCGCGCAGGTGGTGGGCTTCGGGCGCGACGCCGCGATCCTGAGCACGCTCGGCAGCACGGCCGGGCTGTCGCGGCAGGTCGTACTCGTGCCGACGGGCGAGCGGATGATGATCGACGTATCGCGGACGTTGCTCGGCGCGGTTGTCGACGCGACGGGCGGCGTCGTCGAGAGGTTCGGCACGGTGGGCGCGTCGGGCGGCGCGGTGCCGCGTCGCTGCGCGATCGACGCCGCGCCGCCCGATTACGCGGCGCGGCGGCCGATCGAGCGGCGGCTCGAGACGGGCGTGCGCGCGATCGACGGGCTGCTCACGTGCGGCGTCGGCCAGCGCTTCGGCATCTTCGCGGCCGCGGGCTGCGGCAAGACTTCGCTGATGAACATGATGATCGAGCATGCGGCGGCCGACGTGTACGTGGTCGCGCTGGTCGGCGAGCGCGGCCGCGAGGTGTCCGAGTTCATCGAGCGGATGCGGCGCTCGGGCAGCCGGGACCGGACGGTCGTCGTGTATGCGACGTCGGACCGCGCTTCGGTGGACCGTTGCAATGCGGCGCTCGTCGCGACGACGATCGCCGAGTACTTCCGCGATCTCGGCTGTGACGTGATGCTGTTTCTCGACTCGATGACCCGCTACGCGCGAGCGCTGCGCGACCTCGCGCTCGCGACCGGCGAGGCGCCCGCGCGGCGCGGCTATCCGGCGTCGGTGTTCGAGCAGTTGCCGCGGCTGCTCGAGCGGCCCGGGCGCACGGACGCGGGGAGCATCACCGCGTTCTATACGGTGCTGCTCGAAAACGAGGAGGAGCCCGATCCGATCGGCGACGAGATCCGCTCGATCGTCGACGGCCACGTGTACCTGAGCCGGCAACTCGGCGCGAAGGGCCATTTCCCGGCGATCGACGTGCTGAAAAGCGCGAGCCGCCTGTTCGACGAGATCGCTGACGAGCCGCATCGGGCGGCCGCGCGGCAGCTCCGGTGGGACCTCGCGCGCATCGACGAGATGCAAGTGTTTCTCGATCTCGGCGAATACCGGCGCGGCGAGAACCCGGAGAACGATGTTGCGCTCGACAGGCGGCCGGCGCTCGATGCGTTCTTGCAGCAGGCGATCGACGACGCGTCGGCGTTCGGGGACACGCTCGAACGGATGCGCGAGGCCGCGTCGTGAAGCGGCTCGACAGCGCAGGGCGGCTGATTGCGGTGCTCGAGCGGCGCGGCGACGCGCTGCGTCGGCAGGCGGCGCGTGAACGCGGCGGGCTCGCGGCGCTCGACGGGCAGATCGCCGAGCGGCGCGCGGCGCTCGCGCAACTGCGCGAGCGGCTCGCGGCGAGCGCGCCGCCGAAGCCGTATACGCGCAGCGAGCTGATGCGCGTGCGCGGCAAGCAGGCGGCGATCCGCCACGAGATCGCATGCAGGCAGATCGAGGCCGACGAACTGCTCGAGCGCCGGCAGGCGGCCGAGCAGGCGTTGCGCGACAGCCTGGCCGCCGCGCTCGCGCTCGAGCGGCGACGCGACGCGCATCGCGATTGGCTCGCGCGGCGCAGGATCGAAAACGAGCGGCTGCGCGAAGCGGTCGCCGAAGCGGACATTACGGAAGGAGCAGGTCATGGGTTCAACCATCAGCATTAGCGCGCCGATCGCGGCGGGCGTCGAGCCCGCGCAGCGCGCGGAGCCGGCGGGCACGGGGCAGGCGTCCGATTTGCAGCGTGCGTACCGCGAGCAATGCGGCAAGGTGCTCGACGGGCGCCGCGACGAACGCGACGACGGTCGTGAGGGCGACGACACCGAAGCGGCGCGCGCTCACGCGGGGAAGAAAACCAAGCGCCGGAGCGAGCCGCTGGCGGCGGCGCTCTGGATGCCCGCGTTGCCCCAGGCGCGGGATCGGACGATCGCATTGCGGTGCAGCGATGCGCGGTTGGGCAGTGCGCGACGCGACGCCGGCGGCGAGGCGGGCTTCGAGTCGGGTTCGGCGGAAGGTGCGGCGACGCGCGGCGACGCAGCGGCGCTCGATGCCGTGCTCGCGACGGGTGAGCGGGCGCCCGGCGCGTCGATGGCGGACGCACGCGCGCCGCACGCGGCGGCCGAGACCGCACCGCCTCCTGCATCTGCGCACGCGGGACACGCGGATCGCCGAACGCTCGACGCCGCCGCGCGCGCGATGGCGGCCGCGGCTTCGCGGCCTTTCGCGACGCCGGCGGAACAGCCGGCGGGCGTTGCGCAACCGTCGGCGACATCGCCCGCGCGATCGCCGTCGTCTTCGCCGACAACGGCGATCGACGTCGCGTCGGCCGCCGCAGCGGCAAAACGCTTGACCGCCGGCGCCGCGCACGGTGCGGCGCGCGAGGGCGGCGACGGCGACGATCAGGGCCGCTCGGGCGACGCCGCGATCGCTGGTTTCCCACGGGCCTTTCAACCGTCGGCGTTGACGCACGCCGCCAAGCCCACCTCCCGCGCGCACGATCCGTCGCGCACCGCGGGCCAACGCGCGCAAGCCGGCGCGGCGCACTCGGAAGCGCGCGACATTCGCGACACGCAGGGCACCCGGGTGCGCTACAGCTTCAACTCATGGGATGGGCAGCCTGCGGTCGAGCTGCGCTTCGATTCCGTCGGCGCGCCGCGCGTCGTCAACGCTCAGCCGAGCCACGAGCGCGTGCAGCGCGCGATGGAGCACGGTGTCGATCGGCTGACGCCGGGATGGTCCGTTCAATTCGACCGTCAACGCCCCGATGACGACGGCGGCCGCTTGCCGTGGCGTCGCGCGCGGCAGCAACCGGAGGCGGACGAGCAATGAGCGCGCGCTACTCGCTGTTGCGGCGCGTCGCGCCTGCGGAGTTGCCGCTCTATCGGAGCGCGCAGGTGCTGCGCGTGGCGGGCGAGCACGCCGCGCTGCGCACGGTCGCGCCGCCGCTCGGCTATGCGGCGCTGCGCGCGACCTGGCGGGGCGTCGAGCACGAAGGCTGGGTCGACGTCGACGATCTGATGCGCCGCCGCTATCCGGCGCTCGGCGTGCTCGCGTGGCGCGCACTCGACAGGCGCTACGCGCTCGAGCTGCTGAGCGGGCGGGACGCCGCCGCCGAGCTGCCTGCGCCGCCGGGCGGCTGGGCGCACGTGCGGCTGGTCGATCTCGTCGAGCGCGCGCGACCCGCCGAGCCGCTGCTGTGCTTCGATGGGCCCGGCCGCCCGCGCGCGCTGTTCCGCGCATTTCCGGATGAAGTGCCCGCGACGCGCGCCGTGGCCGACATCGGCGGCGTGCCGCTCGCGATGCGCTTCGCGATCGGCACGGCGCGCCTGCCGTTCGCACTGTTGCCCGCAGTCGCGCCGGGCGACGTGCTGCTCGTCCGCACGCCGCGCAACGTGGTCAAAGTCGGCGCGCAAGCGCTATGTGAATTTTTCTGGGAAGGAGAGAACATCATGCTGAACGAGCCACTGAACGGCCAGGCGATCGACGAGACGCACGATGGCCCGCATGACGAATCCGCGACGGGGAACGCGCGGCCGGCAGCGCCGCCGCTGGCGTTCGACCTCGACGCACTGCCCGTCACGCTGGAGTTCGTGCTGCAGGACGATCACGTGACGGTCGCGCAGCTGGCGCGCTGCCATCCGGGCCTGGTGCTGCCGCTGCGCGGCACGCCGGGCGAGGTGACGATCCTTGCGAACGGCCAGCCGTTCGGCAGCGGCGAGCTGATCCAGGTCGGCGAGCAGCTCGCGGTCGAAGTGAAGGCGCTTTGGCGCGCGAAGCCGGCGGCACGCGATGGCGAATAACGAAATCGCGCTGATCGTTCTGCTGACGGCGGCGACGCTCGTGCCGTTCGTCGTCGCGGCGGGCTCGTGCTTCATCAAGTTCTCGATCGTGCTCGTGCTCGTGCGCAACGCGCTCGGCATCCAGCAGGTGCCGTCGAATCTCGCTCTCAACAGCATCGCGCTCATCATGTCGCTGTTCGTGATGATGCCCGTCGCTCAGAGCGCGTACCGGTATCTGCAGCACCATCCGCTCGACGTGATGAACAGCGACTCGGTCAACGACTTCATCGACGGCGGCCTCGGTGACTACAAGCGCTATCTGACGCGCTACTCGGATCCGGAGCTCGTGCGCTTCTTCGAGCGCGCGCAAGCCGCGCGCCTGAAGAGCGACGACGCCGACTCGTCCGACGCAAGCGCGGCCGGCGACGAGTCGGACGGCCTCGACAACTCGCTGTTCTCGCTGTTGCCCGCGTATGCGCTCACCGAGGTCAGGAGCGCGTTCAAGATCGGCTTCTACCTGTATCTGCCGTTCCTCGTCGTCGACATGGTGGTGTCGAGCGTGCTGCTCGCGCTCGGGATGATGATGATGAGCCCCGTGACGATCTCGGTGCCGATCAAGCTGATCCTGTTCGTCGCGATGGACGGCTGGACGCTGATCTCCAAGGGCTTGATCGAGCAGTACCTGAACCTGATGAAATAGCCGCGCCGCGGCGCATCTTTTAGGATGAAAAATGATGGATGAACTCACCTATGCCGGCGACAAGGCGATTCTGCTCGTGATCCTGCTGTGCGCGGCACCCGTCGCGGTCTCGACCGTCGTGGGCCTCGCGATCGGTCTGTTCCAGACGGTCACGCAATTGCAGGAGCAGACGCTGCCGTTCGGGCTGAAGATGATCGCAGTGTTCGGTTGCCTGATGGTGCTCTCCGGCTGGTTCGGCGGCAAGCTGCTCGCGTTCGCGACCGAGATGCTGTCGATCGGCCTTCGCTGAGCCGCGTCACGCCGAGCGACACGATGGATGTCTCGATGGAAGCGTTCTACCGGCAGGCCGGCGCGATCGCGATCGCGTATGCACGCGTCGCACCGGTGTTCTATCTGCTGCCGTTCCTGAACGACCGGACGATCGTCAACGGGATTGTGAAGAACACGATCGTGTTCGCCGTCATTCTCGGCTTGTGGCCGAGCTTCGCGCACCCGCATCTGCAAGGCGGCGCGCTCGCCGGCGCCGAGCTGACGGAAGCGGCGACGGGCGTCGTGCTCGGCGTCGCGCTGTCGCTGCCGTTCTGGGTCGCGACCGCGATCGGCACGCTGATCGACAACCAGCGCGGCGCGACGATCAGCGATTCGATCGATCCGGCCACGGGGGTAGAGGCGTCGGCGCTCGCGCCGTTCGTGAGCCTGTTCTACACGGCCGCGTTCCTGCAGCAGGGCGGCATGCTGACGATCGTCGGCGCGCTCGAATCGAGCTATGCGACGGTGCCGGCGGGCGCGCCGTTCTCGATCGACCTGCCGCGCCTCGGCGCGCTGCTGACCGATCTCGTCGCGCACGGGCTCGCGCTCGCCGCGCCCGTATTGATCGTGATGTTCCTGACCGATGCACTGCTCGGACTCTTCTCGCGCTTCTGCCCGCAGGTCAATGCGTTCTCGCTGTCGCTGACGGTCAAGAGCATCGTCGCGTTCGCCGTGTTCCATCTCTATTTCGTGTACGCGGCGCCGCGCGAGATGACCGCGCTGCTGCTCGTGCAGCCTTTCAGCAGCCTGGTGAAGTGAGCAATGGCGGAGAAAACCGAGAAGCCGACCGCGAAGAAGCTGCGCGACGCGGCGAAGAAAGGGCAGACGTTCAAGGCGAGGGACATCGTCGCGTTCGTCGTGATCGCCACGGGTGCGTTGACAGCGCCCACACTCGTCGATCTGACTCGCATCACGGCCGAATTCGTGCGGATCGCGTCGACGGGCGCGCAGCCGAATCCGGGCGCATATGCGCTCGCGTGGGCGAAGCTGTTCCTGCGGATCGCGGCGCCGTTCGGGCTGCTCTGCGCGGTCGCGGGCGCGCTGCCGTCGCTCGTGCAAAGCCGCTTCGCGCTCGCGGTCGAATCGATCCGCTTCGATCCGACGGCGCTCGATCCAGTCAAGGGAATGAAGCGGCTCTTCAGCTGGCGCTCGGCGAAGGACGCGGTGAAGGCGCTGCTCTACGTCGCCGTGTTCGCGATTGCGGTGCGCGTGTTCATCGATCTCTACCACCACGACGTGTTCGGGTTGTTCCGCGCGCGGGCGGCGCTGCTCGGGCACATGTGGATCGTACTGACGATCCGGCTCGTGCTGCTATTGCTGCTGTGCGCGCTACCCGTGCTGATCGCCGACGCGGCCGTCGAATATTTCCTGTACCACCGCGAGCTGAAGATGGACAAGCACGAGGTGAGGCAGGAATACAAGGAGAGCGAGGGCAATCACGAGATCAAGAGCAGGCGGCGCGAGATCCATCAGGAACTGCTGTCCGACGAGATCAAGGCGAACGTCGAGCAGTCCGATTTCATCGTCGCGAACCCGACCCACATTGCGATCGGCATCTACGTGAATCCGGACATCGTGCCGATTCCGTTCGTGTCGGTGCGCGAGACCAATGCGCGCGCGCTCGCGGTCATCCGGCACGCCGAGGCGCACGGCGTGCCGGTCGCGCGCAACGTCGCGCTCGCGCGTTCGATCTATCGCAACTCGCCGCGCCGCTACAGCTTCGTGAACCAGGACGACATCGACGGCGTGATGCGCGTGCTGATCTGGCTCAAGGAAGTCGAGGCGGCGAATCGCGGCGGGCCGCCCGATATGCCGCTGCAGACGCCGCCCGCGCAGCAGGAGGGCGGCGGCGAGGAATCGCCGGGCGACGCTTCGCCGGGCGGCGCGCCATTGGGCGACGGCGCGTCCGCTGAGGCGGGCGGCCGAAACGCATGACAACCCGAAAAGACTGCTTTGTGAAATTTTCCCGAGCGAACGGCGCGTAACGTAGCAACCGTCATTCGACGGCACTGCAACGCTGCGACATCCATGTAACTGAAAGAACCGAGCGAGGTGAAGGCATGACGCAACACGACGTGAACATAGAGGACATCGACGCCGACGAGATGGCGGCGGCGCTGCTGGACGCGGTCCAGAACGGCGCGACGTTGAAGGATCTGCATCGGGTTCCGCAGGACCTGATGAACGGCATCTATGCGTTCGCGTACCGTTTCTACCAGCAGGGGCGGCTCGACGACGCGGAGGTGTTCTTCCGCTTCCTGTGCATCTACGACTTCTACAACTCCGAGTACGCGATGGGGCTCGCGGCGGTGTGCCAGTTGAAGAAGGAATACGCGCGGGCGATCGATCTGTACGCGCTCGCGTATTCGCTGTCGAAGGACGACTTCCGGCCGATGTTCCATACCGGCCAGTGCCATCTGCTGATGGGCAA
This sequence comes from Burkholderia sp. BKH01, assembly GCF_025685725.1. Taxonomy (NCBI): domain Bacteria; kingdom Pseudomonadati; phylum Pseudomonadota; class Betaproteobacteria; order Burkholderiales; family Burkholderiaceae; genus Burkholderia; species Burkholderia sp. BKH01. The sequence goes on along the minus strand of NZ_JAOTQT010000001.1, from coordinate 549,750 downwards.
GGCGCCGCTCGCGCGGCGCTGCTTCGGCAGCGTCGTCGAGCGCTCGCGCGACGAGCGCCTCGCGCAGAAGGCGCAGTCCTATCTCGACGGGCTCGACGAAGTGAGCGCCGATGCGGCGCTCGCATCCGTCGGGAACGACCACTAGCCAACAGGAGCTGATCTATGTCATCCGGAGTGCAAGGCGGGTTGGCCGCCAACGCGAACGCTTACCAGACCCATCCGCTGCGCGACGCGGCGAGCGCGCTCGGCATGCTGTCGCCACAGGCGTACGTCGACGTGGTGTCGGCCGCGCAGCGCAATTTCCTCGAGCGGATGTCGCAGCTCGCGTCCGGGCAGCGCGACGGGCAGCCTGCCGCTGACGACGCGCGGCTCGACGGCAAGCCGGCGCTGCGCGCGCCGCAGGAGCACGATGCGCCGCTGTCCGACACGGCGGCTGCGAACGCGCACGGCGGTGGCAGCCGCGCGAGCGGCGCGGCGAAGCTCACCGAACTGCTCGGCGTGCTGATGAGGGTCATCAACGCGAGCAGCCTCAACGAGCTCAAGCAGCGCTCGGACATTTGGAACCAGATGTCGAAGGCCACGCGGGACAACCTGAACCGGCTGGCCGACGCGTTCCAGCGCGCGACCGACGACGCAAAGGCGGCGACCGACGCGGCCGAGCGGGCCGCCGCCGCCGCGAAGCAGGCAGCCGTCGACGCGAAGGCCGCGGGCGCGGCCGTCGACGCCGCGCAGAAGCGGTACGAGGACGCGGTGAAGCAGGGGCTGCCCGCCGATCAGTTGAAGGCGCTGAAGGCGGCGCTCGAGCAGGCGAAGCAGCAGGCGGGCGACGCACATGGCCGCGTGGACGCGCTGCAGGCCGACGCGGCGAAGAAGCTCGATGCGGCGACCGCGCTCGCGATGCAGGCGCGCGAATGCGAGCGGCAGATCGACAATGCGGTGAACCAGGCCGCGCAGCGGTACGGCACGGGCGCGTCGCTGCGCACGCCGCCGTCGCCGAATCTGAGCGGCGCGGCCGAGCTCACGGTGGTGCTCGGCAAGCTGCAGGAGTTGATCTCGTCGGGCAACGTGAAGGAGCTCGAATCGAAGCGGAAGCTTTTCACCGAGATGCAGGCGAAGCGCGAAGCGGAGCTGAAGAAGAAGTCCGACGAGTATCAGGAGCAGGTGAAGAAGGCCGAGGAGATGCAGAAGACGATGGGCTGCATCGGCAAGATCGTCGGCTGGGTGATCACCGCGGTCAGCTTCGCCGCGGCCGCGTTTACGGGAGGCGCGAGCCTCGCGCTCGCGGCCGTGGGGCTCGCGCTCGCTGTGGGCGACGAGATCAGCCGCGCGACGACGGGCGTGTCGTTCATGGACAAGCTGATGCAGCCTGTAATGAACGCGATCCTCAAGCCGCTGATGGAGGTGATCTCGTCGCTCATCACGAAGGCGCTCGCCGCGTGCGGCGTCGATCAGCAGAAGGCTGAGCTTGCCGGCGCGATCCTCGGCGCGGTCGTGACGGGCGTCGCGCTCGTCGCCGCCGCGTTCGTCGGCGCATCGGCGGTGAAGGCGGTCGCATCGAAGGTGATCGACGCGATGGCGGGCCAGCTGACGAAGCTGATGGATTCGGCGATCGGCAAGATGCTCGCGCAGCTGATCGAAAAGTTTTCCGAAAAGTCCGGGCTCGAGGCGCTCGGCTCGCGCACCGCGACGGCGATGACGCGCATGCGCCGCGCGATCGGCGTCGAGGCGCATGAAGACGGGATGCTGCTCGCGAACCGGTTCGAGAAGGCGAGCACCGTGATGAACGTCGGCAATCAGGTGTCGCAGACGGCGGGCGGGATCGTCGTCGGCATCGAGCGCGAGAAGGCGATGGGCCTGCTCGCGGATGTCAAGGAAGCGATGTACGACATCAAGCTGCTCGGCGACCTGCTGAAACAGGCGGTCGAATCGTTCGCCGAGCACAATCGCGTGCTTGCGCAGCTGATGCAGCAGATGTCGGATGCGGGCGAGATGCAGACCTCGACGGGCAAGCTGATCCTGCGTAAGGCCCGCGCAGTGTAATACGGGCGATCACGTTAGTTTTCTGAGTCGAAGAGGTGCGTATGTCAATCGGTGTACAAAGCAGCGACATCAATATCAGCAACGCGGAGCTGTCCCGGCTTGCCGACGCGGGACTGACCGAGCAGGGCAACAAGGCAGCCCGCAACGACGGCCGTGCGCTCGCGCGCGCGGACGCGGCGCTCGCGGCCGTCGTCGGCGAGCGTGTGTCGCCGCGGCGCGACTCGGGCCCGGGCGCGCAGCGCGTCGAGCTCGCTCAGCCGAAGCCGGCCGCGCAGACGCGCGCGACGGACCGGCGGACGGTCTCGGGAATGGAGCGCGAGCACAAGCTGCTCGCCGCGAGCCAAATGCCGGCCGTCACGGACATGCACGAGGCGCTCGTGCAGCGCCACGTGTCGCCCGGGAGCGAGGGCGACACGTGCGTCGGCGGCCACGCGTCGCGCGCAACGTCGAACGCGCCGCAGCGCTTCTCGTTCGCCGAGGACAAGGCGTTCGACGCGATGCTCGCGCTCGGCATCGCGCTGCAGAAGAACGTGCAGTCGGATCTCGTGATGCAGGGCAAGCTCACGACGCTCGCGCACGAAGCGATGATGAGCGCGGCCGCGAAGGATCGCAGCATCGGTGCCGCGCAAATGACGGCGGCGATCGCGGGCGGCGTGCTGCAGGCGACGACCTCGCTCGGTGGCGCAATGCAGCAGATGAAGGGCTTGAGCACGAAGTCGATGTCTATCGAAAAGGAGATGAAGCCGCAGGCGGAGCTCAAGCAGTTCCATGCGGAGCAGGCGCTCGAGCTGCGCGGTATCAACAAGCCGGTGCTCTCGAACGACGAGCTGTCGCACGTGAAGGTCAAGCGCGATACCGGGGAGACGACGCGCCACGAGATCGACCCCGGCGGCGAGCGGATGAGCGACGAGCACACGAGCGTGCTCGCGCAGGATGCGCCCGCCCGGCAGCACCGGATCGACATGCATGGCATTCGTCACGAAGAGAATCTCGTGAAGGCAAGCCGCCAGCAGATGAAGGGCGATCTGATCCAGTCGGGCGGCCAGATCGGCAAAAACCAGATCGACGGCGCATCGGCGCAGCAGCAGGGCGCGGACCGCGCCGAGCAGAAAGAGGACGAGAGCGCGCAGCAGACCGCGATGGCGGTGGCGGGTGCGCGGGACGAAGCGGCGCATCGCGGCCGCGAAGCCGCGCAGAAGGCGATCGATGCGGCGAAGAGCCAGATCGCGAACGACAACGCGGTGGCCGCGCAGGTGGCCGGCAATCTGCGGACCTGATGGTTCGCGCCGCGGCGGATGCGGCGGGCTTCGCCCGTCGCGCCGTCGCGTTTCCCGGGACGGGCGATGGCGCTTTTTTGAAAGCCTGCGCCGGCGTCTGTCTCCAAGATCGGAATTTCGATGGTTGAGCGCATGGCGACATACAAGGAACTGAAGGCCCGGGCGGAGGCGTTGAGCACGCAGGCAGAAGCGGCGCGGCAGGCCGAATTGCAGGCCGCGATCGACGACGTGCGCGCGAAGGTGCGCGAGTACGGTCTCACGACGTACGAAGTGTTCGGATACCGGAAGAAGCCGGGCGAGCGCAAGCGCGGAGCGGTCAGGCCGAAGTATCGCGATCCGGCGACGGGCGCAACCTGGAGCGGGCGCGGTATCGAGCCGAAATGGATCCGCGGGCGCAACCGGGACGAATTCCTGATCGAGTGAAGGCGGGCGCCGCGCATCGCGCGCGCTCTCGATGAATCCGACAGCACGAAGGTGAACCACGATGAATGTCCATGTCAACATGGGGCGCGCGCTGGCCGCGCGCGATTGGCCAGCGGTTGCGGCGCTCGCGAAAACGATGCCCGTCGATGCCGGTGTGAGGGCGATGACCGACGACGATCTGCGCACGGCGGGCGTCGATCGCCGGTTGCCGGAGCAAAAGCTTGGCGCGGCGATCGACGAATTCGCGTCGGTCCGGCTGCCCGATCTGGTCGACGGCCGCTTCGTCGAAGGCCGCCCCGCAGCCCTCGCGGTGTTCGACGATGCGCGCGTTGCGCTGCGCAGTCACGCGCTCGCGCAGCGCAACTTGCTCGAGCGCTGGGAATCCCAGCACCTGGGCGGCACGCTCGACGCCGCGGGCGACAACGGCGGCGTTCAGCCGGATCCGATCCTCCAGGGGCTCATCGACGTGATCGCTCAGGGCAAGTCCGACGTCGACGCATACGCCAGGATCGTCGAGGGGCTGACGAAGTATTTCCAGAGCGTCACCGACGTGATGAGCAAGCTGCAGGACTACATCTCGGCAAAAGACGACAAGAACATGAAGATCGACGGGCACGCGATCCGCAAGCTGCTGCAGGACGTCATCGATCATCTGCCTACGATGCAGCTGCCGAAAGGTGCGGACTTCGCCCGCTGGCGCAAGGAGCTCGGCGGTGCGGTGACGATCAGCGATTCGGGCGTCGTGACGATCAACCCCGACAAGCTGATCAAGATGCGCGATTCGCTGCCGGACGAGAGCGACGTGACCTGGGACACCGCGCGCTACCAGGCGTGGAACACGGCGTTCTCCGGCCAGAAGGACAACATCCAGAATGACGTCCAGACGCTCGTCGAGAAGTACTCGCACCAGAACTCGAGCTTCGACAATCTCGTCAAGGTGCTGAGCGGCGCGATCTCGACGCTGACGGACACCGCGAAAAGCTATCTGCAGATCTGAATGGGGCCGCGCGCCGGCGCGGCGCCGATCGCCGCCGCCCCGATCCGGAGCAACCGACAAGAGGAAAAGGACTCGCATGCCGCCGTTCATTCAACGATCTTCGTCCATCCACAACAAGCCGACCGCGGTTGCGAGCGGCGCCCTGCGTTCGTCGGCGTCCGACGGCGGCGCCTGGCCGCGCTCTTCCACGCCGACGACGCGCAACGTCGATCCCCGGCGGATGAGCCGCGCGCAATTGGAGCGCGCGGGCCTCTATCCGCTCGTCGACGACGACGCGCCGCCGTCGGCGCAGCCCGCGCCGGACGACGCGGCGGCCCGGCGCGCATCGCGGCCCGATGCCGGCGTGCCGAAGCGGAGCGCGGGCACGCGTGCGGCGACGGCGTTTCCAACCGTCGCGCCGCCCGACAGAATCGTGACGACCGAAGGCGTGACGCGCGTCGGCTGGGCCGACTCGATCGATAGAGGCGTGAAGCGATGACGATCGGCTCATGCCCGAACGAAGCCGCCGTCGCGCTCGCGACAGCGAAGACGTTGCTGGCCGGCATTCTGGGCGTGCCGGAGGCGGACTTCGCACCGGAGCAGCGGTTGCTCGACGATCTGGCGATGGATTCGCTCGAGTTGATCGAGCTTGCGATGGCGCTAGACGAGCGCTGGCACATCCGGCTCGATCGCGCGCGGCTCGCCGATATCGCGACGGTGGCCGACGTCGCCGCGCTGCTCGGCGCGGCCGACGCATGAGCGCGCGCCGTCCGGATGCGGCACGCATGCGCGCACGCGTCGCGCGCGTGGCCGCGGCGCTCGCGATCAGCATCGTGTCGGCGGGCCGCGTCGCGCATGCGGACTGCATCGACGACGCCGCGCGGCGCTATGGCGTCAACGCCGATCTGCTGCGTTCGATCGCGTATTACGAGTCGGGACTGAACCCGCGCGCGCTGCATCGCAACGACGACGGCTCGACCGACATCGGCCTGATGCAGATCAATTCGGTGCATTTGGCGGCGCTGCGCAATCAGGGAATCGACCGTCTGCGGCTGTACGACGCGTCGATCAACGCGCGCGTCGGCGCGGCGCTGCTGCGCCGGCAGATCGATCAGTACGGCGATACGTGGCGCGCGGTCGGCGCGTACCACTCCCGCACGCCGGGCTTGAGCGACCGCTATGCGCGCGCGGTTCACGACGTCTATGTCGCGCGACCCTGGGAAAGAAAGATGGCTGCGCAGCGGGATGCGGCGGTGCGCACGATGCTGGCGCGCGAGCCGGGGCTCGTCATCGAGGAGGCGTCGGTGCAGTGAGACGGCGGAGGGAAGCGGGCGCGTGCGTCGACATGGGCGTGTTTATGGATAGACGTGCGGCCGCTTCGCCTGCCGCCGTCGAGGCGGCCAGCGAGCGGGCAATCCGATGGACCCGCTTCGGCATGCGATTCGTTTTGCAGCGTCGCGCATCGATTCGGCGAAGGAGCGGCGTTTGAACGACGATTGAGTCGTGATTGAACGGGATACCGAAATGCGGGGGCCGATCCGGCCGCGAATCGCTTCGGGAGCGACGGATCGACGGAACTCCTTGAATCCGTCGAGCGCTCCGAAGTCACCGAAGTCTCGTCGAAGTCGTCGAATCCTCAGTCCCCGCAGCTCCACGATCCGGACCATCGCGGCAGCCCTCGCCGGACGATCCGGATCACACGCTACTTCGTCACGCGGTGCCCGGCTCGTCCGACGTTCTCTTCGCGTCTAGCGACGCATCCTCCGCCGCACGGCGGTACGTGGCTTCGAGCGTTTGCACCGTCTGCTGGAAGCGGGCGAGCGTGTCGGCGCGCTCGGCCGGCAACGCGTTCGCGACGAGATCGATCGCCTGCTGGCGCGCATGCAACTGAAGCTCGCGGTACTCCGGGCGCGCGATCAGCTCGGCGCCCATCAGCGCATCGGCGCGCTGCCGGATCTCGAGGTAGAGCGGATTCGTGCCGGCGCCGCTCGGCGTGAACACGCCTTGCTTGTCGGCGCCGGGCAGCCCCGTCGCGCGCGCCGCATCGCCGAGCGCTGCGACGAACGCCGGGCGCACATTGCCCGCGCGTGTCGCGGGATCCATGCAGAAGCGGTCCTTCGCTTCGCTGAAGATCGCGCAGAGCGCCGATTCGTAGATCTGCCGGGCGAATTCCGGATCGCGCCGGATCTCGGTGGTGCGCGTGTCGGCGACCTGCTTGACCGCCTCGTCCATGAAATGCCGGATCGCCTGTTTCGGGTCGCCGGTGGGTCGATAGCTGCCGACATAGCGAACGTCCTGCAGCTTGACCCGCCCGGGCGCGTTGTCCGGCGCGCTGCGGTGGAACAACTGGCCGAGCGCTTCGCCGATCTTGCTGAAGACGCGCTTTATCTGCTGTGCAAACGATGTGCGCGGCCGCGCTTCGCAACGGTTGGCGTGAACGTCGAACGACGCGTTCCTGACGTGCGTGAATCCGCCGATTCTCGGGTTGTAAGTCATGTTGTGCTCTCGATTGAGTGGAAAGGGAACCGGTCGCCCGCATCCGCGTCGCGTTTCGTTCGACAACGGCGCTCGCGTAATGCGGATAACCGGATCGATTCTAGGGGCCGACGCACGTGGTCCGATTCCATAAATAGCGCATTTGCGGTTGCGCGAGGCCTCGTGACGTCACATGCGGTCGTATGCGGCGACGCTCGGCGATGTGCGACTGTTCAACCGCCATTAGCGCATTGACGCGGACGGCCACGCCCGCTCCGGTTTGCACACTGACGCGCGAAGCGAACCCATGCCGCATGGCCGAGCGAGCGCGTGCCGGGTGCGGCGCGCGACGCGCGGGCGCGCGCAGTCCGCGACGCTGCGCCGCTTGCCCGGCGAACCGGCATGTGCATTGCCGCCTGAGCGGAATCTGAAAGCTACGCTGGACGAATGTCTTCAGCATCGGCATTCGTGTCGAGCGGGATCGCGCGCCGGCCACCCGGCGTTGACGCGCAGCCGGGGCGACGATCCGCTCGACGCTCATGCGCGCCGGCCAGAGCGGCTGGCGCGCCGTATCAGAACGTCTCGAAGCAAAGGGAGGACAGGATGATCAATGTCGATGCATTCGTCGCAAGCGCACGATCCGGCGCGCGTTTCGTCGTCGGCGGCGACGCGCGCGGCCCGGCGGTGTCGGTCGCGAGGTTGGGGATCAAGGAGCGGCTGTTCGAGATTCTCGCGCACGTCCCGCTGCTCAAGCACTGCGGCGTGGTCCGGCGCTACGTCGAGCAGGTTCGCACGGAAAACCGCCGCGCGCTCGAGGGCTTCGTGCTCGCGCTGTCGAAGCGATACGGAACGGAATGCGCGAAGGCGGCGTTCGACTATGGCGCGCGGCGCGACGGGGAGCCGCTGGATCGGCGGCTCGTACGCAACATGGTGTCGATCGCCGAGCACTTTCACGGGACGGGCGATGCGAAGCCGCTTGCGCGCCAGATGGTATTCCGGTCATGGGAATGGCGAGGTATCGATCATCCGGGGCATGCATCGCTGACGATCAAGAATCAGGCGGATGCCGATGCCAGCCAGCACGTGTACGAGCACGTCAGTTGGTGGCCGCACAACCCTTTCGATGGCAAGGGATTCGAGCGCGTCGACGCGGAGGCGCTGAACGATTACCGCCAGGACAAGCGATCGGAAATCGGCGCGCAAACCGTGCGCAATCTGTGGCGAGGCGAGCTCGCGAGAGGAAAGATCGGGAAGGAGGCCTACGATCCGCTTGACGACGCGGATTTTCGCGACGCACGTTTTTTCCCGAGAGCGGGGCAGAAGCTGGATAAGGAGCTGCAATGGGGGCAGAGCGCGCGCAAGGTGTACTTCCCGGCGATCGGATTCAACCGCGACAAGCACAATAAGCGCGACGGGCACGACACGCGCGACGCGTCCGGCCGGGCTACGTTCGTGCTGTTCGGGCTGAACGAGGCGGCGATGTTGCGCGACGCGCGCACGGTGAAGAACGCCGCAACGACGGGCGAACTCAAGTACCAGATGATCAGCAAGACGGAAAACTGCGCGTCGATGGCGCTGCGCGTGCTGCGCTGCGGCGGCGCCGAGCAGTTCGTGCCGTATACGGCCACATGGATCTCCGAGGATCCGAATCGTGCGCATGCGTATGCGCAGACCGTGCAGGAGAGGATCGACACGCTGAATCGGCAGCGCGCCGGCGTCGCGCGCCACTGCGAGCGGTTGTACGAAAGCGCGTCGGTGCGGCTGGCGTGGCGCGCATTCTCGGAGGCTGGCGCGGCGGCGGGCAATGCGGCGGGAGGCCCGTTCGCGCGCGAAACCGATCTCGGGCGAGCGCCGGCGCACGCGCCGCGGCAAGCGCGGCTCGACGATCTCGCGCGCGAGGTTGAGCGGATCGGCGCGTACTTCGCCGAACTGTCTGCCGGGCGATCCGGCAAGCATCGCGATCGAGCGGACGCAGATCTGGCCGACGCGATGAAGCGTTGCGCACCGTCGGCTCGCGACGACGTCGCGGCTCTGACGCGCAAGGCGCGCGTGTTCGTCGAGACGCTCGACCGGCATCTCGGCGTGCCGCCGCCGAACGACCAATCCGCGCTGCAGATGCTGGCCGCGCACGCGATGATCGCCCAGATCGAAGCGTTCATGGCGATCGCGATCGCCGACTGAAGGTCGCACGAAGGCCTCATGAGGGCATGGAGGCCGCGTGAGCGCGCCGCCGCTCGTCGGACACCGGCGCGCACCGATTTGAATCACATGACTCGGATGGAGAACCTCAAACGATGAATACGCATACCGAATGGTTGGACACGTTGAGCGAAGCGGCGGGCGTACCGCTGGACTTCGACGAGCACGGGCAGTGCTTCGTGCTGCTCGACGGGCAACTGATGATCTCGATTCGCGACCGGCCCGACGCGCTCGTGCTGTACGGAATGGTCGGCGAATTCCCGGCGGATGCGCCGGCCGAGATGTGGAAACGGATGCTCGCCGTCAATCTCGACTTGTCGGAAGCGGGCGGCGGCGGCCTCGGCCTCGACGAGGACATGGCGGCCATGATGCTGATCGAGCGCATTGCAACGGCGAATCTCGACGTACGCGAATTTGTCGACGCTTTCGAGGCATTCGCATCGCGCCTCGAAAGCGTGATCGGCACGTTCGAACAGATGGGCGCGTACGACGCCGTCGTGCGGGATCGCCCGGCGGATTCACACGCGGCCCGCGCGTGGCGCGGTTGAATCGACGAAGCGGCGGCCCAGTCCGATTGCCGCGCACGACGCCCGCCCGCGCGCAGCCGCGACAGCTGAGTGGCGAACGTGTGAACGACCGAAACAGGTCTGAAATCTTCCAGTGATGTGCGCGCGCTAAGCTCAATGACATGTGCGGGTGCGGCGGGGATCGCGTTTGGCTCGGGCGACGCGTCGTGCAGGCGGGCGCGCAGGACAGGATGCATCGGAGCAACAAGAATTCGATTATGGTAGTAGAGAGAAAGTGTGAACGGGTGCTTGTCGTCGACAGCCATCCAATCGTGCGCGACGGCATCGAGGTCGTGCTCGGCAGGGCGTATGCGGGAATCGACGTGGGCGGCGCGGCCGACATGGCCGAGGCGAGCGATCGGTGCGGTCGTGATCGCCTGGATCTCGTGCTGATGGATGTGATGCTGCCGGGCGACGATCCGCTGCCGGCGATGGGCGAGATCCTGCGGGTTCATCCGGATGTGCTGTTTGTCGTCTTCACCGCGCTCGGCTCGGAGGCGCGCGCGGCGGATGCGATCCGCTTCGGCGCGTCCGGCTATCTGCTGAAGTCGTGCAGCCCGGCCGGCGTCGTGCAGGCGGTTCGGCACGTGATGGCGGGGCGTGTTCACATCGATCCGTCGCTCGACAAGGCAAGAGTGGTATCGGCGGCGGGCGGCCGCACGCTGGCGTCGCCCATTGACGAGCTCACGCCGCGCGAGAAGCAGGTGCTTAAGCTGATCGCGGACGGGATGCGCAATCGCGAGATCGCGTCGGTGCTGAACATCAGTCCGAAAACGGTCGATTGCCATCGGCAGCGGCTGATGCAGAAGCTGGGCGCACGCAACGTCGCGACCGTGATCCACTGGGCGTATCGATACGGATATGCGAACGCGTGTGCGCAGGCGATGTAGTGCACGGCGGGCGCGCTCGCATCAGATTGCCGCGCGACGCGGCATCGAGCATCTGACATCCGACGTGACGAGCCTCGACCACCGCATGCCGCGCGCCGAGCGGTTCGTGAAAGTGCCGCGCCGATGCGTGCCGGAGAATGGATGCTCGCCAATGTTCACGAAAGGAAAGACGTCATGACGAAGCTGAATGAAATGACTGTCGCGCAATGGAGCCGCCGGCATGACGCGATCGAGCGGCATGCGCGACCCGATGGCGACGACCAGCGCGCGCAGGGCGCGGCGAGCGAACGCGATGGCCGGACGATGAGAAGCGAGATCAAGGCGATCCGGATGGACGTGCTCAAGGAGATCCGCTTCAATAGCGCGGTCAGCAAGCAGGTGCTGCTCGCGAAGCGGAACCGGATCGTCTCGAACATTCGTGAGGTTAGCGAAAAGATCGACAGGAAAGGGCTATTCGGCAAGGTGTTCGAAGCGGTCAAATGCGTCGCGCATCGCGGCCTGTATCACGACCGGCACGCGCTGCGAACACTCGACGCGTTGGTCGTCCGGCACATCGGCGATCGGCCTGAGGATCACAAGTGCAAGGTCTTGCCTATGCGGACGCGGCGTCCGGCGCCGTGAGTGCATGTGCGCGTCCGACGCAAGCCGACAGGTTGGCATGCGGTGCGGGCGCGGCACATGCGGCACGAGCCGGCCGCCGATGCGTTGCGGGCGCTTGCGCCCAGCCCGCTGCATCGCCGACGCTTGCCGGGGGCGTCGCATGCGGCGCATCGTGAGTCAGGCGTCGCACGCCGTGCATTGCCTATCGCTTGCAGCACGCCAGGCGCTTCAGCTCTCGACGCCCCGCTCATGCCCGATTCGGCAGCCTTTTGGTGCGCTGCGCATTTCGTAATGCGTGACGCGTTGCGCAGTGCGCAGTGCGCGACATGCGGCATGTGTCCCGCACGGTCTCTCGGTAGACGCGCTTTCCGTCGTACCATTCACCGGCCTTCACTATGGCGAAGATGCACACGCCCCGCAGCGGCCCGCTGCTGCAGTTCTTTTCGACCGACGACATGCCGTTCGCGCACGCAGCGGCGTTCTGGAGCGCGCATGTGTTCCAGTGCGAGGACGTGCGCGCGGCGGCGCGCGCGTTTCACGGGCACGGCTTTCTCTGCCGGTGCGAGCGCGGCCGGTTCGTTCGTTTCCGCGGCGCGTCGCTCGACGCGCGGAGCGGCGAAGCCTGGCTGAGCGCAGCGACGGCCGACGCGCACGTGACGATCTGCGCGCTGCATGCGGGTGAGTGCACGGTCGAAGCGCCCGGCTTGCCGGATGCACGTTTTTGCGCGAACGACCTGTTCATGCTCGACGGCGGCCAGCCGATGCGCGTGCGCTGGAATGAGCCGAGTTTCAGTGCGCTCAGGCTGCCGCGCGCGTCGGTGGGGCGCACGCTCGGCCAGGCGGCAATGGATTCGTCGCCGGGCGCGGCTTCGTTGCAGGCGGCGCGGCTCGCACCGTTTCTCGCGGCCGAACTCGCGCTGATCGGCGATCGCGGCCCGGCACTATCGTCCGAAGAGCTCGATTGCGTGCTCGCGCGCGCGGCCGAACTCGGCCGCGCGCTGCTTCAGGCGGCGCTGTCGTCGCGCGTGCGGCGCGGCGCGCCCGCGCGCGCTGACCGGCTGCAGTCCGCGTACCACTACATCGATCAGCATCTTCATCTACCGACGCTCACGCCCGAGCGGATCGCCGACGCGATCCACTGCTCGCGGACGCAACTCTATCGCCTGTTTCGCCGCGAATCGCAGACGGTGAAGGCGGTGCTGCGCGACGCGCGGCTGAACCGCAGCCTCGGCTACCTCGAGCGGCCCGAACTTGCGCTCAGCATCGGCGAGATCGCGCATGCGTGTGGGTTTCCCGATCAGTCGACGTTCGGCAAGCTGTTTCGCCGGCGCTTCGGTAGAACGCCCGGCGAAGTGCGGCGCGCCGCGCGGGGACACTGCGGCGAAGCCGCGCCGCCGGACTTCGCGGAAGGCGGAGATGCGGCGCGTGCGTGAACGCTTCGACGGCGGGCGGCGATCGGGATGCGCGGATGGTTCGACGGACTGCCGGGCGAGGCGTGCTGGGCGGGGGTATCGCGATGAAACTGCGCTGCCACGATGCCGTGGAAGACGTCGACGCGGTGCGAACACGAGCACCTCAACGACAAATTGCGATTTCGCCACGTCGGCGCAGTTCCGCGAGCAGCGTCTCGTGGATTCGTTGCCATCGGCTTGCTGCCACGCAGCGAGTCGTCGCCAGTAGGCCGTACCCGAGCCACAACCCATTTCCGGTGGCAGCAGGTTCCGCCCAATACTGAGCGCAACACGAACACGATGCCAGCCAGCACCGCACGGTCGGGCGTTGGTTTGCGGCCAGCATGCCGGCGATTGTGCGGGCGGAAGCGGTTCGATGAGCGACCGCAATTCGTCGTCGATACGTTCTTTCGGTATCGCTTCCTGTCAGGCAAAACAAGACGGGAAGTTAATATCAATTCGGAAAAGTTAATAGAACTGAAATTTAATCTCGAAACAGCTCATTAGTCTGGTCCACCGCGATGAACAAATATGTCGTCACGCTCGTCATTGCGGCTGGCGTCCCGGCTGCCCAGGCCACATCTTTCGACTGCTCGAATGCAGTCACGCATGCCCAAAAGCTGATATGTCGCGACGCGACGATTTCGAGTCTGGACGATACAGTGATGACCACCTACGAACAAGCAGACGACTACCTCCGCCGATTGCCTCTTCTTGTGGCCACCGAACAGGACGGCTTCACCAACGCTCACAGGGCCTGGCTCGGCGAACGTGACCGGTGTGCTTCCACCCACTGTCTTGCTGACAGTTACAGGAGACGGCTCGATATCCTAAACGGAGATTTGGTCAGATACAGGTCGATTTACTTCTACTACTGATCAGCATTCAACAGGCGAAGGCGAGGAAATGGAATCCGGCCAGCGTGTGAGGCAAATGTCCATAGTCGCGCGCGAGGCGTCGAAAGCGCGCAGCCCATGCGAAGCTGCGCTGGACCACCCAGCGTCTGGGCAGCAACACGAAACCGCGTTTGGCCTCGGTGTGCTTGACCACCTCCGACTCAATGCCGTGGCTTGGTGCTGCCTGACGAGCCGCTTCGTCGGTATAGCCCTGATCTTGTCTTGTTAGCGGCAAAGTTCGTAACACCCGCTAAAGTTGCTCATCTCGATCAAGAGGGTGGGCGGCGCCCTGCGCCGCGCGACCGACTACGTGCTGTTCGGATTGCAGACCAGACAGGCCGTGGGGTACGACGTCAAAATCTGGAACGGGATGAAGCCGGACGACGGCGGCGCGTACAGCAAGTACGACAAGCTCGTGCTCAAGTACCGCGCGTTCTACCGGGGCTGGGTCGACCGCGTCGCCGAGGCGACCGCGCAGCCGCGAGTGAGCGGCGATGCGTGAGTCGGCGGCCCTGGAGGGTGTTATGAACTTTGCCGCTGATAAGACAAGCTGTCGGGATGAAAGCCCCGCAAGCCTTATTACATCAGCTTAGCTGACGTGTCCTGGAAAACGAGGGAAAGCCAGGAATGGCCGGAGGGAGAAGGCCACACGTTATCGCTCGTCTGAAGCCGGTCGGCAAGGTCATGTACCGCGAGCAATGCGGTGCACGCTGCCGGCAAATCCACGAGACGACGGTTCGTCGAGTGCGTGATCTGCTGCTGTTCGAATACCGGGTGGTGCGGCATGTGCCCCGCCGCCGGGTTTGGTGCGAACGCTGCCGCGACCCGCGACTGGAGAGGCTGGCGTGGCTGGGTCGCTACCAGCGAGTGACGGAGCGCTTCGCCAAGGCCTGCGAGAAGCTGCTGCAGGCTGCCAGCGTGCAGGCGGTAGCGGTCTTCTACGATCTGGGCTGGCACACGGTCAAATCAATCGACAAGATGCGCGTGCGCGTCGTACGGTGACGCACGGTGCGAAGGTCGACTCGATCGCGTTGGTCGTGCAGATTTCGTAACGCTGCTAAGCCGCGCCACCAGACTCCGTGGAGGGCGGAGTCTGGTGGCGCGTGGATCAGCATTTCATCGATAGATCGCGATTTCGATCGCGACACTGCCGCTATCGGGATTGAACGCCGGCAGGGCAAGCAAATGCTGTTCGGTGACGGCGCTCACCTGAGCATCGTCGATCCGATACCAGATTCCCCCCCGCTTCACATAAGCGACATAGTGACCACCCGTGTTGTAGTCGAAAGCGACGAGCCGATCACGGTTTGGCAGATCCGCGTAGGTGAGCGGATAGGAGTTCAGCCAGAACGCCTTGGTGTTGGGCGGCGCGTGAAGTATGGCGTTCGTTGCGTTCGTTGCGTTGCTCGCGCTGCTTACTCCATACAGCGGCATCCGCAACGCCTGAAGCACGTCCAGCGTGAATCCCGGCTGGCTGCCCGGAATTCCCGTCATCGCGCGCAGCGCGGCGACCGCGGTTTGCAACTGCGTATCGAGCTCTTCGGTCGATGCGGCGTCATAGTTTTCGAGCAGCGTGCGGACCGCAGACGGGACGTCGTTGTCCGACAGGATTTCGTCGAGCGCGGGCGAGTGAACGGCCAACTGCAGCGCCGTGTTGATGAAACACGAGTTGCCGAGGTTTGGCAAGCCGCGCGGCGGCGTGGTCGGCGCAGTATCGAAGCTGGTCGTCAGCGGATTGGCCGACTGTTCGCCCGTCATGCTCTTGATGCCGGCGGGCACCATGATCTCGTGGCGGCTGTTGGATTTGAGCGGCCCGATCGCCGTGAACGCGAGCCGGCGATCGCTCAGCCACGACGGCGTGTTGACGGCGACGCTCGCGCCATCTTCACCGCGCAACTCGATGTGTCCGACCGAGCGCGCGTCGATCGCGCGATCGAATGCGAGCTCGATCGTCGGGTGGCGCAACGCCGCGTGCGTCGGCGCGACCCCGGCGGATACGATGCCCGGCGAAGCGGTGGGCGCGTTCGGGGCGGCTGCTTCCGGCTGCGCCGGATACGCTAGTTGCACGGTCGGCGGCACGAACGCAGATGGAGCGAATTTGTTCGAATCGCCGCCGCTGCATCCAGTGAGCAAAGCGACGGTCAGTGCGAGCGCTGCGCCGACGCGTCGGGGCGCGTGCATGCAGGTGGCGAGGCGGGACGAATAGCGGGTCGAGTCGGGCGATGCGTGTCGCGCCGGATACGGGGCATTGGAATGGTCGGGGTGGTTCGAAGTGTGTTTCGTCATTGCAAGATAGAAGGTGAACATTGATCGTGAATGGAATCGATTAACTTGGCGACGGCGGCGCGCGCGGTCGCCAAGTTGGGTATGGAGCGGATCACGGACGCGCGTCGCCACCGGGCTTGCCGCGCGGCAGATCGGCCCAGCATGCGCCGATGCGACGGGGCAGCGCGACATTCGACACAGACGACGCGTGCGCTGCCGTGCCGCTGCCGCCCGCGTTGTCGTCCTGCCGGCTCGCGGCGCGCCGCTGCCGCGCAATGTCGTCGCGGCGGGCTCGCTCGAGCGCGTCGATCCGCTCGATGTGCGCGAGCAGCGCGTTGTGCCCGGAGAAGTCGTAGCGCACGTCGATGTGGCGCACGCCGAGACGTTGGAGCTGCCCTTTCGCGCCCGGAAAATCGCGAGGCGTGAAGCGGCGCACGCCGTAGCGGAAGTCCTGGACGAAGCGCGCGACGGCGAGTGGCCCCGCGTACCGGTGCACGAGAGTGACGTCACCGAGCGCGATGCGCAGCGTGACGTCGCCGCACTGATCGGGCCGCCAGTCGATCTGCTCGGACACGCGCAAGTTGTAGTTCGTCAGCGTGCGCGCTTGCGGCGCGCATTGCAGTGTCAGTACCGTTTCGAACGGCTTCGCCTGCGCTTCGCGGTTCACGTCGGTCGGCTGCGCGACGATTCCGATGCGCATCGTCTTCGCGCGTAGCGCGTCGATCTGCTTGCCGAGCGACGCGATCCGCTCGTCGAGCTCAGCCGCCGCCTGCTGTTGCTCGCGCCGCTCGGCGTCACGCCGCGCCTGCGCGACACGTCGGGCGGCCGCGTCGTCGACGAGCTGCAGGAACGCGTTGGTGAACGGCAGTCGGTAGCCGAGCGTGTCGACTGCCGAGGCGCGTGCCGCGCCGACGCGCACGAACGGCTTCGCCGGGCCATCGACGAACGCCCAGATCGCGCCTTGCGGACCGAACAGCCGATCGTTTGCGTCGTCGCGCGTCGCCGCGCGCTCGAGCGGCCACAGCACGTCGCGTTCCCAGTCGTCCTGCAACGCGCACGACGCCTGCCGCTCGACGTACGCGATCACCGTGTGAAGCGAGCCACCGACGAGGCGCCAGACGAGGTCGCCGCCGACGTCGCGATCGCCCGCGAGCCGCTTGACGTCGCGCAGCGCGTCGTCGGCCGCGCGCATCGCGGACGCCTCGACCGATGGGTCGACGCCGAAGCCGTGAAAATCGGCCGCGAGGCGGTAAGCGGCGCCGGGGCCCGCGAGCGCGTTGGCGGCGAGCGTAGCGACGCGCTGCTCGTAGTCGACGAGCGCGTCGCGCAGCGCGGCGTCGCGCTCGAGCGTGAGCCGGCCCTGCGCGGGTGCGCCGCCGAGCGCCTCGCGCAGGGCGCGGCCACCGCTGCGCGAGATCGAGCCGAGCGCAGAGCCGAGACCGCCGCCGCTCGCCGCGGGCATTCGCGCGGGCGCGAGCATTTGCGACGCGGTCCGGACGAACCGCAGCCACGGCGGCAGCGCGTCGTCGCGCACGGATTCGAATTCGTGATTGACGCGCGCGAGCAACGCCGCGAACGGATCGCGGCGATCGGGAATCCGGTCGATCATCGCGCGCCATTGCGCTTGCGTCATCAATCGCTGCTCGTCTTGCGGGAAACGTGCAACGAAGTCGCGCCAGGCACTGATGCGCGTTGCGTGATACCAAGTGTCGAACGCATCGCGATGGAACGCGAACTTCGACCGGTTCGGGACCGCCTGCGCCATCTCGTCGAGGAACGCGTCGATCGCCAGCCGATGGGCGGCCGTCAGCGAGGCGGGAACGCGCACGTCGCGCAGCGCGGGAGGCTGCGCGAGCGTCGCGGCGGCCGGCCAGAAGTCGGCGAGGGTCACGTCGCGCGGCGGCGATGCGTCAGGCAGCGCAAGCAGCCACGCGCCGTCAGGGTCGCGGTACGCGAGCCGTTCGAGCTGCGCCTGCATGGTCGCGATCCGCGCGTGGAGCGCGCCGTCGTCGGGTGCGCTCCACGCGATCTGGTCGATGGTGAGCGCGCCGATGCGCGGCGACAGGCCGTCGCCGAAATCGCGCGCAGTGCTTGCCTCGTGCGTGTCGTACGTGTCCTTCGTGCCGCCCGCGCCATCCGACGGGGGCGCGCCGTCGCGCTGTGGCGCGCGCGCGAGTGCCGGCGCGGGCATCCGCGCAAGCGACTCGCGGTCCGCGCCGCTCCGGCGCGCCTGCATCAGGTTCACGTAGCGGACCAGATTGCGGATGCGCGAGGCGGCGTCGCCGTCGTACGCCGCGTGCGCGTTGCTCGCGTCGTCTGGCTCGCCGAAGAACAGCCGGTCGACAGCGGGCTCGATCGAGCGCCGATAGTGCGCGACGTAGCGGCGCTTGAGTTCCGCTTCGAGCCGGCCAACGGGCGTCGCGTCGGCGATCGGGGGGGCGAGTCGCCGCACGAGCCGCCGCTCGTCGTGCCGCTCGACGTCGACAATCACGCGGCCGATCCGCTCGAGCGTCGCCGCATCGCGCGCGAGCTCGCCCGTAAAGCGAGGATGCGCGGGGTAGTCGCGGTGGATCAGCTCGACGGTCCGCATGTCGCCGATGAACGACGCGCTCATCAGCAGCCCGATGGCGGCGCACGCGAAGAGCCACGCGGCGAGTGCGGCGCGCCGCAGTGTCAGACGCGAGCGGCTCGGCCGCTCGACAGGTTGCGATGCATCGCGATCGCCCGGCAGCACGCGCGAGAACACGTCGTGCAGGAACAGGCCCGCGTCGCCGGGCGCGCGCGCTGGCGCGGCGTCGAGCAAGTCGGGCAGCGTCAGCGACGGCGCGCCGCCCGTCTGACGACCGCTCGCGAACAGCAGCCCGCGCAGGTAAGGCGTTTCCTGATAGATGTTCGGGCCGAACGCTGCGCGCACGAAAGCGTCGAGCGCAGGCCGCAGGCGCGCGAACTCGTGCGGTAGCATCAGCGTGCGCGGCGACGGCGGCTCGCCGTGCGCCGCCGACGCGACGCGCAGCGCCGCGAGCCGGGCGTCGACGCTGTCGAGCGCGTGCGCGACGAACGCATCCGCATCATGATCGCCGAGATAGCCGAACGCGCGCTCGCGTTGCTCCGGCGCAAGCTGCGCGGCCCAATCTTCGAAGCCGTAGAGCCGGTCGCATTGTGTGACGAGCACGTACACCGGAAAACGCCGCTCGAACAGGCGGATCAGTTGTTCGAGCCGCTCGCGAAGCGCACAGCCGTCGATCGTCAGCGCGTCGCGATCCGCTTCGACGAGGCGCTGCGCGTCGATTGCAACGACGACGCCGTCGACGCCGCGGCGCGCCCGAGCGCGGCGGAGTTGCCCGATGAGCGCGTCCCATGCGCGGCGATCGTCGTCGGACGCGTCGGGCTCGGCGAAGCGGCCCGCCAAGTCAAGTACGACCGCGTCATCGAAGCACCACCAGTCGCAGTCTTCGGTAGGCGAAATGCTCTCGTCGTGACGCGTGTGCCGTAGCGGCGACGCGATGCGCGCGCGCGCGAGCGCCGTTGTCTTGCCCGTGCCCGTGCGGCCGATCACGAGATACCACGGCGGCGCGTCGCGCGAGCGGCCACGCAAGCCAGGCGCGGGCGCGGCGCGTTCGAGCGCGTCGAGCGACGCGCGCCAGCGCTCGATGACGCGCTTGAGTGGCGCGTGACGATCGCCCGGCAGAGGTTCGGACGCGTCGAGCCGCGCGATCTGTCTGCGCGCGCGCACGGCGCGCAGCGCGCGGCGCGCGAGCCCGAACAACAGCCATCCTGCGAGCCCTGCACTGAACAAGGTGGGCGTGCCCCACAGCGGCCACTCGAAATAGAGCGCGGTCGCCCAACTGAGCGCGGCAAGCGAGACGAGCGCGAGGAGCCGCGCGAGCATCATGCAAAGCTTCTTCATTGCAGCCTCGGGAACACCGAATCGATCATCCGCACGATGACGACGTGATAGATCAAGCAGAGCGACAACAGGATCGCGAGCGGCAGCCCGAAGTTCAGGCCGGCGCGCGCGATGCGGCGGCGCGCGCGCGCTTTCGCCGCGACGGCGTGCGGACCGGGTCGCGGATACGCGGCGGGAAACGGCGGCTCGCCCGGCGGCACGTGCGCCGACAGCGCGTCGAGCGCACGCAGCCGGATCGCGTCGAGCCCCCGGTCGCCATCGTCGTAGCCATGGCGGCCGCGAAAGCCGAGCTGCAGACACAGCAGATAGACTTCGAGCACGTTTGCCCGCGCACCGTCGAGCGCGTCGAGGCGCTCGAAGAACGCCACGCCCGCGTGCGACGTGTCGAAGTGGCGCTTCTGAAGTAGCCCCAGCGTCCAGCGGTCGGCGTCGTGCCAGCCGCTGTTCAGCAGCGCCTCGTCGATCCACGCGCACACTGCGAACAACGCGTCTTCGACGTCGGCTTGGTGCGCGCCCGCGCAGGCCGCGTGATCGCGAGCGCGTTCGATCAGGACGTCGAGCCGCAGCGCGACTTCGGTCGCGTCGCCGTGCGGCGCTTGCGCGAGCTGCCGCGCATACGCGACGAGCGGCATCATCGAATCGGACAGCTTCATCATGCGTGCCTCACCGCGATGAGTTCCGCATGCAGATCGTCCGGCGCGTCGGCCCAGCGCAGCGAGACGCGACCGTCGCGCCGGATCGCGTCCCACGGGCGGCCGGTCTGCTCGATCCGGAAGTATCGCGCGTCGCCGCGGCGCGGCAGGCGCGGGGGCGCCCCAGGCAGCAGGGTCAGCTCGACGCCCGGTAGTGCGAGCGCAGTGAGCTGCGGCATCTCGTCGGTCGCCGCGATCCGACCGCCGATCAGGAAGCGTTGCGCGAGCGTGTCCGGATCGTGCGTGCTGCGGATCGCGACGTAGATCAGATGGCGATCAGCGAACACGCCGGGCGGCAGTTGCGCGAATCGTTGCATGGGCTGCTGCTCGTCGTCGGGCTCGAACGTCGCGACGCAGTCGGGACCGACCGCGATTTCGTCGAGCAGATGGCCGATCAGCGTGTGCGCGCGAGAGAAGCACTCGCCGAGGTCGCGATGGTTGTACGGAGGAAGGCCGCCGCGCGCGTCGGGCGTTTCGCCGAGCATGTCGAAGCGCTCGGAGAACGCGCTGAGCTCGCCGACGAGTTGTCGTAGCACGCCGTAGGCGGTCCACGGATGCTGCCCGTCGCATTCGGCGAGATGGAACAGCAGCGGGCCGAAGCGGTTCAGCGAGCGCAGTGCGAGCAGGAACGCCGTGTAGCTCGCGTCGAATTCGGCGCGCCGCATCTCGTGCGGGCTTTTGTACTGCTGCAGTTGCCGCGCGCGGCCCGCGAGCTCGTCGCGGATACCGCGAACCCGGTCGAGCAACACGCGCGAGCCGGACAGCGCGTAGCACGGGGGCGCGAACTCGTCGTCGACCCGCAGACGCTCGCCGTCGCGCACGATCCGCGCGATCGGGATCGTCTCGTGTCCGGCGAGCGCATCGAGTTCGTGATCGAACACGATCTTCAGCACGTGCTTGAGCGTGCGCACCGGCGCGCCCGGATGGTCCGAAAAAAGGTCCCCGATCTCGTCGGCCGACGGCAGCGTCGCGTAGCGCGTCGTGGCGTCAGGCAGCGCGTCGGGCGCGGCCGCGACCGTCACGTTGTTTGCGCCGTACGCGAGTCGCTTGAGCGCGACGTGCACGCCGAGTGCGCGACCTTCGTCGAGCCACGCGGGATCGAACGCGCGCGCCGCGACCACCGCGTTGCCCGGATATTCGACGTAGCTGCGTTCGGCAAAGAGCAACCGCGCCGAGCGGATCTCGATCACGCGGCGGTCGATCGCGGCGTGCGCGAGCGATAGCGCGCCGACGCCCCAGAAATGCGGCGGACCGGATGCGAGCCACGGTTCGATGCGGAACTGCTGATGCAGTTCCGCCAATTGAAAATGTTGCGGTTGCAGCAGCATCCCCTGATGCCAGTAGACGTTGTCCATGTTGTTCGTTTCGGTTCGTGATGTGTCGCGCGTCATCGCTTGCGCGGTGCGCGGGTGGCGGCGTCGCCGTTTTCGTTACTGTTGCCGCCGCCGTTCGCGTTGACGTCGGCGCCCGGCAGCGCCAGCGTTTTCGCGCCGCTGTCGAGCGTTGTCCACGCGCGCCCGCCCGGCGGCGGCAGGTTCAGCGGCGCTTCGCGCGCGTCGGTGATGCTTTGCGCGCCGAGCCGCAGCTTCAGCCCGAGCGTTCGCGGCGCGGCGCGATAGGTGGACGAGAACCAGCCGCGCTTGTCGATTTGCAGCGGCACGTCGAAGAGGCGTGCCGCGCGCGGGCCGTCGGCGTCGTAGTAGCCGGCGACGATGCCGACGTAGCGCGCCTGCTGCGCGCGATCGATCGACAGTGCGACGTGCTCGCCGGGCGCGATGACGTAGCGCGTCGTCTGAATGAAGTCCGCCGCGGGCCCGCCCTCCGCGAGGGTCGTGCGCAGCCGGGCCGGATTGTCGGCGAGACGGCGGAATGTCTGTGCGTCCGCGCTTTGGAACACCGCGAGCAGCAACGTGTGCGGTGCGTTCAGGAATTCGTTCAGCCGCGGCGATGCGTCGACGTCGATGCGCAACGCGTCGGGCGCGTAGTCCCATCGTACGTCGGCGCGCGCCTGTTCTTCGGTGACGCCGCTCGCGCAGCCGGCCAGCGCCGCGAGCATGGCGAGCATGGCGAGCACGGCGATGGACGCGCGCGCGGCCTCCGGCATCGAGATGTGTCGGTCGTTCATGCCTCTTCCTCAGCTCATCGCCATCACTTTCTGCTGGCTCGGCTGCAGCACGGCGCCCGTCGCGTTGCCTTCGTTGTGCTTCGTCGGCGTCGTCAGCCGCACGGCTGGATTGCCTTCGAACTTCACCTTCGTGCTGCCGGCGGCGAATTCGACCTTGCCCATGATCTTTCCGGACATCGCGCCGCCGGCGGTGCCCGGCTGGTCGCCGTTGGTCATCGGAATCGTCGATTTCTTCGTGAGCGCGGGCATCCCGCAGACGAGCACTTTCGTCGTGATCGACTCGGCCATCATCGGCAGGCCGGTGTTCGGATACGGGACGGGCACCGGGCCGCCCGGCGTGGGTGTCTTGCAGACGTCGACGGGGCTCATGCAGAGGCCGGACGCAGTGGTGACGACAAACATGTTGGAACTCCGAATCTAAAGGGAAAATTCAACCGAGATCGATGCGCTCGCCATCGATGCCGACGTGGCGGTCCGCGAGCAGCGCGACGTCGCGCGCATGCAGGTGCGCGCGCTCGTCGACGCGCCAGAGCGCGCGCGTCGCGCGCAAATCGTCGACGCCGCGCACGCGGCGAAAGCAATCGCCGAGCATGTGGAGCGCGCGGCCGATCGTCGACGTGAAGCGGTGCGCCACGACGCGCACGTCGCGCGCGGCGGCGCCGATCGACTGCGCGTGCACGTCGAGGCGCGCGGTCCGCACACTCGCGCGATGCGCGTGCACGTCGAAGCACGGCGCGCCGGCGTCGATCCGCTCGCGCGCCGCGAGCGTGATGCGCGGCGCGTCGATGCGCAGCCCGTCGACGCCGGCTTCGAGCACGACGCCGCCTGGCAATGCGAGCGCGGCTTGCGGCGCACCTGCGCGCGCGAGCACGGCGAGCACGTACGCGGGAGGCGCAACGCATGCGTCGCCCGCGTGCGCGTGGCCCGGCGACCAGATCAGCACGCGATCGCCTACGTCGGGTGCGAGCAGGCAGCCGTCGGCGCGCCGCGCGCGGCCGACGCGATCGTCGAGCGTTAGCCAGTCGCCGACACGGCCCGTCACGCACGACGCGCGGAGCGGCGCGTCGGCCTGGGGCGCGCACGGATCGTCGTTGGACTGCAATGGTGCGAGGGCACAAGTGGAGGCGCAAGAAGAGGACATGCGCGTCATCGAGGTGCGAGAGTCGTGTGTCATCGTTCGGTCGAACTCCATTGCTCGGCCCGCGCGAACACGGGATCAGTCACACGCGCGCCCGTCTTGCTCGCGCCGTCCCAGCGCACCGCGCGGTCGTCGACGCCGTGCAGGTTCGTGTGCGAGAAATCAGCGTGCGCGCAATCGGCACGCGACAGCGTCGCGTGCGAGAAATCGCAGTAGACGAAGCTGCCGCCCGCCAGCGTCGCGCCCGCGCAATCGGCGTGCGTGAAGAGCGACATCCGCGCGCGTAGCCCGCGTGCGTTCGCCGACGACATCCGCGCACGCGCGAAATCTGATTCGTCGAACGTTGCGCCCGTGAGGTTCGCGCCCGAGAGCATCGCGCCCGCGAAACGCGCATGACGGCCGCGCGCGCCCGCGAGCGTCGCGCGTTCGAGATCGGCATCGAAGAACATGGTCTGCACGAGCGACGCGCCGCTGAAATCGCTGTCAGCGAGCGCCGCGCCGCTGAAATGCGTCATCGTCAGATCGCAGCGCTCGAAACGTTGGCTGCGCAGATTCGCTTCGACGAAGAGCGCATTCGTCAGGCGCGTGGCGTTGAAGCGCGCGCTCGATAGATCGGCGCGCATTGCGGCGAAACGCTCGAGCTCGGCGCTTGAGAAATCGGTGCGCTCGAAGCGGCAGTCGATAGCTTCGCAACGCAGCAGCTTCGCGCGCGCGCACAGCGCGGCGGAAAAATTGCCGCGCTCGAATGTCGCGCGCGACCACAGCGCGTCGACCAGCGTCGCGCCGACGAATTCGGTGTCCGTCATCGCGAAGGCGTTGCCCGTCGTCGAGCGCAGGCTCGCGTCGCGCAGCGCGACTGCACGCCAGCTCGAATCGCTGAGCGTCGCACCGTCGAGGCGCGCGCCCGTCAGATCGCACTGCTGCCAGCGCGTCGCGTCGAGCAGCGCGGCCGACAGGTTCGCGCCGCGCAGTATCACACGATCGAACGTGCAACCGGACAGGTCCAGGCAAGAAAGATCGGCATTCGAAAGATCGACCCCGGATAGCGTGCGGGTGTCGGCGAGGGCGGCGAGCGCCGCGTGAACGGGAGCGGATAGGGTTGGCATCGAATCAATCAGCGGGAGGCGAGTTCGGGGCGGTTAGGCACGGCGAAGAGCGTTCGCTCGACGTTCGCGCCATCGATTTGTGATGGGCCGAGCGCGGCGCCGTAGCAGTCGGCGCCATACAGGTTGCTCGACTGCAGTTGCGCCCCGTCAAGCCGCGCACGACGCAGCGACGCGCCAAGCAGGTCCGAATGGCGCATGTCCGCGCACGTCAGGTCGGCTTTCGTCAGATCGGCGTGCCGCGCGCGGGAAGACGTCAATTGAGCGCCGCTCGCGATCGCGCGCGCGAAGCTCGCGCGATCGAGCGTCGCCTTGTGCAGATTGGCGTAGCGCAGATCGACGCCGTCCCAGCTCGCGTCGTCGAGCGCCACGTTGCTCAGGACGGCCTGATGGAATGACGTCGACGCGTCGGCGCGCGAGCCGCGCAGCGACGCCGATCGAAGCTGCGCGCGCAGCGCCTGCGCGCCATACCATTCGGCGCCGTCGCACTGCGCGGCCGCGAACGTCGCATCTGCCAGCGTCGCGTGCTGGAAGTTCGCGCGCGGCACGTGCGCCGACGTAAAATCGGCGGTATCGAGTGCGCAACCGGCGAAGCTCGCGTGCACGCCGTCGAGCCGTGCGGCGGCGAGCCCGGTCATCGCGCTCTCGTCGAATTGCGCGTGTGCGCAATGGCTGCCGGCAAGCGACGCGTGCGTGAAGTCGCCGCCGGTAAAATCGGAGCGATCGAGGCACGCGCGATCGAGCGCGGCGCCGCGAAACGATGTGCCGGGAGCGGACGCGTCGGCGAAGCTCGCGTCGCGCAGGTCCGCGTTCGAGAAATCGGCACGCGACAGCAGCGCGCGCTCGAACGACGCGCCGGCCAGCCGGCAGTCGGCGAAGCAGGTGTGTTCGATGCGCGCGTCGCGGAAGTCCGCGCGCTCGAGCGCGGCCGCCGACAGGTCCAGGCCGCTCAGGACGAAGCCGGCGAATCCGAGGCCGCGCGCGTGGCGCTCGATCACCTGCTCGGACGTGAGCGGATCCGCGAGCGGCGCATCGCCGGTCGGCGATGCAGCGGGGTGCGTCGAAGCGCGAGCAGGGGTGGCGTCGGCGAACCGTTCGGCGGGCGGGAGCGGGTCGGGCTCGGCGGACGTCACCGGTTCGTTGGTGGCCGTGCCGGCGGCGGGTGCGCCGAGTCCTGCCGTCAGCGCGGCGACGTCGAGCGGCGTGTCGAGCGCATCGAGCGCGTCCGCGAGTGCGGCGAGCTCCGGCCGGTTTCGCGCAGCCGCCTCCATTTGCGCGCGCGACAGGCCGTGTTGCTCGACGAGCGCGCGGATCTGCGTGTCGGCTTGCCGAAGCAGGTCGGCGAATGACGATGCGTCGTCCGATGCCTGCGAATTCGGCGAAGAGGGCGGCGAAGCATCGCGCTGCTCGCCAGCCGCGGTCGTGGCGTACTGCGCTTGCCATTGCGAGGTCTGCGCGTCGAGCGTGGCCGCGAGCGCGGCGAGCTCGTCCAGGTTCATGTCGGCAGGCGCATCTCGCGGCGGCAGAAGGCGCGCGATGTCGGCTTCGGTCAAGCCGAATTCGGCGAGCAGCGCGTCGGTTTGCACGGCGAGCGCTGCCGCATCCCGTTCGAGCGCTGATAGATCCGGCGCGGGTAGCTCATCGGGCGATTCCGGGGCCGCCGCCGGCTGCGCATGCGAAGCCGACGGCAAGTTATCGGCGGCGCGACCGGGGTCGGCGCACGCTTCGTCGCCGGCGGTCGACGCCAGCGCGGCCGCGGCGATAGGCGCAAGCGGCGCGCCAGACCCACCGTGTTCGGACGCCGGCTGGCCTATATACGCAGCGTCGGGTAACGGCGGTGCGTCGGCGTCTTCCCAGCCGGCGATCACGCGAACGACGTCGTCGCCGTCCTCATCGTCGATCGTGACGAGCGCGCGATACAGGACGATGCCGCACGCCGCGCCGGGGAACAACCAGACCGTTTCCGCCCGCATCGGGCACGCGTCGATGCGCGCGACGCCGGCGACCGAGCGTTCGACGAAGCAGCGCGCCCGCACGCGCGGCAGCGCGCCGGCGATGACTGGCCGGTCCGCATGCAGGTTGACGAGCTCGATGTCCTCGTCGCCGCGCCAGAATCCGGTGATCCGCTGGTCTCGCGGCGCGGTATGGAAATGCTCGGCGCGCGTGCCGGCGGGCAGGTGGGGCCAGCGCGAAGCCAGCCAACGTTCGTCGAACGGCCCGAGATCGCGTGCGCGCTCGGGCGCTGACGACGGCAGCGCGCGAAACTCGGCGAGCGGCGCGGCGGCTCGCGCGTCGACGAGCCGCTCCTTGCACGCCGCGCCGATGCGCGCACGAACCGCGACCGGCGCCCCCGGGCGGCGTTCGCGTTCCGACGGCGCATACGCGTGGCCATAGACGAGGAATTCGCCTGCCGGCTTCGGCACGCCCTCGTCGAGTGGGGTCTGCGGGTCGAGCCACTGCTGCGCGACTTGCCACAGCTCGGCCTCGCTCGTCAGATCGCCTGGGCCGACGGGTGCGTGCGCACGCAGCGCAAAGCATGCCAGCGCGCCGATCGACAGCCGGTCGAGTCCTTCGAAGCGCAGCGTCCGGCACAGCAGCGAGAGAGAATCGGGTTTGATGATTTTCATGATGGAATCCGAACGAATGCGTGGGTCAACCGAGCTGGATCAACTGGCTGTCTAACTTCAGCGATGCGCTGCCGTTCAGCTTGACGTTGGTCGCGCGCACGTCGATCGTGCCGTCGCTGCCGAGCTTCAGCGATGCAGAGCCGCAGCCGGCCGCGATCTTGTCTTTGTCGAGCTCGAGGCTCGATTTGCCCGCGTCGATGCCGATCTTCGCGTCGCGCACGTCGAGCTTCGCCTTGCCCTGCGCATGCGCGAGCGTGACGCCTTCGGCCGTCGCGACGAGCCGGTTGCCCTTGAAGCTGAACTCCGATTCGGAGGCGCTCATTCGCGCGGCGCTCAGGTTCTTCACCTGCTTCGCGAGATTTTCCTGAAGTTTGTCGATCTTCAGCCCGACGGCCTTGCGCTTTGCTTTCAGCGCGAAGAGCTTCGCTTCCTTCGCCTTGATCGCGACCGCCGCGACCGCGTCGGCGGGCGACGATGGCTTGGGCACGAGCGCGCTGACGCCGAACGCGTTCTGATGAGTCGACAGCACTTCGTTTTCCGAAATGTCGGCTTCGAGATCAGCGATGTCCTTCAGGCAGGCGTCGAGATCGCTGCGCTGCTTGATCAGGTCCTTGAGGGCCAACTTGGTGGTCGGATCGGCCGCCACCGCGAACAGTAGCGTGTCATGCGCATGCACGTGCGCGTGCTTGGCAGATTCCACGCCCCAGCGGCCGTTGCCGGCGCTCATCGCAACGCCCGCCACGCCTGGCGCCTTTGCGTCTGTCGACCACGTGAGCCCGTCGACGGTGAGCGACATCCGCGTCGCGTGCGTGAGGTTCTTCGCTGCGAGCGCGATACCGTGCTTGCTGAGCGACAGATCCGCGACGAGCGGCAACGCCTCCTGCAGTTTCGCGACGTTCGCGAGCATCGTGCGCGACGTCGCCATCAGAGCGGTACTGGCGGCGGTCACGCCGGCGAACTGAGCGGCGGATACGCCGAAGCCCGACCACGGCAGATCGGCGACCGCGCCGCCGCCCTTGATGAGCCCCGCAGCGGCGGCGGCGGAACCCGCATTCGCCAGGCCCGAGACGATCATGAACTTGCGCACCGCGCCCTTGAGCTTGTCGAGCTGCTTTTGCACCAGCGCGGATGCGTCCTGCCCGGCGGACAGCCGGATCGCGCCCGTAGCAGACTGCTTGTGCAGCGTCTGCAGCAGCGTCGACGCGCTATCGTTGATCTCGAAGGTCCGGCTGCCGGGCAGCATCCAGCGCAGGTTGCCCTGCAGCGTCGTCAGGAAGTTCGCGCTGACGTCGAGGCTGTTGCGCACGCCGACATAGACGTCGGTATTGCCGCCGATCGACACCGAGCACTTGAGCCCGCCCGAGAAGCTGTATGCGTTGCCGAGCGAGAAATCGAACCTGTTGCCCGACGTGAGGAGCGCGAGGCCCTCGCCTGGTCCGACCGAGCCGAGGCCGATGTGGTTGTTCGGCGCGTGCAGCCACGTCGCCGCACCGCTGCCGTCCTTCATGTAGAGCTGGTTGTGCTCGGTCAGGATCCGGTGCGCGGCGGGGTTGCGGCGCGTGACGACGCTGCGGTGCGACGAGTTGGGAACTGCGCCGATAATCACGGGGCGGTCGGGATCGCCGCCTTCGAATGCAGTCTTCACTTCGGTGCCCTTCACCAGCGGCAGGTGCATGCCGCGATCCGAGCCCGCGTAGGGCGTGGCCATCCGGATCCGCGCGGAGCCCTTGTTCGCCGGATGCGCGGTGTGCGCGAACGGAAAGCGCACCTTGTACTGCCCGTGTTCGTCGAGCTCGGCAAGCTTGCCGCCGCCCTCGCCGTCGACGATCGCGCTGACGACGCCTGCCGCGCGCGGCTTCGGCGTCGTGCGCGGCGGCCGGTACTGGACGCCGGCGGGGAGTGCGTCGAATTCGGTGCGATAGACGGGCACGTCCGGCGTCGCGCCGAACGGCTTGTCGAGATCGGGAAACAGCAGGCGCGCCTGCGAGCCGCGATGCGTGACCGCCGTCACCAGATAGCGGCCGTCGAAATCCGCTCGATAGTGGCCCTCGAGCGCGATGAAGCGGCCGGCGCGCAGGCCAGCCGCAGTCGCCTCGCCGGCGAACCGGCGGCCGTCGCAGACGAGCGCCTCGGCGCGCAGCTTCGCGTAGCGCCGGCCTTCGTCCTTCGTATGGAAGTGCTCGTCGCTCGACACCCGCTCGCCGATGCCGTCGCGTGACACGTGCTCGCGCACTTCGAGCGATAGCTCTGCCTTCCGGTGATTGAAGTCGCGCAGCACGACTTCGCGCGGCAGTGGCGTCGCGCGGCACGCGAACGCCTGCACGCGGTCCGATTCGGCGCCCGTGTCGAATTCGGCCACGGGCAGGTAGCGCAGCGCGAGATCGGCGGCGGGGCCGGGCTGATGGCGGCGGTCGTCGACGATCGCGAGCGTCTCGCGTTTGCCGTCGTGCTCGAAGTAGTAGTAGAGGCCTTCCTTCTCCATCCAGCGCGACACGAAATCCAGGTGGCTCTCGTCGTACTGGCATACGAAGCTGCGCTTGCGGTAGCCGCTACCGCACCGCAGGCGGTAGTCGCGGCTGCCGAACGACGCGGTGCGCAGCACCTGCTTCACGATGTCGGGAATCGTCTGCTCGTTCAGATAGACGTCCGTAACCTTGTACAGCGACAGCTGCCAGAGGCGCGGCACGAGCGTCGCGCGATAGACGGTGAAGCCGCGAATGTCCTTCAGTTGCTCGAACTCGGCGAGCACACCGCTATAGCGGGTCGTGCCGGCTTCGCCGTACGGCGGCAGGATCGTGAGCGTCGCCGCGCGGCTCAGCATCTTCGCGAAATCGATCTGCGGCTGCTTGCTCACGAGCGTGAGCTCGAACCGGTACGGTTGCGAGATCGCGTCGCGGCCGCTCATGTCGACGACGTCGAACGTCGTGGCGTCGTACGCTTCGCTTACGAACGTGAAGCGCAGCAGGTTCGCGCGCGACGAGCCGTCCGTGCGAGCCGCGCGGGTACCACGTTGATGGGATGAAGGCATCGGGAACTCCTGGGCGGCGCAGGGCGTTAGCGCGCGTTGGCAACATCGAACACAGCGGACACGTCAAGCGCATCGCCCCCGGCCGGCGCGTCGGCCGAGACGACGAAGCGCCCGTCGGCGTCGACTGCGACGCGGATCGCGGCCGCGGGCGTCTCGTCACCAGCGCACACGAGCACGTGCTGCGCGAGCGCGGGCAGCACGTGTCGCTGTAAGACGAAGTCGACGTTGCGCGCGCCCGATTCGACTTCGGTGCAGCGTGCGGCGATGTGCGCGACGACGGCGTCGTCGTAGACGACGCGCGTCGCGTGCTGCGCGGCCACGCGTGCCGCGATGCGCTCGAGCTTCAGTCGCGTGATGTCGGCAAGCGTGTCGGGCGCGAGCGGCACATACGGAATCTCGGTCATCCGCGCGAGCAGCGCCGGCTTGAAATGGCGCGACAGCGCTGGCCGGATCGCCGCGCGCATCGTGTCTGGATCGGGGTGCGGGTCGCGCGCGGCGAGCTCGGCGACGGCGTGCGCACCGAGGTTCGACGTCAGGAAGATCACCGTGTTCGCGAAATCCACTTCCTTGCCCTCGCCGTCGGACAGCCAGCCCTTGTCAAACACCTGATAGAACAGGTTCAGCACGTCCGGGTGGGCCTTCTCGACTTCGTCGAGCAGCACGACCGAGTAGGGCCGCTGGCGCACTGCCTCGGTCAGCATGCCGCCTTCGCCGTAGCCGACGTAGCCGGGCGGCGAGCCGATCAGGCGGCTCGCGTCGTGCCGCTCCTGGAACTCGCTCATGTTGACAACGACGATCGAGCGCTCGTCGCCGAACAGCGCGTCGGCGACTGCGAGCGCGGTCTCGGTCTTGCCGGTGCCGGACGGGCCCGCGAGCAGGAACACGCCGAGCGGCCGGCGCGGGTCGTGCACGCCGGCCGCGCCCGTTTTCACGGCCTGCGCGATCTGTTCGATCGCGTGATCCTGGCCGCGAATGCGGCGCTTGAGCGTATCGGCGAGCCGCAGCATCACGTTCGCGCGGTCGCGGCGCAGCTTGCCGGCCGCGATGCCGGTCCAGTCGGCCACGACGTCGGCGATCGCGTCCGCATCGACGTCGATTCGCACGAGCCGCGCGTCGCGCAGCACGTGCTCGAAACGGCGGGTCGCATCGGCGAGCGCGTGCGAGGCGCTCTCGCGCGCGTCGGCGTGCGAGGCAGCGCGGGTTTGCGCATTCGGATTCCGGGTGGCCGGCGCGGGCGGCCCGGCATGCGTGCCCACAGGGGGCACGGCTGCGGCGACGCCGACGCTATTCGTTTCGGCGCCGTCGGCTGCTTCGAGTGCCTCGGTTCCAGCGTCGGTCTCGCCCGCGCCGGCTGCCCCGACGGCGTCCGCGACCGCCCGGCACGCGCGGCGCGCGTCGACGAGCGCTTGCGCCGCGTCGCGCTGCGCCGCCCATGCGTCGCACAGCGCGACGGTACGTGCGGCCAGCGCGGCCAGCTCGCGATCGATCTCCGCGATGCGCGGCGTGTCCGGCGTGCAGCGCTCGGCCAGATCCTGTCGCAGCGCGCGCCGCTCGCGCTCGAGCGCCTGGATCGCGTGCTCGGCGTCCTCGAGCGCCGCGGGCTTCGTCTGCTGGCTCACCTTTACGCGCGCGCAGGCTGTGTCGAGCAGGTCGATCGCCTTGTCCGGCAACTGCCGGCCGGTGATGTAGCGCGCCGATAGCTCGGCGGCCGCAACGAGTGCGTCGTCGCGGATCGTCACGCCGTGCGCGTCCTGATAGCGATCCTTCAGGCCGCGCAGGATCATCACCGACGTCGCGACGTCCGGGCTGTCGAGCTTCACCGGCTGAAAGCGTCGCGCGAGCGCCGCGTCCTTCTCAAAGTACTTCTTGTATTCGCTCCACGTGGTGGCGGCGATCGTACGCAGCTCGCCGCGCGCGAGCACGGGCTTCAGCAGGTTTGCCGCGTCGGACGCGCCCGCCGGGCCACCCGCGCCGATCAGCGTGTGCGCCTCGTCGACGAACAGCACGACGGGCGATTGCGACGCGCGGATCTCGGCGATCACGCGCTTGAGCCGCTGCTCGAATTCGCCTTTGACGCTCGCGCCCGCCTGCAGCAGCCCGAGATCGAGGCCGAGCAGCGTCGCGTCGCGCAGCGTGGCGGGCACGTCGCCTTCGACGATCCGCAATGCGAGCCCTTCGACGACAGCCGTCTTGCCTACGCCAGGCTCGCCGACGCACACCGGATTGTTCTTGCGCCGCCGCGCGAGGATGTCGACGATCTGGCGGATTTCCGCGTCGCGGCCGAACACCGGATCGATGCGGCCCGCGCGCGCCTTCGCGGTGAAGTCTTCGCAATAGCGGGAGATCGCGCTCGACGCGTCGGGCGCTGCTCCCGCGTCGCCCGAGCGAGATTCGATCGATTGCGCGCACGCGCTCGAAAAGCATGCGACGAGCGCGTCTTTGCGCAGCGCTTGCAGCACGTCGTCGCCGGTGTGCGAAGGCTGCCGCGCGGCGCGCGCGACCGCCGCAGCGAGCACGGCCGCCGAGCGGATGTGCGTGTCGCCGAGCTCGAGCGAAGCGATCAGCCACGCATCCTGCAGTAACGCGAGCAGCGACGGCGCGAACGCGGGGCGACCGCCGCCGCCTGCCGGCCGCGCGTCGAGTGCCGCGTCGGCCTGCCGGCGCAGGCGCGCCGCGTCGGCGCCGCTCGCACGCAGCAGCAGTGCGATGTCGGCCGACGGCTCGTCGCACAGCCGCGCGAGCAGATGCTCGACGGAGACGTCGTCGTGCCGGCGCGCGACGCATGCGCCGACTGCGTTTTCGAGCGCGGTCCGACAATAGGGATTGAGCTGTTCGATCAACGGTTTCAGGTCAACCAGCAGCATGATGGGGTCTCGCTTGATCAAAGAGGGAAGTCGGAAGACGGAATTCGGGCGACGCCGCGCGTGCGGCGCTTGGTTCGCCCAGCCACGCGTCGAACCCGACGCGCGACCATGCGCCGCCACCGCAGCACGCGGGCAGTGCGTCGCGTGCGCGCACGCGGATGGTGACGTCGACGGTGAACGGCCGCGTCAGATAGAGGCGCGTGAGAAAGCGCAGCCGGCGAAACGCTTCGCCACCCGGCATCAGCGCGCGAAACAGCGGGCCGGGCACGTCGCCGAGCACGATGCGCAACCGGGCGCCGTCGTCGCGCATGCGCGTGCCGACGCGCGCATCCACGCCGAGCCGGTGCGCGCATGTGCCGACGCGGGTGCGCTGTATGGCCGGGATCGGAAGCCATTGCGGCACGCACGGCTCGATGTCGACCGTCGCGGGCGCGAATGCGTCGGCGAGCAGCGCGCGCAGCCCGACCGCCGAGCGCGGCCGCTGGCTCAGCAGCCCGACGTAGCGCAGCAGCGCGTGCTCGTGCAGACCCGCGTCGCGCGCGATGCGGGCATCGACGCCCGCGAGCGCGTAGAGCGGACGCAACGCGTCCTCGTCGCGCTCCTCGACGATTCGCAGCGACAGCCGATGCTTGAGCCACGCGTCGAACAGCAGCGGATAGAGCGCGCGATGCAGCACGTCTAGAAAGCCGCGCGCCGCATGGCGGCCCTTGAATGCCTCGTCGATCAGGTCTTCGGTGTAGAACGTCGGCAGCGGCGACGACACGCCGTACAGCCCGAAGAAGTTCGCGACGACGCGATAGCCGCCGTCGTTCGCCTTGTCGATGCGCTCGACGTCGGTGTCCGGAAACGACAGCGCGAGATTCGGCCGCGTGTGGATCGGCATCGTCGAGGCGTTCGTGCTCGCGGCGTCGCCGCGCCGTTCGCGCACGATGCGCCGCAGCAGCCGGATCGCCTGGAAATACGCGAAGTGCTTGGCCTCGCCGAGCAGCACGGGTTCTAGAGCAGGCATTGCGCCCCCATCCGTGGCGGCCACGCGAAGCGCTCGCCGTCGGGCGACACGTCGATTTCGACGCGCGTGTACGTGTTGAGCGCCGCATATTCGGCCAAAAAGCGCTCGAGCACGCAGCCGAACAGATACAGCTCACCCGCGCCGCCGAACGCGTGAGCGCGGCAGCGCAGCGCGACGTGCTGGCCGCTCAGCATCCGCTCGCCGACGACATGCGTCTCGGGGCGCACGTCGACAGATTCGATGCCGTCGATGCGGCGGCGGTCGGCTTGTGCACGCGCGTCGTCGCAGCGCTCGCCGGACGCGTGGAGCGCGAGCATCTGCTTCAGGTTGTCGACGTTGCCAAGCGACAGGAAATTCAGCGCGAGGTGGCCGATGGTGCGCCACAGCAGCGGCTCGCCGAGTAGCGGATCGAGCGGCGCGCTCACGGGCGCGATGTTGGCGAACGTGAAGCGCTCGGGCGAGTTGTCGGTCGGGCGGCACACGTCGCCGATCTTCAGGTCTGTGGCCAGCGCGCCGTTCGTGCACGACAGGCCGATCGACAGCGTTTCCGTCGCGAGCGCCTCGCCGGTCGGATACGCGAGCGCGAGATGGACGTCGTGCCCGTGCCCGTCGAGCGCCGCGCGACGAATCAGGCGGTAGCTCGGGGCGCTCGCGTCGCCGGCCGCGACGCCTAACGGAACGTAATGCCGGTCGACGGGATGGCCCGGGCGATAGCCGACCACGTGATCGACCGAGTAGATCCGGCAGTGGCCGTTCGCGTCGCCTTCGGGTTGCAGCCGGTAGTCGGTCGCACGATGCTCGTGCTGGATCGGCACCGCCTCGTGCGCGAACAGGTTCAGCGCGGCGACGACGTTCAGCCGGAAGCTGTCGCGATCGATGCCGGGCAGCCACTCGGGCGCGCAATCGAGCGTGAGCCACACGCTGAACTGTGCGCCCGAGCGTGCGGCGCGCCAGCGCTCGAGGCCGTTCAGATCGACGAACAGGAATTTCTCCGCGAACGCGAAGTATTCGTGCAGCAGCCGAAAGCCGGGGAATGCGCGCTCGGGGCAGGGCAGCAGTGCGTCGTCGAAGCCAGCCGGCCGCAGCGCGCGGCTGCCAAGCGCGCTGCGCGGGCCGGGCAGATCCGGCGGGCCGCAGGCGATGTCGATCGAAACGACGTGCTGCATCACGAGCGCGAACAGCCGGCTCGCGTGCAGTCGCTCGCCGCCGACGAACAGGCGAATGCGCGTCGCGTCCCATTCGCTCACGTCGATGCCGAGCATCTCGAAGTCGAGCCGCAGCGCTGGCCCGCCGTCCGCGGGCGGCACGAACCGGCAGCCGGCGAGCGCGATCGGCTCGACGACGAGATCGCCGCAGGTGCGGAACCGGCAGGCCGTGCCGTCGACGGGCATCGATTCGATCTCGGTGCCGGCAGCGATCACTGCGCGCTCGCGCAGCGCGCCGCGCGGCTCGAAAGCGATCAGCGTCGCCGCCGGAACCGGGTGCAGCGAATGCGGAAACAGCAGGTGCGCGAGCTCTTGCACGAGCTCCGGCAGGCCGTCGTCGAGCTTCTGCCGCGTAAGCCCTGTCAGGAACGCGACGCCTTCGAGCAGTCGCTCGACGTCCGGGTCGCCCGACGGCGCGCCCAGCATAGGCGCGAGCAGCGGATGCGCGCGACCGAATTCGGCAGCGAGCTCGCGCAGGCGGACGAGTTCGTCCTCGTAATAGCGGTTCAGCGTGGTGGTGGCCATGATGGACGCGCGCGAAATCGCGCGCTCAGGAAATGGTTCGGATGTCGATCTTTCCGTTGCCGCTGACGGTCGTCATAAAGCGCGTCGGCACGCTGCGCGTATCGATCACGATCTGCGCGTCGAGACTGAACTCCAGCGTCGTCGCACCGGGTGCGCGCTCGGCGAGCGCGATGCGCGGCGCTTTCAGCCGCGGCTCGTAGCACGCGATCACGCGTTCGATCTGCGCCTCGATTTCGCTGGCGGACCCTTGTGCGAAGCCGCCCGCGAGATTCGTGAAGTCCGGCACGCCGAAGGCCGGATCGATCGGCACGTGGCCTTGCCTCGTGTTGAGGATGCGGCGAAGGTGATCGATGATCGAGCGCGTGAGCACGTCAGCGGGCGGCGAGCGCTCGCGCCCGCCGCCCG
The DNA here is from genome assembly GCF_025685725.1 of Burkholderia sp. BKH01. Taxonomy (NCBI): domain Bacteria; kingdom Pseudomonadati; phylum Pseudomonadota; class Betaproteobacteria; order Burkholderiales; family Burkholderiaceae; genus Burkholderia; species Burkholderia sp. BKH01. Next base: position 513,064 of record NZ_JAOTQT010000001.1, on the reverse strand, counting down.
CTTCGCGCGCCGTGATCCGCTCGAGCAGTCGCTGCTCGAGGGCGCGCGCCGGCTCGCGATCAGCCACCGTTCCAGCTTGCTTCGCCCGAGACGCCCGATTCCTTGTGCTCCATATGGAACCCCTGGTACGCGAACGAAATGTCTTCCATGTGGCCGAGCACGCCGTCGCTGCCTTCCTCGTGCGGCTTGCGCGAGTATTCGTCGATGTGGACGACGAGGACGCCCTCGAGCTTGAGCGTGAACTCCAGTTCGGTCACGCCGGTGCCGTCCAGCTTCGGGCGGTAGATCTCCAGCTCGAAGTCGGTCAGCGTCTCGCGCTTGCCGAGCGCTTGCAGGAATTGCGGCGACGACCGGTCCATTTCCTTCGTCAACGTCAACACGCCGCGAGCGTTGGCGCCGGGCGTCATGCCTTCCTGCATCTTGGCTGGCATGTCGTAGTCGTGCTTGAAGGCATAGATGTGGATTTTTCCGTCGTGATTGTCCTGAACGACGGAGCCTTTGATTTCTCCCTGCGTTTTTCCTTTGACCTTCAGATACATTCCGGCCAGCATGGCGGTTTCCTTTTTTGCTTGGCGGCGCGATGCGCCGAGTTGACGGAGATGGCTTTGGCTTCGGTCACGCGCCGCCGGCATCGCGAACGGGATGCCGGCGACGGTTCGTCAGGTATCCGAAACCATCGGCGTGAATGGATTATTGGGCGACGGGGTTTCATTTTCGTTTCGTCGCGATGCGAGATTGTTTCCGATGAAATCCGCGCGACTCACTCGCTAGCGCTTTTCGAGCTTCCCGACGAGCGATAGCGTGAAAAAAGCGCCCATGTACTTGAAGTGCGGCCGCACCTTCATGTCAACGCGATACCAGCCGGGTTCGCCCTCGACGTCCGACACGAGGATCTGCGCCTGTCTCAGCGGGCGGCGGCTGCGCACGCTTTGCGACGGGTTGTCCATGTCGACGACGTATTGGCGGATCCATTGGTTGAGTTCCTGCTCGAGATCGGTGCGCTCTTTCCACGAGCCGATGTTCTCCCGCTGAATTACCTTGATGTAATGGGCGAGCCGGTTGACGACGAAGATGTACGGCAGTTGCGTGCTGAGCCGGTAGTTGAGCTCGGCTTCCTTGCCTTCCTTGCTGATGCCGAAGAACTTCGGCTTCTGCGTGGAATTCGCGGAGAAAAATGCGGCGTTGTCGCTGTTCTTGCGCATCGTCAGCGCGATGAAGCCCTGTTCGGCGAGCTCGAACTCGCGGCGCTCGGAAATCAGCACGTCGGTCGGGATCTTGTTCTGAATCTCGCCCATTGCCTCGTACGCATAGAGCGGCAGATCGGAGACCGTGCCGCCGCTCTTCGGGCCGATCACGTTCGCGCACCAGCGATAGTCGGCGAAGCTCGAGGTAAGGCGCGTGGCGAACGCGAACGCGGCGTTGCCCCACAGGAAATCCGCGTCGCCGGCGTCGACGCGCTCGTCGTAGTTGAAGCGCTTGACGGGCGTCGTGTTCGAACCGTACGGCAGCCGCAGCAGGAAGCGCGGCAGCGTGAGGCCGATGTAGCGCGCGTCCTCGCTTTCGCGAAACGCATTCCACTTCGTGAATTGCGGGCCTTCGAACAGCGACGCCAGGTCTTTCACGTTCGGCAGCTTGCCGAACGAATCGATGCCGAAGAACGCGGGGCCCGCCGCCGCGATGAACGGCGTGTGCGCCATCGCCGATGTGCTCGCGACGTATTGCAGCAGCTTGACGTCTGGCGCGCCGGGGCCGAACGTGTAGTTCGCGACGATCGCGCCGATCGGTTGGCCGCCGAACTGGCCGTATTCGGCCGTATAGACCTTCTGGTACAACCCGGATTTTGTGATGTCCGGCGAATCCTCGAAGTCGTCGAGCAACGCCGCCTTGCCGACGTCGAGGAATTGGATCTTGACGTTCTCGCGGAAGTCCGTTCGATCGATAAGGAACTTCAGCGAGCGCCACGTCGATTCGAGCTTCTGGAAATCCGCATGATGAAGGATCGCGTCGATCTGCCGGCACAGCTTGCGGTCGATCTCGGCGATCATGTCGTCGATCGTCGCCGGGCTCACGGTCTCGACCGGGCGTTTCGGTTGCGTTAGATGCGCGACGAACGCCTGAATGCCGTGGCGCGTGATCGGATAGGCGTCTTCGTCGCGCTTCACGCGCGCGGCCTCGATCAGCTCGTCGAGCAACGATGCGGACGCGGTGGGCGTCGCGACGTCGGTGCTCGCCGAGCTGATCTCGTCGGCATGCTGCGGGGATTGCTCGTGTTCGCCTTCCATGATGGTGTGTTCGGTGTCGCGGTTCATTGGTCGTCGAGATTGAGTTCGGCGAGCAGCTGCTTGCGCGCCGCCTTGTCGGTCACAATCTCCTGGATGCGTTTGCGAAAGCCCGGAATGTTGCCGAGCGGGCTTTTCAACGCCTTCAGCGCGTCACGCAGCTCGATCAGCTGTTTCAGCTCAGGCACCTTCTCGACGATCGCGTCGGGCGAGAAATCGGCGACCGATTCAAAGCCGAGCGTGACAGGCAGACGATCGTCCTCGCCCGCCTGCTCGTCGAGCAGGTTCGGCACGCTGAACGTGAGCTGCAGGCGCTGTGCCTTCATCACGTCGTTGAAGTCGTCCTTGTCGACGTTCACGGGGGCGAGCTCCTCAAGCGGCGGCTTGTCTTCGGCCGTCGAGAATTCGCCGAGCACGAGCACCTTGAGCGGTAGCTCGACTTCTGCGCTCGCGTCGCCCGTGGCCGGCCGATAGACGATGTTGACCCGCTCTTTCGGCGCGACGGATCCGTTCGTTGTCATGGTTGGTTCTCCTCTTCGTTGTCGCTCGCGTGCGACGGTCGTGTCCGGATGTTCTGGGCGTTTTGAATGAAACGTAAAAAGCCGCATCGGCGAGGCCAGTATCCAGGGAAAGACGGAACCGGCGTTAGCCGTCGGGTTCCAATTTTTGGTCGCCGCGTACCGCTTTTGTTGCAAATGAAAAGAACCGCGCGATGCATTGATAATATCGATTGATATTCAAAACAAAGACGGTTTAGTATTCGCCGACTTCTGAGACTTAGAATCTCTAACAAAATTATTTGAGGGGAGGCTGTTAACCCGACGAACGCTCTTTTAACCTCTTCGTTGTTTGGCCGACGAGGAGGCCATGACCAAACCGATACTCGATGACGAATTGTGGTCACTGATCCAACCGCTGCTGCCACCACTGAAGCCACGCCGGACGCGATACCCGGGACGCAAGCCGCTCGACCATCGCGCAGTGCTGACCGGCATTCTGTTCGTGCTGCAGTCCTGCATTCCCTGGGAGATGCTTCCGCAGGAAATGGGCTGCGGCTCGGGCATGAGCTGCTGGCGCAGACTGCGCTACTGGCAACAGGCGGGTGTCTGGGACCGGCTGCACGAGGTGCTGCCGGCGAAACTTCGAGCAGCCGATCGCATCGACTGGTCGCGTGTGGTCGTCGATTCGTCCTGCATTCGCGCAGTGGGATCAGGTCAAAAACAGGACCCAATCCCACCGATCGGGCGCGACACGGTTCAAAGCACCACCTCATTACCGAAGCGCACAGCATCCCGCTCGTGCTGATTCTCACGGGCACCAACCGCAACGGCGTCACCCAACTACTGCCTCTGATCGACGCCATCCCGCCCATTCGTGGCAAGCGGGGACGCCTGCTGTCCAAGCCGGTCATCGTGCAGGCCGAACGCGGCTACGATCAAGGCAAAGATCGAAACCCATTACACGATGTCGGCATCGCAACGCAGATCGCCCGTCGGGATGAGCCGAACGGCAGCGGTTTCGGAAAGACCCGATGGGTCGTCGAACGTACCTTCGCATGGCTTCACAACTTCAGACGCCTGCGCATCCGGTTTGAATGCCTCGCGGCCATCCACGAAGCATTCGTGAAAATCGCCGCTTGCGTCATCTGCTGGCGACACCTTCAAAATTCATTGTGTTAGAGCTTCTTATGCACAAAAATCCCATCGATGCCGGCTCGCCAGCGCGCGTCCGGCCCACACGCATCATGCAGGCGCCGCGCCGCGGTAACCTCGCATTCGCGCCGGGTGGCGCGCTGAACGCGGCGGCGCTGCTGCTGCTGCTGTTCTATGCGAATCATCTGCTGTCGCGGCCCGGCGCGTCCGTGTCGCTCAATCAAACGCTGTCGGCGGTCGTGTGGCCCGCGCCGGTGCTGGGCATCGCGTTGCTGCTGCACTGCCGGCGGCCGCTCGCCCGGTCGTTTGGCGCGGTGGCGCTGTTCGTCACGCTGCTCGCGGCAGGCTCGCTCGATTGGGTGCCGTGGCACATCGACGCGCTGTTCGCGGCCGTCAACGTAGGCGAGGCGATCGCGGGCGCGTGGCTCGCGCGGCGCTACCTGAAGCCAGGCGGCGGCGTGGACACGCTGCGCGGCTTCGCGATGTTCGTGTTGCTGCTGCCGCTCGGCATGGCGGCGATGCACGCGACGCTCGCGGCGGCGATCCTGTCGGTATGGACGAGTGATCGTGAATGGCTGAGCGAGTGGTCGCGCGCGTATGCGGCGAATGCGCTCGCGCTGCTCGTGTTGCTGCCGGTGCTTCTCACGTGGAATGCACGTGCCTGCGTTGCGGCGTGGTCGCGCAGCCGCAATCAACTGCCTGCGCTTGCGACGTTGGGTTCGCTGTGCTTCGCGTGGATTTGGGACGACCAGGTCGAGGTCGCGCGCGTGGTGCTCGTGCTGTCGCTCAGCTGGGCCGCGCTCGAAGGCGGCTTCGTGCTCGTGTCCCAGCTCAACGCGCTCTCGGCGATTGCGTTGATCGCGATGACGCTCGGCGGCCGCGGTCCGTATGCGCCGCATCACGACGGTCATGGTGTTTGGGCGCTGCAGGTCGATCTGATCGGTGTTGCGATCCTGTCGATGTGCATCGCGATCGCGACGGGCGAGCGGCGGCGGCTCGCGCGACAGATCGAACGATCGCGCCGCTTCGAGTCGCTAGGTTTTTTTGCGGGCGGGATCGTTCATGACTTCAACAATGTGCTGGCGGTGATCGATTGTCACGCCGAATACGCGATCGATCAGCTCGCGAGCGGCGCGCGCGCGGACGAATCGATCGGTGAGATTCATCGCGCGGTCGAGCGGGGCCGCGATCTGACGACGCAGATCCTGCTCGCCGCGCGCCGCGGCGAGCCCGTGTTGACGCGGGTGAGCGTCGACGAGATCGTTGACGATGCGCTAGCCGCGATGCCCGCGGCGGGGCTGCGGGGCATCGAGTTCGTTCGGTGTGGAGACGATGCATGCGGCGTCACGCGTCACGTCGCATTCGCCGATCGCAGCCAGATCGTGCGCGCCGTGATGAATCTCGTCGGCAATGCAATGCGCGCCGCGCGTTCGACGGTCGTCGTGCGCATCGGTGCGAACGGCGCAGCAACCGACGGCGGCGTGCCCGCCGACGATACGTTCGACGTCGCGATCGGCGAGCAGTCGATGCCGGGCGGCGTGTGGATCGAGGTGCGCGACGATGGCAACGGCATCGAGGCCGAGCCGCTTGACAGTATTTTCGAGCCGTTCACTTCAACCCGGTCCGGCGCACCGGGCACAGGGCTCGGCCTCGCGATCGTCGCGGGCGCGGCGATCGCGCATCGCGGGCAGATCGCCGTCGCGACGGATCGCGGCGCGGGGAGCCGCTTCAGGCTCACGTTGCCGGCGGCACACGGGACAGGCGCGTCAGGCATGACGGGAGAAGTGGACGCCGGCGCGCGTGGTGTAGTACAGAGGAGGAAATGATGAATGCGACAAGATCGCCGGCGGTGCTCGTCGTCGAGGATGACGAACCGTTGCGGTGCGTGCTGTGCAAATATTTGTCGGGCCATGGCATGGCCGTGGACGGCGTGGGGACGGCGGCCGCGGCCGTCGAATCGGTCGAGCGACGCGAATACGAAATGGTGCTGCTCGATCTCGGTCTGCCGGATGGGGACGGCATCGACGTGCTGCTGCGCTGGCGCGATTCGCAGCGCTTTCCGCTCATTTGTGTGACGGGCCGAAGCGAGGAGGCCGACCGCATCATGGGCCTCGAATTCGGCGCGGACGATTACGTCTTGAAGCCGTATTCGCTGCGCGAAGTGCTCGCGCGGATGCGCGCGCTGTGGCGGCGCGCCGATCCGGCTACGGCGCCCGTGCGGCGCGGCAGGCATCCGCGCGCATACCGCTTCGACGGCTGGACGCTGAACATGGATACGCGCCGTCTGTCGACGCCTGATGAGCAGGACATTCCGCTCACGGCCGGGGAATTCAATCTGTTGGCGTTTTTCCTCGGCTCGCCGTCGCGCGTCGTCACGCGCGCGCAATTGATCGAGTGCACGCGCGCGTTCGATGACGTGTTCGATCGGGCGATCGACGTGCAGATCTGGCGGTTGCGCAAGAAGATCGAGAAGTATCCCAAGTATCCCGAACTGATTCTAACCGAGCGAGGCGTCGGCTATTGCTTCGCCGCGAAGAACGTGGAGACGCTATGGGAATGAGCGAATTGCGTCGGGCGGGCGGCGCGGCGCCGGGTGCTCGCCCGCCGATGGATTTCGACACGCTCGCGGTGCTGGGGCGATCGGACGTCGATCCGGCTGTGCCCGCGGGCGCCGGCGTGCGCGCCGATGCACGGTTCGATGCGTTGCATGCAGAACTCACGAAGCTCGCATCGCCGGGCGCGAGTGGGCATGTCGACTGGAGTGCGGTATTGAATCTTGCCGCCGGATTGCTGCGCGAACGGGGCAAGGATCTGCTCGTCGGCTGCTATCTGGCGGGCGCGTTATTGCAGCTCGGCGGTGCGGCGGGACTGCGCTGCGGGCTCGAAGTCGTCGGCGATCTCGTCGAACGTCATTGGGATGCGATGTCGCCGCCAGTGTCGCGGATGCGGGCGCGGCGCGGGGCGCTGCAATGGCTGCTCGATCGCGTCGACGCGATGCGGGATGCCGCATGCGGCGGCGCTTATGCGGCTGAGCTGGTGGAGCAATTGCGCGACGCTGCGCGGCGGCTCGATGCGCTGCTGGCGCAGCGTGACGACGACGCGCCGACGATGCGCGCGGTAAATGCGTTCGCGAACCGGTTGCCGGTCGAGTCGATCGAGTCTGGCGACGCGAGCGAGACTTACGAGACGAAAGTAAGCGGCGCAATGGGCGAGTTTTCGGCGAGCGTCGCGGCTCCCGAAGTCGAGCACGCACCGGCTGAGCCGACCGGCCCACCGGCGTCGCGCGCGAACGCCGACGCCGCCCACGGACCGACATCGCTTGCCGAGGCGGCCGGCCGCGAACGTGCGCTCGCGGATGCGCTCGCGCAACTGCATCGCATCGCGACGGCGTTCTCGCAAGCCCACTGGGCCGACGTGCGCGGCTTCCGGCTGCGCCGCTTTGCGTGCTGGTCGAGCGTGCACACGCTGCCGGATACGGAAGAGGGCAGTGGCCGGACGCAGCTCGCCGCGCCGAATGCGCAGGTCGTCGACGTGGCGAAAGGCATCGACGGGCACGGCGAGCCTGCGGATGCCGTCCGCTTCGCCGAAGAGCAAGCGCAGGCATTCCCGCTCTGGCTGGATTTGCAGCGGATCGCCGCGCGTGCGCTGGCCCGCGTGGATGGCGATTGCACCGACGCGCAACGTGAAGTGGAAGCGGCGGTGCGTGCGCTGCTTGCGCGGCTGCCGGGCCTCGATTCGCTGAAATTTGCCGACGGCACGCCGTTCGCCGACGACGAGACGCGCGCGTGGCTCGCCGGGCTTGGCGAGCCGGGCGGCGCTGCGAAGGCGGCGTCGATTCCGCCTTCGTCGCCTGCGGCGCTCGCGCCGCCGCTACCGCTGTCGACGACGGGCGAGCCTGAACTGGCACCACGCGATGCGCACGTCGACGACACCGTCGACGATGCGCGCGCGCTCGCCGCAAGTGGTCAGTTCGATCTCGCGCTAGATGCGATTCAGCAGATGATCGATCGCGCGCCGAGCGCCGAACGCCGGTTGAAGGCGCGCATCCGGTTGTGCGAGCTCGCGCACGATCATTGCTCACATGAGATTCCCGACGCGTTCGCGCGCAGCGTGATCGAGCCGATCCGGCGGCATGATTTGCTCGCGTGGGATCCGGAGCTTGCGCTCGATGGCTTGTGTGCCGCCTATGCGCTGCTGATTCGGCGAGATCGCGATTCGGCGCTCGCACGGGCGGTACTCGACGAGATCGCGGGCGTCGACGCGGCGCGGGCAATGCGTTTGTCGATGTGACGCGACACGCTCGGGCCGCGGCGCGGCAGGGTGCCGGCTCGCGCATGCGCCGCGCGAGGCCGCGTCGTTCGATCGCGCGGCGGACGCAGGCGAAACTCGCGGGAAGGCGGCGCGGTTGCTGTCGCGGCGCATGCATCGCGCAGGCGATGAGCGATACGAGCGAAGAACGAGGAGAAGGGAGAGAGAGGCGAGCGAAAAATGCGCCGCGACGCGCCCTCCGCGAACGGTCGGGCGCGTCGCGGCGCGGCCGGATCAGGACATCCGTGAATCGGCGGCCACCGGAGCGGGCCGATGCGCTTGCGCGGTCGTGCGTTGCACGGCGCTCGCGCCGCTCGTGTCAACCAGCGCTATGCGCGCCGATGCGACCGGTTCGGCGGGCGGCGCGGCCTTGATCGTGTTGAAGACGCCCCAGCCGCGATTGATATACACGCCGGTCTCGTGCTCGCCGCTCATCGACCGGATGCTCTCGTTGAATTCCTCCATGTAGGCGGGCCCGCTCCGCGTCGCGAGTGCAGCCGCACAGGCCAGCGATCGACAAAGCGAGCCCCGGAAGGGCTGAGAGAAGGATCGGAAGGTCATCGTGTCGTTTGCCTCCTTGACGATGTGTGCGGTATGCGTTTGCGGACGCGCTTACCATTGCCAGCTCATGCCTACTCCGACCGCATTGCCGCCCTCGCTCATTGCGACGCCCGCGCGCAACTTGAGGTTTTCGCTGGCCCGCGCAGTTGCGCCGAGCGCGACGGCGCGATGGCCCTTGTAGACCGCACCGCCAATGCCGATCGACAAGGTCTTGCCGAGGTCGACATCGGGAATCATTGTCAGTGCGGTCGCTGCGGCGACGCCGGAATACGCGTCGCGCGCGGTGTCGGTGATGCTTTGCTGGAGATCGCCGATGCGCTGGTTCGTGTAGGCGTTCGAATTTGATACTGCGAAATTCAATTGATCGACGTTTACTGCGTCTTTGCCTTGCGTGCCAGGGGCGACATGCGCGATTTGGCGTTCGTTGCCGAGCTGCCCGACCGATACCGTGTTATCGCGGTCGGCCACGGAACCGGCGCCGAGCGCAACGGAGTTATGACCGGATGCGGTTGCTTCTGCGCCGGTCGCAACCGAGCGGGAGCCGTCTGCTCGTGCACGCCAGCCGATCGCAAGCGATTCCTCGCCTTGCGCTCTTGCGTTGGCACCAATCGCTATTGCGTTCAAGCCCGATGCGTCCGCGGCGGGCAACACGGAATTGACCGCGATGTATTTCGCGGATTGCGAAGCCGGCGTGGTGAGTTGGACCACCATTGGCTGAGCGGGCGCGTAACTGACAGGGGCTTCAGAAGAAGGAACCTTCTTAGGCCGGGCCGGGACCAGAGGCGGGGCTTGCAGCAGAAACGGCCCTTGCTGCGCGTCCTCCGGAGATGTGGCGGTCGGCGCAACAAGCTGCGACGCGGCCGGCGACTGTACCGAATCCTCGTGCCGTGGCGACGTTGACTCCTGCGAGGAAGTGGGACGGTTTGGATCCGGTTGCGTCGATTCGGCCGAAGGCAGGGGACGCGGCGATGCAACGTGCTGCGACGCGGCCGGCGACTGTACCGAGTCCTCGTGCAGCGGCGACGTTGACTCGTGCGAGGAAATGAGACGGCTCGGATCCGGTTGCGTCGATTCGGCCGAAGGTAGGGGACGCGGCGATGCAACGTGCTGCGACGCAGGCATTGGCTGAGGGAACGCGTAACCGTCAGGAGGGGCAGAAGAAGGAACCTTTGTACTCGAGGCCGAGACCGGCGGGGGGGGCGGCGGCGGCGGGAAGGGTATCAGAGCCGGGCTTTGCTGCGCATGCTCCTGCAGTGTGGCGGCCGGCGCAATGTGCGACGACGCGGTCTGCGATTGTACCGAGTCCTCGCGCAGTGGTGACGTTGCCCCCGGCGTGGTGGGCTGGGCCACCATTGGCTGAGCGGACGCGTAACCGACAGGAGGGGCAGAGGACGGAACCTTCGTACTCGAGGCCGAGACCGGCGGGGGGGGCGGCGGCGGCGGGAAGGGTATCAGAGCCGGGCTTTGCTGCGCATGCTCCTGCAGTGTGGCGGCCGGCGCAATGTGCGACGACGCGGTCTGCGATTGTACCGAGTCCTCGCGCAGTGGTGACGTTGCCCCCGGCGTGGTGGGCTGGGTCACCATTGGCTGAGCGGACGCGTAGCCGACAGGAGGGGCAGAGGACGGAACCTTCGTACGCCAGGGCGGGGTCCCAGGGGCGGGGGACAGCTGAAACGAACTTTGCTGCGCATGCTCCTGCAGTGCGGCGGCTGGCGCAACGTGCGACGACGCGGTCTGCGATTGTACCGAGTCCTCGTGCCGTGGCCACGTTGGCTTCGGCGCGGGAGTGGGGCGGTTCGGATGCGGTTGCGTCGATTCGGCCAAAGGCAGGGGATGCCGCGATACAACGCTCTGGGAATTTGGCGAAGTACGATGGCCCGGGTCGACCGGCGGAGACGCTGGCTGCGATGACAGTTGCGTTACGGTCGGCGTCGTTGGTGCAGAGTCGACCCACGATGACGCCGAGGGCGATGTGGGGGAGGGCGATTGCTGTTCGAGTACCTTCATCTTTTCGGCCATCGCGCGCTTCACCGCTTCCCCCAGGGGGCCGGCGTCCGAGCTGGGCGTGCTTCGTGCGCGGGTCTGAGCAGATTTCAGTTGCACACCGTTTCTTATATCGGCGAGCAGATCCCCGCGCGCATCTTTTGACGTGGCTCGATTGACTTCCGAAGTCTCTGCCCCGCCTGCGACGAGCGCATTCGCTGGAAGTCGCGTCGATTCGGCCGGAGGCACGGGAAGCAGCGACGCAACGCCCGGGGAATTTGGCGCAGAAGGATGGCGCGGGGAGACCAGCGAAGGCTCCGGATGCGATGACAGTTGCGTTACGGTCGGCGTGGTTGGAACAGAGTCGGCCCACGATGACGCCGAGGGCGAGGTGGGGGAGGGCGGATCCGATTCGAATGCCGATCGCCGTTTGCGCATCGTGGCCGCAATCATTGTCTCCGTAGAGGGGGCGTCGGCCGAGCTAGGCGTGCTTCGTGCGCGGGTCTGAGCAGATTTCAGTTGCACACCGTTTCTTATATCGGCGAGCAGATCCCCGCGCGCATCTTTTGACGTGGCTCGATTGACTTCCGAAGCTTCTGCCTCGCCTACGGCGAATGCCTCCGCTGGAAATCCGAGCGCGAGCGGAGCGATCGACGAACACAATAGACGCGCGAAGCGCCGAGATTGGACAGTCGATGCGCGTTGTCCGGAGTCTTGTCGAGCATGAGGGGGAGGAAGATTTCGATGTTTCGTAGTGGGTTTCATAGTGAGAATGTATGGAATGAATAAATGACCAGGTCAAAAAGCCTGCGCGGTACGCCTGAAGCTGTTCCAGCCGACGAGAGGTTGCCGGAATCAGTCGGCGATAGGATTGTTAGTTGTATGAAGAACCTGGCGATACCACGAACCGATCGAACTTTTCGCTTGATCTGCTCGGCACTCACGAGCCGCCCACATCCGTATTGCCGCAACGTGCCCGCGTGGCGCGGGCACGCCGACGCATCGGCATCGTCGAAGTTCGCGCTCACGCCGTTCCGGCAGCTGTTGCATACATGGGGATTGATCACTCGGTACAGCGTGTCGAACTCGCTGACCGGATGCGTGAATCCGCTGATGAGCACGACGGGTGCGCCGGAAGCCCATGCGAGCCACGCGAGCTCGCCGGGCACGCCTCATGCTGCAGCCACCGCGCGCGCTCGGTCCACGGTGTGCCGGGCGCAAGAGTGTGCGCGGCCTGCGCGAGCGCGCTGCTTTCGTCGGCAACCTCAGCGAACGCGTCGAACTGACGCCTGAAGACGCGCTTGCCGCCCGCGTCGATCTCGATGCCGATCGAGCTCGCATTGAGCAGGTGCTCGCCCTGCCAGTCGCTGATGCCCGCGTACCACGCGCGCGTCGATTCCGGCGCGCGCGTGTATACGCGAAGGCGCTTGCCTTCGTCGGCCGCATCGGGCACGAGATAGTGCGTGCTGACGGGCCGCGTCGGATCGGTGAGCAGCGCGACGGAGCGCGCGAGTCCTGGTTCGGGACGCAATCGACATGTCGATCACGACGCCATGCGCGCCGCCGGCGGTGCACAGCGATGCGCGCGCAATGAATCGGCGGCGTTTTGCGTTCGCGATACCGTCGCGTCGTGAGTGGCGTGGTTGGCTCATTTGGTGGTTCCTCTTGGGCGAGCGCCAGGCGCGATCCCGGTGACGGGACGACCGCGATTCGCATCGCGATGCGTACACCGACAGAGCAGATTCGGTAGCGGTGGCGCCGATCGCCCGGTAGATCAGTCAGCAGCGCGATTATTTCAAGCGGCCGGTATTTGGGCGTCGGGGAAACAACCGATATTGAGCGATTCGAGCGCGTCGCTTTGATCGATGTCGGAACGCGCGCGAGCGTCGGAAAGCCGCGCGGGCGGAATCGGCCGAAGGCCGGAGCCACGGTGCGAGCTCGACCACCTTACCTCCGTCGACTACGAGGCCAGGTTGATTGCCGCATAAGTTGCTGTACGTCAAAACGAGGCAGCGTCACATCGGTTCCAGCAGAACCTTGTAGCCGTGCGCGTGACATGTCAGGTTGACGACCGCAAGAAACCTCGGAATGTATGCATGTACATTGACGTTCGCGTGGTCGCCTTGCGGGATCAGGAGTGCGACGGGTCGTGTCGCACCGCTGACCAGCGAGCGTGCCATGGCGTTCGGCACATAGCTGAGCCGGTTTGCGGCAAGCAATATGCGTTCGCGCGTTTCGAGGCTGATTCCCGTGTCGGGCACGTTGTTCAGCACGAACGAAACGGCGGTGCGCGACACGCCCGCAGCTTTGCTACCTGTAGCAGCCCGATAGCATCCGACGCAGGAACCGATTGCAGCGGCTGTTTCGGGACCACATTGACTAAGAAACGGTTTCAAAAGAAGGCTGCTCGGCGCGCCGGAGGGTATTCGAGCAGATCAGGCAACAACCGAGTTTGAGGAACGCGTCGTGAATGTCAGCGCGCCGCTCGAAACGAATACGGAGGCGGCGCAAGTGATGCAGCCAGGCATGCGTGCGTTCAACGACCCAGCGATATTTGCCAAGGCCGCTGACGTGTTCGGTGCGGCGCCTGGCGATCACCGGCTCGATACCGCGCTTGCGCAACGCTCGTCGATGTCGCTCTGAGCCGTAACCTCGATCGGCGTAGACCGCACGCGGTCTGCGCAATGGATGGCCGCTCAATCCGCGAATCGGCGGAATCGCGTCGAGTCAGGTTACGCAATCGCTCTCAAACCCTCCACGGTTTTCCGCGATGAACCGAAAGTTAACAGCCCCACGGGGCCTTTTTGAAACCGTTTCTTACTGAAGCGGTATGCTGCTTTTCAGAATTCCCTGTCCATAGGTAGAGAAGTAAAGCAGGCCATTAAGCCACTGCACCCCGGTGAACTTATGGGTGATCAGCCCCGTGTCGAGGCGCTCCCAAGTCTCGCCCAGATCCTTCGACAGCCATGCGCCGTTGTTGCTGCTCGCCAGCGCAAGGTAGGGCGTGGGGTTGCCGGTGGAATTGATGGCGAGCATATTGAATGACGTTGCCGGGACAACGGCAACCTTGGTGAAATTGCGCCCGCCGTCGCTACTGCGGTAAACGCCCGTGCCGCCGCTGACGCTTGTCGCAGCCACCACCGTCTTGCCGTCCAGCGGATTGATCACTACGCTAATCGCCCCCGACGCAGGCAGTCCGCTTGCCTTGGTCCAGGTGGTACCGCCATCAAAGCTGAACGAGACGGCGTTGTTGCTTCCGCCATCGCCAACCGCAATATGTTTCCTGTCATTCGGGTCGATCACCACCAGATAGGCGTTGGTAAAGGGCCAACCCGTGTTGGAGAACGAATCAGTCCCATCAGGGTTCTTTAGCCCGCCAATCGTACTGATGACAACGGGGCCAGCCGCCACATACAGGGTGGTTGGTGTGACGGGATCGAAGGCGGCGAGACTCGCCTGTGTAACGTTCGATCCAAAGTTGGATTGCTTATTGACGGACTTGCAGCCATCCGTTGACGCGTAAAGCCCCCCATTAAAGCCATAGCAGCGCTGCGGATTCGTCGGGCTGAAGGCTGCACTTCCATCCTCACTGATACCCAGGCCATGCCAGGTCTGGCCCGCGTCATTGCTGGCCTGGGCCGAATAGTCCTGCACCATGGCAATCATCGATTGGCCGTCATTTGACACAGCAAACCCGGTGATCCAGCCAGCCTTGACGTTTGGAGTCATCGCAGTGAGTTTCCCCATGCCGGTCGAGCACGGGTCCAGCACATACAAGCCTTGATCCGACCCGAAGTAGCACCGGTCTTCGCCCGCCCCATTCGGTTCTACATCGATCTCACGGGTGTCGACGTTACCAGGTACGGAGGTATAGGTCGGTGGATTGCTGCCGTTTGCCGTTGTCCAGTTCGTGGTTCCGTCACCGGCAACGTAAACCCGGTCAGGATGGGTGCTGCTCGGAACGACAACTTGTACGCCAAGACCGTTATGCGGCAGCAGGGTGAAGGTTAGCCCGCTATCGGTCGATACATACAGCGAGCCACCATACCCACCGTCAAGTCTTGCGTAAATAATGCTCGGCTTGTCCCGCCGGATCGCTAGCTGGCGACCGGCAACGGGCTTGCCGGTGGAATCAAGCATCGTCGATATGTTGGTCCATTTTCCGGTCGCTGCAACCAGTGAGTACAGACTCGACCCAAGTGCCGCGAGGGTCGTGCCTCCCCCGGAATCGATTGCGGTCGCCGAACCCGCCAAGGACACACTCCAGGTCAGCCCCGCGTCGGTGGAAGCCAGAACGCCCGCATCGGTAGAGGCGTAAGTCGTTTTTCCTACTTGCACAAAACCGTTGACGCCGGCGCTACGGATTTTCGTCCAGCTTCGCCCGCCATCGGTTGAGCGATAGATGCTGCCGCTCGCCCCGACCAGCGCGACTGACGGCACCGCATTGGGAACGAACCACACCTTTCTGACCGAATTGGCGATGAGTCCATCCGGCGTGACGAGGCCTGTAGTCGCCGGCTGCCAGGTGCTGCCGCCATCCGCGCTGCGATACAGCCCGCCGTTCGCATCGCCAACCAGCATCTGCTTGGGATTGGACGGATCCTTGGAGAACGTCGTGAGTCTGCCGGTAACCGGGCCCACTGGAATCCAGGAAAGCTGCTCGGCGCCAGGAGGTGTGGTCCCGCCAGGAGGTGTGGTCCCGCCGGAAGGTGTGGTTCCGCCGGAAGGTGTGGTCCCGCCAGGTGGGGCAGATGCTCCGGGCGAAGAGGCGCCACTGCCGCCAGAGCCGTCGGGACAGGCAGTCAACATGATCGAAAAGAACAAAATCAAACCTGCGATACCTGTCTGGCGCATCGCCTCCTCCCTCATCCGTTGAAGTTATTGCGAGCCTTTCCTGGCCGCTGTTCAACGGAGTTTTCCAGAGGTACCGCTCTTCAATTCTGAACAATTATAAAAATAAGCGACGGTTTCCAAAAGGCTGCTCGGCGCGCCGGAGGTATTCCAGCAGATCAGGCAACAACCGAGTTTGAGGAACGCACCGTGAATGTCAGCACGGCGCTCGAAACGAATACGGAGGCGGCGCGAGTGATGCAGCCAGGCATGCGTGCGTTCAACGACCCAGCGATATTTGCCAAGGCCGCTGACGTGTTCGGTGCGGCGCCTGGCGATCACCGGCTCGATACCGCGCTTGCGCAACGCTCGTCGATGTCGCTCTGAGCCGTAACCTCGATCGGCGTAGACCGCACGCGGTCTGCGCAATGGATGGCCGCTCAATCCGCGAATCGGCGGAATCGCGTCGAGTCAGGTTACGCAATCGCTCTCAAACCCTCCACGGTTTTCCGCGATGAACCGAAAGTTAACAGCCCCACGGGGCCTTTTTGAAACCGTTTCTAAGGATATCGTCGGCTGCGGGACCACATTACGTGAGAACGAGCCCACATTATTTGAGAAAAGCCCGATAACCTCGGCGAGGATCCGCATTCCGTGAGAATTGCTGGAGAGGTACGCCGGGAGAGCTCAAAACGTTGCCCTCGCTGCTGCCGCACTATGCGTCACCCCGGTGCTGCCTCACTGGATTCCAGCCTAGCGCGCTGTACACATGGTAACGGGCGATACCGGTATATTCATGCAACGCGAAATCCGTGACGGTGAAATTGTACGACAGTGGCAGCGGAGACAGAATCGCACGTAGATAGTCCGCGCGCACCGGTGTCGCGGTGATCCCGAAGTGCGAGAAATACAGCATGCTGCGTCGCAAATGGATGCCTGACGACACCAGCAACGTGCGGCCCGCATCGTAGCGCTGAAGCGCAGCGCTGGTGAATTGAGCGTTCTGCCAGGTATTCATGCTGTCGGATTCGAGAAGCACATCAGTTGCCTTGATCCCGAGTCCGAGCAGGGATCTCCGATAGACGGCCGCTTCTGACAAGCCAGTTTTCTGCGCATCGCCGCCACTTACAACGATCTTGCAATCCGATTCCGTCTTTCGACAGTCGTTGTAGAGTTCTGCTGCTTCAGCGATGCGCGCATATGAGAACGTTCCCGGCTCGACTGAATTGGTCCGCGCGATTTTTTCGGTGCCGGCACCCAGCAGAACAATCGCATTGCGTTTGCTCCATTCGATTGTCGGTTTCACATCATAGGCTGATTGCAAGTTGCTCAGCAGCCATACAGGAATTGGTCCGCAGCCGATTGCCAGAAACAGGATGACCGATATAGCGCAGAGCGTTCTGCTTGTGCGGCGCCATTTGAGTGCTGCGCAACTGGTGGCGAGCACAATCACTATGACAAGCATCGTAAGCGTCATCCGAACTGCCTCCAATAAAAAGTAATCGCCAGTGGCAGGTCAGTCGGGATCGCCGTCCACCATTGCCGAGCTTGGGCCCGCATGGGTCGCATTTCGTTTCCTTGAGTTACCGAAGGGACGGGATTGGATGCCTGGTTCGAAAAAACGTTCATTTTATCGAACGCTTCGGCTTCAGCGCTTTCGGGAGAGCAGGTGCAGGTGGTTTGGCGCTCCGCTAGGAAATCACTGATTAATAGGCGATCGCTCGAGGTGGTCGGCAACTTCTGGTCCAGAAAACCCAGGCGGATCACCGAAGTAGCTGACGCTCTACAGCCGGGCAGCCGCCGAGCAGTGCAATTCGCCGGCTGTATAAGAAATCCTATTCAAGCAGGTACTTTCGTGGCCAATCGCTCTTGTGCCGACAAAACCCATCAGTGCCTTATGTCGGCCGGCGTGCCGTTGCGATCGCGGGGCGTCGAATGATTGAAGCGGAACTGAAATCTTTCGGTGACATGCACGCGATACCTTGGTGAAGGCGCACAAGCGTGGCGAGGAGGCAGTTCGGGCGACGCCCGTGACTATACGAGTGCGGCCGACTGGTCGTCGCTAGCCATCGCTCAAACGCACAGAAGAGGGAGCATCTGAGCAACCAAGAATCGATATGGTCGTGGATAGAAAGTGCGAGAGGTGCTCATCGCGGTTTTGTCGCGATGAAGCCGCGATGCGGGTGATGAGGCAACCGCTGAATTCGGTGTTGGCGAAGGTATTTCAGCGCCTGAATTACCTGTTCGACATGAATCTGGTGTTCGTGCGCTGGTACGCCGTCTACCCGCGGAGCTTGCGTCATATCGAGGAAATGATGGCCGAGCGGGACGTGCCGGTCGGTCGATCGTTCGACGGCGCATCGATGGGCCGTCAAGCGCCTGCCGGTGTTCGAAAAGGCGTTACGTTGGCGCAAGCGGCCAGTAGGGAAAGACTGGCGGATGGGACGTATGTGCGCGTGTTGAGGCATATCGTTTTGGCACTTGCCATGGGGGTGTTGCTGACGGGCCGGTCGGGGCCGGCAAGCGCGCGCGGGCCGACGGTGCAGGAGCGGGAGCGGGATCTAGAGGAGAAAGCGCGGCGGCAACAGATGATCGAACAGCATATGCGGGAGCGGGCAGCCGAGCCGGCGGTCGGGTTGCCGTCTCCTGTGCAAGCACCCGAGTTGGGCGGAGCGCGTTTCCCGATTACGCAAATCGAAGTGCGGGGCGGGGCGCGCCATTCCCGGGAGATTGGCCGGATTATCAAGCGCTACCAGGGCACGACCATGGGGAAAGCGGAGATTTTCGCGCTGTTGCGTGATCTGATGAATTTCTACTATGGCCGTGGTTATATCACGACCGGCGTGTCGCTCGCCGAGCAAAACCTGTCGAGCGGGAAGCTGATCCTGGTGGTCCATTGGGGCTACGTGAAGGGATGGCGCGTGAATGGCAAGGCGCCGGAGGGCATGCGGGAGCGATTGATGTTGAGTAGTGCGATGCCTGGAATAGTGGGGGCCGTTCTGAACATCCACGATATCGACCAGGCGATCGAGAATCTGAACGGCCTGGGGAAGGCCGCAAAGATCAACGTCGTTTCCGCAGAGGAAGCCGGGCATTCCTATCTGGACGTCGTCTTGCAACGTTCGAAGCCGTTTTCGGTGTCGGCGTTGGTCGATAACTCGGGTCTCAGCGATCAAGCGAGCGACGGTTTGTACAAGTATGGCGTCAATATCGCGGTTGCGGACTTGCTGGTCGGGAACGACGTGCTGACGCTGTCGGCTGGCCGTCGCCACTACAAAGACCCGGGCCATAACGCGTACGATTCACTGGATGTGTCATACGGATTGCGCGTGGGCCGCTGGAGTGCCGATCTGCGGTATATCGCGCAGCCGACCAAGAGCCTCCTTTCAGGAACCTATGGCGACTACCAACTGAGCGGAAATACGCAGGATGCCAACCTGCGCGTATCGCGCGTGCTTGAGCGCTGGCAGACCGGCAAGAATGCCGTCTACGTTGCGATCGACCGGAAGCGGGTGCGCAACTATATCGACGACACGCTGATCGAGATCAACAGCAACACCCATACAAGCGTCACGGTGGGTGTCAATCGGCAGGACAGTCTGTTCGGCGGAACCGTATTCGCGGATGGGGGCTGGACGAGGGGCGTGGGCTGGCTGGGGGCGAGTGAAGACCCGGTGTCTGCCGGGCAAGGGCCGATGTCGCGTTACGACAAATTCAACCTGAATCTGAACTGGTCAAGCGACTTCATGGCGAGACCGCTGCGAGCCCGGTACACGGTGGCAGTGGGGGCGCAGTATTCGAAGGATGACCTGTACTACGACAGCAAGTTTGCAATTGGCGACCAGTATACGGTGCGCGGTTTCAAGATCCGGTCTGCCTATGGGGATAGCGGTGTGTATGTTTCGAACACGCTGAGCTTTCCGCTTTTGACATCGATTGGATCGGTCACACCGTTGGTCGGTGTGGACTGGGGCGCGGTCGGGAACAAGGGCGAAACGGGCAATGGTGGCTGGATCGGCGGGGCTGCGGGCGGGGTCCGGGTGTCGACGAAATGGGCCAATGCGGCGATGACCATTGGCAAGCCGTTCAGGGCGCTTCCAGGCATAGGGTACGGCGTGGTCTGGTATTTGAGCGCATCGGTCAATTATTAGCCGCGGGCCACGCACATGCGAACTGGCGATCGTCTCGCCGAGATTCGAATCGACGCATGGCATGAGATGCAAATGATCAGCAATGCAGAGGAATTGAGTTGTGAACAGGAATATGTTTCGTTTGGTGCCGAGCATCGTGGCGGGCATGCCGGTGTCGGAGGTGTCGCGCGGGATCGGCAAGGGCGGTAGGGGTAGAACGCGGGCACAACGTCGTAGCGGTCTGGCGAGCGCGGCTTTGCTTGGGGTGATGGGGCCGTCATTGGTGTTCGCGGCGGTGGTGGCAGATCCGAGCGGGGGCGCGCAGCGGCCGGACATGAAGACGACGGCGAACGGGACGGACCTGGTCAATATCGTGGCGCCGAACGCCGCGGGGTTATCGCACAACAAGTTCAGCGAGTTCAGCCCGGTCGGGCGCGGGGTGGTGTTGAACAACAGCGTGCAGCCCGGGGAATCGCAGATTGGCGGCATGGCGGTGCAGAACCCGAACTTGATGCAGCCGGCTACAAGGGCGTTGTTGGAGGTGACGCAGCAACGCAGCGCGTTGCAGGGCACGCTGGAGGCGTTTGGCGGCAAGCTCGACGTGGTGGTGGCGAATCAGCACGGCGTGACGATCAACGGCTTGACGACGCTGAACGTGGGCCGGCTGGGCGTGACGACGGGGCAGGTGCTGCCGCAAGCGGACGGGACGTTGCGTTTTGGTGTGACACAAGGCGACGTGCTGATCGACCATGGGGGCATCGATACCACGGGCCTGAACATGTTTGACGTGGTGAGCCGAAGCATTGTCGTCACCGGGCCGATCAGCGACTCGAGTGGCGTGGGTGCCGACGTGCGTTTGGTGGCGGGGATGAATACCTACGATCCGCGGACCGGCCAGTACGAGGCGACGGCGCCGGACGGCGCGAAGGCACCGGCGTCGGGCATTAGCGGTGGGGCGCTGGGGGCGATGTACGGCCGGCACATTGTGCTGGCGAGCACGGAGTCGGGCGTGGGGGTGCGGCACGACGGCGCGATCACGTCGATGAATGACATCCGGGTAAATGCGAATGGCGAGGTGACGCTGGGCGGGCCGCTGCGGGCGGCCCGGCAGGTCACGATCGAAGCGTCGCAAGCAGGGTCTAGCGCGAGCGTGCAGGACGTGAGCGCGGACGGCGCGGTGATCGTGTCCGCAGGTGGGCACGTGGCGGTCAATGGGGCTGCTGCTGCGGGAGCTGATGTGGTGCTGCGGGGGGACAGTGTGAGGGCCGGCCAGTTGAACGCGCAGGGGGACGCATGGGTCGAGGCCCAAGGTCGCGTGGTGATCAATGGAGCGGTGACCGCGGGACAGGATGTGGTGCTGCAGGGGAGCAGGGTGACGGCCGGCCAGATGAGCGCGCAGCGCGATGTGTTGGTGTTGGCGGCAGATGAAGTGAAGTTCAATGGGCCGGTGAACGCGCAGCGCGACGTATTGGTCGATGCCGAAGGTGACGTAGTAGGCAGCGAGTGGGTCAAGGTTGGACGGAACGTGCAAGCCGGCGCGGCGGCGAATCCGGCGGGCGCGGTAGAGGTCGAAGATATGCAGCAACTCAAGGCCCAAGGTGACGTGGCGAATAGGCGGCGGGTCAAAGCCGGACAGAACGAGCAAGTCGGCACGGCCGCGAAGCTTCCGGCCGCGGGGGGACAGACGGCGGCCCTCACGGAGCCGACGCGTGAGGTCGAAGTGGGCGGCGATTGGCTGTCCAGGTCTGATGGTGCGCCAGGCATGCCGACGACGTTGTCAGGCGCGATCGAGCAAGTAATTTCCGACGATCCGACGACGGAGTCTGCGCAATCCGCTAGGTCTACGGCGACGGCGGGCGGGCATTCGGGTTCGTTCATACGCCTCGGAGATAGTCACATCGCCAAGTTGACCACTCCCCGGGAGGCGGAGACGTACGTGACGTACCGCGGTCTCCTTCGGGGCGTCGTTCCCGACACCGTATCGCTTGAAGGGGGGAATGAGCTCCCCGGTGTCACGTCTCGGCAGAAGCGGGCGCTGCAGGAATTGAGGGAGTGGGCGAATTGGAACGACAAGCGGGTTATCGTTATGCAGGCCCTGGGCGCGAAGATTCGAACGGAGGACAAGATAGAGCTGGACATCAAGATCGGTGCCAGTACAGTGTCGCGCACCGAGTTGATCCGCTCCGGGAGTACTCGCTTGCAGGCCATGAGCAAGAAGGCGAGGTTGACGACGGCTGACCTGCTGCGGCGCTCGCGCTCGCTGGTTGGAGATGATCGTGGCTATACGCTTGCCGGTCGCACAATTGGGGGGATTGCACTCGACGCGAAGAGCTCCCGCAACTCTGTTGGCCGTTCCAGCGAATCGCGAATTCGCGAGATGCTGGATTGCTCGCCCGATACACGTTGGCAGAACGCGCAGCACCTTCTCGGGCAGTTGAAGACGATTCGACAGACGATGATGGAGTTGCCTCTCACCTTCGTAGCCTCCAGCGTCCTGATTTCAATCGACAAACGGAATCCGGAGAACTCGGTCGCCCGGCTTATCGATCTCGCGCACCCGGTGCTACCTTCCGAAAATGATGACTATGAGAAAGTCAATCGCCGGTTCGAGAACGGTCTCAACAAACTTATTACACTCTTTGAGCAAGTGGAAAAATAAAAAGGGGCCGTTTTTCGAAACAGGGGTTGTCAGTGGCGTTGGTGCACTTGACGAATGCAGGGCAGACTCCCCCTGACCCTGCCTCGATTCCACGTACAGCAAGAAGTTTGATAACTTTTTGACTGCATTGACCCTGACCCGGAATGAGTCTCGGTCGAAAGTGGAGATTTCCGGCCTGGTTGAGTTGTCAGGCGAAGCGGATTCCCTTGCCTGACGGGCGAATTCGGCGGGCGTCATCCACTGCAATGCAGAGTGGGGACGAACCTCGTTACAGTACGTGCGCCAGTCATCGATTTTGCTCTGCGTGTCGGCCAATGACAAGAACCAATGCGCGTTCGGGCATTCCCGCTGGAAGCACCCGTTGAAGCTTTCGACCTTGGCATTGTCGGTGGGCGTGCCCGGTCGGCTGAAGTCCAGCTCGACGCCATGCTCATACGCCCAGCGATCCATTGCCTTCGCGATGAACTCGCTTCCGTTGTCGACCTCGATCGTGGCAGGGTGCCCACGCATGGCGGTGATACGCGTCAGCGCTTCGACCACGTGCTCCCCCTTCAGACTTTGTCCGACCTCGATGGCCGGACATTCCCGTGTGTAGTTGTCGACAACGGTCAGCGTCCGAAGACGACGCCCATGGACCATAGAAAATCCATGCTCCAGATTTCGTTGATCGCGGTCACGATATGCTTGGGCTGTCGCAGTCGAGCCGACTTGCTGCGTCGTGGCTGCTTATGTCGAAGCGCCAGGCCTTCCGCACGATACAGCCTGTAGACGCGCTTGCAATTGTCTCGCCGGCCTTTCCGTCGCAGGACCACGTGAATGCGTCGATACCCGTAATGCATGCGCGTGGCGGTGATCTCCTTGATACGCATGAGCAGCGTCGACAAATCGCACGCGACTGACTGATACCGATGCAGCGAACGAGACATGCCAAACGACGCGCAGACCTTCGTCAGACTCGTTCGATAGCGATCACGCAACTCATCGATCAACATGCGCCGACGGGCAGGCTTCAGAGCTTTTCTGCAAGTACGTCCATGCAGCATGGCCTTGTCCAGGCTCAGGAAATCCTGCCAACACAACAAGCAGGATAGGTTGATGACCTGGGTCAACTTTCTGTCGGCACACTCCCCGCAAGTGGCTCAATTCTCGGTCGACGTAAACAATTACTCATGGCAGATGATTTTAAGAACGCGTATATCGCGGTGATGTTCTTCGTGACAATCGTTGAGAATTTTATGGCTCAAAATGCGTAGCATATTTCTGTATAAAGATCGACAGAAGGATAACTATGTGTCGCGCCTTCGAATTCGATGCTTGGCGACTCGATATCCGGAAGCTATCGCCCGTATGTGCCGCGCTTGTACTCGCAGGATGTGGCCGTGACGATAGACTCGCTTCGTCGATCACCCGTACGTCTACACAGGTGACAGAATCCTGATCCGTACGGTCGATCGCGTGGCGGCAGGCCACGACACCCTTGCACCAACGTGGACAGACGCGACGAGATGGACGGCATACCCAGTGAAGGAGCACGCGGTAGCCAAGCACGGTGCTCTACCCATAGGGAAATCCGCTATGTGAAAAAGTTCGAGAAACGCGATCGGCATGCGAGAAAAACGTACCTCGATTGCGACGAATTCTTTCGTCATTCATACCGTTGGAAGCTGATTCGTCAGCAACGACGGCGATGGATCCACCGATCAGCGATTACCGGGTAACCTCATTGTTCAACGAAGGGGCTTGATCTATGATTTGCCATCCCTCAGTCCGAACGCGCGTTATACCAATCCTGGTATCTGCACTGCCTTTGCTTGCCGGTACCATGCATATTCCGACGGCGGTAGCGGTCGAGCCCCAGGTCGAAGTGACACAGTTGCTGAAAACAACGCGCTCGTGGGACGGCGTTCAATATCGAGCATATCCGGACGGCCAGCCAGAGATATCGGTACTGCGCTATAAGATCGCGGCACATAGCGAACTACCGTGGCATATCCATCCGGTAATCAACGTCGCCTATGTTCTTTCTGGCCACCTAGCGGTCATCCGAAAAAGCGACCGGAAGACAATAGTGATCGGCCCGGGAGACGTGTTACCTGAGATGGTTGACGCACCGCATCGGGGTCAAAGTGGTGACGAACCGGTTGAACTGATTGTGTTCTATGCCGGTACCCCGGACGCTCCGTTAACGATCAAGTCCAAGTCGGACTAATCGCGACCTGCGCAGGCTGGCCGGAAAGAACAAGTATCCAGATGAGTTGTTCGTCGACGAAACTCACGACCTGAACGGCAGTCCGTTCATCGGACGGAAGCACTTGATAGCGCTGGTCGAAGGTTGCGACAATCAACTTGCGGCCGTGGCCTTGCGTGACCGAATGCTGGTTGGCCGGACTGCTGATCTGAGCGATGTCCAATGCCGGTAATCTGGGTTTCGCGCGAGCTCTTCGCTGCGGTTACGGCCACCACTACTGGAGGCATTCCGCTGCCGTCATTCTGGCATCGAGGTATACGTCATAGAAAAGGCAAATGTTGAATTCGAGCAGGATCTAGTCGAACGGATAATGGCTTTTTCAACATGATAATGACATTTGAAAAATGGTTCGGCCTTTATAAGAGAAGACAGCATGCTTAAAAATGAAAGCGCATGCGATGCGCACAATCAATCGCCTATGGAAATTCGGCGTACCGGTCAGTTCGATCCCATCGCATTCGAAATGGCGATCGGTAGCCTGCTCAAAGCCAGCGGCATTGAAATAGACGCTTCACATACGGGCCGCACGGCACAACGTGTGTGCGAACTCTGGCAGAAACGTTTGCTCGACGGCTACGATGTTGATCCTGCTGAGGCGCTGGGCATGGGCTTCGATGATCATCGGAAAGATATGGTGATCATCCGCAGCATCGCTGTCCATGGTGTTTGCCCACATCATTTGCTGCCATTTCGCGGCGTAGCCCACGTGGCCTACCTGCCTGGAGGGCGCCTGCATGGCTTTGGACGTATCGCTCGGATGATCGATGCGATCAGCCATCGTTTCACGTACCAAGAGTGGATTACAAACGAGATTGCAACAGCACTTGTTAATTATGGTGAGGCACGGGGAGCAGCCTGCATGATCGAAGCCGAACAACTGTGCTTGCTCATGGGCGAAAATCGCCGCGGCGACGAGCGCGTAATCACGCAATCCTTCGTTGGCGAATTCGACCATAATGTCCAGGCTCGCAACGAGTTTCTTCGTGTCATCAATCGATAGTAGCCATTTTTGAGCGAGACTTGGCTCAAGCATGGCGAGCAGATCCCAATCAAGACGCTGGTAAACTGAGTGTGCGGCGATAGCTGCGCAACTGGTCGGTGACGATCCTGCGCGGTGCCGGGTTCGAACGCAGTACCCTGCGAAAGAAGCGCATCGCACCGTCGATTCATCATCGATTCGACGGCGGCTCGCGAAAAGTCGATTTGGTCTGCTGCTCGCAGCTTCGCGAGCAGCAACTCGTGCAAGCGATCCCATACGCCCGCAGCCTGCCAATCGCGTAGCCGTCGCCAGCAAGTCACACCCGAGCCGCGACCCATCTCGGCGGGCAGGTCGCGCCAGCGCAGTTTAATCCTCCGTAGGGGTGGAATGGCGGACCGATGGCTGCTTCTGCACTGTTTCGCTCACTTCCCGGATGATTTCGCCTTGCAGCTTGTTGATGCTAGCCGCGGCGCGTGCATCCGAGGGGGCTAGGGCTTTCAGAGCGAATTTTGCTGAGTTGAACGACTCCCTGAAGGCTTTTCCCACCTCGCCGGCAATGCGCCGTTTGGCAGAGCGGCCTTCACCAGCTTTTGCCTGCGATTCGATTTTATCGTAGCGTGCGCCTAAGTCGGGGTCAGCGACCTTCGGCATGCCCAGCATCTTGCCTTGGTGGGTGGGGTGCGGCAGCGTTCCACGGCGGTCCAAACTCATTGTCTTGTGGGTCGTCTTGCCCTGAAGCAGTTGACGCAGAAACTCGGCTGTATCGTTGTCCATCCGGCGAAGCGCGCCAGCCATCCCCTGTTCTCGGAACGTGAATGGAGCGTGGCCCTCCTGGTTCCGCAGATCGTCGGGCTTCAGCAACGGGCGTTCTGCTGCGCGGGACCGGGAGGCCGGCAGGAGGGGCGCCTGCGTCGGGTTGAGGGCCGAGGCGATTTGCCCGCCCATCGCCATGCCTGCACGGAATCCATTGTTGACAGCATTGTCTGTGCCCAGCAGGGGCTGCGCGGCGGACGAAAGGGCAGTCGAAACACCGCCTACTGCAGCGGATACGGTACCCCCGCTTGCCGCCATGGCCAGTCGTGCTCCTACGCGGGCCAAGCCGGGGCCGCTGACTTCAGCATAGCTGCGTGCCTGCATTTGCGACGAGTCATAGCTGACGTTCGCGCGGTGGTAGATATTGAAGCGATCGGAAACG
The DNA here is from genome assembly GCF_025685725.1 of Burkholderia sp. BKH01. Lineage (NCBI taxonomy): Bacteria > Pseudomonadati > Pseudomonadota > Betaproteobacteria > Burkholderiales > Burkholderiaceae > Burkholderia > Burkholderia sp. BKH01. Next base: position 486,240 of record NZ_JAOTQT010000001.1, on the reverse strand, counting down.
TTATCAAATTGATCCTGCCTGTAGTGGAAGTGATCGGTGGCCAGTTGCGCGATGTCCGATTCGCAGACGGTGATCTGGGTTTGGTGCTTCCTGATCTCTTTCCGGATCGCGTTGAAGTCGTATGCCTGATGCGTGGGCAACCTTGATAGCTGCTCGACGAGAGAGAGGTCGTTACTTGGCGAGCCCGACAATACGTTGCCCTCTCCCAGACGCTGTCGGAACCGGTCCAGATCCTCCTTGCCTAGCGTGGCATTCGGATACACCAACGAGGTCACGAGGTTGGTCAGCGCATTCTCGTCCATGCGTACCCCATGGGTCTGATTCAGATGAATCGCGGCTCGCGCAAGATCGTCGAGCAGTTGCCGGCCCCGCCCTGCGACTTCTGGCAGCTTGCCCAATTGAGTATGTGCACCTCTGATCTTTTCTTCGAGGCGCTCGGACTTCGAGGATTTGCTCGAGCGAATGCTGCGGGTTGTGAACACCAGGTCGGCAGTATTCGCCGGCGGGTTTGCGCCAAGTGTCGTAGCGACATCGTGAATTTTGGCGACGTCGTCCTTCGCTTGCTTGATGACTGGCGCGATGGTCGCGCCGCGGCTGATGGTCCGTTCGGCGGTGTTGGTGTCGGCAACGTCTTTCTCATGCTGGACCATCAGTTCGAGGGCTGGCATCCGGCGTGCGATATCTGGGATGCCCATGTTGAGCAGCAGTCTGGCTTCAATGCTGCCGATTTGAGCACGGTGCTTTGCTACAGAGTCGGCCAAATCATCAATTCGGCTGATGACCACGGCATCGATCTGTGCGTCATGCTGCTTCTGCAGATTGGGCGCACAGGCTTGCTCGATATTCTTGGCGATAGCGTCGGCTGTCTTGGTGCCTTCGCCAGGCAAGATGGACTTGGACAATCGGGCGTCTACGGCTGCTTTGGCGTCGTATTTCACCACGGTTTCTCCAGCCACAAGCGCGCCAAGCTTGCCGAAGATATGGTTCGTCACAAGACTCACTGCCGCGCTCACGCCTGCGGTTCCCACGCCCGGCGCCGCAATCGTTCCTGCAACCGCACTCGGGATGGCGGCCACGAAGCCGCCTGCCGTGGGGATCACGGTGTTGACCATCGCTCCCCGGACAGTGCTTCGCGTCGAGGAGTCGGTGGCGGTGTGGTCCAGGAATTGGGTTTGTGCCGAAGACTTGGCGGCTTCCAGCCCTTTCAGATCCGCACTGATAGACACCATCATTTCGGCCGCATGCCTTGGATGAGTGATGACGTCGTCTTTGAGCGTGAGCGCTGCGGTATCGGCCGAGGCGCTGAGTCTTCTCTGTAAAGAGCTCTGCTTGTCGGCTGATCGAATCTGGCTGATTTGGTCCGCCGCGAACTGAGTCAGCATGTTGTGCGACCCCGCCGAGCCTCCATCCAAATCGAACATGAGTTCAATAAGGGCCAGCCGAAGAAAGGTCGCCTCATTGGACATCTTCCCGAAGGAACTTTTTGCAACTATGGTGTCCAGAATTTGGACCTCGTAGCCTAGTGGACCCTCCGATTTTAGCGCCGCGCATGTGTCTCTCAGAACGCTGATCAAGTGGTGGTTGTCCCTGAGGAACCGCGTGGCCGCGCCTGCAATGGCGAACCTTGTCTGCAAGTGATGCAAGAGGCCGCTGGTGCTCTCCGCGAGATTCCGAACTACGTCGGGTGGCGAGTCGGAGCGGTGAGCATGCCTTATGCGATCGATGACCTCTTCGCAGGTCTTGATGATCTCTCGGTTGGCCTTGAAGTTGGTGCTCTTGATGACGTTGGACCACAGTGATGGCGCAATATCCGCGTCGGGATAGCGTCGTAACATCTTGGCGTTGGAGGTGATGTCTCCCGAGAGTTGCTGGGTGGCTACGCCCATGGCGTTGGTGGCCATGGTGGCCGCGAACCTCGCCGTGCCTTTGACCAAATGCCCCGCGTAGGGAGCAAGCGCGAGGGCTTTGACGGTGGCACCATCCAGCAACTGAGTAGCAATGGTCGCCAGCGCGAGTGTGTTACCCGCAGTCGTGGTCATGCGTCCCACGCCATAGTTCAGGTCGGAGTGCTGCTGATTCATGTGCTTCAACATCCGGCTCTGTTGTGCATCCATGCCGACGTACTGGCCGCAGCGGTCATGGATCTCGGCCCACGCCTCCTTGCGCGCAGCCTCCAGGCTGGGTTTGACCTGCAGGTCGAATTCAGGGTCTTTGGATTCGTTCAGCGCTGCGCCGACTTTGCTCGCATATTTTGTCAGCGCAGCCTCGAAAACCTGAGCGTGCTGCCGCACGATCTCGGGACGGGGGCACATAAACGCGTCCACAAGCTTGAGAGCGGCCTTCTGCGTCAGGGCATCGCGGGCCAGCTCCTGGGCCGGAGTAAGGTTGCCTCCGCCAAGATGCCGCATTACGTCACTTTTCACCAGCAGCTTGTTCGAGACCCAGTCGATGGCGGTGTGGGGGCTTATTGATTCTGCTCCGGCCAGGTTCTGAACCGCTGCCTTGACATCCTCTGCGAATGCCTGACAATCCCGCCCGATCATCCTGCCAATGTTCTCGTGCGACATGACGGACCTGATGATCTCCGCCCGGCCAGAGGGCATCGAGTCGTGACCGAAGGTGTGCCGTCGGTCCACGCCCCGTCTCGCGTCCATCGATCGGACGGGTTTGCTGTCGACGACCGCGTTGTTGATGGCGCGCGAGGTCGAGAAATCCATAATTCCACAAATCTTGGCGTGAATACCGTCTTTATGTTCCTGCAGGATCTTGCCGATCTTGTCTACTGCAGTGGAAACCACGGCGCCGGCGAGCTGCTTTGCATCGACCTCGCTGATCCCGCAATCCTTTTGCAGCTGAGCAGATAGTTTCTCTTTGGCCAAGCCCAGCGACGAATCCGGTTTCTGCAAATCACTTGTGAGCAGAACGGTAGTTGACAGCCGCATGTCTTCGGCCGAAGGCCGACTTTCATGTTGGACACCAGCCTTGATCTTCTCGAATAGGTTGTTGGTTGCAAACCGGGTGTTCTGGACAACACCGACGAAGCCACTTTCTGCGGCCGTGGCATGCCCGTAGTTTAAGCGGTGCTCCAGCTTATTGAGCATGGATGCTCTTTGGCTGTGGCGATTCGCGGCAGTGTCGGCCACGACTGCCGCTCGCGCCGACTGTTGCGGGAAAACCTGGAGTGCCGGATGGGGTGCGAGCCGCGATGACATGTTGGCTGACGCACTCGGCATACCCGGCTGTGAGGGCGTGCGCGGCGTCAAGGGACTGATCGCCCCCGAGGGAGTCGGCGGGTTACGCGGATTCGTAGGGGAGGGAGTCGAATTCTGCGGAGAATTATCGGGATGCGAGCCCGAGTTGTTGTATCTGTTGCTAACGCTTGATGGCATGGAGACGATCCTTGGCCAAAAAAGGGGGGGCGGGTACGTCGCGCCACCCGCACGTCGGATTCTAAATACTAGCGCTCTGATCGATATGGATCGTCTGCAATGCGAAACGATCTCATCATATACGAATCTGGTTTCACACATGCGGGCGCGCTGTGGGCCCCAAGACTCCGCGTTTCTGTCGCGATAGAGCGTATTCGGTATACGGAAATTGACGAAGCCTGCGAAGGCCAACCGGACGAAGATGCTGCGAAAGACATTTCCATCCGGTATCGCCTGGGTACTGATACGACTGCACTATCCGCTGGACGTGATCCTGCGGTGTGTGCGGTGGTATGTGGCACGTGCAGTCGGCAAGAGTTGGCGGATGGACGAAACCTATATCAGGGTCAGCGGTGACCGGAAGCCTAGTCCCGCGCTACACCCTGAGCGCATTCGACAATTCCGGCCGCCATTTTTCCTTCAGCACGACACCGTGCTGCCGGTAGAACGCCTCAAGTTCCTCGGGCGTTTCGATCACGCTCCATGTCCCGCGATCACACATTGCAAGTGGGAACGACGCTTGTGCCATGGCTTTGTGGATCATGGCACCTGGCTCGTTCACCCGCATATGCGCGATGTAATTGTACTGAGGACCGTGCTGTATCAGCCTATGTGAGCCTGACGATGCCGTGCGTACCGGATCGATCGCACCGATGGCGACATTGAGCGTTTTCATGATGCGATGCTCGTCGCGACTGCCACTTGCCACAGGAGCGCGATGCCCCGCCATATTCAGCATGTCGTGCATGTCGTAGTCGCCTGTGTAGGGAAGGCTCTTCCAGAAACACCCGATCGTCCCCAATGGACCTGGCGTATTCTTGAGCAATGCCAGGCTGCCTTCGAGATCGTCGTGATTGACGGGATAGTAGCTCTGGCCCGAAGGTGTCGATTTCAGCGCGTGGAGCAACGCGGGTGTGTCGCGCTCATTCGCAGTTGGGCCCATATAGAGGCCGAGCAGCTTGTCGTCGGCCCAATGTCCGACATAGCCATCAATGTCCGCTCGTTCAATCTGCGCCAGCCTGCGTTGGGCATCCGCGCCGTAGGTTTCTTGCAGAGAACTGGGCTTTATCGTCTTTTCGAGGATGTCGTGGCCTTTGGCAGGCGCGCCGGAAGCCAAGCGCTTCAGAGTCAACTCGCCACTTGCGCGGAAGCTGACCGCAAAAGCGCCCGACCGGGCGGCTGCCGAAATTGCGCAAAGATGCTCTGGCCTGACAAACGTTCTCGCAATCTGGGCTTCGATGGACGTCAGTTGGTGGCTTGTGCCGAGGGGCGCGCGGCTCGTTACTGCCTGCACTTTCGTAGCCGAGCATCTGGGCGGTCGAACCGACACGCGCTGGACTACGTCAGTGTCAAGCGCGCTCAGTCCGGACAGCGAGCCAGCGGCACGGTCGGATCTTGCGACTTGCGGTGCTACGCGTGCGGTGTCATCGGGGGAAACGGATTGGGGGCGAAATGCATTTGCGATCACGCCGCGATTAGACCCAGCTTTCATGTTCCAGCTTTCCCTGGCAAGTTCTTGAAGTACTCTCTCGGGACGCGGTCGTGACCATTCCGAGGAGCCGCCGCGTCGGCTTGCTGTCCTGCTCGATCGTGAGACTGCCATGCTATTAGCGAATTGACCCCGTCGAAGAGTAGAGCAGACTATTCAAGGGCGGTCAGATAGCACCGGCCTCATGGCGGCACGGTCTCAACTTCCGAATGCCGTTGCCTACGGGGGATGCCTGCACATGGAACGGACCGCAGCGGCGGGCGGCGCGTCAGGCGCGCAGCCAGAAATATTCACCTGAAGCGATACCCTCGAACATTTCATCACTCGATTCGATAATGTTTTGCCGCCAGTAGCGACCATGTTCCGCGTAATGGGCGAGCAGGTCGGCCAGTTCCTGACCGTCGATACCGCTACTAAACGGCAACCGAATAATCAGAATGATGCCGCCCGTGTCTGTATCGATGCCGAGCTGGGCCTGATCCTGCGCATAGATGAGCAGATTCGCCTCGAGCATCAATCTGAATACTGTCAATGTCCGGCCAGCCGTTACCGTGCCGAAATGAAAATTGGCATACATCGCTTCTGCGTCGCTGTCGAAACAATCGAAGCGAACGTCAAAGCCTTCCACTTCAATCGTGCGGGCTTTCAGCACGTTGTCGACGTTGGAGAGTCCGACGATCGCACACAGATCCTGAATCAATCGGGTATAGCGCTCGGTGCTCATGCCATAAAAATACGATGGCCGATAGGCGTAGCAAAAAAAGAGCCGGCCAGTGTCCTGGAAGCTGGCCGGGTTCCCGGAGCCCGAAAGGTCGGGCATCCGGAATGCACGTCGATTAGCCGCCTTGCGCCGCGCTCTTGACGTTACTGGCACCGCTTTTCATCACGTTGGTGAGCGCCGCGGTCATCGCCTGCTGGAGCTGCATCTGCGCGGAAGCCAGCGTCATCGTGTTCATCTGGTTGCTGATCGATTGCATCTGGGCTTGGGTTGACGCCGCGTCGGTACCACCCTGCGTTGTGCTTGCCCCTCTGGCGGCGACATTTGATGCGGTGCTCGCCGCACTGTCGACCACGTCGAAACCACTTTTGAGATTATTGAGAGTATTGCCAAGTGAGAGTGCCATAGTGACCTCGCTCTAGTTTAAGACTACTTACGATCAATGCCGATTCTCCCGCGTTTGAACGTCGTCATCCACGCAGCAAGACAGGCTCGTGATGCAGGCAGGCATGACACCTGCAAGTGGCGCGCGTCAGGTTGCCGGCGCCTTTTCTGCTTCCTGCAATCCGGTGAGTACACGGGATGTCGCGAGAAACCCGCGATACAGCTTCGCGAGATTGCTTCGGTCGAAGTCGGTCAAGGCAGGTGCGGTGCCGAGGCGTTCCGCGACCGCTTCGATTGCGATGCACAGCTCGCGGAGCCGGCCATCGCCGGCTGGGTCGTCCAGCAGAGTACGGACTTCGTTGAAGTCTCGCGCAAAAGGTTCCAGTGGCTCATACATTGAAAGATTCTCCAGAGAGTAGGCGTGGCAGCGGCGTACGATCGGCCGCAGATGATCAACCCGGCATATTCGGTGGAAGCGGTGGCACGTCGTAGTGTGCAGGAGGCGCGTTGCCGCGGATGGGCGCGTTGTCTCCCGCCTTGGTCGGTTTATCGGTCACGTAGATGTGCTTTATGCCGTCAGAAGTCAGCGCGTATTGCACGTCGTCCGCCGAGACCATTTCCGCATACGACGTCGAATTTGCTGCTGCCGCCTCCGCGACCGATTCCGGCGCGGTGACGGTGACTTCCGTGACGTTCGGGTCGAGATCGGAGCGGACCCGTGCGACGGCTGCTTCAAGCGCTTCACGGCTGCCCGCCGAACCCTTTACCACGAAGCGGCCGCCGCCCGCATACTCGACCTGCGCACCAGGAACGCCGAGCGAATCCTCGATGTTGTGCGAAACCTGTTGCGCGATGTCGTATCGGCTCACGACGCCGGAAGTTGCGATTCCCGCGAGCAGCGTGCGCACAGCCGCGGCGTCGGTCGCGCGCGCGACCATCCCGGTTACGACGACTGCTTCGCCGACCGGGCGCGCTTGCAGCCCGTCAATGTGAGCGGCCGCGAGTGCCCCGACGATGCGCTGAGCGCGATAGCCGACGTTCGGCGGTGGAGCGGCCCGGCTCATTTGTGACGTCGATATTGCAACCACCGCAAGCACTAGCGAAACGAGCGCAATGCATGCCGTCGCCGTGCGCGCATAACGACGACCCCGGACAGGCTGGTTCTCACGCCGTAAAATCAGGGTCGACAGCAGGTCGAAGTCGGACGGCCATACGGTCGCGTCGGGCCCTACGCAGAGAACCGTGCCATCGAATTGCATCGGAACCAGGTCGACGAACTGAATCGCTTCGGGCGCGCCTGCTGCAGGCGTCGACCGTTCGACATCCGGCTCGACGAACTGTGCGTGCACGACGTCGTCTGTGACGTGCAGCAAAAGATCGGCGACGTGCCAGTCGGTCAAGCGGATGTCGGCACCGTCGTCAGAACCGATTCGATGCGTGCCGATCGCAAGCTGCAACTGCGCACCCGCGTGGACACCTGTCAGAATCCGTAACAGCTTCATGGTCTCATTCCAGGGCAATGATGGAAAATAGGGGAGATCCGCTCCTGGGAATCCACTGACTAATCGACAGTATAGGTACGCGTATCGGTTCTTTTGACGCAAATACGAAAGCGATAAGGGTTATGCGAAACGATTTATTTGTTATCCTATCGATGTGTCATGAATGGTCTGTTTCCGAACCGGCATGATCTCACTTGTTGCCGTCGAGTGGATTGGAAGTCCATTGCGGATCGCATGCAACGTGGCGATCTCGCGATCGAGACGAAGCGTTGTCCTCGGCATGCCAGCTTGTAACCACACTAACGGAAAGAGTAGATTGAAGCGCCGCATGTCGTCATGCGTTGTTTGGTCAGGCAGGCGATCAGCTTCGACAGCAACCTGAGCGTCAGGGGTAGAGTCGCGCAGCTTGGCGAGCGTGCTGATGGGAATCGGCCCGATGCGTCGCTGGACGAGAAGAAAATCCAACGATATCTCGAGCATCTCTGCCGCGCGCGGTGTATTTGGGGGGAGCATGCGGAGTCCACGCATTGCGCTTTCCCACGCTTTGGAAATTGCATCCGCGCGCTCGCCTTCCTGACCGGGTGTCGCATGCAGTTCGGCGATCACATCGAAACGACCGCGTAGTGGGGCTACGACGCGTGATTCGGCGATCCGTATGCGAGGTAGCGGCCGGCGAGGTGCCATGTCCGTAGGTTCGTCCTGCGGTTGCTCCCGCCCCCCCCGTCCACCGCGATCGCGGTCCACACCCAGTCCAGGATCGAAGCGAGGCACGGGCGCGTCGTCGCCGTCGTCGCCACCGCCGTTGCCGGCGACGTTCCGGCGCGACCGGTTCGCGATCTTGCGCTTTCTCGCGAGGGCATTCATCTTGGGGGAGCTCAGAGGCCTGCTGCCAGGTGCCGGGTCTTTGCTGTACGTGAAATTTGTTGTACCGCGATATAGCGCTGCTGTCAGCGCGCTGTTGCGCGCGGCCAACCGATCGGCGGTGCGCAGTTGTGCGTCTGCCGACTGTTGAAGCTGGGCTGACGGGGACGGATTATTAGGTATACGAAATGGTCGATTCATGAGAGCCGCCTCGGGAGAATCTCCCGCTGATAGGCATTCATTGCGGGACGGCAAGCTGCATCATCTGAACGGCGAAATGCAGGATCGCCGCGCAGCCTGTTGGTGCGGCGACGACGATCGTGATCGTGACCGCGATCAGCTTGACGACTTGCGGCAAGGTCTGATCCTGCAATGACGTGATCGCCTGCACGAACGACACGCCAAGCCCGACCACGGCAGCAACGATCACGGGCGGCAGCGAGACGGTCAGGCATAGCAGCATGGCCTGTGTGGAGAAACGGATCAGCGAGTCGATTTCCATGGCGATTGACGGTCGGGCGCGCTCATTTGTAAGTCATGACCAGGCCGTGGATCAGCGCGGACCAACCGTCCATGGCAACGAACAGCAGCAGCTTGAATGGTATGGCGACGTTGGTCGGTGTGATCTGATTGAGCCCCAGCGCGAGGAGCACATTGGCGATCACCAGATCGACGATGATGAACACGACGTAGAGCAGAAAGCCGATCTTGAACGCGTCAGTCAATTCCGATAGCGCGAACGCCGGGGCGAGAACGATGAGGTCGCGCTCGTTCAGGAGCGATGCTTCTTCTTTCGGCCAGACGACGGACGCGGATCGAATGAAGAAGCGCTTTTCGCGCTCTCGAGTGTGCTTCTCGAGAAACGACCGAAACGGCTCGCGTGCCGCACCGAGCGCCTGGATCACGGCCTGGGAGGATTGCGAGGCGAGTTGCTGTTCGTCGAGCGCCTTCGCCGCCTGCATGCCTACAGGCGCCATCACGTAGAGCGATACCAGAATCGCGATACCGTTGAGAACCATATTGGGTGGAACCTGCTGCACGCCAAGGGCATTGCGCAACAGCCCAAGCACGACGACAATCTTCGCGTAGGACGTAACGACCATCGCAATAAATGGCAACAAACTGATTGCGATGACAACGAGCAGCAGCCCGGTGATGTCACTGAACTGTACCATGACGATGCGCCATCCGGATGATGCGAACGCCGAGATGCTCGCCGACAGCCACGAGTTCCCCGTAGCCGACGGTTTGAGCATGCACGACGAGCCTCAGTTGTGCGTCCGCTACTGCCACTGGGAGTTCGATGACATAACCGGGTTCGAGCACCGACAGCTGCTCGATTGGCAGCGAAACAGTGTCGATCTCGAACTGCACCGGGAGCTCGAGTTCGCCGACCAGGGTGGGTTCTGATGTCGAGGCGATGTCGATCTCGGCACTTGCCGGGCTGGCTTCTTCTGACATGAAAGGCTCCTTTTCGATGACGAACGATCCATCATCAATTCGTACTGCTGCGTGAAGGCGTATATGTCCTCTCGCGCCCCATGCGGCTACGGCGCTCGGGGATCCCTTGGCTGGCATGCCATTCGGGAGCAGCGACGCGTCGAAGTGAGGAAATAGGCTTCGCAAGAGTACGTCGCCAGCTTCCAGGGCGTTGAGCGTGTCGACCGACAGAGGCCGTACGCCAATGATCAGAGCACCAGGTATCGACAGTGCCGGCCTGCGAGACGTGGGGTGCATCCGCAGCAGTGCGTCGACGATGTCGTAGCCCCGTATGGGCAGGCTGATCGCACAGTCGATGCGGCGTTCGTTGAGCGTCATCGACAGTCCCACGGCCGGGTGACCGGCCCAGTCGTCGGCGCGCTCTGCAGAGCACCGTCGCGTGACCGATACGACGCACGGCGAGGGAAGTCCGAGGTGATCAAGACACTTGACGAGCGGATCCAGCAAGATACCGGCGATGGATTGCCTTATCGCCATCTCCTCGGATGTCGCCGTGCGTGTGCACGCGTTGCCACGCTCCGGGTAAGCCGCGATGTCAAGATCGGGGTGTGCGTCGAGATCGATGGCGACGAAAACGGGAAATGCGCTCATATCGCCGGCTGCCCCAATAGACAGTTCGATCACCGCCGCGTCGACGAGACGATTGATGAAAACAAGCAAGTCGTCGACTACCGAGACATTCCATGATGTGAGCCCGGGTACAGACGCGGCAAGTGCTCCGACGCGGGCGTCGAATACGGTCCTCGATGCGCGTGCGACCGTGGGTTCAATCCGAGTCGGCGAGAACGGTGCAATGGCGGGCGCCTCATTTTGTCGCGCCGGAGGTTGCGACGACGCCGATCGATCTGCCGAGCCGCCGGATGCGTTTGATGGTTCGCCCGGCCCGAGGGCAACGAGGCCGCGGGGACGGAAGGTAGTCGGATCGACGTGAAATGGTGAGGCCATGCGTTAGGAGCTAGTTACCACACAGATAGGTGGATGTCGCGAGCCTCGCCCCAAGAGCGCATTACTTTGTCGAGTTCGCGTTCGAGCAGCACGCTATGCTTCAAGAGTAAATCACGGGTTTCGCCATCGGGAACGTCAAACCGAATTCTGATGTTGAAACGCGAAAGCGCGACATGCAGCGTCGTGTGTGGTAGCAGTTCAGGATCGAGCGGTACTTGTACTTCCCAATTGCCAGCTGACACGATCGCACGGTCGCTGCAGAATGTGCCGATCTCGCGCGTCAACAGGCTAACGATCTGCAGAGCGCGCTCCTGCCGTTCGAAGATGACTGACACGACAGGGGTGATCGCGTGACGGACATGCTCGAACGACTCATGCGTATCGACTGAGCACGTGGCTGGCCCCGTGACGGGATTGCCGTCAAGCGGTTCGTCGAACGACGCAGTCGGTGCGATTGTCGCGTTGCCGACATGAGGAGCTGCATCCGAATACGAGCCCGATTGCTGCGCGGGCGACAAACCCGCATCCGAGTCGGGCAGGGCCTGCGTGTCGATTCGTGTAGTCGAGCCGCGATGCTTTCGGCCCCGTGCGAGCGCAGCAAAGTTGAATCGACGTTCGCACGTTGCACTCGGCGCCGCGGTCGCGCTGCCCGGGATGATGCGCAATTGACGGAAAGTGATATGCGCCATGCTGCACCATCAACCCTAGAGCGACACGCGGCCCATCGGGCGCAACTCGATGTGTTCGCCGAGTTCCTGATACGAATACACGGCCAGCCAGTCGAGCCGCTGCTCGATCATTCGGCGTACATAACGGCGGATGTCCATCGAAGTTACGAGCGCGATATCAGTGCGGGGATCCGCGCCGACAAACGATTGAACGCGATCGATAAGCAGTGTCGCCTCGTTGGGAGGTAGCGCGAGGAAATTTCCTGTTGGCGTTTGCTTGATCGCCTGGCGGATGTGCTGTTCCACCTGCAGGTCAAACAGGACGGCGGACAACACGCGTTCGCCTTGCGCGGCACGATAGGCGAGAAAGCGCGACAGGTCGCCGCGAACGTATTCGGTCAACATCAGCATGTCTTTTTCCTTCGCTCCCCACGTGATCAGGCTTTCCATGATCGCACGCACATTGCGGATCGATATCTGCTCTTCGAGCAGACGACGCAGCACATCGGCAATCCGCGTCGACGGCAGGATCTTCAGCACTTCGGAGACGAGCCCCGGGGAGTCTGTCGCCATCTGATCGAGGATCCATTGAACCTCCTGGATACCAAGAAAGAGCGGCGCGTGAGTGCGTATCGCAGCAACCGATGCATACGCAATTATCTGTTCGGCGCGCCATACGATGTCTTTCGCCGTGGCATTTTGCTCGTCGATCCAATGGGTCGCTTGACCTCCTGCGTCGATTGGCGGGCCGGTTTCGCTTTGTTCGATCAAGTCCCGGCGACGCTCCTTCTGTACGTCTGTCAGTACGGTGTGACCGGGCGACAGGTGATGCTCATGCGGCAGCATCGTCTTGTGGGTCGGAAGCGTAACGGAAAGGTGCGGCACATCGTGGATCAGTACCTCGAAGGACGCCGCGGCGAGCGTTGGATGAATCCACATCGTCACGCCGGGAAAAGGAAGGCCTAGTTCGTCCTGCAGGCGTGCACGCTCGCGGTCGAGCGCTTCGTCGAGTCTCGGCAGCGCAAGACTGGACGCGAGATCCGGCGCGATCCGAACGCCGACAGCGCAAGCGAACTGAGGAGCACGAGGCAGGATCGGAGGGACGTCCGATTTTGCGCCCGAACGCTGCATCGCACGCAGCGCCTCCTGCTCTAGTCCGTGAGCCGCGCCGGACGATGGCGAGCCCTTTCGTGAAAGTCGATAGCCAGCGAATGCGAGCGCGACGGCGAGCACTACGAACAGCGCTGCGGGAAATCCCGGCACGGCGGCGAAGCCAAGCAGAAGAAACGCCGCAAAATACAAAGCGCGAGCGCTCGAACCGAGCTGATGACCGATCTCGTCGCCGAGCGAGCGCCGCTTTGGGTCGCGTTCGTCCGTGACTCGCGTGATCATCACGCCTGCGGCGACGGACAGCAGCAGTGACGGAATCTGCGACACCATCGCGTCGCCAATAGACAGCACGGAGAAGCGATTCGCCGCATCGCCCGCCGACATCGCGTGGTACGCAACGCCGACCGCAATTCCCGCAACGATGTTGATCATCGTGATGATGAGACCGGCGATCGCGTCACCTTTGACGAACTTCATCGCGCCGTCCATCCCGCCGTGCAATTGGCTTTCGACGGCGAGCGTCGCGCGCTTCTTTCGCGCCTCATCGGTGGTCAGCAGGCCGGAACGCAAATCGGCATCAATGCTCATTTGCTTGCCGGGCAGCGCATCCAGCGTGAAACGGGCACCAACTTCTGCAACACGCTCGGAGCCTTTCGCAATTACGATGAATTGCACGGTCGTGATGATTGCGAATACGACCAGGCCCACGACAAGGTTACCGCCCACGACAAGCTGGCCGAAACTCTCGATAATGCTTCCCGCCTCTGCATGCAGCAGAATCGACTTGGTAGACGCTATGTTGAGCGACAGCCGGAACAGCGTCGTGAACAGCAGCAACGAAGGGAACGCAGACAGCGAGGCAATGTCGGGGACGTACATCGTCACCATCAGGAGCGTAACGCTGATCGTGATATTGATTCCGAGCAGCAGGTCAATCACGGCCGGCGGAAGCGGTAGTATCATCAACGAGATGATTGCAATGACCAGGGCGACGATTCCGATTTCGCCACCTGCGGGGAGTTTCAACGACTTGAACATGGACGCTCCGGCGAATCAGTCCTGGTCGTTCCGACGCGGGCCGATCGCGTCGACCCAGCGCAGGATTGCTGCGACTATCTCGAACAGTTCTTCGGGTACCGGATCATCGACGCCAACTTTGAACAACGCGCGCGCAACAGGTGGATTGCCGATGATGGGTACGTTGGCGTTTTGCGCGGTCCGCCGCAATGCGATGGCCGCTTCGTCGACACCCTTCGCGACCACGCGGGGCAGCGGATGCTCGTCTGGAACGTAGCGAACCGCGACCGCGTAGTGGGTTGGATTGACGACGACGAAATTCGCCTGTGCGACCTGATGCTGTGGCGGTGCGGTCGCCAGTTCGCGCGCAATCCGCCTGCGCTCGCCTTTGAGAAGCGGATCACCTTCGTCGTTTTTGGATTCGCGCTTCACTTCGTCTTTCGTCATCTTCATCTTTTGCATGAACATGAAGCGCTGGAGCTTCACGTCGGCCGCACCCACCAGAACGAATAGACCCGCCGCCACCAACAGCAACTTCGCCACAATCTCCCAAAGTATTCGTGAAAGATCGAGCGGCGATTGGTACAGCGATCCGGCGATGAGCGGGAACAGCCATACGATCGTTTTCCACCCCACGCAGAATACGATAATGGCCTTGATGACCATCTTGATGGACTCGATCGCGGTGCGCGGCGAGAAAATCTTCTTCAATCCTTCGGACGGGTTGAGCGCGCCGATATTCGGCATGACCGGTTTCAGCGATATCTGCAGTCCAACTTGCAGGACCGACCCGCCGACGCCTGCGAGCGCCGCGACGAACAGGAGCGGCATGATCGCCCATAGCGCGATGCCGCCGAGTTTGTAGAGCTGCGCGGTCATCTCGACGAGCGAATGGTCGGCGGAAACGAACGCTAGAGCACCCTTGACGAGCGCGCGCATCGCATCGCCGAAATGACCGGCGGCCGCAACCAGAAATAGAACCGCAGTCGACATCGCCGCGGCGTCAGAGAAATCCGTACTGCGAGATACTTCACCGTCCCTACGCGCGTCACGCAGCTTCTTGTCGGTAGGTTCCTCGGTCTTTTCGTCGCTCATGCGTCGGCTCGGCTATCGAATACGGAATCTGCGCTCGGTGCGTCGTCCGAAGTTACCTTATCAGTCGCAGGATGGAAGACGAATCGCCCGTACGAATTAAGTGATCAGTTTGCGAAGCAGTGCGAACATCTAACGCATGAAATGTGCATGGATTTCGCATTTGCCGTATCCATTTCGCGATGGCGAGGACGTCGCGACTCGAAGATTGCTAAGGTTCAGTCGGGTATCGCGGCATGTCGGGGGCGCCGTGTTGATCAAATGAATTTCAGGTTCAGGAGGGTAAGAAATGAAAGCCGATGCACCGGAATACATGCAATGCCGCCCCGAGATCGTCGGTGGGTTGATCGAGACGGTGTCCACTGCGCTCCTACGGACTTTTCCGAAAGTGACGGCGGACCCGTACGACATTGAACTGATTCTCGATGCGTTGCGGGTGATGCGACCGAATGTGGCCGAAATTCAGATGCTCGATGGTGTTCTGTGCATGGCTTGCGAACGATGGGACGATGCCATTCGCACGCTGTCCGACGTTTGTGCAACTGCACCGCATTTCGTCTATGGGAAAGCCCTGCTCGCGTTTTGCCTGTCGACGAAGGGCGACGACGCGTGGAAACAGCACGCTGCCGAGGCCCTGGCGAACAATCCGAACGATGACACGTTGGTGCTCGTCAAGGCGCTTCAGGCGCGCGAGGACCTGGTGAAGGCAGTACAGGCGAATCGAAATGGTGGTCCGTTCGTTCCGCCGCCGTCGGTTCGCGAACTGAATTCCGAGCTTGAAAAGTCGACTCAGGAGGAAATGCAGCCGGTCACGGAGAGGATCGAAATAGCGCAATACGGCGCTACGTTGCGCGCATGAGCGGTCTCTGACACCCCCAATTTTTCGAGATCGGATATGACCGTGGACGTCAGTCGAACCGCGCTGAAAATGTCGCTTGAGCAACTCACGGATGGAACCGCAGGAAATGCGCAGCCTCATTTGGCAGAAAAATTCAGCGCATTGATGCGGAAGGCACCGATGGAACCCGTGCACGAGTCGCAGAGCACGAGGCTTGAGACTGTCTCAAGGCTTGCGGCCGCGCAGGACACGGAAATTCAAAATAGCGTAAACGACATCGCGGATGTCGAGCGACGAGCACCTATGCTCAGCCTGAGCGAGGTGAACGTCGAGACAATTCGTCTGACTTACGAGATCGCGAGTACCCAGCTTGACATGGAGGCGAAGATGAGCGTCGTCAACTCATCGAAAACTGCTATCGAGACGTTGATGAAAAACCAGTGACACCTGAGTCGGTGGCCGCCTGATGGACTGTAAAGAATGATATCTGGACGCATGTCGATTTACGGACTTGCTACGCGGCTTCTCTGCGTGTTCGCGTTGAGCTTTCAACTCGCCGGTTGCAAGAAGGAGTTGTACACCGGCCTGTCGGAGCAGGACGTCAACGAGATGGTGGTCGCCCTCCTCGAGAATGGCGTCGACGCATCGAAGGAGACGATGGACGGCGGCAAGAATTGGAAGCTCGACGTCGATGGCGATCAGCTTGTTCGCTCGATGGAGGTACTGCGCGCGCGCGGTTTGCCGCGCAGCAAGTTCGATGACCTCGGAAACCTTTTCAAGAAGGATGGCCTCGTTTCGACGCCGACCGAGGAACGAATTCGCTTTATTTACGGGATGTCTCAGGAGTTGTCGTCGACACTGTCGAGGATCGATGGTGTGCTGGTTGCACGTGTGCAGATCGTGCTTCCGAATAACGACCCGCTTGCGCAGACGGTCAAACCGTCATCAGCAGCCGTGTTCATCAAGTATCGGTCGAGCGCCGACATCGGCGCGCTGACTCCGCAGATCAAGACGCTCGTTATGCACAGCGTGGAGGGATTGACCTACGACCAGGTCAGCGTGACGGCGGTTGCCGCGGATTCTGTCGATCTTGCGCGACCGCATCCTGTGATGTCGTCCATGCCGTTCTGGCTGGCCGGTCTTCTGGTGGCCGCGGTGTCGGTCGTGGTGGCGACGCTGCTTATTCTGCTGTCGCGCCGTCGGGAGATTGCGGGCATGCATGAAGTCGGTGGCGGACAACGGTGGCGCGGGCGTGTTGCCGAACTTGCCGCGCACTTGCGCCGCCGTCAGCGGACAAACTGAGTGGGACGCAGTATATGGTCGCCGTATCGAGGACACCGCCACAACAGCGCGCCGCAGCCTTATTGGAAAGCTATCGGCGCAATTTCGCGAAAGCCGTATGTTGTGCCGATCCATCGTGGATCTGTACATTCCTCGGCATCGACGACTCGCGTTACGCTGTCTGGAGGACGACGCTCGAGCAGGCTGGAGAGGGCGTTCGCGACACATACTCGCAAGCGATCGCACGCGCTGCAAGTGTGACGCGGCCGTCGCTGGACAGGCTGCTCGAGCCGGCCTTGCGGGAGCCGACGCAGGGTTCGATCGTTGCCGCGCGAACACCGAATCTGGCGCTGCTGGACGTGCTGCCGCACGAGCTCGGGCTCGCCATACTGAGAATGCGCGCGCTGTCGCTGCGGAGTGCAGAAGTGCGGCTCCTGATCGACAAACAGACGCGATTGCAGATCTCGGCATGGACAGGAGTTCATCCGGACGTCTTCACGCAGGACTCGCATCGGGTCGGCGTTGCGGATGCTGGATGGTTGAAGACGGCCGCCAGGATGCCTCCGCTGGTATCTCACGATGCACTGACGCTGTCTATCGAGGGCTGGATACTGCTGTTGCGCGATATTGGCTCGGACCCGTTTTCGGACACGATTACATTGAGGCGGCTTGCCTTGCCGCGCAGTCTGGTCGTACCTCGCTGGCTGGTCGAATTGCCTGCACGGTTCGACGCATTCGGCAGCGAGCAACTCTTCGCTCGACTTCCTAGACTATTGCCGGAGTACGCATGGGTATTTGGTTGAGGCGTCCGCAGGTCACTGAAATTGGGCAACTCAAGCCGAGTAGCTGCGCTCGACTTGGTTTTTGCGGCGACGTTGTGCCGCGAGAACATTTCGGTGTATTGATGTCGATTGAGTCAGCTTACGCGGCGCTTGACGAGGACCGAGATGCGTTGCTCGCTGCCGCCCGTAGAGAGGCAGAGAGTGTCGTTGAGGGGGCGGCGGTGAGAGCGGAAGAGATGATCGCCGCCGCACGGAGCGAATACGACGCGGCCGCCGAGCGTGGCTATCGAGAAGGCTACGACCAAGCGTTCGGCAAGTGGCTTGACCGGCTTGCGGACGTCGCGGAAGTACAGAACCAGCTTCAACTCCGGATGCGCGAACGGCTGGCCGACATCGTCGCATCGGCGGTCGAGCAAATCGTGCGCGCAGAAAGCCGCGAAGCGCTGTTCGAGCGGGCACTTGCTTCGGTCGAGCGAATCGTGGATGGTGCGACATATTTGCGTGTCGCCGTACACGAGAACGATTTTGAACAAGCGACGGCGATATTCGCCACGTTCGAGAAGCGCTGGCGCGAGTTCGGCCGCCCGATCCCGATGTCGGTGGTAGCGGATAAGCGGCTCGCTCCCGGCAGTTGCATATGCGAGTCGGACTTCGGCACAATCGATGCGAGCCTGGATACTCAGCTGCGTGCGGTGCGCGGCGCCGTTGCGCGTGCACTCAAGCGTTCGATGGAGGAAGCCCGGGCGGGTAGCGTCGATACGATGCGCGGCGACGGATCGATCGACACCACTCCGGATCGGGATGGAGGGTACGAAAGGCAGGAAACCAAGCAGAGGGAGGGGGAAACGGACGCGAGTCACGGAGCGCAGACATGACCGCGGGTGAACCATTGAGCACGACCGGGTTCAGTCGCCTGGCGGATGCGATCGAGCGGGAAATTCTCGCGGTCTCGGGTGTCGTGCGCACGGGCCGAGTTCTCGAAGTGATCGGCACGCTGATCAAGGTATCTGGGCTCGACGTCGCGCTCGGAGAACTGTGCGAGCTCCGAACGTGCGAAGGCAAGCTGCTGCAACGGGCGGAAGTCGTCGGTTTTACGCGTGACGTGGCCCTGCTTTCGCCATTCTCGCAACTCGAGCAGATTTCGAGGACCACTCAGGTGATCGGGCTCGGCCACCCCTTGTCGATCCCGGTCGGCGACGCACTGCTTGGTCGTGTGATCGACGGCCTTGGAGAGCCGCTCGACGGCGGTCCGCCACTTGCGTCGGAAACGCTGCAGCCGCTGATCGCGGCTCCGCCCGATCCGATGAGCCGTCGAATGATTGACGCGACGATGCCTACGGGGGTGCGCGTCGTCGACGCGATGATGGCTCTCGGCGAGGGACAGCGGATGGGTATCTTCGCGCCGGCGGGCGTCGGCAAAAGCACGCTGCTGGGCATGTTTGCCCGCGGTGCCGCGTGTGATGTCAACGTTATCGCTTTGATCGGCGAGCGGGGCCGAGAGGTGCGCGAGTTCATCGAATTGATTCTCGGACCTGAAGGCATGTCGCGTTCGGTCGTCGTCTGCGCGACGTCGGATCGCTCGTCGATGGAGCGGGCGAAGGCGGCCTATGCGGCGACGGCGATCTCTGAATATTTCCGGGACCGGGGGCGACGCGTGCTGCTGATGATGGACTCGCTGACGCGTTTTGCGCGAGCCGGTCGCGAAATCGGTCTTGCTGCCGGCGAACCGCCTGCGCGGCGAGGTTTTCCTCCGTCGGTCTTCGCCGAATTGCCGCGCCTGCTCGAGCGCGCCGGAATGGGTAAAACCGGATCGATCACGGCGCTCTATACCGTGCTCGCGGAGGATGAAAGCGGCAGCGATCCCGTTGCCGAGGAAGTGCGCGGCATTCTCGACGGCCACATGATCCTGTCGCGGGAGGTCGCGGCAAAAAACCAGTATCCGGCAATCGATGTATTGGGGAGCCTGTCCCGTGTGATGCCGCTCGTTGTCGACGATGGGCACATGCGCGCGTCGGCACGGATTCGAGAACTGATGGCCAAACACCGGGAGGTGGAGGTTTTGCTGCAGATTGGAGAGTACAAGGCGGGTGCGAATCCAATTGCGGATGAGGCGATAGCGAAGGCTGATGCGATCAGGTCGTTCTTTTCGCAACGGACGGACGATTATGCCGCCTCCGAGGACACTGTTGCTCGGCTGTATGCATTGTGTGGGATGAGTTGATGGCAGGGAACGCGAAGTCGACGATGCGTGACCGTCGCGCAATGGCGTTTGCGCGGGCCAGCGAAAGGCGCCGCAGGCTAGACGTGACATTGCGTGAGGAGCTTGCCGCGCAGCGCGCAGAGTTGACGTCGCTCGAAATGATGCTGAAAGAAGCGGCACGTCAAGTCGAGCTGAAAGCAGCCGATGTGCATTGCCACGAGGCCCGAATCGACACACTGACAACCGGAACCGACTCTTTCTCGCTTGACGAGCTGACGGCATATCGAGCGTATCTCGACGTCGCTGGGGCGCGTCTACGTGCGCTCGAAATCGAGGAGGCGCGGCTGCGTGCCGCGTTCGATGCGCTCGCCGCCGCTATCGAGGAAAAGAATCTCGAGATCGCACGCAATCTGGGCCGAATCGATGCTTGCGACGAGGGTATCGTTCTGATTCGCAGGAAATACGAGCGGGCGGGCGACGAGGCGCTGGACGAGGAGATGGAAGAGGCGGCTCTTTCGCGGCGCATGCGAAGCAGGGGGGGCGCGTGACTTCCGCACTCTTCACTCTGCAGGGTTCGGCCGGCGCGCTGCTCGATGACGTTACGCTGCTCTGTATCTGCTCGGTTCGTCTCTTCATCGTCATGTCCGTCTTCCCGCCGACTGCCGACGGGCTGTCGCAGGGCCTCGTGCGCAATGCGATCGCGCTCCTGTTTGGATCGTACGTCGCATACGGACAACCGGCCGGTTTCGTGCAGACGTTGCACGGCGCGCCGCTGATCGTGACCGGTCTGCGAGAGGCGCTGATCGGAACCGTCCTCGGTATCGCCGCGTCCACGGTGTTCTGGGCGGTCGAAGGCGCGGGCTGCTATATCGACGATCTGACGGGATACAACAACGTGCAGATGACCAATCCCGCGCGTGGGGAGCAGTCGACACCGACGGCGACGCTGCTGACCCAGATCGCGACGGTGGCATTCTGGGTGTTTGGTGGCATGACGTTTCTGCTCGGTACGCTATATGAATCGTATCGATGGTGGCCGATTACGCTAGCGCTCCCCCGGATGCCGGCGCTTCTCGAGGCGTTCGCGGTGCACCAGACCGACAACTTGATGGAAATGGTCACGAAGCTCGCCGCGCCGATGATGCTCGTCCTGCTGCTGATCGATTTCGCGTTCGGCTTTGCCGCGAAGTCGGCTTCGAAGCTCGATCTCATGGGGTTGAGTCAGCCTGTCAAGGGAGCAATTACAGTGCTGATGCTTGCGTTGTTCGTCGGCATATTCGTTGATCAAGCGCGCGAGCAGGTCACGTTGTCTACGCTGTCAAAGCAACTTCGCGAGTGGTCGCACGTCATGTCGCACGAGTGACAAAAATAGGTGACATATGCAGTGCTCGGGCCCTGAGCGTGAATCGCAAAATCTTGTCAGATTAATCTCTTGTTCAGAGAGGTTGAGAACCCGCTTGTTTCATGGAGACTATATTGACGACTCGCGGTTCGGCTTGGTGAAAGCGTCAAATCTGACTAGACAAGGAGTCGTGTCATGTTTTCAATGCTCTACTTTCCGATCGCATCGGCCTTGAATCTGTTCGGTTCAGACGCGTCGACGCAGTTGCGGTCGCATCTGGCGTTGGTTCTCGAGGGCGAGTTCGAGGCGGCGCTCGAGAGATCCAGCGAATGGCTCGACGAGACGACGGCGTCGGAGCGAACATCATCCGATCTGCGATTGCATGCTGACCTGCAATTGGTGCTTGGCTTCGAAGCCGAGGCCGAAGAAAACTATCGGCGGTCCCAGCGGAAAATTCGTGACTCAAACTACAAGATTCGCATCGCGACCTGCCGGAACACCGCATGGCAGGCGTTGTTCCGCCACCGGGTCACCACCGCGCTTGCGTGTTTTTGCCGCATATGCGACGAGCCCGACATTCAAGCAGGCGAGCTAGCCGAGGCGCGTTTCGGGATTGCCTGTGCGCTGTATGAAATGGGACGGATAGACGATGCGTTTGACGTGATCGGTTCGATCGAGACGATCATCGAACAACAATTCTGCGATACACGCGCGCGCTGGCGAGACTTTATCGCCGTATTGCGCTTCGATCTTGTCGTGCAGACCGAATTACGCCGAGCTTCGACGTTCAGCGATCACGTGTACTGGCAATCTGCGCAGCCAATGAACCTGGCGGATCGCGCTCGAGGCGTGCTGGAGCCTGCCGTCTCCGTCGCGGCGCCGCTGCTGCGCGATCGCGTCGCATATCTGTTGAAGTTGAGATGCGTAGCTGCGGGAAATCGAGAAGCGCTCACCGACCTGGCGCGGTATTGCGATGCCGCGGGAGAGCAAGGCTTCGTCGGTTTTCGGTACACGCTACGCGTTGAGATTGCGCTCGCCTTGCTTGCAGGAAACGCGCCAAATCTGGCTCATTTTGTGCTGGAACCGATATCCGAGGCATTGCATGGCGGAGAATTGAGCCGCCGCTATCTCGAATACTTCTATTGCTCGGCCAAGATTCATCTGGCACAGGATCACACTAAGGAATCCTGGAATTTATACAGGCGTTACGCTCTCGTCGCGATGCAATGTTTGCGTGAGGATGCGCTGATGAGCAAGCCGTTCCTTGTTGGTCAGGAACTGAAGCAGCCACCTCAATCCGACGACGTGACTGTGCGGTTACCATTGAAATATCGTCGCGCCTATCACTATATTCTCCAGAATCTCAGTCGGAGCGACCTTTCGGTTCGGGAGATCGCGGCGGAGATCGGCGTCACGGAGCGCGCGCTGCAGAATGCGTTCAAGATCTACCTCGGGCTCTCGCCACGTGAAGTGATTCGCTCCCAGAGAATGGGGCGGATCCGCACGGAACTTGTCGATATCACGTTGACTAGCGAGCGGAGCGTAAAGGAGGCCGGCCGAAAATGGGGTGTTCAGAATGGGTCGACACTCGTAATCGCCTACCGGAAGGAGTTCGACGAAACCCCTTCGGAAACACTCGCGGGCTGATCCTGTCCGGTTCATCTCTTCCAACCCGGACGCAAAATAATGACGAAATCGAAAGCACTATTATGTGCGGCATGGTGTGTCGCGACACTTTTCATCACCGGAATCGATGCTGCAAACGCGATGCCTGTGCGATGGCGGAGCACGGTGGTGCACGTCGCGCTGGAAGGACGGGATCTGAAGGACGTGCTGAGAGATTTCGCGGCGAGTCAAGGCGTCGCGACATCGATCGCCGGCAACGTTCAAGGGACAGTCACGGGGCGATTCGACCTGTCGCCACAGCGTTTCCTCGATACGCTCGCAGCGACTTTCGGATTTGTATGGTTCTACGATGGCAATATCTTGTCAATAACAAATGCGAACGATATGACGCGGCAAGTCTTGCCGCTCGATCACGCCTCGATCGGTGAATTGCGTTCCGCGTTGCGCCAGATCGGTATAGACGACAAGCGTTTTCCGGTCTACTACGACGAGGCGTCCGGTACCGTACTCATCAGTGGCCCGGCGCAATTCGTTCAGATCGTAACCGATATCGCGCAGCGGCTCGACACGCTTACCGGACGTCGGAACGGTTCGACGATCCGTATTTTCAAGCTGATGCACGCATGGGCGGCGGACCGCAACGTGCAAATCGACGGAAGCACGGTGGCTATACCTGGGGTCGCGACTGTGCTGGCTAATTTGTACCGAGTGCGAGGAAGAACGGGAACCAGTCAACCGACCGCCGGGCCCGGCGTGCAGCGTGTGCAGTCAATGAACGATGTGTCGGGCGGAGCATACGGTGACAACCGACTGATGCCGCCATTGCCGCCGAGCATGAAGGGAGGGGAGCGCGGCGACGCGTTCGCCAAGGGAATACAGAGCGGCAGTGAAAACGGGGGATCAAGGACTGCCGCGGCGGGCGGCCCGCCCCAGACCGAAGACCGGTCTGAGGGGAGCGATGAGCTGCCGATCATCCAGCCCGACCCGACGACCAACTCGGTGTTGATCCGTGACATGCCCGACCGCCTCGCACAGTACGCGCCGCTTATTCGGCAGCTCGACGTACAACCCAAGCTCATCGAAATCCAGGCACATATCATGGAGATCGACGATGAGGTGCTTCGGGAGATTGGTGTCGACTGGAGCGCGCATAACAGCCATGGCGATATTCAGACAGGCACGGGCAAAACGGCGCAAAACAGCTATTTGAATGGCCAGGTCAATCCGCAATTCGGCACGACGCAGCTCGCAGGCAACGCGATTTTCAATGCAACACCGGTCGGCGCGTCAGTCACGGCAGTCGTGGGCGACGCGGCTCGATATTTGATGGCGCGCGTGAACGCGCTGCAGTCGACGTCGAAGGTGAAGATCGACGCGTCGCCACTTGTCGCAACACTCGACAACTCGGAGGCCGTGATGGACAACACGACGCGCTTCTTCGTCAAAGTCGCGGGGTATGCGTCGGCGGATCTTTACAGCGTGTCGACTGGTGTCTCGCTACGCGTTCTCCCGATGATCGTGAAAGACGGTCGCGAGACCCGGATCAAGATGAATGTTCACGTGATGGACGGACAGCTGATG
The DNA here is from genome assembly GCF_025685725.1 of Burkholderia sp. BKH01. Classification (NCBI taxonomy): domain Bacteria; kingdom Pseudomonadati; phylum Pseudomonadota; class Betaproteobacteria; order Burkholderiales; family Burkholderiaceae; genus Burkholderia; species Burkholderia sp. BKH01. The sequence goes on along the minus strand of NZ_JAOTQT010000001.1, from coordinate 461,876 downwards.
GACAACATCCAGGTCGATAACCTCCCGGTCATCACGAGCAGCGAAATCAATACGCAAGCGTTCGTCGGTCAGGGGCAAAGCCTTCTGATAGCAGGATACAGTACGGATACGCGTGCAAACGGCGTGACAGGTGTGCCTTGGCTGTCAAAGATTCCATTGCTTGGCGCGCTGTTCCGAGACAACAGTGACTCGCAAAAACACATGGAGCGCGTGTTCCTGTTGTCGCCGCGGATCATCGATCCAGACATGTGAGCTTTGTGCTTCGTGGCCGTGTCGAGTCGATGCGACATGCAAGACGAGGGTGTCGGCCAATGGAGGTGGCAGCATTTTGCAGGCGCCGGAACAGTCGTTCATATCCCCTTCGATACGTGTGGTAGACGATCCGATTTCCATTCGTGTTTCGATGATGCGTTTCGGATTGGCAGGTTTGTCAACGCCGCATCCTGACTAATATTGGTATCAGTCGCAAGAGCGGCATCGCGGTTGGGTTGACAAACGATTGATGCATTGACTTTGACGGAGGCGGAAATGAGTGTAGGCACGGTAAATCGCAATTGCGTTGTTGTCGAGCTGGGTGGCCAGACGGACGGTGTGGATGCTCGGTCGCAAATCTCCGGTCTGGATCAGCAGATCATGGGGCTTCTCCGGCAGCAGTTGCAGAAGCGAGACGGCGCCGGCGGTGGCTCCCGTGAGACGATGACCGCGCAGTCGGCTGCGGGCGCGCTCGCCAGTTACATGAGCCAGAACAAGATGTCCGCGGTTGATCCGGATCTACTCTACAAATTCGCGATGAATCCGTCTTCGGGAACGCCTGAGGACGTATCGAAAGCCGCAAAGTTCATGCTTGACCACCCGGATACTTACCAGAAAATCGAAACACATGACGTTGCCGGTGCTGACGGCATTTCGGGGATCGGCAACTTTCAATGGGCGGCGCAAGGCGGACTCGATTCGGGTTCGGCTGCGAGGACGGCCGATACTGGCTCGGCCGAGGAAGTCAAGCTCGGGAGCCAGACGGAAATCAATGATGCGCCGATGACCGCACAGTCGGCCGCGGGTGCGCTCGGCAGTTACATGAGCCAGAACGGGCTCAGCACGGTCGATCCGAACAGGCTTTACCAGCTCGCGATGAATCCGTCTTCGGGAACACCTGGGGACGTGTCGAAGGCCGCAAAGTTCATGCTTGCCAACCCGGATACTTACCGGCAGCTCGAAACGCATGACGCTGCTGGTGCCGACGGTATTTCGGGGGTCGCCAACTTCCAGTGGGCGGCGCAAGGCGGACTTGATTCGGGTTCGGTTGCGCAGACGGCCGACGCGGGCTCGGCAGCGGAGGCAACGCTTGGCAGCGGTGCGGAAACCGAAGGTTCGGACTCGGACGGCAGCGATGCGGGAATCAACAATGCGTCGATGACCGCACAGTCGGCCGCGGGTGCGCTCGGTAGTTACATGAGCCAGAACGGGCTCAGCACGGTCGATCCGAACAGGCTTTACCAGCTCGCGATGAATCCGTCTTCGGGAACACCTGGGGACGTGTCGAAGGCCGCAAAGTTCATGCTTGCCAACCCGGATACTTACCGGCAGCTCGAAACGCATGACGCTGCTGGTGCCGATGGTATTTCGGGGGTCGCCAATTTCCAATGGGCGGCCCAGGGCGGGCTCGATTCTTTCGCGGCGGCTGACACGAAAATGGCTGCCGGCCCGATCCTGGCTGGCGCCACGGTCATGGCTGCAGGTCCCAGCTTGACTGCCGTCGCGAAATCGGAAGCAGGCATGAAATCGGAAGCGGGCGTGAAATCTGGCGGCTGGCAGAGTGCTATCGACGCGATGAACAGTGCCGCCGACCAGGCGGCGAAGGCGCAAACGGCTGCCAGCACGATCTCGGGCGCTGACCCGGCGGATTCGGCATCCGACGACAACGCGTAACCCGGCCGTTTGCGGGTGAAGTAAGGTGTCGGCGGACGCCCGCGTGTAGCGTCGGGGTTCGCCGGGTCCTTGCCTCGCGACGGCACGCGCTCGCCACCGTCACGAGCCTCGTTTCAGATCGCCATGTGGCGTGCCAGCGATGCGTTCGGCGCCTTATGGAATCGCGTGGCGTAGTCGACCCAAACCAGCGCATGAGGCCGTGGTAAGCATGAACTCGAAGCGCACCCGTGGGTGATCGACATTCAGGTACGTACCGGCATCAATATATAAGGATTCCTACGTTTCATGACTATCTCACCGACACTTGCGACGAACAGGCAAACCGTCGATTTGGGCGGCTACGAAAATGTGCCTGGTCCGGCCGCTGAGGCGCTACAGAGTGTTGACGCACAGCTTCATCAACTGATGGCGCGTCAGTTGCAGGGCGGTATTGCAACGGCACGACACCAGAACGTCGATTTCCGAGCGGCGCAATACGCTCCGCTCGACGACTACACCAAGATGTACGACCAGGCGGACCGGGACCGGTGGTCCGATCTTGCTGCGGTTGGTCAGGGCATGTCGCTCGAGCGGCCGCTGGCAGCGATGCAAATTCTGTCGGGAGAACGAAAGCCGTCTGCGGCACAGACCGCGGCTGCGCTGCAGTTCGTCAACGATAATCCATCGCTAAAAACCGCGATGCAGAACACCGGCGGGCTAAAGCCGGATGGCAGCGTCGACCAGGACAAAGTCGGAGATCTGCTGAAGGACGTCGAGGCGAATCTCGCTAAGGCGGACGACGACGTGAAGGCGTATCTGAAGGAGCATCCGAGAGCTGGTCGGGATGCGTTCAACACGGTCCGTGCGGCCGCATTGCTGGAAGCCTATGAGCCGATTGTTGGCGAGTCGGCGGGACACCAGTCGAGCGGAAAGAACAACAGCTATTCCACCGGTGGTAAAAACAATGGCGGCGGTCTGACGACAAAACAGCAAGTTGCCGATCTGCAAAAGAATGAAGGCTTCAGTTCGGCGCTGAGAAGCGCCTCGAAGGCGTGGTCGACGAGTGGGGCATTCGATGACCTTGATCGCGCCGGCGACGACAAGGCGACCGAAAAGGTCGACGACATCTTTTCGGCCGATAACCTGCATCACTTCATCACGAAGGACGCGCCGACCAGCGATGCGACCGAACATGCATTCCTAGAGAAAGCGAGCCTTGAGAACATCACGGCCGGCACCGATATCAGCAAGCTCAATCAGGACATCTTCGCCAATCCGCAAAACTATTCCCCGCAGCAAAAAGCTGCGGTGATGGTCAAGCTGATGGAGACGCTGGTCGACGTGCAAGCGGGTGGCGCCGACAAGCTGCGCGATGTTACCGCAACGGTGCTTGCGCTGAAGCAGGACATCATGATGCTGGCGAATGATCCGGCGACGAACGACTATCTGCACCAAATGGTGCCGCCGGAGATGCAGAATCTCGACGCGACGTTCGAGCAGGCGGGTGGTCTCGTGAGAGATTCCGAAGGGGAAGGTGGAATGGCCAGTGTAAACGGCACAACCCAAGTTTCCGCTCGCAATACCACAAACCAGGTGAAGGACGCACTCGACGAAGCGGAAAGGAACGCAAAGAGACTGGGCAAGTTGGGGAATGAAGGGGAAGTGGAACTGACGGATGCTACGGAGAGTATCGCTGATGGCGCGGAAACTGCGGAAAGCGCGGCGGACAGCGCAGTGGAAGCTACCGCGGAGGGGGTAGGAGAGGCAGCAACAGGCGCAGTCGACGGAACGGAAGGGGCGGTAACGAGCGTTGCGGAAGGCGCGGTTACAGGCGCTTCGGAGGGTGCGGTAACGGGCGTCGCGGAAGGCGTGGAGGGTGTACTGGCCGGAACCGAGGGAGCGGTAGTCGGCGCAGAGGCCGGCACCGGCGTGGCCGAAGGCGTGATGGGCGCCGTGGCGGGAGGAATGGCTGCGGCGGCTCCGGTGCTCGCAGTCGGCGCCGCGATTGCAGGGATCGCGGGCATCATACTGGCGATCGTCGAAGCAGTGAAAAAAGCACGGAATCAGAAGGCATTCGGCGAGAACGTCAATCCCACACTCAATCAATTCGGCATTCCATTGCCGAAATGAAAAGGCAGGTCGGAGGGGCATGCAATGCGCCGGGTGCTGCTGGATCGCAGTGAGGAAGTCATGCGCTTCGTCGCTGACAGGACTGGAGAGAGTCACTACGACGACTATGCGACGATCGGCCTCGAGAAGGACGGTTGCATTGTCGCGGGGGTTGTCTTTCAAGGACACAACGGCCCTAACGTGCTGATGCATTTCGCGCTCGATGGATCGCGCCATCTTATTACACCGGCATTCATCTGTGCCGTGTTTACCTATCCGTTCAAGGTACTGCGCTGTAGGCGAGTGACGGGTCTCGTGCGGACCGACAATCACGACGCGCAGCGGTTGGACGAGCATCTCGGCTTCGTGCGGGAGGGAGTGATGCGTGCAGGTGCGAACGACGGGACTGACTTTATCCTGTATGGGATGCTCAGGCACGAGTGCCGATTTCTGAGCGGTCGATATTTCGAAGCGCTGCGGATCGAGTTGCCGAGAATCGCCGACGGATGCTGCGAAGCGACTTCGTCGGCGAAAGGCGACGGGGTCAACGCAAGTCTATCGGGTGTGGTGAGCGGCTAATGCGACAATTCGACTGCCGCATTGGACGTTCCTATCGAGGCAATGCTTGGCATCGTCGAGCGATGGCGTGGTGTCCGACTCATTGCCCGCCAGTATGGTTTTCCGGACGGATGGTGACTTTCGATTATTTGGGGGGTGATGAGCCTATCCGAGGTCTGTCAGTAATTTCGGGTTCAACGCATATCATGCTCCTGAGGTGTGTCACTCGGATTAAACCGAGTCGCAATATGCTAACAAACTTCGCTTTCCGGACGGCATTCCACCGGAAATTCCCCTATATTTCGATATGAGGTGAGGCAGCCGTTGCACTGCATTACCCCCGTACCTATACAGCGGGTTGGTCCAAGCTGCCACCCAGCCCTTCTAACCCATGCCAACAAATGAGATTCGGTGGACCATCGAATAGCCGGCTGATACCGTACGAGCAAGACGCTTCGGGGAACGGGCATCTGCCTTCCGGCACGGACGTCGAGCCGTTTGGGCAGATCAACGGGAAATCAGACGCGTCGCAGCTCGATGGGCTGAAATCCCTGTGTTTTGCCGCTCAGGATTGGTCCGAGCGGAGCGTTGGCTTTGACACAAGCGGTTTCGGCGGCGGCTGTCCAGCCAACTGGCAAGAAGCGCGTTTCTCGTCGGGCCGCCCCACTGCCTTTCCATTGGCGCTGCCGTAGAAACGATCTTGACCCCATGGGCTAGGTACCGCACGGCGAACCGATCGAAGCACTGCCGACGTTGCCGCAGAAGCCATCGTATCAGATCAGGTTTCGTCGATTATATTGACAGTACTCCAAAGTATATGTGATCAAGGAAGTTGCCATACCGCAAGAGGAGAATCAGCGAAATGATTGAAAAAAAGTCTACTGTCCCCGTGGGTGTTCAGACAGAATGGTGTGATCCCCGCACGCCGGCGGAAACCGCTCAGCCTGCCCAGGGTCAACCACCTCGAAGCGCTGGCAATCCGAAATTAGAGCAACTCTCACGACGGACTGAAGTGGTATCGTCCCGGTTGGAGCCGGCACCAGGTTCTGTGAGTCGACTTGTACGGCAATTCGAAGCAGCTTCGTCTTCGTCCGGGAGGCGGAATTTCTCCATTTCGGCTAACGCACAGCCTCATTCGTATGCGGACGCTGGTACGCAGACGGCCATGCACGACATTCATAATCACTCTATTGGGCCAGGCTATGCGTCGTCCCAGGTCAACGACATAACCCTCACGCTGGCCGAAAACGCCAGAAAGCAGATGGCGTTGTTTGATGAGGCAGGCGTGGAGAAGTTTGTCTGGGCGCCCATTCCCACCGTGATCATCGAAGGAGAATCGATGTCGGTAGGCTGCTGTGGCAATGATGCTCACGAGCCGCAGCCCGGACATACACGACTAGAGCACAACGCACCTTCGATCGATGGCAAGACGTATTACATGGACGAAGCGTTCCGTAACGGCGCGCCTATGACCGGGGATGCCTTCGACCGGATCACCAGTCAAGGAAAACAGCATTACAACACCAGTGTCGACTGGCAGGTCGGGAAGGCATTCAATGAGCTTCGCGCATCCGACCCGCGCATAGCAGACCGCATCTATCCGGCCATCACTGGCATTAATCTTGGCGATGCCAATGCGGTTTCATCCATGCTCCGGTTAAAAAAGGAATATCCCGACACATTTCACATCATCGGTGAAGTCACAATGCATAAGGAGTTCGTGGACAAACAGAACCTCGACTACAAGCCAGAATTTGGGCCGGGCGCGCCGATCAACGATATTTTCAAGTTTGCAGGTCGCTCCGGGATGCCTGTCGTGCTCCATTGCGACTCCAGCGATGCGGAGAAATGCATCAAGAACAAAGCGCGGGGGCAAGGCGAATATTTTGACGGCATCGAACAGATGATCGAGCGTCACCCTGACACCAAGTTCGTGCATGCCCATATGGGTGGAATCGGCAAGTTTGCGCCTCCTGGCGACAACCATGTCGACAAGCTGCGACATTTGCTGAACACTTATCCGAACTACAGCGTGGACATGTCGTGGGATGTTGTCGCAGAAAGCTATTCGCCGAATTCAAAACTGGTCGATCCAAAGGAGAAGGCGGAAGACGAAGAGGAAAGACGCACGCGGATACAACAGATGGCAAATCTCATCGTAGAGTTTCCTGATCGATTCATCATGGGTAGTGATGCGTTGATTTCCCGCAACGCAAACTCGATCAGCGCGCCCCATAAGTTGTACGCCAATCTTGGTCAAGGGGGAGATTCGCGCGGCAAGGCCGGGCTTTTTGATTATCTCCCACCCGATTCCGTGCTTCCTAGAGTGCTTTCCGAGAACTTTGATCGCTTACTCACAACCGCTAAAGCCGACAGTCGCGGGTATGAGCAGGATGGCATGGCTAAGGATCTTGAACGCATACAGCGGCGTACCGAGGAAAACACTCGAACGCCGAACACGTGGCGGTAAGCGCCGCGATGGCACGGATTTACGGCCCGGTGCCTGTCGATGAGAGGACGTGTCCAAGAGACTTTGCGGCGCCGCTCGTTGGATGTCGCCCCGTGCACGACACCGGCATTGACGCTCGACATCGTGCGATCTTTGCTGCCGCGATAGATGGTGGCTTCAACGCATTTCCAGGCGGGCGGCCTCCGCAGATTTAGCATAGGGTAAAAGGAAGAGTTACTATGCTGGGAAGAATCAATAAAGCTTTCCGTTCTTCTACGGAAACGATTGCCTCTGAGTCCGATGCCCATCCCCCTCAATCAGCGGACAGCGCGCCGGACTTGCCACTGGAATTGCGTGGATTGCCAACGCGTGAGACGTCAACCGAGTCGCCTCACGGTTCGACCTCATCGCAGCAAAACGATGACGCGGTGCAGGAGAGTCGGGCCGAAATGGCGCTCGCGAATCAAGCCGAACCTCGTCGCAATATTGAACAGATACAAGAGACGGCCGACGTAGCGCCTTCCGCCACACCGAACGTGCCCGCCGCTCCGAGGCGCCGTTTCGGTCAAGCCCCTTTCCTCAACGAACGTGCTGTTTCGGATGCTCCTATAGCCGACCGTTTATATTATCGTGGATTTGGAATCACCTCGGTCACCCATGCGGTCACGCCATTTCACTCGACTACGAAGTCGGCCGAACCCGTGTTTTCTCCTCCTTTCCAGCCCACTCGGGCTCCGGAAACAACCGTTCTCCCGGCTCTTGCGGTGGAAAGCCAGTCGTCTCCGCGGGTTCGACCACCATCGAGTGGCGTGTTGGCGGAGCTGTCGCGTTCAGAACTCTTGCGTAACGTCTTCTGCGATCGGGCTGCCGCAGTTCAACGGGTACCAGGTAATGCAGGCGACGCCGACCTCGACGAGCTATTGGACGAGTTGGGGCACATTCAAGTACGCGTTGGACTCGACAACCCGCAAATAATGCTTGTGGGCATGACTTTACGAGAGTGTTTCGGTGAATCCTCGAAGGACTGCAAGGTGGCCTTGGTGACACTTCGAGGTATGAATCTTGTTGGCAAGCTACGCCATGCGACAGATGCTACAGGTCCGTCCGAAACAGACGACGTCGCTGATCGCGAAGACAAAGCGTGGCGCCTCGCACAAAAGCTCGTCAACGTTCCAGGCGGTGCAGGCATCAACCTGCTCGAGAAGTTGAGTTCTCCCGAAAATCGCCCCACTGACGTGCACCCGTCCGTTGCCGATAAGGAGCGCGTGATTCTGCGCAGCCTGCTGGTTGCGTCTGCGCACCTGACGATGACAGCGCAGCGCCGCGGCCAGAACCTTCGCAATGATCCCGCCTCGTTATTTTCATCGCCTTACCTGAATCTCGGCCGGGCAATTGCTGCGAGCGGCGAGGGCGGATGGCCGGGCCGGAACGGCGCGCCGACGCCATCTGAAATCCCTCTTAGTCTGGCGGAAAAGGCGCTGCTCGCAGCGAAAGAGGAATTGCTCGAATTGGACCAGCACGTTGGTTCGCCTGTCACGCGATCCAGACCATTCGAACGCGGAACTCATGGGTGTCGGTTCGCACTTTCCATGATGCGTAGTAACATGCCGACAGATGAAGATCGCAACAGCGACGGCACCCGCTCGGAATTCAGCCAGGTTGAAGGGCGGACACGTAAGACGGCACAACATCATCTGAACAGAGCGCTCAAGAAGCCGCATGGCCTGAATCGGATCAAACAAGCACTGCTTGACCATCTGAGGCCTAATAGCAACAAAAGCCCATTCAAGGCATACAACAAGCTGGTGGCTGATGGGGCCGGCGGGGTAACCATCACCCCCGGTCGCAACGCCGGGATGACGCTCAGTCACAGGTCGCCGATTGCAGACGGTCGCGCATATTCGGACATGATCGGTACGCTCGAGGCAGCAATTGATACGCACCTTAGAAGTAGCGATGGCATGGGGTCTGGACACGGACCCGTTTATGGAGAGGACAATAGAGTCGATTGCCTTCGTCTGACAGGGCAAGACGGCACCACTCTGCTGCAACTGCTTGCCAGATCGGCAATCCTGAAAACAACGCGAGCTGAAACCCGTTTGATGCCCCGTTTCGCGCGGCCACAGGGCCTCTCGCCCGCGGCGCAGGAACGGGCCGTAGGTGAAGTACTCAGCCAAATTCGTGCGCCGGGTGATGACTTCAATATGGACACGCTGCGCGCGGTCACGGCCGAGGTCGTCGCCCGCGAGAATGAGCCGCTTTCCGCCTCACGCTTACTGGCCTGGGGGGCAGCGTTGGGGGGGCCGGCAGACGCAGAAATGGCAAATCGTATTGCGGAAGGCGCATCAGATACGACGCCCGAATGGGCAATCTTTGCCAAAGGCTTCAATAGGATCGAAGCTGGCGTCGCGCCAAGGCTGCACACGCCATCGGTGGAAGGGATGAGTCGACACGACGCAGCAGAACTCGTCGCAAGTCTTGTTGAGCGGGAAGAACTCGGCTCCGGGTTTGCATTGAGCAACGGTGGCAATGTGCAAGCCAGTACCAAGAGCGTATCCGGTATTGTTTCGAGCGTACTGCTTGGTCTGACCTCCAGCATTCGGGTGGACCTTGGCGGCGGCAGGATTCGCCTGGTGACCTTTGAATCCTCGACGACTACTGATCGGAGTGCCCTGCGTATGGGAGTCGTAAGCCTCAAACGTCTTCAGGCGGGGGTTGGCGGTTCTGTCGGCCACACTTTTGGGCAACATGCGCCGGTAACGCTCAGCGCGGGCCTCGATGGCGGATACGCGTATCAGATCACGGACCAAGAAGGCGCAGTCTTCGGCTTCCCTCGTCACATTTCAGGCGGGGTTGCGGGTGACCGCGAAATCAATGCACAAAAGGCAAAGCTGGTGCGGATGCTGCTCGACGATCACGACGGCACGGCTTTGCCAAAGCCGGGAAACCCGGAGGACAGGAATTCACTGATCAAGAAGGCATACCAGGCATTTGGGGACCGCATCTCCATAGGTCGCTACGAAAGCAAGACGACCGACCATATCGGGACAATCGACGTTACGGGTGGAGCAGGCGTGCGATTCGGCGATTTCAGACTTGGACTGCCGAACGCCCGGCTTACCGGACTCGGGCAGGTTACCAAGGTCGACTACCGTGAGCATTCCGGCTGGCTGAAAAATGAAAAAATCACAGCCACCCGGAACTACAAACTTTCTGTCGGCGGAGTGTTGACGAGCTTGAACGGGTTGATTGGCGCGGCTGACGGGAATATCAAGGGGTTCGTGCAATTCGCCGTCGGAAACGGTGCAAGTGAAAGTGCGGATTTCTTTCACTATCGCGAAACAGATCTTCATTCAAGCATTTTGAGTGATGGACAGGAGCTGCCGACAAGTTTTGCTACCCGGAGTTACAGCAACCCGGCAGCGTTCGTTGCTTCTCTGGCAAACCATATCAATGATCTGGCCGATGACAAGAGCCGCCAATTCTTCGCTGATCAATATGGGGACGAGGGCAGTCGCCAGAGAGTTGTCGAGAATGAAAAGAAGGCCATCGGTGAGATGGTCGAGCAATATCTCCGTGAGAAGGATCTGACTGCGACGCCTCAGATTTATTGGGAATTTGGCGATCACAATAACACCGCAAACCGGCTGAGAGCAGTCCGTCATTTGGCAGAAAAAACCGGAGATGACACGCTGAAGAAGCGTGCGTCATCAGAACTTGACGAACTTCATACCGACCTTCGGTTTCGGGAAGGAAGGTTTCTCATCAACACTAAACTACGGTCTCGAGTTGACGATTCAGGAGTTAATGGGATACTAGGCATCAGCTACAGCGCTCGCAATCAGTTTACTGAGCAAAGCATATCATTTACATGATTAACCGTGAATGGCGCTGTCACGTTGAGTTGTCCGCGACGCAATAGGAGAGGGGACACACGCTTGCTCAGAAAGCGGACGGATCTTGAGTGGGGGCTCTGTCAAGTTGGCAGGCGTAGGCTACCGGAAAGGTTCAGGCCGCGCATTCTTTTCGAGTCGCGAGCCGCATCCGAAAGATGCGAATCGATACGAGGCGTCTAAGCGGGCCAGCCTCACCCCGGAGGTTGGGCTGGATTTCGGTCCGGCCTCCGGGGTATTTCTTTGAATCCGACTCATCGCCGCGGCGTGTTTACACCTCGGCGTGCCGGCTGAACGGCGTGCCGCGCGCGTTGGATTCCACACGGCGGTTATGCCGGAAGTGGTCTTCGCCCGACACCAGCACCACACCGTATTTGTCGAGGTTCACTTCGCTGCCGTACTCGCTGACGGTTTCGGTGTCTGGGTAGATCTTGACGGCGGCGGGCACATAGCGGCACGCATAGCCGAGGCGGGTGCGGTCTTTCGTCGAGTTGGGGAACGACGAGTGCATCAGCGTCGACCAGAAGATCACGAACTCGCCGGGCTTCATCACGAGTGACACGGCCTTGCTCTCGTCGGGCTTCCAGTTCGCGTCCTTCTGCAGGCTGCGGTAGTCGTAGCCGAAGAAGCCGCGCTTGATGCCGTCCTTCTCGAGCGCGTTGATCTTCGTCGGATCGAATGCCATCTTCTTCGACTCGTCGTAGAACATTTCCTCGTGCGTGCCCGGTACGAAGCGCAGGCAGCCGTTCTGTTCGTCGCAGTCGGTGAAGGCCGTCCATACGGTTACCGCGCCGCCGAAGCGGCCGTCGCCGGGCCACACGATCTGCGGCTTGCCCGACGCATGCGCGAACGTGTCGGCCTGGTGCCAGTCGGTGCCTTCGTCGCCTGGATACTTGGGGAACATCTCCGATCGCCAGCAAATGAGATCTGGGCCCAGGATCGAGTTGAGCTTGTGGACGATCTCCGAGCGCATGATGTGCTCGCTCAGCAGGTTCACGTCGAGATGCCGGTCGTAGTTGGCGATCGGGCTGTTCGGCGGCAAATCGTAGATCGCGTACTCGCGGTCGAACAGCTGCGACCGGATCTGGCGGTATCGATCTCTTGCTTCGTCCTCCGAATAGAGTTTGAACGGGCCGATGTAGCCCTGGGCACGGAAGCGGGCGATCTCTTCCTTCGTCAATTGGAAATTCTGCATCCTGGGTTGCTCCTTTGGATTTTCGTTAACGCTTGCCTGGTATGGCGTCTGCTTGGACGAGGCGATCGGTATCCGTGCGCCCCGTTTTCTTCGAAGATCTCCGCCCGACGCGGTTACTGCGGCACCGTTACCGCGGCGGCCGTCGTCAGGTAAGCGCGCGCCCATCCGTCCACGGAGGGCGCCGCCATCAGCTGACTCGTGGGCACTTTCAACTGCAGTTGCTCTTCGATCTGGATCTGCAGTTCGACGATGGCCAGCGAACTCGCGCCGCGTTCGAAGAAGTCCTCGCCGGGTTGCAGGTCGGGCAGCCCGAGCGTGTCGCGGCAGGTGCTCAGAATTGTTTCGATGATGTCGGTCGTATTGGTCATGGCTTGTTTCCCTCCGGATGATTTATATCTCGCCGATCGGCAACGGGTTGCGGTCCAGCTTGCCGTTCGCATTGAGCGGGATATGCTGAAAAACCTGGATGTCGTCGGGGATCTGGAACGGCGGCGCCAGTTTGACGAGTTCGCTGCGGACGAAAGCCTTCATGTCCGGCCGCCCGCCGGCGGACTGGATGATCGCGCTGAGGCGCTTTTCGCCGGTCGCATCCTCCGACACCTTGACGATGACTTCCTCGACGCCGGGAATGCCGGCGATGAGGGCCTGAAGCTCGTCGAGCGACACGCGGTAGCCGCGTATCTTCACGAGCCGGTCGCGCCGCCCGAGGAATTCGATCAGGCCGTCCGGCCTGCGTCGTGCCCGATCGCCGGTGCGATACAGCAGGCCGTCGACGGGCCGATGGTCGATGAATGCCGCGCGCGTCGCCTCCGGCGCATTCAGATAGCCGAGCGCTACGCCATCGCCGCTTGCGCACAGCTCGCCTTCGGCGCCGTCCGGCACTTCGCGCAGCGCGCTGTCGAGAATGTGGAGCCGGGTGCCTGAAATGGCGCGGCCAATCGGAACCGGATCGACTGGCCGGTTCGCGGCGGTCATCACGTGACAGCACGTGAAGGTCGTGTTCTCGGTCGGACCGTAACCGTTGATGACGGTAATCGACGGGAACGCGTCGAATACTGCGTTGACGGCGGCCGCATTCAGCACGTCGCCGCCTGCCAGTAATGTGCGAAGCCCCGCGAGCATCCGGATGTAGCGCCGCACGACGAGATGGAACAGCGCGGCGGTGAGCCAGAGCACGCTGACCCGCTCGCGCTCGATCAGCTCGCTGACGAGGTTCGGATCGAACGTCGCTTCCTCGTGTATCGCGAGCCGGGCGCCGTTCAGCAGCGCGCCCCAGATTTCGAACGTGGATGCATCGAAGGTGATCGGGGACAGCAGCAGCAGCGTGTCGGCGGGCGTGACCCGGATGTAGTTCGTATTGCAGACCAGGCGGATGACGCCGCGGTGGGCGACGACCACGCCTTTCGGCCGGCCCGTGCTCCCGGAGGTGAACATCACGTAGATCGCGCTTGCGCCCTCGTGCCCCGCATCGACGTCGGCGCCATGGTCGTCGCGGCCCGCAGCGAGATCGTCGGCTTCGATGACTTGCCGCGATGCGCTGCGGAAGGCCCCGGCGTCGGTCGGCCGAGCGATGACGTGCCGTGCGCCGCTGTCGTTCGCATGCCTCTGCTTGACCGACTCGGAGTAGGTCGGGTCGACCGGTACGAAAGCCGCACCGGTCTTGATGATCGCGAGCATCGCGATGACGGCGTCAATCGACCGCGGCAGGCACAGCAGCACGCGGTCGTGCGCCTGCACGCCGCGATTGATCAGGTGCCGCGCGAGATGATTGGCGCTGCGGTCGAGTTCGCCGTACGTCAAGCGCCTGTCGCCGCCGACCAGGGCGATCGCATCGGGCGCGCGACGGACCTGCGCGGTAAATAGACGATTGACGCTAACTGGAGTCACGAATTTTCTCGGTCCGTGGAAAAATGAAATGACGCATCTGGCGAACGCGGGCGATGCATCGCGCGATGCCGGACTCTGCGCGTTATGAATGGCGAAGCGGATTCTTTGCACGCTTGGCGCGGGGTCGTATATTCATGTGTGCATGCTCCTGACGGATACGCACATTAGAGTCGACATGCCGCATTTGCGAAACTACGAATTCCCATAGGTTTCGATCGTGAATCGGCGCGACGTGCCCGGCGCCGGCGTCTATTCGGCAAGGTTGAGGAGCACTGGATGGCGAAGAATTTCGGTGTGGAATTCAGGATTGCAAAACTGCTGACCGCATGGTCGATACGCCGAACGTTACCCTAACGTCTTGTCTCGACAGAATCCCGAAACAGCGCATCGAGGTCCGGCGCGCGGCCGCGAAATGCGATGAACGATTCCACGGCAGGTCGACTGCCCCCGGACCCCAGAATTTCCGTCCGATAGCGCTTTCCGATTTCGCGTCTGCCGGCGTTCGCATGCGTGGCGCCGGCGTTTTCCAGCGCGGCATAGGCATCGGCCGCGAGGACCTTCGCCCATTGATAACTGTAATAGGCCGCTGCGTAGTCGCCGGCGAAGATATGCCCGAAGGTGTTCACGCTTCTTGAAAGCGGGTCCGGCGGCGTGGCCTCGTATGCTTGATGAATGGCTTCCACCCAATGGAGGATCGACTGGTTCGAGGCCATCGCGCGCGCGGAATGCAGTTGGAGGTCCAGCGCCGACAACGCAATCTGATGCGCCATCTCGATGCCATGGTCGACATGGCGTGCCGCCAGCATGCGGTCGAACAGCGTACGCGGCAGCGCTGCGCCTGTCTCTACGTGAGCGCTCAACGCGACAATCACCTCCCACTCCCGACAGAATTGCTCCATGAATTGCGAGGGGAATTCGACGGCATCCCATTCGACGCCTTTCGCACCCGACACCGCGCTTTCGGTGACGTCGGTCAGCATGTGATGGAGACAGTGGCCCATCTCGTGAAACAGCGTGACCACCTGTTCGAACGAGAAGCAGGCCGGCTCCGCTGCGGCGACGTTGCACATCAGATAGGCCGCGGGCAGCCGGATCGCGCCGTCTACGCGCGTGCTGCGCGATCCGCCGCTGGCTGCCCATGCGCCGTCCCGTTTTCCCGGACGCGCGTACAGGTCCAGATAGAGATGGGCGACCGGATGGCCACGTGCGTCGTCCAGCCGGTACAGCCGGACATCTTCGTGCCAGACGCTGCCGGTCGCGGGGAGGACCTTGATGTCGAACAGCGTCTCGACCAGCTTGAACAGCCCATGCAGCACGGCTTGTTCGGGGAAGTACCGGCGGACCTCGTCCGTCGAGACGCCGAAGCGCTGCCTGCGCAGGTGTTCCATCGTGAAAGGGAGATCCCACGGCTGCAGCTCGCGAATGCCGAGGGCATCGCGGGCGAAGGATTGCAGCGCTTGCCATTCGGCGGCCACCTGCGGGCGAATGCGCCGATGCAGATCGTCCAGAAACGACTGCGCGCATTCGGGGGAGCGCGCCATCTTCTGCTCGAGCGAGAGGCCGGCGAAATCCCGATGGCCGAGCAGTTGGGCCTCTTCGTGCCGCAGGGCCAGCAGTTCGGTCATGACGGGCGTGTTGTCCCACGCCGCCGCGCCGTCGGCATAGCGTCCGCCCAGCTCGGATGCCCGGACTGACCGGGCCCGATACAAGCGTTCCCGTAGCGCACGGCACTCGGAGAACTGCATGACCGGATGGTACGACGCGAAATCCAGCGTGAAGAGATGGCCGTCGCGGCCGCATTGCCGCGCAGCCGCCCGTGCGGCGACGCGCACGTGATCGGGCAGGCCGGCCAGTTCGTCGTCCGCCGTCACGGCGTACGAATAAGCGCGGGTAGCATCGGCGATGTTGTCCTGGAACGTCTTCGCGAGCAGCGCCTGGCGTTCGCGTATGCAGTTCAGCCGCATGCGCGGGCCGGGCGGCAGCTCGCCACCCGTCAGCTGCGCGTCGCGGATCAGATTGCGCAGAACCTGCTGCCGCTCGGCGGACAGGGTCGCGAACGCGTCGGATCCGATGATGGCCTGGTATCGTCCGAGCAGCGCGGTGTCCTGACGGAAGCGCGACAACGCGGACGACACGAGGCCCACACATCCCCCATAGGCGGCGCGCAAGGCCGCCGAATCGCGAACCGTGACAAGGTGGGTGACGATGCCCCACGTGTATTCGAGCGCCTCGATCGCCAGGCAGATCGGTTCGATCACGTTCGCCCAGCTCGACCGGAGCGGCGCCGCACCGGCCTGCTCGATCGCGTTGTCGAGCTCGAGCAGGCAGGCGTCAACGGCGGGGCGCACATGGAACGCGCGAATGGCCTCGAAGCAAGGTAGCTGCGATCGATCCAGAAGGGGATTGACGAAATGCATTGAGCGCAAGAACTTGCTCCGTTTCCGAAGTCGCTGAACGATAGCGGCGATTATATGACGGGAATTCGGTGCGCAACACGCTTATCGACCTATTACTTATTGCAGTTACTGCTGAGGGAGTGTCGCGTTATTCTTTTTTCTGATTTATCGAGATTTTCTGAAAACATGTCGATGGAAATGACGATTGATCGAAGGCGCATGTGATTATGATGCATAGTGTTCGGATACCGAAACAATGCGATGTCATTCTGAGAAGCTTGATCCCGGGATGCGCGTCATCTATCGGATATTTTCCACATGTGACGGACTGCCCTGATTCGGGCGCGGCCGGTTTCGCGCGATAGCCCGATCCTTCGGCGGCTGGCCCTGCATAGCCCCGATCTTTCGTTGCCTGCCCGTGCTTTCCGCTTTGATGGGGATTTGTATGGCAATGGACGATGCGACGAAGATACGTGTTCGCGTCGGCCTGATTCTTCAACGCAGCCTCAGGAATGCCGCATGCCAATTGCCGTGAATGACGTATTGCCACTCACTAATAGTCAAAGGGTGATGTGGTTGCAATGGAAATATGCGCCTCATGACCCCGCGTATAACAATCCGCTGCTTTTCGAGCTCGACGGGAATCTCGACGTCGATCGGCTCAAGCGGGCATTTGTCGCGGTAGCCGGCGCGCATCCGGCGATCCGGATGCGTTTCATCGAACAGGCCGGCGAGCCGCTTCAGTCTGCCGACCGGCTTTCGCACGACCCGCTCGAGTTCATCGATCTGTCGGGTCTCGAATCGTCGGCACGGCTGCAACGGATCGAAGCGGCGCTTGATGCCTGCCTGCTGGCGCCTTTCGATTTGCATGGCGAACCGGTGTTCCGGTTCCTGCTGATCCGGAGCAGTCCGAACGGTTATCTCCTGGCGTTGAATATCCACCATATCTGCGTGGATGGTACGTCGGCGCTGATGCTGCTGAACGACATTTCGTCGGCGTACAACAATCACGCGGCCTATGTGGCGGCGCCGGAGACCCGCGCGAGCCAGGGGTTTTCCGACACGCTGGACTGGGAACGGCAACGCTGGGCCGACGGCGCCCATCAGGAAACCGAGGCGGCGTGGCGTGCATACCTGTCGGGGCGCGCATGTTCCGTCGACTTCGGCAAACTGGTGTTCGACGGCGAGCGACCGGCCCGCGCGGGCGCCTGCCAGTATCGCTGGAGCCTGCCCGGCACCCTGCAGGCAAGGCTCAAGAGCATGAACCGAAAAACCAGGACGACACCGTTCGTGGTCCTGATGAGTGCATTCAGCGTGCTGCTGCACCGGTACCTGCAACAGGACGCGCTGGCGATCGCCTATCCGGTGGACACGAGGCCCGGCGGGTTCGAGCGGATATTCGGTTCATTCATCAATTACGTGCCGGCGTTCGTGGACGTGACGCCGGATATGACGGTCGATGCGTTGTTCGAGCGGGTGCGGCAGCAGCGCCGGAAAACGAAATCGATCGTGGATTTCCCGCAGTTGGACCTGATGCGGCTCGTGCGGCAGAACCTGGCCGACCCGGCGTCGCCATGCCTCAACGTGGCGCTCATTCCCGCGCGGTTCGCGCTCGATTCGCTGCGGCTGAATGGCATCGATGTCGAACAGACGCCGCGTTTCGTCGGTTCGGCGAAGCAGGACCTTGCGCTCCTTTACGACGGCGACGACGCGCTCAGCCTGATCCTCGAATACCGCGACGGGCTGCTGAGCGAATCGATGGCACAGCAGTTGGCGCGCGATTTCAGCGACCTCGTCGAGCGCATGGTCGACCGGCAGGATGTGCGGATAGGCGATCTCGAACTGGGCGGCCAGCGAGCCTTTGCCGGCTGCCATGCCGTGCTGGCCGATCCCGCGCCGCAGCTGTCGGCCGGCGCATTGATCGAGGCTGCGCTGCGCGAGCAGCCGGGTCGGCAGGCAGTCGGGGAGCCTGGCCGGACGATAACGAATCGGGCGCTGCTCGAGGCGGCGAATCGGGTCGCGTGGAAGCTGGCGGCGGCGAACGTGAAAGCAGGCGACCGCGTCGGCGTGGCCATGCATCGGAGTGGCGCGCTGCTGGCCGCGCTGCTCGGCATCTGGCAGGCCGGCGCGATCTACGTTCCGCTTCCCACGAATCTGCCGGCTGCGCGCCGCGCGCATATCGCGCGAGACGCCGAGCTGGCCGTCTATCTTCACCAGGACGCGCCGGCCGCGGCTTCGCCACTGGATCTCGTCCTGACCGACGATCTGTTCGACGATGCGGATGCCGACACGTTTCCCGCCGTCGCGGTCGATCCGGACAGCCCCGCTTACCTGATCTACACGTCGGGGTCCACCGGCAGTCCGAAAGGCGTCGAGGTGACCCATCGCAACGTCGCCGGCTTCCTGTCCGCGATGCGGCGCGCACTGCCGATGAGTCGCGACGATCGCCTGCTCGCGACCACCACGATCGGCTTCGACATATCGCTGCTGGAACTGCTGCTGCCGCTCATGGTCGGCGCAGCCGTCGTCCCCTGTCCTGAGCACGTCCGCCTCGACGCGAAAGCGCTCGATGCTGTGATCGAGCGCGAACGCATTTCGTGGCTGCAGGGCACGCCTTCGTACTTCAACGTGCTGCGCGCGGGCGGCTGGCGCGGCGCGCGCCAATTGAACGTCCTGTGCGGCGGTGAATCGATCGACGCGTCCACGCACGGCTTCCTGCGCGACACGTGCGCGGCAGCCTGGCAGGTCTACGGTCCGACGGAAGCGACGATCTGGTCGATGATCGCCGCGCCCGACGCGGATCCCGCGGCCGGCCTCGGCAAGCCGCTCGGCAACACCACGATCCATCTGCTGGACGCGCACGGCCAGACCGTGCCGCGTTTCAGCAAGGGCGAGATCTGCATCGGCGGGCATGGCGTTGCCCGCGGCTATCGCAATCGTCGCGCACTGACTGACGAACGCTTCGTCGAGATCCCCGGCGCGGGCCGCGTGTATCGCACCGGCGACTTTGCTTTTCGCGATATGAACGAGCGCCTGCGATTCCTGGGGCGCGAGGACGGGCAGGTCAAGATTCGCGGCTTCCGGGTCGAGCTGGGCGAGATTGAAACGCAGATCGAAGCGCTCGGCCAGGTGCGCAAGGCGGTCGTCCAGGTGAGATCGTCTCCGGCGGAGGAACCGAAGCTGCTCGCGTGGGTCGAGCCGATTCCGGATGGCGTGCGAGATTCCGCGGCCTTGAGCGATGCGTTGTCGTTGGCGTTGCCCGCCTACATGGTGCCCACGCAAATCGAGTGGGTCGACGCATGGCCGCTGAACGCGAACGGCAAGATCGATCGCGGGGCCCTGCCGGAGCGGGCGCAGCCGGCCGCGGCCGCGCGGGATGTCCGGCCGCTCGATCCGTTGGCCCCGACCCTCCAGGCCATCTACGCCGATGCGCTCGGCCTGGAAACGATCGATCCCGATGCGACGCTGATGTCGCTGGGCGGCCATTCGCTGTCTGCGGTTCGCATCCTCGCGCAGATCCGCCAGAAGCTCGATATCGAGGTCAGCCTGGAGGCGTTCATGACGCACTCGAGCGTGACGGCGCTGGTCGAACATCTGCGTGCGTCCTGGTTGGCGCCGGCTGGCGCCGATGCAAAGGCGCGCGCGCCAGCGGGCGAAACGCCGCCGCGGTCGGCGCACGGCGGCGTGCCCGCGCCGGCCCTGACGCTGGATGTGCTCGCCCCTTCCGCGGGCGAACGGGCGCTGTATTTTCTCGACAGCGTGGCCACCGTGCGCGAAACCTACAACATTCCGGTGGGGCTGCATTTTCCGGCGGGCGTGGCGATCGACGTCCTCGAACGCGCGCTGAGACAGGTGCTGGACGCTCACGAATCGCTGCGGGCGGCGTTCGAGCCCACCGCGGCGGGCCTCGTCAAGCGGATCCATCCGACACCCGCGGGCGCGCTGGTCGAGCGCCATGGCGCGACGGATTGGGCCGTGCTTCGGCCCATGCTGAACCGGTTATTGCGCGAGCCATTCGACCTGCATTGCAGCCCGCTGCTGCGGGTCCATTACTTTCCGCTGCTGGACGGCGGGGCCGCGGTGTTCTATCTGTTCCATCACATCGTGGTGGACGGCATCGGCTGCGGCAACTTCCTGAGGGAGATGGCGCACGCGTATGAAGCGATGCTCGCCGGGGTCGCGCCAAGCCGTCCTCCCGAACCCGCTGCCGAGGCGGGCGGCCAGCCGACGGACGCCTCGGCTCGCGCCGATGAACTGATCGGCCGGTTCGGGCTGGTCGATCGCGTGCTGAATCTGCCGTATCGCGCGCCTTTTCCCGAGGTGCGCACGCTTGCGGGCGACAGTTTTCCGCTCGTGATCCCGGCTGCATTACGCGCGGAACTGGACGACTACTCGCGCACCGTGGGCGTGCCGCTCGCGACGCTGTTCCTGAGCGCGTTCGCCCTCGCGCTGCATCACTTCAGTCGCGACAGGGTGGTCAATATCGGGTTGGCGGCCATGAACCGCACGCCCGAGACGCTCCAGGCAATCGGCCTGTATACGAACACGATCGTGCTGCCGGTCGACATCGATCCGGCGGACCGGCTGGGCGATTTCGTCAATCGGGTGACCGGCTCGCTGTTTTCGATCTACGGGTATGCGGACGTGCCGTTCGAGGAGGTCGCAAGCCGGCTGGTCGAGTACGCGACGCTCGGCCGGACCCCCGTTTTCCAGGCATTTTTCAACTTCATCGATCGCTCGATGTACGCGTTCTCGATAGCGGGTCTCCCGGTCTCGGAGATTCCGCTGCGACCGACCGGCTCGAAGTTCGAGCTGTCGCTCGAGGTCAACGACTTCCGGACGCATACGCAGGTTTTTATCGAATACAGCGCGGACGTCTTCGACGTCGCGCAGATCGACGATATCGCATCCGAGTTCAACCGGATTCTGTTCGAGTGCGTACGGTCGCCCGGCGAGACGGTCGAGCGGCTGGCACTGACTACGCATCCTTGAGGAAAACATGGAACAGGTGGCACTGATTGGATCCAGATTGCGCTTGCCGGGCGCCGACACCGTCGACGCGTTCTGGCAGAGCGTCCTCGCCGGGCGAGACTGCATCGCGTCGCTGTCCGACGCCGAACTGCTCGACGCGGGCGCCGATCCGGCGGCGCTGGCGCAGCCGGACTATGTCAGGCGCGCCGGCGTGCTGAATGACATCGACCGGTTCGATTACCGCTTCTTCGGCTATACGTTCCGCGAAGCCCAGGCGATCGATCCGCAGCAGCGCGTGCTGCTGACCTTGGCGCACCAGTTGCTGGAGCAGGTCGGGGCGGCGAACCGCGAGATCGGCGTATATGTGTCGGTGGGGTTTCCGCACTACCTGCTGAACAACCTGATGACCCAGCCGCCCGACAGGGTGCCGTTGTCCGATGTGGTATTCGGCAACAGCGGCGACTGTGCGTCCACCCGGATCGCGTACAAGCTGGACCTGCACGGCCCGGCGATGTCGATCCAGTCGGGCTGTTCGTCGGCGCTGCAGGCGTTGCACACGGCGCGTGTCGCCATTCTCACCGGACAGTGCCGGATGGCGCTCGTCGGCGCCGCGGCGATCCGCACGCCGCAAAAGGAAGGCTACCTGTACCAGCGGGACGGCGTGCTGGCGAAGGACGGCGTATGCCGTCCGTTCGACGCCAGCGCCACGGGCACGGTGTTCACCAACGGCGCGATCGTGCTCGCGCTGAAAGCGCTGTCCGCCGCGCAGCGCGACGGGGACGACATCCTCGGCGTGATTCGCGGTTCGGCGATCAACAACGACGGCCAGCGCAAATCGGGTTTCACCGCGCCCAGCGTCGCGGGACAAAGCGAGGCGATCCGGCGCACGTACGAGCGCAGCGGCGTTGCGCCGGCCACGATCGGCTATCTGGAAACGCACGGGACCGGCACCGCACTCGGCGACCCGATCGAGATCCAGGCGCTGAAGGATGCGTACGGCGGGTCAGGCGGCGTCCACGCGCATTGCGCACTGGGTTCCGTGAAGGCGAACATCGGCCATACGGACGTCGCCGCGGGCCTGGTCGGCGTGCTGAAAGCGGCGCTGTGTCTCAAGCACCAGGTCAAGCCGCCGCTCGCGGGCTTCGTGCAGGCCAACCCGAATCTCGCGCTCGAAGAGGGGCCGTTCTATATCCCCACCGCACCCGAACCGTGGCCCGCCGCCGCGGGTCAGCCCCGGCGCGCTGCCGTCAGCGCGCTCGGCGTCGGCGGCAGCAACGCCCACGTCATTCTCGAAGAGGCGCCGGGCCGGGACCTGACGCGCCGCGTCGACGCGGGCCCGCTGCTGATGTCCGCGCAGACGCCGGCGGCGCTGGCGGCGCTCGAGCAGGCGGTCGAGCGCGCGCTGTCCGGCCGCACGCTTGCGCTCGGGGATGCGCGCTACACCTCCCAACTGTTCCAGCGGCATTACCCGGAGAAGCGCGCGCTCGTATCCGGCCGCGCGTCCGCCGACCCGACCCGCGTGGCGCCGACGGCCGACTGGCGCCATGGGCAGGTTGCGCTGCTGTTCCCGGGACAGGGCAACCAGTTTCCCGGTATGGGCCGGGCACTCTACGAACGCGGCGGGCATTTCCGCTCGGTATTCGACGATTGCGCCGACCGCTTCGTGCGCGCGGGCTGCGCGGATCCGCGCGCGCTGCTGAACGCGGGCGAGGCCGAGATTCGCGACACCGCCGCGCTGCAGCCGTACCTGTTTGCGCTTGAATATGCGCTGGGCTCGACGCTGCTGGCGATGCGGCTGCCGGTCGCCGCGATGGTCGGGCACAGCATCGGCGAATACGTGGCCGCGACGCTTGCCGGCGTGTTCGACCTGGCGGATGCCGTGCCGATTGTCGCCACCCGCTCGCGGATCATGAGCCGCGCGCCGCGCGGCGCGATGCTGGCGGTGCTGGCCGCCGAGGAGCAGGTCAGTGCGTTTCTGCACGAGGGGCTGTCGCTGTGCGTCGTCAACAGCGACATGTCCTGTGTCGTGGGCGGCACCGAGCAGGACATCGACGCGCTGGCGCCTCGCCTTGCAGCAGCCCGGCTTCACGCGGTCAGGCTGCCGACCTCGCACGCGTTCCACTCGTACCTGATGGATGCCAGCAGCCGCGAATTCGCGGCTGCATTCGACGGCATCGAACTGCAAGTGCCGCGCAGCCCGATCGTCTCCAACCTCGACGGGCGCGCCGACCTGCCGGAACGCTTCGCGACCGCCGATTACTGGGTCGACCATTTGCGGCGCACGGTGCGATTCAGCGCTTGCCTGGAGACGCTGGCCGCGCTCGTGCCGTCGGGCGCGTGGGTCGAGGCGGGACCCGGCAAGTCGATCGCCAATGCGCTGGGGAGGCTGACGCTGCCCGACGTCAGGCACTTCTCGATCGTTCTGCCGGACGACGAAGCGGCAGGGCTCGACACGCTGCTTGCCCAATGCTGGGCAAACGGCATGACCGTCGACTGGGAGCCGCTCTACGGCGCGACACGCGGCAACATCGTGCCGCTGGCCCCGCATCCGCTCGACGAGATCTCATGCTGGGTCGACGCGCCGGCGAAACGCGAGGTCGTCGCGCAGGCGCCTGCCTACCGGAAGCAGGACGATCTCGATCAATGGTTCTACGCGTACGACTGGGCGCCCGTGCCGGACATCGGCGCCGTCGCGGCGCGCCCCCCGTCCGTGGCGCCGGTGCTGCTGATCGGCGACGGCAGCCGGCATGCCGGCCGGCTCGCCGAGCGACTCGCGAAGCAGGCGGGCGAGTGGGTCCTGCTGGACGCTTCACGGCCCGAAGCGCTCGAGGCCGCGTTGCGGCAGCGCTTTGCGAAGACGGGCGACGCGCTGGCGCGCGGCGCGGTCACGCGCGTGGTGGTGGTGACGCCGGCGCAGCCGGGGGAGGCGTCCGACGTGCCGGCGGCGTGCGGTCATCTGCTCGCGGACATGCTCTCGATGCAGCGCACGTTCAATACGCTGCGCGCGGCGGTGCCCGGCACGCTGGACATCACGCTGGTCGCAGTCGCCGACGTCCCCGGCGGCGATGCCATGCCGACCGCCGGCGCCGCGTGGGTCGACAGCTTCGCGACGGTCGTGCAGCAGGAATTCCCCCGCGTGACCTGCCGGGCGATCCAGATCGACGCGGCGTTGCTGGACGCCGACGAAGCTCCGGATTCCGGCGGCCGCGACGCCGGCTTGCTGGCCGACGCGTGCCTGCATTCATCCGCGCGCTTCATCCGGGTCGAGCGCGACCGGCTGGTCGAACGGAAGCTGTGCCGCAGCGACCCGCGTCGCGGCGACGGCCCCGCGCAGGCCGCTGCGTTGTCGAAGCCGCCTCGTACCGTGCTGATCGTCGGCGGGGTGGGCAATGTCGGGATGATCTACGCCGCATTCTTCTCGATCGTCGTCGGCGCGGATGTCGCGATCGTCAGCCGCCACGCCACCGCGTTCGCGAACACGCTGCGCGAGCCGTCCGCCGCGGCGGACCGCGCCGTCAGGCGCCGCAAGGGCCTGTACGAACGCATGGTCGCGGCCGGCCACCGGATCGAGTTCGTCGATGCCGATGCGACCGATCCGCAGCAGCTCGAGCGCGCCGCGCAGTCGATCGTACAGGCGCTCGGCCCGATCGATCTCGTCGTCCATGCGGCGGGCGCACCGGCCGACATGCACTACCGAACCTTCGCGGAAACCGATGCGGCCTACCTGGACGCACTCGTCTCGCCGAAGCTCGGCGTGTGCGCGAACCTGCACGCGTTGACCCGGTCGCTGCGCATTCCACGCGTGATGATCGTCTCGTCGATCTCCGCGACGCTCGGCGGGATCGGGCTGTTCGGCTATGCGACCTCCCATTGCCTGCTGAACGCCTATGCGCGGTCTGCGAGCCGCGCGGACTGCGAATGGACCGTGATCGACTGGGATGCGTGGGAGTTCTTCAAGGACACGCGCGACGAATCGAACGACGACATCGGCATCGACCACTACGCGATCAGCGAGCAGGAGGGGCTATCCGTGCTGGAACGGCTCGCCGCGCTGGACTGGCCCGCACACGTCATCGTGGCGAGCGGCGACCTTGTCGCGCGTTACCGGAACTGGGTGCTGTCCGAGCGCGACGAGCCCCTCGACGTCCGGCAGGTTGTCGCACCGCGTCCCCAATTGAAGGACGACATGGTGCCGCCGCGCACGCGTACCGAACAGGCACTCGCGAAGCTGTGGGGCGAATGCATCGGTGTCGAGCCGGTCGGCATCCGCGACAACTTCTTCGAACTGGGCGGCCACTCGCTGATCGCGTTGAAGCTGATCGATCAGATCAACCAGACCCTCGACTGGGATCTGTCGGCGGTCGACATGTTCAAGTTCCCGACCATCGAACGCCTGGCCGAAGCCAGGGAACCGGAGGCGGCTCGCGTCGTCGGCGAGGCCGCAGACGAAGATCGGGAAACGCCGGCGGCGCCCGCTGCCGACAGGCGGACGGAGCGTCTGCGCCGCAACTATTACCAAAGCCGCAAGCACGGCATGGAGTCGAAAATTGAACAATCTTGACGTCGCGATCATCGGGATGAGCGGAGCATTTCCGGGTGCTTCCAATGTTCAGGAGTTCTGGCGGAATCTGGAAGCCGGCCGGTGCTCGCTGGAACGCTACAGCGAGCAGGAATTGCTCGATGCTGGCGTCGATCCCGCGCATCTCGCGTCGGCGCATTATGTGCCGGTCGGCGGCCGTTTGCGCGACATCGAGCTGTTCGACAACGAATTCTTCGGGCTCAGCAATCACGACGCGCGGCTGATGGACCCGCAGCAGCGGGTGTTCCTGCAACTGGCGTGGCATGCGTTCGAGGACGCCGGCTACGTGCCGGGCGCGCACGTAGGGCGGGTCGGCGTCTACGCGGGCGTGAGCCTGAACAGTTACCTGCATACGGTCGTATTCCGGTCCGATGAAGTGGATCTCGACCGGGACGGGCAAAGCATCCTGTTCGGCAATTTGAGCGATTACCTGACGACCCGGCTGTCCTACCTGCTGGATCTGAAGGGGCCGAGCGTCAATGTCCAGACCGCCTGCTCGACTTCGCTCGTCGCGATTCACGAGGCCTGTCAGGGCCTGCTGAGCTATCAGGCCGACGTGGCGCTGGCCGGCGCCTGTTCGATCAACGTGCCCAATACGCGTGGTTATCTCTACAGCCAGGACAGTTTTTTCTCTCCCGACGGGCAGGTGCGCGCGTTCGACGAACAGGCCGCCGGCACGGTGTTCAGCAACGGCGCGGGGCTGGTCGTGCTGAAGCGCCTGGACGACGCGTTGCGCGACCACGACCAGATCTATGCGGTATTGAAGGGCAGCGCCATCAACAACGACGGCTCGGACAAGGTCGGGTACGCGGCGCCCAGCGTGTCCGGCCAGAGCGCCGTGATCCGCGATGCGCTGCAGGCGAGCGACGTGAGCCCCGGGCAGATCCAGTATGTCGAGGCACACGGAACCGGGACGTCGCTGGGCGATCCGATCGAGATCGCCGCGCTGACGCACGCCTATGTCGGCGAGCGGCGCGCGCAGGCGGGGACACGCGAAGCGACGTGCGCGATCGGTTCGGTCAAGACGAATATCGGACATATCGACGTCGCGGCCGGCGTGGCCGGTGTAATCAAGACTGCGCTGTCGCTGCGCTATCGAACGCTGCCCGCTTCGCTGGGCTTCGAGAAGGCGAACCCGCGCCTCGGGCTGGAGAACAGTCCGTTTCACGTCAACGCGCGCACGCGTGCGTGGGTGTCGGACGCCAGGCGGCTGGCCGCCGTGAGCAGCTTCGGGATCGGCGGCACCAATGCGCATGCGATCCTCGAGGAGGCGCCGCCGCTCGAACCGCTACCCGCGACGAAAGACGCCTACTGCGTGACGCTGTCGGCACGTTCCGCCGAGTCGCTGGACGCGCTCCGCGCGAAGTACGTGGCGTTCCTGCGGGACGAAGCCTGTCCGGCGTTCGCGGATCTCTGCTACACGTCCAACGTGGGGCGCAAGGCATTTCCTCACCGGCTTGCGATTGCCGCGGCCGGCGCCGGCGAAGCTGCGGAGAAGCTGGCCGCGGCGACGCTGAACGCGACCGACGGCGCACCGCGCCGGCTGCTCGTGGCGGTGCGGCCGGCCGACGCGGATGCGGCATGGCAAGCCGTTCGGCAGGGCGACGCGAGCCGGTACGCGCCGTTGCTCGACGCGGTGGCGCGTCACGATGTGCCGCAACGCCTGGCGGTGTATGCGGTGCTGCTGGCGGCGCAGCTTCGGCGGCTCGGGATCGCGGCGCATCTGCAGCAGCCGGCGACGTTGCCGGCGGATCTCGTCGAGCGCCTGAGCGCGCACGGCGACGACGGAATCACGCGCTTGCTGGCCGAAACGCCGGTCGACGCGGCGCCGTCGGATGCGCTGCTGACGCTGTCGGACGCCCCGCGCCTGCAAGTCGCATCGAACGCGATCGAGCTCGGCGCGCCCGCGCTGCAAGGGCGCTTCCTGGCCGACATACTCGCGTCCTGCTGGGCGGCGGGCATGACGGTCGACTGGCCGGCGTACTACGCGGACGAGGCGCGGCGCAAGGTCTCGCTGCCGGCCTACGCGTTTGCCAGAAAGGTCCAGTGGCTGTCGGTCGCG
Source organism: Burkholderia sp. BKH01 (assembly GCF_025685725.1). Lineage (NCBI taxonomy): Bacteria > Pseudomonadati > Pseudomonadota > Betaproteobacteria > Burkholderiales > Burkholderiaceae > Burkholderia > Burkholderia sp. BKH01. The sequence continues at coordinate 433,872 of NZ_JAOTQT010000001.1, read as the reverse complement.
ACCGAGGCCGAACGCCGTAACCGGAAGATCGACGATGTCGGTCAATGGTTCTACAAGCCGACGTGGCGCGAAGCAGCCGCGCTCGCCGCGCGGACGCAACGCGTCGCCGAACCGGCGGATGCCGCTTTGCTGGTGTTCGCCACGGATCGCGCGCATCGGCTCAACGCGCCGTGGGCCGCGACGACGCGCGCCATCCACGTGGTTCCGGGCGACGCATTCGCGCAGCTGGACGACACCACTTATTGCATCGATCCCGTGTCGGAGCAGGATTACCAGCGGTTGCTCGAAGCGCTTGACGAGCGCGGCTGCCTGCCGCGCCATGTCGTGCACGCGTGGCTCGCGGCCGAAGCGGAATGGGATGGCACGCCGGCGAATTTCGAGCGCTGCCAGACGCTCGGCCTGTTCAGCCTGATTTTCTTCGCGCGATCGCTGCACCGAGTGACGGTGGGGGGCGCTGCGTGCTCGATCATCGTCGCCGCGTCGCAGATGGCCGCGTTGACGCCGCAGGACGAGGTGAACCCGGACAAGGCGACCGTGCTCGGCATCAGCCGGACCTTGCAGAAGGAATATCCGCTCGTCGACTGCCGGATCGTCGATATCCCGTCGCAAGAGCTGTTCAACGCCACGGATTCGGCGATGCAGCTCGGCCTGGAGTTCTTCGCGCCGCTCATCCCCGCGAACGAATTCGTGGTGCTGCGCCGCGGCCGGCGGTGGCAGACCACGTATCAGCGCTTCGCCGTACCCGCCGCGTGTGAGCCCGAGGTGCGGGCGGGCGGCGTCTACGTCGTGTTCGGTGGACTCGGGGAGCTCGGGCTGGGTGTCGCCGAATACCTGGCCAGCCGTGCGCCGTGCCGGCTCCTGCTGGTCAACTCGAAGCGCTTCGTCGGCCGCGACGCGTGGCCGGCATGGATCGCCGAACACGGTCCCGACCATCCTTACTCGAAGAAGATCGAGCGGATTCGCAGGATCGAGCGGACCGGCGCGACGGTACAACTGGCGCAATGCGACATCGGCGACACGGAGCAGGTGGACGCGGCGCTCGACGACGCGCGCGAACGCTACGGGGTCATCCATTCCATCATCCATGCCGCCGGGCTGGTCGAAAACGGCATGATCGAGAACAAGGACATCGGCCATTTCTCGAAGGTGTTCCGCGCGAAGGTGTACGGCACCTGCAACCTGTTGTCGTACCTGACGCGCAATCCGGTGAGCAAGGTCGTGCTCTGTTCGAGCATGAACTCGATCATCGGCGGGTTGGGCCAGATCGACAATGCGGCGGCGAACGCGTTCGTCGACGCGGTGGCCCAGACCGCGCTGGCGGCGTCGCTGGGCGACATCTGCTCGACCAACTGGGGCGCGGTCAACGCGGAACGGCTCGGCCGTCCCAATGTGCTGCCGCAATTCGCGGACCTGAGCCGCGAGCACATGCGCAACCACATGACCGAACGCGAGATCGCCGCGGTGTACGACCGCATCCTGCACTGGAATTTCGGCCCCCGGCTGGTGATTTCCACGATCGATTTCGACTCGGTGCTCGAGCGCTGGGGGGAAGTCAGCAAGGTCACGGAACTCGCGCGGCTGCGCGACGTGGCGTCCGCGCCGCTGGCCGCCGCGCCGGACGACGACTATCCGTACCGGTCCGACGCACATCGATTCGTCGAGACGAGCTGGGCACGAATCCTGGGCGTCGCGCACATCGAATGGGAGGAGGGGCTGCTCGAACTGGGCGCGCATTCGCTCAGCGCGGTCCAGTTCGTGTCGATGGTCAAGGACCGCTACGACGTCAGCCTGCACGCAATGATCATCTACGAAATCAGGACCCTGGGCCGGCTGGTCGAGCATATCGAAACGAAGCTGCTCGAAAAGGCGGCCCAGCTCGAGGTCGACTAAGGCTGCGATGAACAAGACATTCAATTCCGATGGAGCCGCGTAATGACCCACTCAGCTTTCGCCCAATTCCAGCAAATCTGCCGCAACCACCCTCAAGCGATCGCGCTGGAGTGTGGGCAGGACCGCCTTTCCTACGCGACGCTGCATGACATGACGACGTCGATCGGCGCGCGCATCGCCGCCGCGGGCGTGACGCCCGGCGCGCTGCTCGGCATTTTCCTGCCGCGCGACGTCCGGCTGCCCGCGACGATCCTGGCATCGCTTGGCGCGGGCACCGTCTACGTACCGCTGACCGAGAAATATCCGCCTGAACGGCTGCGCGACATCATCGTCGCGCACGACATCCGGCAGGTCGTCACGACCGCGGAGCTGGCCGCACAACTGCCGCCATCGTGCGGCAAGATCATTCTGCCCGCCGGCGACACGGCGCCGGCCGACTGGCAGCCCGCCGGCGAGCGCCCGGCCGATGCGCCCGTGTACGTCGTGTTTACGTCGGGGTCCACCGGTAGCCCGAAAGGGGTGCTGATCGGCGAGCACAATCTCGCGAACCTGATCGACTGGTACAGGTCATCGTTTACCGACACGCAGCGGCGCTCGGTGCTGGCGTCCACGCAGATCACGTTCGACCTGTCGGTGTTCGAGCTGATCTGCACGCTGTGCACGGGCAGCAAGGTGGTGCTGGTCGACACGATCCTGCAGTTGCTGGACGAAGGGGCGAGCTTCGACGTCAGCATGATCAACACGGTGCCGTCGGCGGCCCGCGAACTGGTGCGTCATCGCCGGTTCCCGCCGGGGACGGAAGTGGTGAACCTGGCCGGCGAGGCGCTTTACCAGGATCTCGTCGACGATATCTACGCCGTGGCGCCGCAGGTCGCCCAGGTGTTCAATCTCTACGGCCCGTCCGAAGACACGACGTACTCGACGGGTTACGCGGTGCCGTGCCACGACGCGAGCCGTACGGTCAGCATCGGCCGTTCGCTGCCGGGCAAGCACGCGTACATCCTGTCCGCTGACCTGACGCCGGTCGAGCCGGGCGAGGTCGGCGAGATCGTGCTCGGTGGCGCAGGGGTGGCGCTGGGCTATCTGAATGACGCCGGCCTGACGGCCGAGAAATTTCCGACGATCCATCACGGCCCGCTGAAGGGGCGGCGCGTCTATCGAACCGGCGATCTCGGCAGCTACGACGGCGACGGGCTGCTGCGCTATCTGGGGCGCGCCGACCGGCAGGTGAAGGTGCGCGGCGTGCGGATCGAACCTGGCGAAGTCGAGGTCGCGCTGCGCAGCATCGACGGCGTGGCGGACGCGGCCGTGGTGAAGGTGCTCGATCTGGCGCGGAACGATCAACTGGTGGCGCTGATCGTCGCGCAACCGCATTGCCCGCCGCTCGACGCCGTTCTGGATCAGTTGCAGATGCAGATTCCGGCGTTCATGGTGCCGTCGCGGATCGAGTTGATCGACGCGATTCCGCTGAACACCAACGGCAAGACCGATCGCACCCGGCTCGAACAGTACGCCGGCGGGCTGTTCGGCGCGGCACCGGCCAACGACGGCATCGAGGACAAGGTTCTGGGTATCGTTTCGAAACTGATGTCGCGGCAGGACATCTCCGCAGATGCCGATTTCTTCCGGATCGGCGGCAACTCGCTGCTCAGCGCCCAGCTGACCTTCGTGCTGCAGAAGGAATTCGCGGTGCCGCTCAACATCGCGGACGTGTTCCAGCACCGGACCATCCAGGCGCTGGCGGCCATCATTCGGGAACGTACCCGGAAAGCGCCTGAAACCGCGCCGCCTGCACGCGGCCTGCAACCGGAGCCGGATGCCGGCGGCGCAGCCGCTGCCGAGGCAGGCTTCGCGACGGCCGCGCAGCGCGGCATCTGGCTGCTCGAGAACAGCCCGGGCGGCCGGGCGGTGTCCAACGCGCCGCTGGTGTTCGAGTACGCGGGCGTCCTGGACCGCGCGTTGCTCGAACGCTGCCTGCAGCAGTTGATGGATCGTCACGCGATCCTGCGCAGCAACTATCTGTGGGAAAGCGGCAACCTGAGGATCCGGGTCGGGGGCCGCGCGCCGTTCGAGCTGCGCACGCTCGAGCTGACCTCGATGCAGCCGGACGAACGGCAGGCGAAGGCGGATGAATGGATCGCGCAGGAGGTCATGCGCCCGTTCGACCTGCGGCGCGATCCGATGCTGCGCGCGACCGACATTCGCTTCAACGCGGCGGCGGGCCGGCTGGTTTTCGTGTTTCACCACATCGCGGTCGACGACCGCGCGCTCAACCTGCTGTTCACGGAGCTGCAACGCCTGTACGACGCAGGCGGCGATCCGGCGGCGATCGGCGCCGCGCCGGCCCGGCAATTCGCGGACTACGCAGCCGCGTCCCGCCAAGCCGGCGAAACGCTCGGCGCCAACCTCGAGTACTGGACGCGCAAGCTCGCGGATTATCGTGGCGCGACCCCGTATCTGGTCGATCCGGCGGTGCGGCCGGCGTCACGGTTCGCCGGACGGCTCCATTTTCATGCCGTGCCGCAGTCGATCAGCCGGACGCTCGATGCGGCGGCCGCGCAGCGCGCGCTCACGCCATTCGCGCTGTTCACGGCCGCGGTGGCCTGCCTGGTGCAGAAGGCGTCGGGTAGCGACGATGTCTGCATCGGGACGTTCTTTTCCAATCGGGATCATTTCACGGAACACGAGTTGGTCGGTTTCTTCGTCAACACCTTGCCGCTGCGTGTGCGGATCGACTCGGCGTGGAACGGCGACCAGCTCGCGCAGGCCGTGTCGGCGACGCTCGCGGACGCGCATTCGCACCGCAACGTGACGACCGAGGACGTGTTCGACGCGTTGCAGATCAACAATACGCTGCGCCGCACCGCGTTTCGCGTGATGGTCAACCTGGAGCCGGAGCAGGCCGAGGTGCTGACGATGGGGGCGCTGACCGCCCGCCGCATGCTGCTCGATCGGCATGTCGCGAAATACGACCTGCTGTTCTCGCTGCGCAAGGAGGAGGGCGACTACCGCGTGCTGGTCGAATACAACACCGATCTCTACGACGGCGATGTCGTTCTCGGGATCTGCACGAACCTCGACAAGGTGCTCGCGGCATTGACGTCCCCCGCGGCTGTCCGTCTTGATTCGATCGCGCTGTCGAACCCGCTCGAGCCCGCCGGCGAGGCGGCGTCGGTCGACGTCGCCGACATCGATTTTCGCGCGGTGGTACGGGCGATCTGGGCCGACGAGGTCGGGAGCCAGGCGTTCGGCGACGATGACAACTTCTTCGACGTCGGCGGCAGTTCGCTGAAGATCATGACGGTCTACGAGAAGCTGTCGAATCTGCTCAAGGATCACGGCGTGGAGAAGGAGATCGACATTGTCGATCTGTTCGAACACGTGACGGTCGCGATGCTCTCCGATTACCTCCACGGACTGATCGAACATGACGCACTTGCACAGTGACATGAGTGACATGGATGCGTGCGCAGCCGGCGTGCCGGACGCACGTCCGGTCGATATCGCGATCATCGGGGTGAGCGCGCGCGTGCCCGGCGCCCGCGACGTCGACGCGCTGTGGTCCCTGCTGATGTCGGGCGAGGACGGCCTGTCGACGTTCGCGCCGCACGAGGTGGCGGCGGAGCTGGCGCAGTTGAACGAGGCGGACCGGGCGCGCTACGTCGCCCGCCGCGGCGTGCTGCCGGGCATCGAGGAGTTCGATGCGGGGTTCTTCAACCTGTCGGCCGCGGAAGCGACCCTGCTGGATCCGCAGCACCGGGTGCTGATGGAGATCGTGTGGGAGGCACTGGAGGATGCCGGCGCCGCGGATTGCGCCGGGCGCAACGTCGGGGTGTTCGCCACCTCGGGCCTGAGCCAATACCTGATCAAGCATCTCCTGTCCGATCCGGCGATTGGCGAGCAGCACGGCCAGTTGCAGCTGCTGATGCTGAACGACAAGGATTTCCTCGCCACCCGGATCGCCTATTTCCTCAACGTGCACGGGCCTGCCGTCAACGTGCAGACCGGCTGTTCCAGCTCGCTGGTCGCGTTGCACTACGCGTGCCTGTCGCTGCTGCACGGGGATTGCGAGATGGCGGTCGTCGGCGGCGTGTCGATCGCGCTGCCGCAGCAGTCGGGCTATGTCTTCGCGGAAAACATGATCGGCTCGCGGGACGGCTTCTGCCGCGCGTTCGACCGCGACGCATCGGGAACGGTGCGTGGCAACGGGGCGTGCGCGGTGGTCCTGAAGCCGCTTGCGCAGGCCCTCGCGGACCGGGACCCGATCTGGGCCGTGATCAAGGGCACCGCGCTCAACAACGACGGCCGCGACAAGGTGGGTTTCACCGCGCCGAGCCCGAAGTGGCAGGCCGACGTGATCGCCGCCGCGTATCGCCGCAGCGGGACAGCGCTCGACGACATCGATCTGGTCGAGGCGCATGGAACCGGCACGCCGCTCGGCGACCCGATCGAGGCGCGCGCGCTCAATCAGGTCTTCGCGCAGGCGGGCGCGAAGCGCACCCGCTATCTCGGCGCGCTGAAAACGCAACTCGGCCACCTGGATACCGCCGCCGGCCTTGCCGGCCTGATCAAGCTGTGTCTCGCGCTCAGGCACGGCGTGATCCCGTCGACCGCGCACTTCCGCGAGCTGAGTCCGCGCATTTCGTTCGACGACGCGCCATTCGCGATCAATACGGAGCCGGTCGCGTGGCCGCGCGGCGCGCGACCGCGATGCGCGGCGCTCAGCTCGTTCGGTATTGGCGGCACCAATGCGCATGTGGTCGTCGCCGAAGGACCGGCGGCGGGTGCCGCTGTCGTCGGGCCCGGCCCGCACGTCATCGTCGCGTCGGCGAAAAGCGCGACGTCGTTGTCGATGCTGCGGCAAGCGTATATCGACGCGCTCGAGGCCCTCGACGACGAGGCAGCGCTCGCGGACTTCGCCTGTTCGACGCGCGTCGGCCGGAAGGCGTTCGAGCACCGGCTGGCCGTGTGCGCCGCCAGTCGGGCGGAGGCGCTCGCCGAACTCCGCGCGGCGCATGGCCAGTTCAGCCCGAAGCCGGTGAGCGGCGTGGCGGTCGAAGCCGGCGACGCACCGGCGTTGGCGACGCTGCTGGGCGTCGAGCCGCGGCTCGGGATCGACGGCGTCAGGGCGCGGCTCGCGGAGTGGGGCATCGCGCTCGACGCCGGTGCGGCGGTCCGGCTGTCAGCCGCGGGCAGCGGGCTGTGCATCGCGCTGCCGGGATCGCCGCCCGTGGCGGTTAGCGCCGGCGCCGGCCAGCTTCAGGCGGCGCTGTGGCGCGCCGGCGTCGCGGTCGACTTCGGTCGCGCGACCGGTGCCGGCTCGGGCAGGCGGACGCGGATTCCCACCTACCGCTTCGACCGCCAACGATACTGGGTCGAACCCGCTCGCGCCCCGCGCGACACCGGACCAACCGGCCGCGTCGCGGCGGCCGGCGCGACGGCCAAGCGACCGGCCAGTCTGGCCGCGCTTGAAGCAACGCTGCTGGCCCAATGGCGCACCTTGCTGGGCGCGCCGGCGTTGCGCGGCACCGACAACGTTTTCGAGCACGGCGCGGATTCGCTGACGGTCGGCCAGTTCGTGTCGCAGTTGATCTCGGAACACGCGCTGCCGATGCACGTGGTGGACTGCTACAGCCAACCCAGCGTCAGCGGGCAGGCACGCCTGATCGGCGAGCGCATTGGGCTGGACGCGGGCCCGACGAAGCTGGCGGCGGCGGGCCCGCGTGAGATCGAAGTCGAGAAATTTGAAAATCTTTGAAGCGAGACAGCCGTGAAGAGCACTCTTTTCCTCAAGAAGAACGTCAAGATCGAGCCGCTGGTGAACCGCTGGCATGCGAATCCGTGGCTGGTCTATCCGCCCACGGCCGCCTATCTGATGCGGCATCACCTGAACATCATGATGTCCTTCGTCAAGCACGCGGCATTGCACGAGAAGGCGTCCGCGAACCCGAAGATGCGCGGCGGCCCGTTCGCGCAGGGCCTCGGCGTTGCCGACGTGCCGGCGATGGAAGCGCTGATCGACGCGACGCGTCGCGCCGGCGCCCACCTGTTCGAGCTGGCCGACGATCTGGATGCGCTGCTGGCACTGCTCGGCGCGGCGGACGGGCACAGTCTCGTGCCGTTCTACGAGCAGGTTCCGCCGCGTTTGCGCGGACTCGTCGAACTGGCCTACCAGGCAGGCAACATCGCCTATCCGCGCCTGCTGGAAGGGCTGTTCTACGACCAGTACGACACCCGGGCGCTGCAGTCCTTCGCGCTCGCCCCGCTGTGGGACGACAGCCGGCCGTTCTGTCTCAGCACGCCTCGGCTCGACACCAGCGGCGACGTGCTGCTGGACATCCCGTTCTCGGACCCCCTGGCGATCGCGCTGACTGCGTCGCGCCGGCAGGGGCTCGACCAGGCGCAGTTCGAGGCGATCCTGGACCGGCGCTCGAAGGGCGTCCGCGCAGAAGCGGTGGCCGCGTTGTTCTCGGAGACCGCGCCCGAGCGGCGCCCGAGCGCCGGGCACGAGGCCCGGGTTCGCTACTTCGGCCACGCGTGCGTGCTGGTCCAGACCGGCGCCGAGAACCTCCTGTTCGATCCGCTGATCAGCTATCCGTTTCCGGGCCAGTCGCCCCGGTTTACGTATGACGACCTGCCCGACGTGATCGACTATGTCGTGATCACGCATGCGCATCACGATCATTTCGTGCTGGAGACATTGCTGCAGATTCGCGACCGCGTGAAGACGATCGTGGTGCCGCAGAATACGCCCGGCGAACTGATGGATCCTTCGCTGAAGCAGAGCGCGCATGCGCTGGGCTTCGAGAACGTCATCACGATGAGCGAATTCGACACGTTACGGCTGGGCGGCGGGACGCTTCACGCGTTGCCGTTTTTTGGCGAACATGGCGACCTGAATATTCGCAGCAAGCTCGGATTCATGGTCGAAACGGGTGAGCGACGGGTGCTGATGGTCGCCGACAGCAACAATCTCGACGACAGGCTCTACGAGCAGGTCCGGCGCCGCTACGGAAAGATCGACACGCTCTTCATCGGCATGGAATGCGAGGGCGCGCCTGTCTCGTGGCTGTACGGCCCGATGCTGAAGACGAAGCTGACGCGTTCGATGGACGACAGCCGGCGGCTCAACGGCTCCGACTCCCGCGCCGGCTTCCGGCTGGCGCAGATCATTGGCGCGGAGCGCGTGTTCATCTACGCGATGGCCCAGGAGCCGTGGTTGACCTTCATCAGCAGTCTCGAATATGACGAAAGTTCCTTTGCGATGCAGGAGGCGCGGAAGATGATCGCCGCCTGTCGGCAGGCCGGTGTCGACGCCAGCCTGCTCAATGGTTGTATCGATATCCCCTTGCAAGCAGGTTGACCGAATGAATCGAATCCGACAGAACCTTGCCCCGCAGATCGCCACGCTGCTGGACGGCATGATCAAGAAGAACGCCTATTTTCCGCGCCGCATCGGCGGCACGATGCAGGCGCACGAGCATCCCGACCATGCTGTCGTTGACAGCGGACTCGCGACCGATACCTTCAACCTGGTGATCAGCAAGGCCGCCGGTCAGCCTCAGGCGGCGGCGACCGCGAGCATCGCGCAGCGCTTCAACGATGCGGGCCTGCCGGCTGCCTGGTGGACCTGTCGCGAGCTTGCCGACCCCGCGTTTCCACAGGTGCTCCGCGAGCATGGCTTCCTGGAAGACGAAACGAGCGTCGGGATGCTCGCCGGGCTGGACCTGCTGCCGCCCGTCGACTATCCGGCGGGGTTCGGCGTGCGCCAGATCAGCGCCCCGGAAGACGTCGCGCGATTCGGCGCGCTGATCGGCGCGCTGTTCGATCCGCCCGACGCGTACGTCGACGCGTTCTACCGGAACGTCGCGGCGCTGGCGATCGATGCGGCGGAACCGCTGAAGCTGTTCGTCGGCGAGATCGACGGCGAGGCGGTGAGCACGGCCGCGATGTATCTCGACGGGGACACCGCGCATATTTTCGATATCAGCACGTCGGCCGCCGTCCGCAAGCGCGGCTTCGCGTCCGCCACCACGCATTTCGTGCTGACGCACGCCAGGGAACGACTCGGCGCAAAGCGGGCCGCGTTGCAGGCGTCCCCGGACGGGCTCAATGTGTATCTGCGCCTGGGCTTCGAGCCGGTATGCGAATTCCTGGTGTATTCGAACCGGGCCGTGATCCAGGAGAGAAGCCATGACCAGCATCGCGCCTAGACTCGACCGGTTCTCGCACGCGAGCGGTGATGCGCCGGCGCTGCCTCGGAAGATGTCGCCGCCAACCGCACCGGACATCGGCGGCACGATCAGGAACCTGGTCCGCCCGTCCGCGCACGGCGCCCATGTCCTGTGCATTCCGTGGGCCGGCGCGAGCATCGAGCGCTTTTTCGGCTGGAAGCAACATCTGCCGGACGGCGTCGGTTTGTCGGGGGTTCAATTGCCGGGGCGCGGCGCACGTGCGCATGAAGCGCTGCCGACCGACCTGCCGGCGCTGCTCGACGAGATCGCTGCCGACTACCTGAAGTTGCCCGATCCGCCGCGCATCCTGCTCGGCCACAGTTTCGGCGCGCTGATTGCCTACGAACTGGCGATGCGCGTCAACGACGCAGCCGGCGCCGCGCCGATCGCGCGTATCGTGGCCTCGGGGTTGTCCGCCCCCAGGGTGATCGCCGAAGAACGGCGGATCGCGCATCTGGACGACGACGCGTTCGGCGCGGAAGTGCTCGCGCTGAACGGCATGCCGCGGGACCTGACCAGCAACCCCGAGTTGCTGCGCTATTTCATGGATATCCTGCGCTGCGACTTCAGGCTGTTCGAGTCCTATCGCTTCAATCCCGACCGGCCGCTGCTGCGCTGCCCGATTTTCGTCTGCAATGGGCGCGCCGATCCCGGCATATCGGAGCAGAGCGTGCGCGCCTGGGCGTCGTTGACCACCGGCGAGTGCAGGTTCCATGACTTCGACGGCGACCATTTCTTCATCACGTCGAACGCGGGCGCGATGCTGCGCCTGACGCTGGAGGCCGACACGGCTTCAGCCTGCTGATTCGACGCGCGGCCACGCCGCGATCCGCATTGCCGAATCCCGCGAAAAAAATCATGAGCACGAACCTGAAGCACAATCAAGCGCTGGTATTGATCCTGATCCCGGTTGCGGCACTCGGCCAGCTGTCGATGGACATGTACTTGCCCGCGCTGAAGAGCCTCCAGGCAGGGATGCGCGCCACCGCCAGCGAGATCCAGCTGACGCTCAGCGCGTTCGTCGTCTGTCTCGGCGTGTCGCAGTTCGCGGTCGGCGAGCTTGCGCGCCGTGTCGGGCGGGGGCGGGCGATCCTGATCGCGCTGATTGCTTTCGTCGTCGCGACGGCCGGTTGCGCGTTGACGTCGGAGATCCGCGTGTTCATTGTGTGCCGCGCCATCCAGGGCATCGCCACGGCGGTTTGCGTGGCCTTGTCGTATGCGGCAATCACCGACAACGCACAGGACAGTCAACAAAGCATGCGTGGCGTGACGGCGCTGACGGTCTGCTCGATGATCTCGCCGCTGATCGCGCCGGTGATCGGGTCGCAGGTCCTGCAGTTCTCCGGTTCGTGGCGGAGCGTGTTCCTGCTGCTGCTCGGCCTGTCGCTGGCCGCGCTCCTGCTGTTCTGCGTGCAGCCGACGGGCCGTTTCGATGCGCGCGCGCCAGCCGAGCCGACGCCGGGCAGGACGGCCTATCTCGCGATCGTCGGTTCCTCTCGTTTCTGGCGATACGCGGTGCTGTGTTCGATCGGAACGACGATCAATTTCTGCTTCGTCTCGTTCCTGCCCGGGATCCTGCTGGTCCAGCACGCGGTCACGCAGAACGCATTTTCGGCGGCGCTTGTCTCGTGCGCGCTGGCCGAAATCGTCGGCGCGCTGCTGGCGCCCCGGCTCAGCAAACGGATCGGTCTGCCCGGCTTGACGGGGCTGGCCTGCGTTTGCTGCGCGCTCGGCGGTGCGGGCGTCACGTATTTCTCGACGGTACCCGATGCCGTGGCACGGGTGGTCGCCGCGTTTGCGCTGGTGGAGCTGGGAACCGGCATGCTGATCGCGCCGTGCTTCTCCGCCGCGCTGTACCTGTTCCGGTCGACGTCGAACGAGGCGTCGTCGATCTGCGGGTTCCAGCAATTCGTGATCGCCGCCGGCATGGCGACGCTCGCGACGGCGATGCAGTGGCAGTCGGGGTATGCACTGGGCAGCCTGATCATGGCGGCTGCGCTGGTCGGCGCTGCAATCTGCTGCACGCTGCCCGGGGAGGCCGGCGCCGGCCTGGAGGGGGCGCAGTCGCCCGCGGGGTCCGAGTAAGGAACCTGCCTGCTGTTTCGCCGTGCGGCGGGAGCGGGGCGATGCGGCAGCAGCCGGGGTCGACATCGTCGAATCCCGGCTGCTGGGGGGGTTACTGATAGAACGGCTTCGCGCCGGTCACCATCACGCGCCGCATGATCCGGTTGCCGACGGGCGGCGTCGGGGAGTTCGTGTGGATCAACGACGCGTTGTCCCAGATCACGAGATCCGCCGCGGCGTAGCGATGCCGGTAGATGAACGCCTCGTTCGTACAGTGCGTGAAGATGCGGTCCAGAATGTCGTCGCTTTCCTCCGGCGAATAACCTTCGATTCGATCCGTATGTGCCCAGTTGACGAAAATCGAGCGCTTGCGCGTTTCCGGATGGGCGCGCACCGCGGGATGCGAGACCGTCGGCTTGAAATCCTCCTCGGCGATGTTGAGGTCGAAGCCTTTCTTCCTGCACCGCTTCACCAGGCTGCCGTCGAGGCTGAAGATCGCATTCCTGCCTTCGATCGCCGCCTTCAGATCGTCGGGCAGCGTTTCATAGGCATCGAACATGTTGGCGAACCAGGTGTCGCCGTGCGCTTCCGGGACTGACTCGGCATAGAAGAACGTCATTTTCGCCGGATGCTCGAGATAGCACAGATCCGAATGCCACAGCTCGAACGGCGGCGTCGGATAGCCCACCGGCTTGCCGTCGACCGTCACGTTCGACACCACGGTGATTTCCGGAAACGCGGAGGTATTGGTCGTCATCGGATGCGGTTCGAGCGCACCGAAGTCCCGGCATGCGGCGACCTGCTGCCCGCACGACAGACGCTGTCCGGGAAAGACCAGCAGTTGATGTTCCGCCAGAAGCCCGACGATGTCGTCACGGGTCTGAGGCGACTGGGGTTGCGAGAAATCGATCCCGGTGATTTCCGCGCCGAGGGCGGACGACAGTTTGCGTAGTTTCATTTGGAGTCCTTTGATGATGCAGGATGAGCGTGGTGTGTAGGCTTGGAAATGATGACGGATGGCGCGTCGTGCGCGCGTGCACGCTTGATGAAGGGCGTCAAGAAGGAAGTTGAAGCCGATTAAAAAATATCGTCCGCCCAGGTGCATGTCTAGCTATGAACTCTCACAGGTCGCATGTAGTTGCGTACGCATCTAAGTCGGAACGATCGGACGGAGTCGGTGGACGTTGCTTCGGATGGGTTGACTCGGGCGTGAAGTGCGGAAGGAGTCCGTAGCGAATTCGACGGCGATCTGCTCGCCACGACCCTCCGCAACGCGTTGTCGTGGCCAATTCGATACGTTTGCATCAACAAAATCAAGTATTACGCATAATTATGTTCAATATGATAGATTCGGTTGCCTAAATAATTACATTCCTGACAAATTTAACAGTTATACTTAAACCTTGCGAATCGTTACATTCGGGGGGGCAATAAATCCATTTCTCGTTGAATAGGAGGGGACGTGAATCATCGAACCCGGTTGGGTGGGTTGTTTTCAAGGGTGATTTCAAGCGCGACCGCAATAATCGGGCGAGTGGCTATTGATGCCTACCCAGGAGCGCGGGAAATCCGCTTCTCCATTGAAAATAGAAGCGGTTCGCCGGGGGCGCTTGCGAGGATGCAGACATGCACGCTTTGATTAAATTTTGGCTAAATGAATTTTCGGCCAGTGAAAATCCGGATCACATCAATTCTGTCTTGACACATGCGGCATCGGCACTGGGCCTCGAGTATGCGACATACGCGATGAGGCGGCCCTTTCCGATCCGCAATCGCCAGATCGTCATGGTGTCGAACTGCCCGGTTCGGTGGCGGGAACGCTGTATAGACGCGCAATTCGTCAATATCGACCCGGTTTTCAAGGCGGCGATCGGCAGCGACAAGCCGGTAGTGTGGTCCGCCCAGCACGGTGCGTCGAGGAGCCGGTTCTGGGACGAAGCGCTGTCGTTCGGCATCGCTCACGGCTGGTCGTCGGCATCAAGGGGCGCAGACGGCACGCTCGGCATTCTTACCCTGTCCAGAAGCGGCGATCCGATCGAGCCCGCCGAGAAGATCCTCAATCAGAGCACCGTACACTGGCTGGCTCACGCCGCGCACGTCGCGATGGCGCCCTTTCTGCCGGCCGGCGACGAATTCGATCCGACGCTTACGCAGCGAGAGACCGATGTCCTGAAGTGGACTGCCGACGGAAAGACGGCCTACGAGATCTCGCTCATTCTCAGCATTTCGGAAAGCACCGTTAATTTTCACGTCAAGAACATCGTGTCCAAGCTGGGCACGGCCAACAAGGTCCATGCGGTCGCCAAAGCCGCGCTGATGGGCATGCTCTGACGAATCGGCGCGGATGAAGTCGAAGCAGTCACATCGACGCGTCGACCTCATGCGCGACGAGAAAGTCGACGATGTGCTTCACGACATCGGCGTTGCCGCGGCACAGCGCGTAGTGATCGCCCGAAATGGCAACGCTGCCGGCGCTATGGCGCAAGCGCCCGCCGATCGCAAGCGACCCCGCCGGATCGACATGCCTGTCCTCCGTCGCAACGATCGACAACGCCTGGTGCTCGATTTTCTTCGCGACGTCGATCAGGTCGACGTCGCGATACGCAAGGTAATTGATGCCATACCTGTGCAGATGCGGGCCGGATGAAAACGGCTCGGACAGGAACGCCTGGAACTCGTTCGGGTTCCTCAACTGCGCCGCCGAGATCTTCTCCTGGACCGAACCGGCGAGCGTGGGACTGCGCGCCGCCAGCGACAACAGGATGTCCATTTGCCGCTGAACGTCGGTCGGCGCGGATACCGCCGCCGGCAACAGATATTCGCCACTGACCAGCACCATGCGCGCGATGGTCTCGGGATGGTGAAGCGCCGCCAACATCGCGACGCCCGCGCCCGAACAATAGGCGATCACGTCGACGGGCCCCGATCTGCCGCCCGGTCGCGCGCCGCGGATCACGCTGGCCAGATCACTCGCGTGCGTGTGCACGGCAAATCCGTCCGTGTGCGCATCCCGCTCGATGTCCAGCACGAAGCGCGACTCCCACGTCACGACGTTGAAATGCGGCCGGAGCGCGGCGTAGCATCGCTCCAGCATCGCCTGCCTTGCACCAAACGGCAGCACGACCACGACATCCGGCGCGTCGGGATGGTCGACGGAAATGAACGCATTCAGTTCACGTCCGTCGTGGGCAACGATCGATCTTCGATGCATGTCGGGAAACCGGGTGAGGTTGCGGACCGAGGGAACAGGGTGCAAGCGCGTCAGGCCGGGCGCAACGCGCCGCGCCGCCATAATCTGACGAAGGGCGACGTCATGGCGGTCGTGCCCAGCGCGACCAGCAGCAGAACCGCATACGAGCTCCGCGACAGCGCGTGGATCTGCAGGCCGGCGGCCAGCACCACCAGTTCCACGAGCCCGCGCGTGTTCATCAGCGAGCCGACCAGCGCGGCGTCGCGCCGGGTCAGTCCGCACACTCTTGCGCCTAGGTAGGCGCCACCGAACTTGCCGAAGAACGCAACGCACATGAACGGCAGGAACCACTGCCACAGCGACGATCCATCAAAATGCTCGAAGGTCACGGACAACCCGGAATAGACGAAGAACACCGGCAACAGCACCGTGTTCACAAAGCCTTCCATCTTCGACTCCCACTGCTCTCGCAGGCCCGGCACATCGCGCAGCATCACGGCGGCCAGCAACGCGCCGAACGCCGAGTGGGTGCCGATCTCCGTGGTCGCCCATGCCGACAGCAACACATACGGAACGACCACACTCAGCAACATCGCCGACGACGCATTCTTCACGGCATCGGCTGCCAACGGCAACACGACGAAGCGGACGACGATCTTCGAGATCAACAGGAACACAGCGATGCCGGCGACGATCTTCCATGTCCCGGACGCATCCGGTCCCGCCATCGCCACCGCGGAGACGAACGCCAGCATTACCCAGCCGACAAGATCGGTCAGCATCGCGGCGGACAGAGCGAGCATCGAGGGCGGCACGTCGACGAGATCCATGTCCACGACGATCCTGGCCATCACCGGCAGTGCGGAAACCGACAGGGCGACGCCGCAGAACAGCACATAGGGCAACTCGGCGATCTGCGGCGCGAGTGCGTCGTGCGACAGATAGCCGATCGCCATGCCGCCGACCAGGGGCAGCAGCATGCCGGCCAGCGCGACCACGGCGGAGGCCGGCACCTTCTTCAGCGATCCGGGGTTCGACATCTCGCCGAGGTTCATGTGCAGACCGATCTGGAACATCAGCGCGATCACGCCGAGCTCGCCGAGATGGGACAGGCCGACGGACGCGGCCGGCCCGAAGATGGCCTGATAGAAAGGCATATCGAGCGCTCCCAGTACGGCGGGCCCGAGTACGATGCCCGCGGCCAGTTCGCCGACGACCTTCGCCTGCCCCATCCGTTGCGCCAGCCAGCCGAAGCAACTGCAAGCGGTGAGAATCAAGGCCAACTGCATCAACCACATAACCATCCAAAGCCTCCTCGGCTCGATCGAAATGAAGGCGGGTAATCCATCCCGGGAATGCGTTCGCTCCTGCACGGCGGTGCGCGAAGCATCGCCAGTACAAAGCAATCCCCGACGTCCGGCAACTGCGAACTCTGATAGTCGAGCGATGTCATGCGGCCGGGCATCCGATCGACGCCGACGTCTTCAAGGTGCATTCGCCATACCGGCGCGAGCCCATCAACCGGGCTCGGGGCCTGTCTGCCGGATCGCCGGCGGAGGTGTCACCGCTTGCCCCAAGCATCGATTTTAATTTTTGAATCGATCGCTTAGGGGCACTCGGCGAAAAGTCGCGAATCGCGGCCGACCCACCTGTGGCGGGGGATCAGCAGTCACGGATACGACGTTACGATCGGCTCGGCAACATAGTTTGCGATACTGAAGAATCGATAGTTGCTCAGCAGATCCGGCGCCGGGAACCCCTCCGGATGAATCCGCCCGTAAATCGGGCTGTCGGGGCGCAGGCCGGCCAGGGTCAACGCGAGCGTGAATTCGTTGAACGGCGCCATGAACTGACGCGACACGAAATGCATGCCCCAGTTGAACACCGACGGGAGCTGCTCGGTGCGCAACCACGTGTCCGGCCCGCCCGGCGCACGCGCGCAAAGATTCTCCGCCCACGGGCTATGTCCTTCCACGATGAGAAAGCCGTGCTTCGCGTGGCGCTTCCAGCGGGTCAGGAAATCGATGAGATCCGCAGCCGCCACGTAACCGGGAACAAGGCCTTCCGCATCGCTGTACGCCACCTTGAACGCACGCTTGATCTGGTCGAGCGCGATCGGCAACCCGGCCTCATCCGATACTGTCAGGATGCCTGCATAGTGCTGGTCGATAACCGCGCGCAGGCGAGCTCGATCGACGGTGCGGAGATGGCGCTCGAGGATCGCTTCGGCGGCGTCCTTGCGCCGGATGCTCAACCGGCGGTTGTGGACCAGGAACATGAAGGTATGCAACAGGTCGCTCAGCCGCGCCGGGCGCACGCTGCCGTCCGGCTGCCTGACGGTCAAGCCGCTTTCGGCCACGGCTTCGTCGTAGCGGTCGGGCTGGGAAATGTCGGCGGCGATCACGCGTACCTGCACACCGGGGATGTCCTTCAGCACAGACAGCGTGGCGGCGGCGCGACCGCGCGCGGATTCGTTGTAGTCCGCGCCGATCACGAGCAGCGGATAGGTCGCGAGGTGTCGGCCGCGCCGCGTCGACGTAATGACGTATTCCGCCAGGCGCTTCACTGCGCTGCCGTCGCCGCAGCCCATGTCGGCGATGCCGGCCGGCTGGCGATCCAGCGGCGTGTCGTCGAACAGCTCGCGCAGGATTTTCGTCGTGATCTCCTGCGACGCCGGCCCCGACCCCGCGCCGCTCGACGCATACACGTTCATCACGCGATCGATGTGGCCGTCGCTATCGATATCGAGCGGATCGGGGTTGCCGAACAGGAGTTCGTCGAGCAGCGCATACGAACGCAGATAGGATGCGGGCAACCCCGCGTATGGGGCGGCAATCGGCCGGTGAATCCGGCCCGACTCGGTGAGGCGCACCTTTTCCCGATCGATTTCCGCCATGCCGAACTTGCACATCAGCGCCCATGCCGCGTGCAGGACGACAGGATCAGCATGCGGCCAGGCGCCGACCGCAACCCCGCCGGGCTGCTCGTCGAACTTGCCGAGGATTCCGGGCGCCGACTGCGAGTACTGGCCATCCGGCTGTCTGTCGAACACCGGCATATCGAGCGCGACCCAGGTCGGGCCGAGCAGCAGGCCGTCCATCGCCGTGCGTAGCTGTCCATTCACCTGGCGCTCCAGATCGGTGGCCGGGGGCGGAAGCTCCGGCCAACCCGCCACGCAGATCCGCGCGAGCTGCGCATACAGCACGCTGTCTTTGGCCGCCACGCGCGTTCGATGACATAGTGCATGCAGATGCTGGAGCACCGACGTGGCATCCGCCAGTTGCTCGAACAGCGGCCGGGCGCGCTCGACGCACGCGACGACATATTCACCGGCCGGGGTGAGCGCATATTCGGCGTCTTCGTCGCCGCGATCGAGGGTCAGCCAGCCGGCCAGGCTCAACAGGTTGAGGGCGCCCCACAGCACCCCCAGGTTACGGGTCGGGTCGGGCTGGCGGGACTTCGCGAACGCGCGCATCGAGCGGGGCACTCCGGCCCGCAGGCCGCGGAACGCGCCGGCAAACACCAGGCGCGCCAGCGTCGGCACCAGCACGATGCCGCTTGCCCAGTTGCAACTGCGCGTATAGGCCATCACGCGCTGCGCATCGTGTCGGCCGATGCGCAGCGTGGCCGCATGCGTGTGTTGCTCGAGCTTGACCGGCAGCTCCATGTCGAGCACCTCGACGCCGATCGAGGTACCGGCCGACAGGCCGAGCAATGTGCACGTTTCGTCGGGATATGCGTCGAGATAGCGTTCGAGCTGCCGGGCCAGCGCGGTGGTGGAATCACTCAGGTCGAATCGGGCGTGCATGTTGGACGGTCTCACAGGGTCGAAGGTTGAGCTGCAATGGGTGAAGGTGCATCCGAATCGGCGTGCGCTACGGCAACCGCCGGCGCGGCGCCGCGAGTCCGCGGCGCGAGATGGGCGGCCAGCGCGCGAATGGACGGGTAGTCCCAGACCGCGGACGGATCGACGGTCACGCCGAACGTCTCGCTGAATACGATCGTCATTTCGACGGCGAGGATCGAGTCGAAGCCGATCTCGGCGAACGTCGACTCGCGCGTCAATCGAACCTTGCGGTGCTTGAGGCGCTCACCCAGCCACGCGATGAGCCATTGTTCGACGGCATGAACCTGCTGGCGATCGATCAGGCTCGCCGGCTCGTTCACGATCGGGGCCGCCGCCGAACCGACGTCTTCGCCGGCTGGCGCGTCGGGCGCGCGGGAGACCGAACGCGCGTCGGCATTGGCGTCCAGCAACGGATCGACGAGTTGGCTTGCGCCCGGGATCGTTTGCTCGATCGAGCCGATCTCGAACCCGGTGCGCGCTGCCCAGTCGTTCAATTCCGCCGACGTGGCCAGGGCAGAGCGCAGGCCGACCTGCCGCTGCGCCGCCTCGATCGCGAGTTCGTACTGGCTCTGCGCCCAGCGCAGCGCGCCGTCGTCGATGCGCTGCTGCGCAGCCGCGCGTTCGATCACCGCCAGCAGCAGTCCCCATTGCGCGACCGTGCCGAGCCAGTAATTGACCCAGACGGCGGCGTGCGCGGCGCCGCCGAGTTTCGACGCATTGGCGAGCCCGTCTTGTGACAGCTGTGCGCCCAGCTGGCGCAGCTCCATGGCCAGCGCGCCCGCGCTCAGCGCACTCTCCAGATAGCGCAGCAAATCGTCGCTTCCGTTGAGCAGACGGCTGCCCAGGTGAACCAGCAGCGTTTCGGTCGGCCCCTCGAAGATGCGGGTCAGGCGCGCGTCCCGGAAGATTTGCGGCGCCAGATTGGTCTCGATATAACCGCGGCCACCCAGGAACTGCATCATCTCGTCAGCCGATTGCGACAGCAGCTCGGAGCCGAGAATCTTCGATATCAGCAGGCAGTCTTCAGGCAGCGCGACGCCGAGGTCCAGCTCGGCGGCCAGGTGCTCGACCAGCGCGTTGAGCCCGTCGATGCGGTCCCGCAGCTCGCCCAGGCGCAGGCGGCTCAGCGGATTGTCCAGCAGCAGTCCGGTGCCGATCTGGCGCCGCGTCCCGAAGCGATGCATCAGCTGCGCACAGCGTTTCATTCCGCCTACGCAGACGGCAGCGATGCCGAGGCGCGCGATGTTCATCGCGTGCTGCGCCACGCCCATCCCTTGCCCGATGTCGCCGAGCCGGTACGCGTCGCTGATCCGTGCGCGATCCAGATGCAGCGAATTCTGGGTCATGCCGCGCACGCCCATCGTCAGCTCCTCGGCGCCGATCCGCACGCCCGGCGTGCCGGGTCTCACCGCCAGGCCGACCATCCCCGTGCCGTCGGCCTGCCTCGCGAACACATTGATGATCCCCGCCCACGCGGATGAGCCGCTCCAGCTCTTGTTCCCCGTGACCAGCCAGTCGCCGGACTCGATGCGCTGCGCGCGGGTGGCAATCGCGCGCACATGCGAGCCCGCGGCCGGCTCCGTGATCGCGAATGCGGCGAGCATCCGGCCGCTCGCGAGGCTCGGCAGCAATTCCTCGCGCAATGGCGGCTGCGCATGCTGCATGATCGGCATGATCCCGAGCGTGTTGTTCAAGGCGACGAAGAAAGCAAGGGTCGAATCGATCGCAGCCAACTGCGCAAACACGCGCGACATGTCGCGCTGGCCGAGGCCGAGGCCGCCGTACGAACGGTCGATCGGCATGCCGAGCAGGCCCCGGTTCCCGAAATCGAGCACGACGTGCGGCGGAATGGTGCGACGCTCGTCGATGGTTCGCGAATCGATCCGCGTGCGGGCGTAGTGCCTGAGCCAGTCGTTCAGTTCGTCGACGGTGGCGCTGTCCTCGCGCCGGCGCTCGTTGGCCGCCGGCTTGTCGATGCCGGTGGGCGGGCGCGCGGGTTGCCGGCGATCGGGCGCCGGCGCGTGCGTGCCGGCGTCGACGTCCCACTGCGCAAGGATCGTCAGCGTGCCGTCGTGCAGCTGCGTGCGGCACGTGCTGCGGCGCACCTTGCCGCTCGACGTTTTCGGCACGCTGCCGGGCGACACCAGCACGATCGCGCTCGGGCCGATGTCGAGGCGGTTCCAGATCGCCTGGCGAATCGCGTCGATGAAGCTGTCGAGATTGCCCTTGCGCTGCGTGCGCTCGACTTCCGCCACGACGATCAGGCGCTCGGCGTCGACCTGGTCGTCCATGAAGGCCGCGCAGCCGTTCGGCACGAGTTCCGGCACGCCGACGATCAGCGCGTACTCGATGTCTTCCGAGTAGTAGTTGCGGCCGGCCAGGATCACCATGTCCTTGAGCCGGCCGGTGACGTAAAGCTCGTTGCCAAGAATGAAGCCGAGATCGCCGGTGCGCATGAACACCTGATCCCGATGGCCCGCCAGACTGTGCTGGAAGGTCGAATGCGTCTGCTCGTCCAGATGCCAGTAGCCGGCGGCGACGCTCGGGCCGGCCACGCAGATTTCGCCGATGGTCCGATCGGCGCAACGCTCGTTCGTCTCCAGGTCGCGCACGATCACCTGTTGTTCGCCGTCGGTGCGGCCCACGCTGACCAGGACCCGTTCGCCCGGGCGATCCAGCGGCTGAGGCGACACGCCCAGGAACTCGCTGCGCGGCACCACGGATTGCCGCTGGAGGGCGGCCTGGTCGACGCACAGCGTCCGGATCGGATGCTGCTCCGTGCGCCCGGCGACGTACAGCGTCCCCTCCGCCAGCCCGTAGCACGGCAGGAAACCGTCGGCGCCGAAGCCAGCGGCGGCGAAGCGCCGCGCGAAATCCGTCAAGGTGCTGGCGCGCACCGACTCGGCGCCGTTATAGGCGACCCGCAGGCACGACAGGTCGAGCGTCGCCAGCTGTTCGTCGGAGATTCGCCGGCAGCACATCCGGTATGCGAAATCCGGCGCGCCCGTCAGATCCGCACGGTACCGACTGATCGCACGCAACCACAGATACGGATGCTGGATGAAGCGTTCCGGGGCCATCAGCACGCTCCGGAAGCCGCCGTAGAGCGACGTCAGGATCACGCTGATCAGGCCCATGTCGTGGTACGGCGGCAGCCAGCTGACGATCGTGCTCTGCTCGTCATAGGCGAGCCATTCGCGCATCAGCCCCAGGTTATGCATCAGGTTGCCGTGCGACACCATCACGCCCTTGGGGCTACCGGTGGTCCCCGACGTGTATTGCAGAAAGGCGATCTGGGATGGCTGCACGCGGGCGGGCGAATGCACGGGATCCAGCATCTGCGCACCCCCGACGTCGAGCAGCGTGCTGCCGGATGCGTCGGTATCGGCGAGCCAGGTCGTGCAGCGCGCATGGTCCTCGGCCGAACACAGAATCGTGTTCGCGCCTGCGCTCTCGACGATGCCGGCGATCCGCACCATATGCTGCCTGTTGCGCGGCGGGTAGGCGGGAACCGCGATGGCGCCCGCATACAGGCACCCCATGAAGGCACTGACATAGTCGAGCCCCGGCCGGCACAGCAGCAGGACCCGGTCGCCGATGTCGACCGCGTTCTGCTGCAGCAGCGCGGCGACCCGGCGGGCGCGCGTGTCGAGCTCCGCGAAGGTCATCGATTCGGCCTGTTCCTGTTCGGGCGGGCCGCTCAGGAACACGTAGGCGGTTTTGTCGCCGAGCGTGGCGGCCCGGTTCTGAAGCAATTCGCTAAGCGTGGTCGGCAGGGTCGCAGTGGTCATGATGTCGTCGGAAGAGGAATGAAAACAGCGAGCGGCGGCCTGACGCCGGCCGGCGCCCATGCATTGCTGCGGCGGGAATCCACAGGAGGCTATTCGGCGCGATGGAACAGATCGATCATGTGCATCATGCTTTTGAGATGCAGGAAATGCGGCACCACCCGTTCGCTCCTTGCCGCATAACGCGCAGTCCAGTGGTGGGCCAGTTCGTGCGTGGCGGTGGCGTTGCCGCGAACCGCGCGTGCGTTGGCCTCGCGCGCATCGAGGCACGCACGTGCATGCCGCACGGCCGATCGGGCGAACTCGCCGGTGAGGATGCCGTGATGCCCCAATGCGAGCCGCGGCGCCTGCAGTTGCTCGATGACGTCCAGCGAGTGCCGATAGGCAAACAGGTCCTGAAAGACCAGCGGCAGCCAGCTGGTGGCGCCGTGAAACTCGCCGAGCGCATCCGACACGAAACCGATGTCCAGCTGCGGGCAGTAGTAGCCGAACTGGCAACGGCTGTGGCCCGGCAGCGCGATCGTGCGAATCTGCATCCCGTCGCCGATGTCGAGCTGCGTGCCCGGATTGACCGGGTAGAACGGCAGGTCGGACAACTCGGTGAAATCGACACCGACGGCGGGATCCCACGACCGTGACGCCTGCGCGTCGAGCTGACGGATGGTTCGGCAGGCCGACGGGCTCTGGAACGCATCGAACGCGTCGGGAGAACCGGATACATGGAGCCACGGCATGCGCGACTTGAGCGTCATCAGCAGGCTGCAATGGTCATAGTGCGAGTGGGTGATCAGCCAGTAGCGCAAATGCCGGATGCCGCCGAAGTCCCGCAGCAGGTCGTGAAGCTGCTGCCACACGAGCTCCGTCATGCCGCTCAGGCCGCCCTCGATCAGCGTCGCGGCCTCGTCGTTGACGATCACGTACAGCGGCACGTCAGCCGTGCCGACGAGGGCCAGCCGCTGATCGATCCACCCCGGAGAAGCGTTCAGCATGTCGTTCAGCTCCGGTAGAGCGCACAGGCCCATGTCGCGCCCGCGCCGTAGGTCACGAGGAGGTTGATCTGCCCGGCCGGCATGCGGCCTTGCTCGCGTGCGATGGCCAGCGCGACCGGAAACGCCGCGCTCGCCATGTTGCCCAGCTGATCGACGGAAATCATGCACCGCTCGCGGGGCAGCCCGAGTTGCCCGATGACCGCGTCGAGGATGCGCAGGTTCGGCTGGTGCGGCACGACCAGGCCGATATCCCCAATCGTCAGCCGGTGCTTGTCGAGCATCTGCCGGCACGCGTCGACGATGCGCCGCGTGGCGTCTTCGAACATCGGCCTGCCTTTCATCCGGAAATGGTGCCGGCCGGCCGCGATGTCGTCTTCGTCGATGAAGCGTGGGCGTCGCGCGCCGGGCGCTTCCGTGCTGAGCAGGTCGAACTGGGTGCCGTCGGCGCCGAGCGTCAGGTCGATCAGCCCGTGCGCCGGGTGGTCCGTCGCTTGCAGCAGCAGCGCGGCGGCGCCGTCGCTCAGCAGGATCGACAGATTGCGGCCGGCATTGCTGGAGTCGATCCGCCGCGACAGGGCCTCGGCGCAGATCAGCAGCACGTTGCGATACAGGCCACTCGCGAGGAAGTGGCGCGCGATCTCGATTCCGTAGAGCCCGCCGCTGCATTGCGCGCGGATATCGAAGCACGGAATCTCCCGCAATCCGAGCCGGGGCTGGATGTAGCACGCTTGCGACGGATCGTGATGATCCGGCGACAGCGTATTGACGATCAGCAGATCGACGTCGCGCGCCGTGACGCCGGCGTCGGCCATCGCCCGTTCCGCGGCGGGGCACGCAAGATCCGCCAGATGCTGATCGGGGGCAAGATAGCGTCGCGTCACGACGCCGGTTCGTTCGCGAATGAACGCGTCGCTGGTGTCGATCATGCCGGCGACTTCGTCGTTGCCGACGATCCGGTCCGGCAGTGCGTGGCCCATCCCGGCGATGACGAGTCTGGCGGTCATGTCCGCACCTCCTGCTCCGTCACGGCGGCGACGGCATCGCCCGCATCGGTCACGACGGTTTCGCCCCAGCGCCACAATTGCGCGCCGAAGCCCCAGCCGGCGCCTGCGCCGGCAATCACGACCAACGATCCCGGCCGGATCACGCCTTCCCGGATCGACTCGACCAGCGCAAACGGCACGGCGGCCGACACGAGGCACGCACAATCGGCGACGCGAATCACGTATTGGTCGGGCTTGAGCCCGAGCCGCTGCGCCCACGCGCGCACGAGCAGCGCCGACGGTTGATGGAACACCATCGCATCGATGTCGGCGATGCCCGTTCCGCTCCGGTGCAACAGCCGCTCGACGATATCGGGAATGGCCACCGGCATGAAACGCGAAATCGCCTCCTGCGCTTCGGGCTTGAGCGTGAAATACACGCCGAACGGGTTGTCGGCGTCGGTTGCCGCGTCGTCGTCTGCCGCAGCCCGCGCGTTGCGCCACTGCATCGTCACGAGGTCGTAGCGGGTTGCATCGCTGTGATACGCGGCATCCAGCCAATCAGCGCCGTCGGGATCGGCCGGCTCGGCGACGAGCACGGCCGCGGCCGCGCCATCGCCGAAGTTCGTCGACGATTTACTGGTGTAGTCGACCACTGCCGACATGCGCTCCGACGAGCACACCAGGGCCCGCTTCACCCGTCCCTGCTTGATGAGGTTGGTGGCGATCTGCAGTTGCAGCACGAAGCTCGCGCATTCCATCTCGACATCGGCGTCGAGCGCGCGCGTGGCGCCGAGCCTGTCGCGCAGCGCACGCGCCAGCCGCGGCGCGAAACGGCGCCGGCCGTCGGCGAGCGAGACGAACGGCGACGTCATGTTGAACAGCACCAGATCGAGTTCGGCGGCCTCCACGCCAGCACGGGCGAGTGCGTCGCGGGCCGTGCGCTCGGCCAGCGCAAGCTCGGATTCGCCGGCATCGGGATCGATCATGTAGCGCGATTCGATGCCCCAGAATTGCCACCATTCCGACGGAATGGGCTCGACGCGCGCGAAGACGGGATCGTCGTTGGGTACCTGGCGTGCCGGCAGGCGGCAGGCCAGACTTGCGATTCGGACGTTGTGCACCATCAGACCTCCATCGTGCTGCAGGCGATGCGCGGCCTGAACGGATCCAGCGTCATGGCGACCACCGTATGTTCATCGTCACGCAACGACATTGAATTTGCGACGCGGGACGCGAGCCACGCGGGCAACTGGAACGGATTCGGGATGTCCGTCGAACCGGCGACGACATCGACGTGGAAATCGCGACCCACGCCGGTGGCGATCGATGGCCATCCGCTCAACCACGATTCGCAAAACAGCGTGGCGGCGCGCCGGTCGATGCGGCTCTGCACCGCGTCGACCATCGCACGCACCGCGGCGGCGGCATTGGCCGGTTCGGCGTCGAATCGACCGGTTGCGTGATCGAACCGGCTCTCGAAGCGGGCCAGTGACAGGATGCCGTTCACGCGCCGGGCGGGAAGCGCGTCGAGCGTCGCGAACGGGGGCGACTCGAGGTCCGCGTAGCGGCCGGCATAAACGCGGTCATGGCCGGAAGGCGTCAGGACGATCGCCCCCGCGCCGTCGGCGAAGCCGCTCGTGGTCACCTGTTCGACATCCGCGAGCGCCTCCGCGCGAACGACGAGCGCGCGTCGATAGCCGAGCTGTTTGCAATGGCTTTGCGCGAGATCGAGTGCGAGCGCCCAGTCTGCGTCGAGCAGATCGAACACGGCCGCATGTCGTGCACGCAGGTCGCGCTGCACCGGGTGCGCCAGCCGCGGCCCGGCGATCGTCGGTGCGTCCGCCATCCGGCTGGGAGAAATCGACAGGCTGACGATCAGATCCAGTTCCGACGGCAGGCAACCGGCTTGCTGCAGCGCCTGCCTGGCTGCCTTGATCGCGTAATCGTTGGCGCAGGATTGCGCGGTGGTCGCGGGGTCCGGAATGGCCACCGCGGCTCCGAGAATTTTCATAGGGCGTGCTCGTTCTGGACTGCTTGATTTACGGGACGCGTCGCGCCATGACCCGCCTGCCGGAGCACGGCGCGACGCAATTTGCCCGATTCGTTGCGCGGCAGACTGCCGGCGTGATAGGCAATACGATGCGGACACTTGTACGGCGCAATCACGCTCTTGACGTGCTGCTGCAGCTGCGTCGTCAACGCCTCCGAGCCGTCGACGCCCGGCCGCAGCACCACATGCGCGCAGATGAGCGTGCCGCCCCATTCGTCGATCTGTCCGACGACGCCGCATTCGGCGATATCGGGATGGCGCAGCAGCACCTGCTCCACTTCGCCGGGAGACACCGTGTAGCCGGAGCTGATGATCATGTCGTCCGCGCGCGCCTGATAGAACAGATAGCCGTCCTCGTCCAGGTAGGCGCTGTCGCCCGTCAGGTTCCAGCCGTGCTTGACGTAGTCGCGTTGCCGCGCGTCATTCAGGTAGCGGCACCCGGTCGGCCCCTGCACGGCCAGATAGCCGATTTCGTAGGGCGGCAGGCATTGGCCGTGCTCGTCCACGACGGCAAGGCGGTAACCGGGCACCGCCTTGCCGATCGCGCCGTCCTTCGCGCCGGTGTCGCCTGTCGACGCGAAGATATGCAGCATCTCGGTCGACCCGATTCCGTCGATCAGGTGCAGGCCGGTGCGCTCCTGCCATGCGTCGCGCGTCCACGACGGAAGTGCCTCACCCGCCGACACGCATTTGCGCAGGGACGACATGTCATGCCTGTCGAGATGGTCGAGCATGGACCGATAGGCCGCCGGTGCCGTAAACAGGATGCTGACCCGATGCCGGTCGACGGCGGCCAGCAGCCGTTCCGGGCTCGTTTTCGGCAACAGCACGACGCTCGCGCCGACACTGATCGGAAACAGCAGCAGCGCGCCGAGGCCGAACGTGAACGCGAGCGGCGGCGACCCGCAGAAGACGTCATCGGCCGTGGGCCGGAGTACGTGCTGCGGAAAGCAGTGGCAGGCTGCCATCACGTCTCGATGAAAATGGACGGTTGCCTTCGGTTCCCCGGTCGTCCCCGACGTGAACGCGATGAGGCAAGGGTCGTCCGCGCGCGTTTCGGCGGCCGCGAATTCCGCTGAATAGCCGCCGAGCCAGCGCGCGTGCGGATGCGTGTCGTCCGTCTCGTAGCGCCGAACTTCGCCGCGCCACTGCATGCTCGCCATCGCCGCGTCGAGCTCGGTCGACAGACCGGCTTCGCAGATGACGTGCGTGACCCGGGCTCGCCCGATGATGGTCGACAGTTCTCCCGCGCGCAGCTTCGGCATCGTCGCGACGGCCACGCCACCGGCCTTGACCACGCCGAACCACGCGGCGGCAAGCATCGGGTGATTGGCGCCGTGCATCAGCACCCGATTGCCGGCCACCAGGCCCGCATCGCGGACCAGCATGTTGGCGATCCGGTTGCCGGCATCGCGCAATTCGCGATACGACCATGCGATGCCCGACTCGGTCCTGATCGCAATGCGATCGCCCCAGCCCCGTTCTTCGACTGCGGTATCCAGCAGCGCGGCGGCGCAATTGAGAAACGGCGGAAACTGCAGCCCCGGCAACTCAAAGACAAACGTCGGCCAATCCTCGGCAGGGGGCAAGTTCGCGCGGCAAAAGTCGTCCATCGTCAGCGCTCGCAAGAGTGTGAGTTCGAAGTCCGCAATAGCAGTGCGGCGCCGGCCGGGCCATATGATCGGGCCCGTCCCGCACAGCCTGAATCGCGATGCCAAAGAGATGTGGTCGAGGCGGCAGGCACATGTCGCCGAGCGACGCACAGAGAGCCCGGTCAATCACATGATGGCTTGCCGGTTTTTATAGATTCATTTCGTCTCATTTCATTTTCAAAATAAACAATAATCAATCTATTTAATGCAGATCAATCGAGATTCTTAATTCTTGGATCGTTGCAATGGGTGCCGAAAAATTCTTGCCGCAAGCTTAACGGAAGTAAGATTGGAAAGTAAACATTCATATTGATGAATGGCTCTATTTATTGATTGGAATCGATGCCATCAAACATCTTAATTTGATTGAATTAATCGACTCCGGTTAATCATCTCGGGATTTGTTGACTCCGGTTGAGCATGGTTACCGGGGCGGTGAATAAAACATCGCGAAGTTCACCGAGGCGAAACGAGCGTCGCTTCACGAAGCGGATTGCCCCGCGCGAAAGGCCCGCGCTCCCGGGAGCAGCGGAGCCTTGGGTCGGTTTGGATGGGGAATCAGGGATCCTGCGCGCGGCTTTTGGCGGCAACCCGATCGGCGTGCGCAACACGCCGGGGGGCGTCGTCAATCGCATTCTGGTGCCGATGATCGACGAGGCGTTCTTCGTGCTCGCCGAAGGGATCGCGTCGGCCGAGGGGATTGACCAGGGGATGATGCTCGGCGCGAGCCACCCGATCGGGCCGCTCGCGCTGGCGGACCTGGCGGGGCTCGACGTGTGCCTCGCGGTGATGGACGTGTTTGTGAAGGACTCCGGCACCGCATGTCATACCTGGAGCGCGCCGGGCGGCGCGCGGGCGGCGACGGCCGCAACGAATCCCGCTGTCGTCGGCGCGGTGTCCGTGCGGGCCGCCGCGCTGCTCGTCGCCGGGCAGGACCCGGGGCGGCGGATCGTCGTCAAGCACGCTGGCGGATGCGTGGCGACATCAGGCGCTGGCCCGGAGCACGGCGAGGATCGCATTCGCGCGCAAGGCGGGCACGAATGAGGCCGATCCCGGCGATGCCGGAGCAGATCGACCGGCTGCCGTCCGGCACGGCGCGGCAGCGTCATGATGCGTGACGACGCTCCCCGGCTCAACGCGCCGGAACGGTGAACGTAAGCAGCACGGCAGCGGTCGTGAGCGGTTGACCCATGAAGTAGACCGCCGTGTACACGTTTCCTGCCGCCAACGTCACGCCGTCGATCGTCACACTGTCGTCCGTCACGTCTTGCGCGACCTTCGCGCGCGCGAGCGGCGGCGGCGCGTTGTAAGGGCTCGCGCGCCCGCGCCAGAGGCCGATCCAGTTTCCCTCCGTGGCGGGACGATACCCGGACAGCGTGTGATAGCGAAACGTGACCGCACTGACGCCGAGCGAGGCCAGTTCGAGGGAGACGGTGTCGACGATACCCGTCGAGCCGTCGGGGGCGAGCAGCGCCGACGCACACGCGTCGCCCGTCTTGGGGCCGACGCTATAGGCCACGGTGTACGGCATGCGGCTGATGGAGACGCCCACCAGCACCACGCTCCCCATCTCGGCGTTGGTCGGGATGTCGAGCCGTGCGTCCGGGGCCACCGTCCACGGGATGACACTGCTCGCCCAGAGCGCCACGAAGTCGCCATAGCTCCTGGGCTGGTTCCCCGGGAGTCCCGCGTAGCTGACGTCAACCGTCGTTCCCGACGAAGCGGTGATGGCGACGGAACACAGCGAAATCGCCGGCCCGGGTGTCTGCGCCGCAACGAAACCGGCCAGCAGAAACCCGAGCAGCGGCGTCGCCATCCGCGCCCGCGCGGCCATACTGCGTCGCGCTAGCGGCACGGCAGTGGCGGCTCTACCTGTCGGATGGGCAGCATCAGCCGCCGCAACCGCAGAAGCGGCATCGCCTGGCCGGTGAGGTTCGACATCAGCGTCAGGTCCATCCACAGCGTTCCGCCGCACGCCGGCAGATACGCCGAGAACCACGCGTCGATCGCGCCGGCCCAGTCGGACGTCATCCCCGCCAGGGTGCCCGCACCCGTTCCCGCCACGTTGACCGTCAGCGGCGCCTGCATGAGCACCGGAAGGACGACGCGTTCGAGCGCGGCGTTCAGCGCGTACTCGTAGGTTACCTCGACCTGCGCGACGATCTGCGGTTGCGTGTTGTTCGCCAGCAAGTCGGCGAACAGCGCATCCAGATGGGCCTGCAGCGGCCGCGAAACCGGCTTGCCGGTCGGCACCTTCGAAACGTCCACTTCGGCGTCGGCGTCGTTCGTGGGGAACAGCGGGTTCGCGAAACGGACCTCCGGCGTGGTGTAGACGAACGCATCGGCCGAAGGCTTGCCGGGCACCAGTTCGCGGTTGCGCTCGACCCGGACGGTAGACCAGGCGTCCTGACGCTGCAGGATATCGAGCGCGGGGAGCCGCACCGTGCGATCGGGGATGGTCTGCCCGTTCGCCGCCGTGAGGTACGCGCCGTCGGGCCCTGGCCCGGCCTTGAGCTTGTAGACGTAGTAGATGCGATCGACCGGGCCGGATGTGCCGCCGGTGGGCATCCATTCCTGCGCCTCGTAGATCGCCGGGTTCACGTCCACCACGGGCCGGCCCATTCCGTCCGGAACAGCGCCGGACAGCGACACGACGAGCGCGCCTTCGGTATCGCCCACGCGCGCGGAACCTTCCTCGACGAAGAACGCGTAGGTGAGCGTCGGGTCGCCTGTCAGCAATCGCGGCTCCGGCGCAAAACGCAGGCCGGGGCCGGCGGAATCGCGCTCACCTCCGGTCGAGTCGCCGCCGCCCGCCGCCTGGACGAGATCGCCGACGAGCCGGATGAACGACTGCAACGCGACGGCGGCCTCATCGATCTTCTGCTGGTCCCTGACCGGCTCCGCCGTGGCGTCGATCCCGGCCAGGATCGTCTGCAGGTCGGCGTTCACTTCGGGGAACACGGTCACGAACTCGGCGAGCTGCGCGAAAGCGTCGGGGAAGCTCGCCAGCGCCCGCGGCCGCTGGCGCAAGTTGAATTCCACCGTGCCGTACACGCGGTCTTGCGGATAGTGGAAGGGCAGCGAGTAGGTGAACGCGTAGTCCCACTGCTTGAGCTGGGACAGGCTCGCGTGGTCGAGGTCGTAGGTCGGGGCGCCGTCCTGCGCCGTCATGCCGGGACTCGCAGGGAACGCGCGCAGCACCATCGGCACGGCGAAGCTCCCGAGCCCGGCCGTGAGCGGCCCGTCGGCATCGGGGACGACGAAGCTGAGCCACGTGGAGGCCTGGTAGTCTTCGATGCCGGGGAGCGCGCCGATCTGGTGCTCGATCTGGCTGCCCTGGTACGCCATGTCCAGCTCAACGTAGGACACCAGTTCACCGCCGGCTCCACGAACCGAGTCCGGCGCATTGACGAGGTAAGTCAGGTTGCGCGCGTCGCCCGTCTGCAGCGTGAGCTTCGGCGAGCTGAAGGCGAGGGTGCTCGCGGGCAGGCCCGCGGATCCGGTCGTGACCGTGCGCACGAGCGGCGGACGCACCGCGCGTCCCGATGCATCCTTGACGCCGCTGACGGTGACGGTCGTTTGTCCCGGCTGCACGTCCGTCGCCAGCACGAGTGTGACCGTGGCGTCGGCGACGGTGGCCGACAGCACGCCGATGCCGTCGCTCAGCACATAGTTCGCGACGTTCCCGGCGCTGACGGGATCCATCGGATTGCTGAACAGCAGGAAGACCGTGTCGAATGCATCCGCCGCCACGGTCGCGGCCTCGAACGCGGGCCCGAGTCGCACCGCCGGCCCGAACAGCCGCGGCGGGCCGTCCGCTCCGGGTTCGACGACGTCCGCCGTCACGCTTGCGTGGAATTCCACGGCGGCACGCGTCGTATAGGCGGCCGACAGCCGCACGAGAAGCTGCTGGTAGAACGCCGCGCGCGCAGCGTCCGGATCGGCGCTGTCGCCCGCGAAGACGGGGATCATCCACAGCTTCGCGAGTTGCGCCAACCCCTTCTTGCCGTCGAGGATCGACTGCAGGTAATCGGCGGACTTCAATTCGCCGACGATCTGGATCGGCGCGGTGAATTGCGGCGTGAGCAGCCCGTCGACTGCCGCGAAGACCTGGGCGCACCAGGTGTCCAGATCCACGTCCGTGAAGTCGGTGTGACGCGAAGGGGTGGCGCTGATACCCTTTCCCGTCGTGTAGTCGTAGATCGGTACCTGCGTGCGGCTGATGAGCCGGTTGCTGGCCGGCTGCGGCGCGAAGACGGCCGGATGGCCCGCGTCGGTAATCGCATACGAGATCGCCTGCCCGGCCGCCAGCCCCAGCCGCACGGCCCAGACCGAGCTGCCTGCTCCGCTGAGGGCGGGAAGGGTGCGATCCATGCCGGTGGCGACCTTCAGCCGGAACGCGCCGGGTGTCGACAACGCCTGCTCGAAGGTCGTGGCGAACGCCGCGAGCCCCAGCGTGTCGCCGGCAGCGCCGAATGCGTCTTGCAACGGCGCGACGCGCGTGCTGGCGCTGCGGATTCCCGCGACGGTCTCGAGGCCCGGCAGCACCGTGCCACGGCCGCGCGTGAGCGTGAACGAGGTCCAGAGGGGGAACACCTGCGCCGCGTTCAAATCCTCCGGCTTCAGATCCACGTCGAGCGGCAGCGCGGCCGCCGGCGCCGCCGCGGCGGTCCCGAACTGCGCGCGGTCCAGCACGAACGCATAAGCGCTGGCCGATCCGCTCGTGCCGAACAGCCAGTTCATCAGCGCGTCGACGCCACTTGCCGGCAGCGGCAGGCTTCCCGCCTGTCCGTCGTCGCCGATGAGGAGCGTCGACTGGACCGCGAGCGCCATCCCGGCCGGATCCGTGAGCTGGTAGTAGAGCTGCGTGTAGACGTGCAGATCCTGCGCCGCGTTCTGCTGCACCGTGCTGCTGCGCTGCGCCGGATGGTCAGGCCAGTCGAACGACGCCTGTCCGCTGTAGCGCGTATCGCTTCCCTTCGCCTTCACGTCGGTGGCTATCACCGTGTGGCGCACGTCCTGCGCCAGCTGGGAGACCGTGAGCGTGACCGTTTTTTCGTCCGCGCCGAGCGACGCGGACTCGACGGTTCCCTGTACAAGTTGCCAGTGCGAGAGCTCGCTTGCCGACGCGGCGTCGAGCGCGTCGGTGAAGACGGCGACGATCGTCGTGGTCGCGCTCGCCGATGCCTGCAACAGTCCTTGATAACGACTGGGGTCGAACGTCAGCCCGATCCGCAGCCGCGGCATTCCCCCATCGGTTGGCGGCGCGACCTGCCAGCTCGATGCGACGGACGGCCATTGCGAGAGCGCCACGAGCGGATCGGTGTAACCGGTGAGAAGGGGCCTGTCGTTGTACGGTTGCGGATCTCCCGCGCGGGGATCCGAGAGCGGCGTCGACAACACGTTGCCGTAGTAGTCCTGCCACGAGAAGGAGACTTGCAGAATGCCGCCCACCCCGAGGTATGGGCTGTCCTTCGCCGGAGGAAGCACGCTGCTGTCGAGTTGGGGCACATGCTTCGCGAAGCGGGCGTACGGAAGCGCCTGGCCGAAGTTCCAGGTTTCGACCTGGTCCGCCGGCGTCGCGATGCGCACCTTGTCGTTGCCGTTGTCGGCCAGGGGCGTGGTGGTGGGCCCCGCCGGAAGTCCGGGCGGGTTGCTCGGCCGGAAGTCGACGTTCTCGACCACCTGCTGATTGAGCAGGCTGAAGTTGTTCAGCAGCAAGTCCGTCCCGTAGGCGGGCGAGGCCCCGTCCACCTGCGGCGGCGCGGGGCGGAGCGCAGCGAGCGCCTGTACGCCGGGCTGTACGCTGGCGGTGCGCACGCGCGGCCCGCCCGGGATCACGAGCGCCGTGCCGGTCGCGAACAGCCCCGGCACCAGCAGGTTGTGCGCCGCGAGCGCGGCCACCGGCTCGCCGTACCAGCCGGCCAGGTCCGCGAGCGACGCCGTGTGCAGGCTGACGCCCGCCGTGAGCGTCAGGTCGGGAACGCGGATCGCCGCCGGGAACGGCAGCGGATCGGGGAGGCCGCCCCAGAGCGGGTTGGCCTCGTTCAGCTTCTGCACGGTGGTCCCGAAGCGCTGCTCGAGATCCTTCAGCGAAACGCCGCCCGGAGGAGCCTGATAGACGCCTTCGCTCACGCGCACCGGCGCGCCCTGGCGGAGCGCCGCACTCGCGTTGGCTTCGGCGACGTCGGCCGGGTCGGAGAACCATGCCTGCGCCAGTGCCGCGAGCGTTTGCGCGGCAGCCGTCACCGTAGCCGGAATGGGCGCCGCTTCCGCGAACAGGACGGCATTGACGCTGCCGACGGTCTCCGCCGTGGCCACTGCGTTCATGTAGCTTGCCACGCAATCCTGCTCTGCCTCGCTCGCGGGCTTCGCGTAGAGGACGACGAGCGTGAGGGCCGCTTCGTTGCGATCGTTGAACGCGTGCTCCGGCAGCCCGCGCCCCGACGCGCGATCGTAGTAGTACAGGAAGAAGCCGCTCGAGCGGGTGATGCTGGCTTCCCACAGCAGCCGCACGAACTCCGACGGCGGATTGAGGAGCGTGAGTTCGGGCTGCTCGAGCGCCTTCTCGAGCATCGCCGCCATCGCGAGCCCCGCCGGCGGGCGGGTTTCGGTCGAAAGGTTGACCTGCGCGATTCCCAGGGTCACGTTCGCTGCCGCGTCCGTCTGCACGCCCTCGCCGGCACTTGACGATCCGTCGGGCGGGTATCCGACCAGCAGACTGTAATAGGCGGCATCGTTCGCCTGCAGTTGGCTCAGCAACCGTTCCAGCAGCACGATCGACGCGCCGCCCGCGCCGACCACCTCGTAGGTGGTGGCCGAAGCGGGGCTTCCCGCCACCGGCGGAATGCGGCGCACGGTGAAGTCGATCGTAGAGGCCCACCCGTACGCGCTCACCTTCGCCGTCTCGGTGGCGCCGGTGGCGTCGTCGTAGCGGGCCACCTGCAGCGAAAAGCGCGGGTTCACCGCATGCGTGACGGGGTCGGGCAGTGCCGCGAGCGCATCCGGCAGCCGCCACAGGCGCAGTGACTGCGCGCTTGCCGGCGCCTGTCCGTACGGAAGCGACACCGGCCCCGCGCTCAGCCACTGCAGCGCGGACGTGAACGGATACGTCGCGAGCGCGGCATGGAACATTTCGCCCGCGCCGAGCGCGTCGAGCGGCACGTCGAGCCGCGTCCGGGCCGCCTGGGTCACCTGGGTGATGCGCGTGGCATCGGCGGAACCGGGCGCGACGGACAGGGTCACGTGGTCGGACGGAGCGCCCTTCGCGTCCACGAAGCGTAGCCAGGATGTATCGACGCCGTCGACCCGGTCGAACGTTGCGGAGAAGGGCTCGGTTCCCAGCGCGGGAAGCGGGAACTGCTGCCCGGTCAGGGCATAGAGCCCCGCCTGCGGCGGGAGCGTCAGCTTGCCGTCGATGTCCCGCACCCACATGCCCATCGCATTCGGGACGATCGACCATGCGCCGCCCGTGTCGGTACGGCCCGACGTGGGGAAGCGCATCCCGTGCATCGTGTAGCTGCTCGCCATCCCGGACAGATGCTGCAGCGCACCCGTGCGCTGAGCCTCGGCCAGCAGTTCGCCGACCGGGAATTGCGGCAGGTGCGGCAAATCCAGCGGAGCATCGGCGGCGAAGAGCCCGGCCACGCCACCGTTGACGGGCTGATCCGAGAGGACGGAGACGTCCACCGCGAAGCGCGACGCCACCTGGGCCAGCGTGTCGTTCTGCTGCGTCGCATACCGGAACGGCGGGACGGCGAGCGACGCGACCGGCGCCAGGAGCCCGGCCTGCGTCAGCACGGCGCTCTTTGCCAGCAAGTCGGGCACCGGGACGCCGAACGCATTCGCGACGTCGCCCAGCGTGTCGCGGGGCTGAACCAGGTACGGCGTCTTCCCGGGGTACTCGACTTTCGCGCCTTCGAGCAGTACGCCGCGCCCCGCGTTCGTGGTGGCGAGCGCGGCGGCGGTGAAGCCGCCTGCGTAGACCGGCCGCGCGGCGACGGACGCAAACGTGTCGGTCGCCAGCGACGTGCAGGTCGTGAACGGGAAGTTCGCCGTCGCGCCGTCTTTCAGCAGCGCGCCGGCGACGAGAACGTCCGAGTTCGCCAGCAGCACGTTGAGCTTCACCGCGTAACGCGCGGCGATGCTCACGAGCGTGTCGCCCGCCGCCACCGTGTAGGGCGCGTGCGGGGCGAAAGTGATCGTTGCCCCGGCCCGCAGCAGTGCCGGGTCGGCCGCGTTGGCTTCCGCCAGCACGCTGGCGGGGAAGGTTGCGTCGAACAGTTCGGCGAGCGACGCGAAGGTGTTGCCCGTGCGGGCCGCGGCGATCTCGACCGTCACGCCGACGGTCAGCGTCTTCCCTGCAACGAGCGCGTGCTGCGGATTGGCGGCGAAGACATCGTGCAACGTATAGAGCTCGCCGAGCTGGCCAGTGCCGTTCACCCAGGCCACGACGGCATCCGGCGTCTCGCTCCCGGTGAGCGGGTACTTGTAGTCGCGCAGCGCCTCCTGCGCGGCTTTCACCATTTGGCGGGCCAGCAGCAGGAAATAGTCGGCGAACATCCATCCGGCCATCGATAGCGGCGCTTCCGCTTCCAGCGTCCGTGGCCGCGCCCCGTTTGCCTGCTGCTCGCGCTCTACCTGCACCGCGAGCTGATCGAACCACGCGCGCAACTCGCCGAGCGTGCCCTGCCCGAGCGAGTTGTAGGTCCCCAGGTCGTATTTCACGCCCGGATAACCCTCGCCGCAGGCGGGGATCGTCAACCGCAGTTGCGGAGGCGCGGGGAAGTACGTCGCGTCGGCCGACGCATCCTGATCCGTCGGCGGCACCCGCAGATTGACGCGGAACTGGGTCGTCAGAAAAGCCTGCACGGCATCGAGCGGAATCGGCGCGGGATTGTCGCCGGTGCTCACCAGAACCTCGGTGGCCAGCCAGTCGAGCAGGGTGGCGGAGATCGGGTACCGGTCGACTTCCGCCGGCGTCATCGGGCCGTGAACAGCCGCGATTGCCCAGCGAAGCACCATCTTCGCAAGCGCTTCGAACGACGTGTCGACCGCATCGCCCGCGGCCTTGCGCGCGCTTGCATCGCCGTCCTGCCCCGCAGGCGGCACGGATTCGATGAGCAGGAGCGCGACCCAGCAGGGAAGCTGGCCGGCCGGCGTCCCTGTCTGCGTCCACTCGTCGCGTGCGGCGGTGAGCCCCGGGACCAGGTAGCCCCACAGGTCAACCCCACCGCCGGGTTGCAGGTTTCGCCAGTCGGGCGCGCCATAGACCGTGGAACTGAGCGCCCGTGCCAACGCAAAGGCGGAAAGGCGGCGCTCCACGGGCGCGCGCAGCACCCCGCGCACCGGACGGCCGTCGCCGAACCAGGGCGCCGTGCCGGTGTTCTCGATCGCGAAGGTTTCCTTGAGCCGCATCGAGAACGAAAACGAGATGGTGATCTTGAAGAGCCCCAGGTTGATGCGCACGCTGACCGACACGTCGACCGACGCGATGACGGTGATCGTGATCGACACGTAGGATTCGTACGTGAGCTGCAGCAGCAGCTTGACGGTCAGGTTGACGTCGGCCTTCACGATCGCGAAGTCGACCGTGCCATACACCTTGCCGACGATGCCGACCGTGCCGCGCAGCCAGAAATAGTAATCGCCCTGAAGCTGGGTGGACGGCTCGCGGCCGGCGTCGGTGAGCCGATAGGGGTTCCACTTGGCGAGCACGCCCTCGAGGATGCCGACCACGGTGACGCTGAAGCCGGCGGACAGGATGCCGTACTCGATCGACTTGCCGAACCCCACCTGCATGCCGAAGCCGAACACGAGCACGGGGTTGAAGGTGCCGAGCGACGACGCGGGGACGCGGTTCGTGCTCGCGCTGGAGAGCTTGCCGAAATAGAAGCCGGCCGACCCGATCACCGGGATGCCGGGTGGAATGATCGCCTCGATCGTGAAGGAGCGCGAAAAGTTTTCGTTCCACGGAAAGCCGATGTCCGCCTGGAAGTCGCCGTTGGTATAGACGGCGATCCCGAACACCGGGAGCGTAAGCGAATAAGCGCCGACCGTGAGGTGGCGCATGAGGTCCGGGAGGGTGATCTCGGCCTGGTACACCCCCACCGTATCGCTCACTTGGCGGTACATGATCTGGAAGTCGAGCCCCTTGAAAACCTTGGCCGCCGGGCCGTCGAGCTTCACCCTCAGCCCGTACAGGTGCGGGTCGTTGAACACGGCCTGCAGCGTCAGCACGTAGCCGGGCGCCGCGGCGGGCGCGCCGCCGCGCGTCGTCGTCAGCGCCGTGCCGCTGCGGTTCCCCGACTCTCCGGTATCGATCTTCAGTACACCGAAGTCCGTGCCGATGAGCCATGCACTCTGCGGGTCGAAGGTGACCCGCGGCAGCTCGCCCGGCGTGGGGGCGGGCAGCGTCGCCATGCAGTCGATCGCCTTTTGCACGGTGTCGGCCGTGGCGAAGCAGGGCAGCGTAATGTGCTGCCCCATCGCCAGCAGCCGCAGGTCCAGGTACTTGTTGCCGTTCCCCGGAGGCGTGGGAGCCGTTCCCGGCTTGCTGGCGTCCCATGCGAGCGGCTCGCTCGGGTTCGATTGCCAGAAGAACGCCCCCTTGAGCGACACCATCACGCCGCGGTCCTTTCCGGTGGACGCATAGCCGACGTCGATGCTGTCGATTCGCGCGAAGCCGAGATTGATCGGGCCGATCGCGACGGAGAAGCTGACCTTGTTGCGGCTCGAATCCGTCTTGTTGAACGTGTATTCGAGCGCAAGGCCCGACAGCGGGATGGCGTTCAGGAAGTCCCACGGTGACTCGAGCCCGAACTTCGAGCCGGTCGCCCACGACACCATCGTCTCGATGATGGAGCCGAGCGAGGTGTTCTGCGTGAAGCGGAGCGTGGCCGTCCAGTCCTGCGTGGCGGGGTCGGGGCCGCGGACGATCCCTTCCAGGAGCCCCCAGGTGATGCCGTACTGGTTGACGTCCGGGTTGTAGTCGAACCAGACGGTGAGGTCGATGTTCTGCCAGATCCAGCGGGTCTCGACCCGCGCGAAGTAACCGCCCGCCGCCGGCGCGCCCGCCGGCGCCACGGGCAGGGTGCGCGCTTGCGCCGGGCTGCGATAGCCGGCGCGCAGCGACGCCGAAACGCCGAGACCGGAGATGAACGGCACTTCCCAGCGCTCGGCGGTCTTGCCGGTGAACGTCCAGTCCGAGTTCCGGGTGGCCAGCGTGAGCCCGAGGCCGTCGATGCCGAGCGCCTGCCCGACGCTCCAGCCCATGTAGCGCTCGAGCAGCGCGCCCAGCGAGACCACGCCGCTCGTCTGCTCCCCGCTGAACACCCAGCCCGGGTCGCTGTATGCCGCCTTCAGCGAGAGCCCCACCGCGTCGCTCGTATCGGGGAGGATGATCGTGGTTCCGGACAGGGAGACGGTGAACTTGTCGCGCCCGCCTTGCACGTTGAACCCGAGGCCGGTGATGGTGAACAGCGTGGTGCCGCCGACCGAGATCGGCCAGTCGGCGGTGAGCGTCGTCGTGATGTCGTAGGCGCTGGTCGGGGGCTGCACGAACAGATCGAACTGGGTGACCGCCGAGGCCAGGTCCACGGTCACGCCGAACAGCTTCGCCAGGTCGCTCAGGTCGATCACGCCGTCGGAGAGCGCGCCGACGAGCTGGAAATCCGGGTATTGCGCGGTGATGCTGATGGTGCCGCTGCCGATCGTGAAATCGCCGGCGATCCGATACGACGTGGTGCGCGTCTTCAAGTTGCCCGGATCGCGGATGAGCGCCGTGACGCGCGGCTGCACCTGCAGTTTCGGCGTCGAGACGATGGTCCACGGCTGGCTGGTCCGGAACTCGAAGAGCAGGGACCTGATGCGGGACACCGTCGTGTCGTAGATCGTCTGCGACCGGCTGAGCCCGAAGCCGGCCAGCGTGTTGAGCGGCGCGGGCATGCTCTGCACGAGGTTGATGCCCCCCGCCATCGCGTAGAACGTGGCGATGCCCGGATAGGGCGGGGCGAAGCTGCCGCTGATCACCCACGTGTCGTCCACCGGGTAGCGAATCTCGAGCGTGAGGCCCGTGCCGCGCACGGTTCCCACGGCACCGCCGATCACGGGCAGCGGCGACTCCGGCACGTCCATGTCGAAGCCCGGCGCTTCGAGCGCGATCCACGGCACGCCGCCCAGCTCCCAGGTGTCGGTCGAGCGGCATTGCATCCGCGAGCG
The DNA here is from genome assembly GCF_025685725.1 of Burkholderia sp. BKH01. Taxonomy (NCBI): domain Bacteria; kingdom Pseudomonadati; phylum Pseudomonadota; class Betaproteobacteria; order Burkholderiales; family Burkholderiaceae; genus Burkholderia; species Burkholderia sp. BKH01. The sequence goes on along the minus strand of NZ_JAOTQT010000001.1, from coordinate 392,963 downwards.
CACCGGCCCCTGGGTTGCGGCGAATTCCAGCGTCATGCCGAACGGCACGCCGAACGCTTTCGTTGCGCCGTTGCGCAGCAGGACGGCCGTTACCGCGCCGCTGCCGTCCTTTTGCTCGACGATGTCGTCTTTGGCGACCGCCACCGGCAGCGACGCGCCCACGACGGGCGTGTAGAAAGCGGCCAGCGCCGTGCCGGGGAGCGCCGCCAGCAAGTCCACGCTGCCGTCGCGCCATGCGTCCGTGAGCGCCGTATAGATCTGCTCGAGCGTCAGCGGCTCGGCGTCGGTCGCCGGGTAGATCAGCTTCAGCGCCAGCGGTTCGACATCGGCTTCGGGGGCCAGCAAGCCGAGGCCGCGCGTGGTCGCGTCGACGGGAACGGATGTCGCCGCGCTGTTCAGTCCTGCACAACCGAGCAGAATCTTGTCGTTCAGGTCGTTCTGGAAATACTTGCCGAGCGACTGGAAATACACTTGGAATGCTTCGCCGTCCTTGTAAGCACCGCTCGTCCAGCCGGCCAGCTCGTCGAGCACCGTACGGTACAGCGCCGAATTGTTGATATTGATGTAACTGGAGAGGCTGTCCCGCAGATTCTGGCTTTGCTTGGCGCAGGCGGCGGAACATGGTCCCGCCTGAGAATACGAGAGTGGCAAGTCGGGATAGTTGTTTGCGTCGACCCCGGTCTTGGGCGTTTGCAAGTACGGCAACCCCAGGCTGATGACCAGGCTCGAGGTTCCCTGCCCCTCGAAAACCGGGGGAAGGGTGGCTGCGGCATACAGCGCGTTGAATACCTCCTGTGGCACCGGGCCGACAGCCGCCAGCAGGAACTGGTTCGAGCCCAGCTTGCCGACTTCCTCCTCGATCTTCTCGGGCGTGATGGCGTTGTATAGCAACGTGCAATGGTGTACCGGATCGAGTTCGTCCACGAGCTTGTCGACGACGTCGACCATCTGTTGCGCGGACTGCTTTTTCTGAGGGGAGGCCTTGACATATTCGGAATCTGCGTAGTCCGCGGTGATGATCTCTTTGATCTCTTTCTTGTTGCCAGCCACGAACGCTTCCACCAGGTTCATTTGCAGCTGAGTGGCGTCGTTCAGCAGCGCGAGGACGATCGGGCGCGTGTCCCCCGAAGCACGTTGCACAAGCAGTGCCAGCGCGGTGAGCGTGAGCAGCATGTCGCGCCCTCTGTCCTCATCCTCCCCGAACTGATGCAATCCGTATATGGGCCACAGCCGCACCGACTCGCTCATCGCTCCGAGCAGCGCCTTTGCGTTGTTCGTGCGCGCCGCCAGAAAGGCGTCGTATTTCTGTTCGCTGATGTACCAATTCCAGACCGCGTCCGGCACCGCTTTCGTGGGAGCCGCGAGGTATCTGAACGGCAGCAGCGGAAAGACGGTGGAGGTCGAGGCCGCCAAGTCGATGCTTTCGCGGTGGACGTCTCCGAACTCGATGGTATTGGCGACGAACTCGCCTCCGACCTTCTTCCACATGAAGGGTTGCAGCCGCAGAAAGAACTGGACCTTGAGCTCCGTGGCCAGATTCTCGCCGACATTGTCGGCGCCGCCGGTAAAGCCGAGCACTGCGTTGTTCAGGGCGGCGCGGTGATCCCAGGCGACAAATCTGATGTCCTGGCACGTGCCGTATGCGATGGTGGCCGTCGCGATGTCGGCCGGCACCAGCCCGGTCAGCAGCAGGGCCAGCTTGGCCGGCGTGGATTGCTTGCCCGCAGGGGCGTTCTGGTACACGATCCTGACCGCGCCCTTGTAGCCGAAGTGATCGATCAATCGCTTCAAGACATAGATCGTGCTGGCCTGATGCCCGAAGTTGGGCGTCCCGTCCACGTAGAAACGGATCTCGCTCTGCTCGTACAGCAGTTTTCCGAACCCGACGATTCCCGCCTCCGCGGCGCTCTCGCTCGCCGGGGCGCCCTTCATGAGCTTCGCGAGCAAGTCCAGGAATTCTTTCATCTCTGTCTCTCGGCAAGTGAGCGCCCGATGTCGGCGGGCGGGGACGTGAGATCGGCGTTGCCGGCGTCGGTCTGGCTGTACTGGGCATACCATCCCAGCCCCGACGCTTTGCCGTCGCTCCTGGGGTTACCGAACAGGTAGAACAGCGTGGAGCCGCTCGGCGGAATCTTGAGCAGGCCCATGAACTTGAGTGCGATCTCGGTGAGCATCAGCAGGAACGAGCTCTTCTTCCGGTCATAGGTCAACCATATCTGCCCGATCGAGAGCCGCAGCACGTTCTGCAGGCTGATCACCTTCGCGCCGCCGCCGGCGCCGGGCAACTGGATGCCCAGCATGGCGCGGTAGCGCCCGGCGTCGGGGCTCTCGGGCGCCCAGGCGGTCAGTAGCCCCGAGGTCAGCCCGACCGTCCCCGCCAGGTTGCCGGGCGTCCCCATGTTCAGCTGGTAGGACAGCCCGTACCATTTGCCCTCGTCGACGCCCGTGAGGGTGGCGTCGGTGACGACGTTCAGAAAGCCGACGGACTCGGGCGACGATTCCGTCGCGCCCTGGGCCAGGCCCTGCAGGCTCAGCGCGAAGTTCACGAACAGGCTTCCCGGACGCGGTGTGCTCGTCTGCGTATCGAAGCGGACCTCGGCCGCCGAGAACTCGAAGGCCACAGCCGTGGGGTCCGCCACCGGGAACGTCATCAGCAGCCCCAGGTTCGAGTAGGCCAGCCCGCGGCGCAACTGATCGGGCTGCCCCTCGTCGCTGCCGAAGGAGAAGAGGTCGAAGTCGCCCCCGCCGTTTGCCTGCACCACCGCGAAGTCGAGGAAGCCCGACAGCGCGAACCACGACACGACCTTTCCGTTCGCACCCGCGTCACGGGTGGACATCTGCGCACTGTCCACCTCGATCTTGTTGAACAGGTTGTTGGCGAAATGGAAGGTGCTGGTGGCCGTGGTGCCGAGGCTGTAGACCGCACGGCCGCCGTTGTCCTGGTAGCTCCCCCGCAACACGATGGTCGCGTACGGATTGCCGCCGTCGCCCATCCGTACCACGGGCATGTCCAGCAGCGTTCCCAGCGTGAGCTGGGCATAGCTCTGGAAGCGCTGCACGGCCGTGTTCTCGAAGAGCGCCTTGAGCGTGAGAACGCGGAACTGATAGACGTCGCCCTGCGTGGGCGGTACCGGCTGCGGGTCGGCCCCGACGGGTGGCGCGACGTAGTCGGGGTCCACGTAGTAAATCAGGCCGAACATGGCACTGCTCGTCGTCAGCTCGATGTCGTTCGCGGCGGGATCGTTCTCCACCTGGCTGATCTCGATGCCGAGGTGGTGCGCGTTGAAACGATCGCGCGCCTGCACGCCGGCCGTGAGTCCGACCAGGTCGTCCGGGATCTCGGCGATCTTCATCCGCAGGAACAGGATGCCCGTCCACGCGGGGTCTTTCGCGATGGCGTTGAACTTCGCGAAGTATTCGGGCTCCGCCTGGTCCAGCGCGTCCTGGAAGTAACGCTGCAACCATGACGATAGCGCCGTCAGTTCGTCCGGGTTCGGCTCGCCGGGGAGCGCGGAGTCGGGCGCTCGATCGCTGGGCGCGGCGAAGCTGTCCTTCTGCGTCCACATCTCGGGGCTAGCGACGAGGCTTTGCTCCGGATTCGCCGGGTCCCACAGCGGGCCGCGCCGCCCCTTGACGATCATCACGTCGGCGTAGTCGTCGTATTGGTTGTTCTGCCCGACCGCGGCCTCGAACCACCATTTGTCGATGTTGATCCGGTTTTTGAACGCCGCATGCTTGCCGCCGTCGTCGCACTTGCTGCACTTGGCACTCCCGTCCGCGGAGAAGGCGCCCAGATGCTTCGCGTTGGCCACGACGAGGAACAGGCTGCTGGTTGCGAAGGCCTGTTGCAGCTCGGCGACGGGACAGCAGAAGCCCATTTGCTGGAGATCGGGCTGCAGGTTCTGCCCAAGGAGGATCTTGCTCCATCTGCCGTCCGCTTCGACGCTCACCAGCAGTCCCGTCGGCGTCGTCGTGTTGTAGGGCTTGACGTCCTCGGCGGCGGCCAGGCCCAGCGCATGCGCCTTCGTCGGAACGACGCGCGCTCCGGCGTCGGCGATGCGGCGGCGGCGCGTGGGCGAGATCACCTGGCGCTCGAACTGCGCCATCTCGTCCGCCGTGAATGCCGTTACGCCATTGCCCGGCGATGCGCCCGTGTACGGCGCGATCGGGAACGCGGCCGCGGGAAGCGCCACCGCGGGCGACATCGGCCCGAAGAGCGTCTTCTGCGTCAGCGGATGGATCAGCGCGTCGCGGCCGTAGAGTGCCGCCCCCTTCGGTTGCGCCACGTACGCAGGTGTGCCGTCCGCGGCTGGCGCCCGCACGACGGTTCCCCACGAGGTCGTGTAAGTCGTGTCGAGCAGCGGCGCATTCAAGTCGACGGGCGGCCCGACGGGCGACACCTCCGTAAAGGGATAACGCGCGGCGTAGGCGGGCGAGCGTGCGGTGAATTGCATGCGGTCGCCGGCATAGCCGCCCTCGACAAACGGTTGGAAGGCGACGAACTCGGTTCCCTGCAAGCCGCAGATCAGGTCGTACGTCGCGCCGTTCGCCGCGCCGTCCGCATGAATCACGAAATCGCCGTCGGGCGCGAGCTGGAAGTCACGGTTTCCCTTTTCATTGGGCGCGCCGCGATTGAAGAGAAAGCGGGCGGCTCGCGGTTGCGCGTCGAGCGGGCCGGGAACGGGCACCAGCGTGAGCGGCTCGCCGTAGGTCGTCGCGTAGCACGACGCCAGCTTCGTCGCGGCCCCGTCCTGGTTCTGTCCGGTGAAAACGAGCACGCTGCGATTGGCTTCGGCCGCGACCGCGTTCCATGGGTCGCTCGGGTCGTAAGCGACCGCGAACCCGAGCATCTCGCCCGCGTCGGGCAGATAGCCGAACGCCAGCGGCAACCACTCGCCGATCTCGGGGCGTACCTGATCGTCGTTGGGAGTCTGGAACTGGAAGCCCCAGTTCCAGCCGTCATGCAGGAATTGCCGCTGCAGGAAGACCGAAAAGCGGATGCATCCTCGCGCCGCCCCGGACAACGGAAGATCGCCGCCGGGCACCTGGCTCGCCTGCGTGGCGCCGGGCGCCGACGCGCCGCTGAAGAAGATCCCGTTCGGCGTGCCGAGCTGCAGTGTCTCGCCGTCCAGCTTTAGCGTGACGCCGGCACGAACGCTAAGCGACAGCGTTTCGAAAATGGGGGCGTCCAGCCCGTTCGACACATACGCGCCGTCGGAGGCGATTCCCATCAACGGCGTGTTGGATGGCGTCGGAGCATTGGCGTCGATCAGCCACAGGAAACCCCGATCGGCCGGCGACCGCGCGATGACCTTGTCCACGGCGTCGATGAACGCGTCGAGCGCCTGCGTCGTCGCAAGGTCGGGCACGGCGGCGCAGAAGAGGAACGATCCCGCGTGTTGCGTGAGCGCGGGATCGAGTTCGATTCCTTGTCCCGGCGACAAGGCGGTGGGGAGCAGGTATGCCAGCCATCCGGCCTCGCCAGGCGCCGAGGAGGCCGTGTAAAGCCGCGACCCTTGGTACTGCGTAAAGAAGCTCATGAAGCCGCTCCCGACTGCAGATCCATCGTTGGTTCGGATTCCGGGAGGGGGCGACATCTCCCCGGACGCGGTGAATGCGGGAACAGGCGTCCGGGCGGCGTCGAACCGCCCGGACGCGTTCACTCGCTCAGCCCGTGAACGTCGTGCTGGCGGCGAGCGTGGTCTGCTTGGGACTGGTCTGCGCGTAGCCGCCCTTGAAATAGCCGAGGGTGTACATGGTGCCGCGCTGGATGTTCCCGCTGGAAAGGTTGAGCCCCCAGTTCCCCTGGTTGGCGTTGCTGCCCAACTGCGCGAACCAGGTGGGCGGCTGGCTGTAGAGCACCGATTGCCCTTGGCCTTGCCACAGTCCGACCCAGTCGCCGTCGTTCTGCGGCGTCATGCCTACCGGCGTGACGTACGAGAACGACACGGAAGTCGCGCCGTAGCTGGTGACGAGGATCGACGGAGCCTGCGTTGGGACGACCGGGTTGGCAGAATGGCCGTCGGTGGCCGGGATGTACACCGAAGCGACGATGTTCTTCACGGCATTCCCCACCGCATAAGCCACCAGGTAGGACTCGGAACTCACTGAGAGCCCCATGAACACGTTCGAGCCGTTTGGCTGGTTGCTGGAGATGAGCTGCGAGTTGAGAGGCTGGGTGTTGACCGGGATCGCCTCCTGCGATGTTTGCCACAGGAAGACGGTGTTGCCGTACGAGTTTGGCTGATTTCCCGCCATCGAGTCGTAGTGGAACGTGATCTGCGTGCCGGTCACGTCTTGCGGCTGAATCAAGAAGCCGGTGGCCAGTGCGTTCTGCGATGGGACGTTGAGTTCTTTAGGCATGATTTCCTCGTAGTTCGAGTGGTTCGGGGGACTACTCTTGATCAAAGGCGAGGATTATTCCCAGGCATTGTTCAATTCGCTCAAATGCCGCCGCATCACGTTGAATGAAGTGTAGAAACGGATTGCCGAAAGCCTAGCTGGAAGAACTGACAGGAGGAGGCAAAAGCGACCGATGCGATTCGCATTCCTGTCGTTCGCGCGGCGCTCGGGTGATGGATGCATCGCACATTTGAATGCCGGCGCAACGTTGGCTATGATCCAGATCGTTGCGGTGCGTCGACGCCGCGGCCACGAAGCGGCGGTGGCGGCAGCTCGGTCACCAGGAACGCATTCGAATGCAACGAATCTGTCCGGGGGGCGGCGTCATGAAGGAAGCGACGAGTATTACGCATGCGCGTCACGCTCTTCAGTCGGGCGAGGTCGGGCAGGTCGGCGTGCTGTACGCGAACGGCTGCTCGATGACCTACGGGTATGAGTTGATCGACGACCCGCAAACGCATGTTTGCCTGGACGATGCTTACCGTGAGGCGCACGCGTGGCCCGGCCGGCTCGCGGTTCGGGTCGGCGCGGAAAAGGTGGTCAACGACAGCATCCCGGGCGGCTCCAACGACCGCATTCTGCGCACGACGATCCAGTGGGTGACCGACTTCCTCGGTGCCGGGGGCGACGCAGCGCGAAGATCGCTGTTGGTGGTGATCGGCTGGTCGGACCCGATGCGCCGCGAGTACTTCGTCGGCGACGAGTGGAAACAGACGATCCCCTATCACGACTACCCGGATCTGCCGGCGCTCGATCGCCTGAACAAGGTCTATCGCGAGGTCGCGTGGAACGATCATGAATCGGCATGCCGATTCGCCACGCAGGCGCTGGCACTACAGGCATTCCTGCAGCACCATCGGGTGCGCTTCCTGTTCTTCGATGCACTGAAGTCGTGCCAGGAAACCTTTGCGGCGGCGCGACAGGCGGTCGCGCACACGCGGGCGCTCAACGCTCGTACGTACCTGCATTTCGGCGACTGCGGCGGCAGCATGGCCTCCATCCTCTCGGCCGAGACCCCGCACTGGAAAGGGCGCCATCCGGCCGAGGACGGACACGACTACTGGGCCGGCGTACTGGCGGGCCACTTGCGACGTGAAGCGTTGCTCGCTCTCGAGCCAGGTGCCGACGCAGCGTTCCGGTCCGCATGGTTCGCGAGGCTGCGTGCGGCGGTTCGCCACCGAAGGGGCGTCGAACGGGGTCCCTTCATTTACCCTTGACCCGACTTGCGAGCGCTCCCGATGGACGACACGATCTACGGAATCAGTTGCCTCGGTCACGACGCCGCGCTGGCTGTGATACGGGGCGACCGCATACTGTTTGCCGCGCATGCCGAGCGCTATTCGAAAATCAAGAACGATGCGCTGCTGAACGATGGGTTGCTCGACGATGCGTTGAGCGTCGCGGGCCCGCCGACACGGATCGTTTTCCACGAGCGTCCGTGGCGAACCCGGGTATGCCATGCGTACGCCGGCCAGTGGCGCAAGGCGCTGGCGCGCTCGCCGATCGCCTACATCCGGTCGTTCGACGCGCTTGCCGGGTGCCCGGTGAGCACCGTCGGCCACCACGAGGCGCATGCCGCCGCCGGCATGTTCACCGCGCCTTTCGACGAAGCCGCGGTCGTCGTGATCGATGCGATTGGCGAATGGGACACGGTTTCGATCTGGCACGGACAGGGCACGCAGCTCCAGCGCGTTTTCGTGCAGCGCTATCCGCATAGCCTCGGTCTCTTCTACGCGGCATTGACGCAGCGTTGCGGCCTCAAGCCCAACGAGGAAGAGTTCATCATGATGGCGATGGCGGCGCTCGGCGAGCCCGTCCATCGCGACGCGATCGTCCGGGAACTGATCCGTCCTCATCCGCGGCATTTTCGGCTCAGGCGCAACGTTCATCGGGGGCTCGGCGGCTGGCATCCGGAGTGGCGCGAGCCGGAGCACATCGCCGCGAGCGCGCAGGCCATCGCCGAGGACGCGTTGCTGAACCTGATGACGTGGGTAGTGACGAAAGTCCCGAGCCGCAATCTGGTGCTCGCCGGCGGCTTTGCGCTGAACTGCGTCGCCAATGAGAAGCTTTGCCGCAGCGGCTTGTTCGACCGGCTCTGGATCATGCCCAATCCGGGCGACGCGGGAAACGCACTGGGTGCGGCGCTGGCGTCCAGCAAGCGCCCGATGCGCTGGGATGGGCCGTATCTCGGGCACGAACTTGGCCGCGGCGCGAACGTTCAGGGTGCACTTGCCGCGTTGCAGGACGGTCGCATCGCCGGTTTTGCGCACGGGCGCGCCGAGTATGGTCCCCGTGCGCTCGGCAACCGCAGCCTGCTCGCCGATCCCCGCGAGCCCCGCATGAAAGATCGCGTGAACGAGGTCAAGCGGCGGGAGCCGTTCCGCCCGTTCGCGCCGGCGATTCCGGCCGAACTGGCCGGCCGGTTCTTCGATCTTCCGGTGCCGGCTTCGCCGTACATGCAGGTCACCGGCCGGTGCCGCTTTCCGGAGCGTTTTCCCGCCGTCTGCCACGTCGACGGGTCAAGCCGGGTACAGACAGTCGACGCCGCACAGAATGCGCCGTTTCATGAACTGCTGATGTCGTTCTACCGCAGTACCGGCTGCCCGATGCTCCTGAACACGAGCCTGAACGTGAAGGGGATGCCGATCGCCAACGATCAAGCGGATATCGATGCGTTTACCCGCGAAACCGGTATCGAGGTGTTCTGATCCATGAAAAAAAACGCACTTCCGTCCGGGTTCGTTCAAACCGTCGATCGGTACGTGTTCCGACGTTTCGGTCTGAGCTTGCGGCCGCTGTCCCATCCGACGCCGCCGATCGAACCCTGGCTGACCGATCCCGGCTTTCTCGCGGTATGGCGGCGCATCGAGGGACGCACGCTGGTCGAGCCGCCGAGTGCCTATCTGCTGCACCTGCTGGCGGCCCATTGCCGCGGCCTGGATGGCGACGTGGCGGAGGTGGGCAGCTATCGCGGCGGCTCGGCCTATTTGCTCGCGACAGGCTCCGCGTGCCCGGTTCACGTGTTCGACACGTTCACCGGTATGCCGCCGACCGATCCCGAGCGGGACATTTTCCGCGAGGGCGACTTCGGCGACACGTCGCTCGACGACGTATCCGAGTTCCTCGCGGGACTGCCGCACGTCACGCTTTACCCCGGCGTATTCCCGCACACCGCGGGCCCGGTCGCCGCGAGAAGCTTCCGCCTGGTGCATGTCGATGTGGACATCTACCGGTCGGTGCTCGACTGCTGCGAGTTCTTTTATCCGCGCATGGTGCCGGGTGGCATTCTGGTCTTCGACGACTACGGCTACCTGAAATGTCCCGGCGCCAGGCTCGCCGTGGACCAGTTCTTTCGCGATCTTCCCGAAACGCCGCTGTACACTCCGAATGGTCAGGCAATCGTCTGCCGGCTGGGCCAATGATCGATCGTGTCGTGCGACGGAAGAGGGGCACGGCTTCTGCGAGACCCATGATGGATTTCCCCTCGTTTGCGGCGGCTTACGACCACTTCAGCCGCGACAACGCCTACAACGAGTTGTATGAGCGGCCCGCGATGCGTGCGCTGCTGCCGGCCGATCTCCGCGGCCTGACGATACTCGACGCCGGTTGCGCCGGCGGGCTTCAGGCCGAATGGATGGCGCAGCGTGGCGCACGCGTCGTTGCAGTCGACTGCGATGCCGACATGACGGCCATCGCGGAACGCCGATTGGCGGGCAGGGCCCGCGTCGTGCGGGCGGATCTCGTGGAGCCGCTCGCCTTCATCGACGACCGTTCGATCGACTACGTGTTCTGTTCGCTGACGCTCCACTATCTACGGGACTGGGGCCCCACGCTAAGCGAATTTCGCCGGGTGCTCGCCGATGGAGGCCGCCTGCTCGTTTCCACCCATCATCCTTGTGCAGATTGCACGTGGGGCGGGACCGACTACTTCGAGATCGAGCAGTTGACCCAGGTGTGGACCGAATTCGGCGACACGCACTATGAGGTCACCTTCTATCGCCGCCCGCTGTCGGAGACGGTGGCGGCATTGCAGCGTGCCGGGTTCCTGCTCGAGCGCGTGGTCGAGCCGAAGCCGCAGCCTGCGATGATGCAGTCGGAGCCAAGGACGTTCGACAAGCTCTCGCGCCAGCCGTGGTTCATCATCTTCGATGCGCTCGCGCGTTAGCGCCGAAGTTAGCGCCGAATGCCGCAGCTCGCCAACTTGCTCACCGCGGTGGCGAGGTCGAACTGGCGCAGCCGCCGCTGGGCGAGCGCGACGAGCCAGGGGTTGACGTCCGCCCCCGGGCGTTGCGCAAGGACGGCGCTCAGTTGTTGCACCTCCGATCCGGGGCCGGCGAGCAAGCAGCCGAGCAGCCACGCGACAGTCGGCCCCCGCGACAGCCCCGCGTCACAATGCACGACTGCGGCACCGGTGCGCCCCTGCAATCGCCGTGCAAAGCCCGGAAGCGCCATGACGTGCACCGATGACGGGCCGGGCTTGCCGTCGACCGCGCACGCATCGTAGCGATCGAGGAATTCGAGTCGCAGCACAGGGCAGCGCAGCGTGTCGATCGCTTCGGGCGCCATCGAGCCGGGGTCGCCGATGCTCACCACGCCCCGCAGCGGATAGTCGTCGGACAGATGCCCCAGCCAGTGAACGAACTCGGCCTTGCCGAACACGAGGACGTCGGATTCCATTAGCCGCACCTGCGCTTCGTTGCCGCGAGAAATGCCGCGACGTCGTCCGGCGTGTGCAGTACGACGAGCCGTATGCCCGTGTGTGCGCCGATTTCGTCGAGCATCGCCGGAACAACGCGGCGGCGGAAGCCAAGGATCAATGCCCAGAAACGCCAGTCCAGCCGCCGCCCGCGGCGATCGCCCGAGTCTGCGACGGCCGCAGGCAGGCTTGCCCGCTCGCCGCGGGCACGTCGCCATCCGCGGACCAGCGCACGCGTCGCGCACCGCCACGTCGGCAAGTCGAGAAATACGACCGTATCGGCCCGCGACAGACGGACGCCGAGGCAGCGACGATAGTTGCCGTCGATCAGCCATGCCGGCTCGCCGACGGCGGCATCGAGACGTGCGAGAAACGCCTGTTCTGCAGGGCGGCGCCATCCGGCTTGCCAGTAGAGATCGTCGAGTTTGACGTGCGGCAGCCGAAGCGTCGCGGCGAGTTGCCATGACAGGGTGGTTTTGCCGCTGCCGGGGCAGCCGAGCACGATGACTCTTCGGGCTGCGCGGTCGAGTCCGGCCCCCGGGCAGATGCCCCACGCTTTTGAAGTCGCGCTATCCATGCGCAAACCGGCCGCGCGACCAGTCATGACGTTGTTGCGGGATGAGATTGCGGTAGGCGGGATTGCTCTGCGGATCGACCAGCCAGCCGCGCGCGATCGCCGCCGTCACTTCTTGCGCAGCATCGACGAGCGACAGGCGAGGACGAAATCCCAGCGTCGCTTCGACGCGCCGCGAAGAGACGCGGTAGGAGCGGGCGTCATGGTTTTCGTCGTCGGCCATGCCGACCGTCACGTCGGCGCCGATGTGGCCGGCGATCGCGTGTGCCGAATCGGCGAGCGTCCGGTTGCCGTATGCCGCATTGAACACACGGCCCGCAGCGGCCTCGGCCGGTATTTCCAGCAAGCGCGTGTACAGCGTAACCAGATCGGCCAACGCAATGAACGGGCGATACCGATCCCCGCCGCGGACGACGATCCGGCGCGCGACGCAGCCGTCCGTCGCAAAGCGGTTGAAGGTCAGGTCGAGGCGCTGGCGGCGGGCATAGCCGCACACCGTTGCCGCGCGCACGCCGATGGGGTAGAAGCCGCACCGATCGGCATCGAAAAGCAGCCGTTCGCAAGCTACCTTGTGTACCGCATAGTCAGTCAGCGGGTTCGGCTCGCAGCGTTCGTCGACCTCGTCGCCTTGCCGTTCTGTCGCCCCGTAGACGCTGCACGAGGATGCCAGCACGAAACGCTCGACGCCGCACGACAACGCCACATCGAGCACGACCTTGAAGCCGCCCAGGTTGACGTCCTCGCAGAGGGCGGGTGACAGACGGAAGCCCGGATCGTTAGACAGGAACGCAAGATGAATCACGGCCTGTTGTCCCCGGATCGCGTCCCGCACGCGGCGGACGTCGCGGATATCTCCGATGATCATGCGCAGCGACGGGTGGGCGTCGAGCGTGTCGCCGCCGAACACGCACGCGTCGTAGACGGTCACGTCGTGACCATTTGCGAGCAAGGCCGGAATCAGGCGGCTCCCGATGTAGCCGGCGCCGCCGGTCACGAGAACGCGCATCAGCCGTGCCTCCACGTTGGCCGCCAGGTCTCGATCTGCAACGTCAAACGAAGCGACGCCGCAGCGGGCGACACGGCATTCACGCCGTGCCAGGAGAGGGCGTCTGGCACCAGCAGCAGCGCGTTTCCGACGACCGGCAGGACACGCTCGAATGCGTCGAAGCGGCCGTCCAGCCGACGCCGGTACAGGCAGAGCTCGCCGCCCCATTCCGGTTGCCACGCGGGACTGAAATAGATCACGTTGGTGGTCGCCTTCGTCAAATGGTCCGTATGAATCGAAATGTCGTTGCCGCTCGCGAAGACGAAGAAGCCGATGTCCATCTCATAGTCGTCGATGGATTCCGCGGTCAGGTCGCCGAGCAGCTTGCGATACGCCGGCCCCGTCAGCACCGAGAGGAACGCCTGCCATGCAGGGCTCAGGCTGTCGAACGACGGCAAGCAGCGATTTTTCTCGATCGCCGTGCGGACCAGAAAATTGTAGGTCTTGCTGCCGCCGCTCTTTCGCTCGCTGCGCACGAAGCCGTCCGTCGGGAACTCGGCCGCGAGACGCTGTGCCATGGCGGGCGGAATGGCGTTGCGCCAGATCGAGAAGCGAAACGGCTCGGTGGCGAGTGGCGCACCGCGTATCGCGTCGAAGTCGAGGTACGCGCCGACCGTCATGATGACGCCCCTGTGCCGGGGGCAACGATCTCGGGACAACGCGGACCATACTCGACGATGGGCGCGCTGCCGGGCACCACCGGTTTTTGCCGCATGACCTGGATTTCCGCAAAAGGTGCGGATTGCGACATCGCGGCGTCCCAGACGAGACGGGCGACGACGCCCGCATCAAGAAAGCCGGTCAGATCCTGCGGCGCTTTCTCCCAGAACGTCGGCACGTTGAGGCCACCCGGATTGACCAGCGTCACGCGCGAGCCTGGGCGGTCGCGCACCAGCTCGACGGCGAGGTTGCGCGTGAATGCAGCCTGCGCTGCCTTGAGCGCGCAATAGAGCGCCTCGTCTTCACGCAGCCGCCATGACGACACGGACCCGATGGTGACCAGATTGAAGGGGCCGGCCTGATGACGCAGGAAACGTCGCAGGAACTGAATGGGACCACGAAGGTGCAGGTCGATGTACAGGTCGATGTCGTCGGCTGAGGTTCGGGCGAGCGGCGCCTTCAGGAAAGCGCCGGCTATCCAGAAGAACCAGCCGACAGGATGTTCGGGCAGCGGCGCGTGCGCCACGCTATCGGGGATCTGCAGATCGAGTACATGGAGCGTCGCGCCCTGCGGCGCGTCGGCGATCGCCCCCGGTTGATCGGCACTGCGCCCGTATATGACGGGAGCGATGCGTCGCCGAACCGAGTCGCGTGCAAGTTCGAGCCCAAGCCCTTTCGTCGCTCCGAGCAGCAGCGCGGATGTCATCGCGAATGTCCTCGTCTCTTTCAGGCGGTTGACGGAGCGGCGTGTTCCGCCGATACCAGATGATCCGGCGGCAGCCATTCGACGCGTGCGCCGAGGCGCTGCAACGCAGACGGAAGATCGGGATATCCGCGCGCCAAGTGGTGGGCATTGCGCACGATCGTCGTGCCGGGTATGCCCAATGCGGCGACCGTGAGCACCGCGGCAGCGCGCAGGTCGTCGGCGACGACCGTCTGCCCCGTTTCGGCCAGCGACGATGGCGTCACGACAATGGCGTTCTGATCCTGAACGATGCGTGCGCCGAGGCGGTTCAATTCATTGGCGTACGAAAAGCGCTTTTTCCAGACGAGCTCGCGAATGTGCGACGGACCGTCGGCGCGCAACAGCATCAGCGCGAAAAACGGCTGATGATCGGAATAGATGCCCGCACTCGTGACTTCGATATCCGTCGCGCGCAGCCGCCGGGCGGGCCCGACGACGAGTTCGCTGTCGCGCCATTCGAGCGGCACGTCCATTGCATTGAGCAAGGACAGCTCGGCGGCAAGCCCGCTGCGCAGGCGCTCGGTCGTGAGGCCGCGCAGGGTAAGCGGTACGCGGCAGTGTTGAGCGAGCGCAATATACGTCATCACCTCGCTGAGGCAGGAGACGAGGTGATGGCGTACCGGATGCCGGTCGGAGGCGGCGCAACGGCTCACGGTCACGTCGTCGCCGTCGACACGCACATCGAAACCCGCTTTGAGCAAGAACGCCAGCAACTCGGTGACGTCCGGCTTGCGGTAGAAATTTCGAATGCGCGTCTCGCCGTCGCGAACGCATGCCGCAGCGAGAATTGCCGTCTTCGTCGCACCGGACACCAGCGGCCCGGTCAGCACATCGGCACGGTCCGAATAGTCCATGAAGTCGATTTCGCATGCATGGAAGCCGCCGGCCGTGCCGTCGATAACGTGGTCACGCGACTCGACCCGCGCGCCGAAGCGCTCCAGTACCGACAACATGTGGTGTACCGGACGCTGGGGGCCGGCGCCGCTTCCGTCCAGCGCGCAACCGCCGCTTTCGCGGAGTCTCACTGCGCCGAACCGCCCGAGCAACACGGGCAGCAAATAGAGCACGCCGTGCACGCGGCGGCTCAACGACTCCGGAATGACCGGCGGTCGAAACTCGCGCGTGTCGATGTGCAACACCCCGGCATCCAACTGCGCAAGGCCGCCCCCGTCGCGAATGATTTGGCATAGCACCGCGACGTCTTCGATATCCGGCACGTTGCTCAGAACGACCGGGCGATTCAGTGCGATCGACGCGGCGATCAGCCCCACCGCGGCGTGCTTGTAGCCGCTCACAGTCAACGGGACCGGGCGCAGCGCCGACGAAGTGACGTGCAAATCGGACGGTGTTGTCATTGTGCAGGCTCCCGTGTGCTGACGAATTTTTGCAGTTCGGCGCGAACCCTGTTCATGATTTCCGCGTCGGAGACGGTCATTCTCAGGCAGCCGCGCAGGCCCGCCGGGCCTTGGCGAAAATGCCGGACGACGATGAGTCGCGTGGCCAGGTGCTCGGCCACCGCATCGGCGACTTCCGCGGACCCCGTGTCGAGCAGCAGAAAGTTCGCCGACGACGGTGGGACGCGCCAGTGACGGAATGTATGCCGGATGTCCGTCGCGAATCGATTTCGGACGGCATCGACCAGTGAGCGTTGCGCGCCCACTTCGTCCGGTCGAGCCATGCAGTACGACAGAAACCCGGTCGCGATCGCGCTCACACCATTGACGCCGCAGCCGCGGCGCAAGTGCGCGATGATGCGGCTGTCCGCGATCGCGAGGCCCAGTCGCAGCCCCGCCATGCCGCAAGACTTGGAGAAACTGCGAACGATGACCACGCCTTCGTAGCGATCCAACAGCGATCGGTGCGGAATCACGCCGAACGGCGCATAAGCCTCGTCGATGACCAGCACATGGTTGTGCTGCGCGCACAGATCGCACAGCGATGCCATTTCGGAAAGAGGAATCGACGTTCCGGTGAACCCGTTCGGGCTGGTGACGACGACGAGCGCCGGCGGGCTCGCGCTCAGCAGCGGCTGCGCGAGATCGGCCACCGTTTCGCCCCACTGGTCGGCTGGATGTCGAAGCGCAATGATCTGGCATCCCGCCATGGATGCGTAGTAACGGTAGTTGGGATAGTTCGGCTCCTGCAGGATGACGCGTCCGCATGCACGGCCGAGCAGACTCAGAATAGTGCGAATGGCGCCGTCGGAGCCGGCATCGAATGCGACGTTCGAGTCGCGAACGCCATAGAACGCCGCAGTCTCGTCGATGTGACGAGGCCAGTCAGGGTAGCGCGTCGCGACAGTTTCAGGCGCAGCATCGAGATAGCGGCGGAACAGTGTGCGCAGCCCGGCAAGGTCCGATTCGTTGCTCGACAAATTGACGACGTGCCGGTAGTCCGCTTTCTGCTTGAGGTCGAGCGCCGACACGCGCGGATCGAAGAACGGCGACGGGTCGAACGGAAACGCGGGCAGGGCAGTGGCGGGCGCATTGCCCGACGCCAGTTCAGTCACCGTATGCCTCCTGCTTGCGCGGTATCGCGTCCATCACGCGGGTCGGCATCGTGTCGCGCCCGAAGAATAGCTGGTAGTAGGCAGCGCGCGCGTCTCCGTCGGGATGCGCGTCGACGAACAACTGGCGGTTGTAGCGAGCTGCGGCCTCGCCGCTCATGTCGGCCGTCATCAGGTGATAGGGCGTGTAGATCGAGGTCCGCAGGCGCGCGCCGGCATCGCGAACGGCATCGACCGTGGTGCGTACGCCGGCGAGCGAATCGCCGGGCAATCCGAGTATGACGAAGCAGTTGAGCTCCACGCCGGCCTCGCGGCACCACGCGGCGAGACGGTCGAATTCGGCCTGCTGCGTCTGCTTGAGCACCGGCAGCCCGCGGGACGCGGCGGGCTCGAGAGATTCGAGGCCGATGCTGATTCGCACGCAGCCCGCCCTTGCCATCAATGCCACTCTGTCCCGGTCGAGGTGACGCAGCGTCGTCACGCACTTCCAGGGCCACGGACTGCCCTCGTCAATCATCTTCTCGCACAATTCCTGTAGCCAGCTTGCCTTGAGCGTGAACGTGGGAGCGTAGAAGCTGACGTACTCGAAAGGCTTGCGACTGAACGCGTCGCGTATGTACGTCAGCGTGCGCGTGACGCTCAGTCGTCTTTCGCTCGTTCCCTGGAGCGTCGGCACATCGCAGAATGCACATCCGACCGGACAGCCGCGTGCGACCGGCACGACGAGCTCAAGCCGATCGGGGATGCCGCAGAATTTGTGCAGGTCGTCGAGGTAGAGGCGACTGTACGTTTCATGCGGGATTTCGGCGACGTCGGGCAACACCCACTCTTCGGCGGGCAGTGCGATGCCGGTGCCTGGCGCCGAATACGTGCCGTCCGGACGACGTACGGCGACCCCGTTGACCGTGCGATCGGCACCCATCGAACTCGCATAAGCCAATGCCGCCGCTTCCGGATCGCCACCGGCATGTATGGCGTCGAGGTCGAAACGTTCGAAATATCCCGGTAGTCGCGAGCTCAGGCGACCCACTGTCATGATGCGCGCGCTCGGGCTCAGCTCCCGAACATAGGCGATCGTGCGCGCGAATGTATCGATGCCGTCGAAGTCGTTGACCAGGATCACCAAATCGAAGCCAGGGACGAGTATCTCGCCCAGTGCGCGCCACGTCAGGTTGAGCGATCCGCCATCGACGCATTTGACTTCTGCGTTGTTCAGCCGCTCGCGCAGGAACGCGCCTGTCATGAACACCGGCAGATGATGACCGGCATTGAAATAGCTGGGAACTTGCGGCGGAATGAGACAAAGAATCTTCATGGCGTGAGTCCGTTTTGGCCGTTCGCATAGTGATGCCGGATCGATCGCAGATCGTCGGCGGCGACTCCGCTTCGTGTCAGATAACCGCCGACGCCTCCGTGGTCGGTGTTCAGTTCGCAGATGACTTGTCGCATGGTTTCCGCTCGGGTCAGCAATCGAACCGCATAGTCGTCGCGCGTTTCGCCCTTGCTTTCCCAATGCGCGCGAAACCGGTCGAGACGACGGAGCAGGTACGGGCCGCTGCGTTGATAATCCTGCGCGATGACCTCGGCGCTCGCGCCGCACGCGTGCAACAACAGCATGGCGACAAGGCCTGTCCTGTCCTTGCCGGCGTGGCATCCGAACAGGAACGGCACGCCTTTCATCGAGGCAATGCACGAAAAGAGTTCCGCTACGCGCAGCTGCATACTTTCGAGAATTGCCAGGTAGTAGCGTACATACGCGTCGCTCCCCGGACGCCGGACGACAATGGCGGACTGGTCGTTCGACGCGATCGCACAGGTTGTAATCGCGATACCGGCGGCGCGAAGCGCGGTGGCGTCTCCGTGGCGTTGCCGCTCGCCGGAGGTTCGCAAGTCGATATAGCGGGAAATCTCGAACTCGTCCCGCAGCCTTCGCGCGCCATCGAAATCAATGGCTGTTACGTCGCCCGTCCGATAGATGCCGTGGCACACTCCCGCGCCGTCCGCCAGCGCGCGGAAATTGACGCCAATCTCGTGCGCCGTTACCACCGGGGCGGCGACGTGCCGTGCGTCGGTCATGCGGATCTTCGCGCGTGATTGACCGCGGACCATGTCGTGTCCTTGGCGCCTAGCGAACGGGAAGATCCTTCGAGGTCGTACCTGGGTGATAGAAGTTGATGGTCAGCGTGTTGCGCGAATCAGGGGCCGTGGAGCTGATTGGCGTGATGTTGTGCCACGATACCGGCGAGCGGGCGATGAATACCGACAGGCCGAACCTGGGAAGCACTTCGAAAGCGACGTCGGACTCGTTTTCCGATGCCAGGATCTGAAGCTTGCCGCCATCCTCCGCCGTCCAGCCGTGATTGAGGTAGATCACGTGGGTGAGCAGTTTCGGCTCGCTGTCAAGGTGCATCCGAAGTTCGGTCGCCGCGTCGGACCGCCACAATGCCGCATCCATCGGCGAGCCTTCGAGATCAATGCCCGTCGCGTTCGACACGGCATTGCGGTACGCGGAACTTGTCAGGTCGCTGGCCAGCTCGCGATAGGCATCGGACAGCTCTTCGCCGCGATAGGCATCCTGGGCATCGAGTTCGACGAGCGGCCGGCGCAAGTAGCGGCCGCTCAGATACCGCCTGTAACGGAACGAATCGATCGGAAATTCATCGCACATCTGCACGCCTTGTTGATCGGCGGACAACAGGCCGTCGGCAATCCCCCATTTAAACGGGAACTCAAACACCTTTGCATTCGATATTGCACCAAGGTTTATCATGATATTCCTTCCCAAAGAAGTTTTATTTATGGTTAATTCCATTGCGTCGCACCAATATCTGGCAGCGACAGCCCGTCAAATAAACGCTGTACCCCGGCGTTTGTCTCAACATTCCTCCATTTTTTTCCGGCTATGGAAAATATCATTCCGTGAAGCCCGAACCGGATTGCAACACGCATAGTGATCTTGATAGGTTACTTCGACCGGAATGTCAAACATCCGATAGTGACTGCCTTGGACAAGTCGTAACGCATGGAAACCCAGCATGCGACGCTTAAACCCCATGCGGGGCGGACATTCTTCCGCCATGCGCGTTGTCGACTCATGTTCAGTGGCCTGTCAAGCGCTTGGCGGCGTCGACCGGAATTCGCGCATTTTCTGTCAATATTTATTTCCAGCGTCGCTTTAAAACGGGGCTTTTACGCGTTCCGTCGCTGACTTTGCCAATCACCGGGGCGCATCGGAAAATAAGCAGCCCCGATCCTGCGGAATTTCCATTTTTTTAGTTAATTGGGGGGAATATTTCGAATTGAGCGGCCGGTCGCATGCTGGATGCATGGTGACTGCGCACATATAATTTCATACCCGGATTCAGATGTCGTAGCGCCAGCTAAATACGGATGTCGTATTTTTCATCGGTTTCCCGTCATTCAGGGTTGAAACGCCGAGCCTGAAGCAGCAGGGCGCTTACGGTCAATTAGCGGGCCTTGGTTGACCGCCGGTCAGTTCCTTCCTGAAATGCGACCTGCTGAATCGCCGTCTCCATGTCAGCCACCGTGAGCCGGCGTGGCTTCTTTGCGCCGGATTGCGCTTCGTTCTCCCGCTCCGGAAGCCCTCGATGGGTTCGCGACGGCGCTGTCCCATCTGGATCAGTTCGCCCAGGCACGCCCGGCGCGCTCGCGGCTGGTAGACCTTGGGTGGACGCTGCCGGCGCGGAATCCACAATCCAGCCTCCGTCATGAGCTTCCTGACCATTTCCTTGGCCACAGGCGAATCCCGTGATATTCCCAGAGCTTCTCGCAGGTCAGCGTCGGTCCGAAATCGGCGTAGCGATCACGGATGATCGACAGCGCCCGGTCAGTAATTACAGCGTCCAGCCGATTGTTGCCGGGCTTCGCAAACCGTCCCGACACGAGACCTTGAGGTACGTGTTCTCGCAGCCGGGCGACCAGCAGGTGAACCTGCCGCGTCGTCGGTTTCAGCCGTTCCGCCGCGCGCCATGGCTTGAGCATGCCGTCCGCGATCATAGGTAGCCTGAATAATTTTACATAAGCCTTATAGCCAGTCCACGCCGAGCGGCGTATCCAGCTTGACGAGGCGGTTGTATTGTGCGTCCCCGAGACGCAAGGCTTGGTATAGCGTGCTGTGGCCCATACTGCATGCCCTTATTGGTTTTTGGATGGGGCAGTGGCTACTCTCGCTCAAGGGTCACAGCGACGCAATACGCTCGCGCCCCTCTTGCGATTATCGCAATAATCGCGACAATGTAATGCCCCTTCCTGCGTACATCGAATTTCCCCACGTCGGCGTAAAGGTAAAATATGACAAAACCCTGACAGTCGCGGGAATATCACGAATTTCTACTCTAATCCGCCCTCGGATATCGCACCGTGTTAAGGTAAATTGAACGACGGCACGCGGTAGATATCAAATCACGTCGATCATATCGGATTTACCGCCAGCGCCTCTTAAATATTGTTAAATCCTGGATGCCGGCGTAGATTAATTGGGGGTAGGTCTGTTGATGCCCGCCGAGGCGCGTCAGGGGGTACCTTTGATTCCCGCGCGTTTTTCCGGTTAGACACCTTTAGACCTGGTAAGGCTTTGCCTGGCGACCCCAAATAAATATTTATATAAAACAATGGGTTTGCGTCTACCCCTTATCCGAAGAGCTGTGACCGTTTTGGAGGCGTGGAGCAGCCCCCTGAAGCGCCGGACACAGTCACCCACTTACAATAACGGGTAGGCATAAGACTGTGTTTTTGACTAACACCAGGCAGGAAGTGATGGAAGTGTTGACGGTCCCGGAGCGCCGGCGGCGCTGGACGGCGGAGCAGAAGCTGGCGATGGTTCGCGAGAGTTTGGAGCCGGGGAAATCGGTTTCGATGGTCGCGCGCCAGCACGGCGTGAATCCGAACCAACTGTTCCACTGGCGCAAGTTGTACCAGGATGGGAGCCTGTCAGCGGTCAAGGCTGGGGAGGAAGTAGTTCCGGCCTCGGAACTGGCCGACGCGCTCAAGCAGATTCGTGAGCTGCAACGGATGCTCGGCAAGAAGACCATGGAGAACGAGATTCTCCGCGAAGCAGTCGAGTACGGCCGGGCAAAAAATGGATAGCGCACTCGCCCTCGCTGCCGGAGGACGACCAGTGAAACTGGTTTGTGAAGTTCTCGGCGTGTCGCGCTCGAACGTATCGGCACGACTGTCGCGTCCGGCGACGTGGCGCGATGGCCGTCAATCGAGGCAGACTGACGACGCGGTCGCGGCCGAGGAAATCCGCCGGGTCATCGGCGATTTGCCCAGCTATGGCTATCGCCGGGTTTGGGGCATATTGCGCAACGAGCGCGTCGCGGTTGGGCTGGTGCCGTTCAATGCCAAGCGCATCTATCGCGTCATGCGCACACATGGGTTGCTGATGCAGCGTCGACCGATTCCGCCTCGCCCCCAACGTCGACACGACGGCAAGGTGGCCGTAGCGCGCAGCAATCAGCGATGGTGCTCCGATGGATTCGAGTTTCGCTGTGACAACGGCGAGCCGCTGCGCGTGACGTTTGCGCTGGACTGCTGCGACCGCGAGGCGATGAGCTGGGCGCCCACGACGGCAGGCCACAGCGGTGACATCGTGCGCGACGTGATGCTGGCTGCAGTGGAAAATCGGTTTGGCAACGAACTGCGTACCCCGTCCGAAATCGAGTGGCTGAGCGACAACGGTTCGGGCTACACGGCCGACGACACGCGTCGGTTCGCACCGGCCATCGGCCTGAAGCCATTGACCACGCCGGTGTGCAGCCCACAAAGTAACGGGATGGCCGAGAGCTTCGTGAAGACGATGAAACGCGACTACGTCGCCTTCATGCCGAAGCCGAACGCAGCGACTGCTGCACGCAACTTGGCCATCGCGTTCGAGCATTACAACGAGAAGCATCCCCATAGCGCGCTGAAATACCGCTCGCCTCGCGAGTTCCGGCGCTCGATGGATTCAGCAACCTTAGTGTGACCCTGTGTCCGGTATTACAGGGGCAACTCCACCCAAGATCGTGAGTTGCCGCCAATCAAGTCGTGGTGGGCGTCCAGGGATGCGGAAGTAGCGAAGCGGTGTCGTCGGCGCGATGCGTATGCAGTCGGGTGAGCACGTCTTTCAGGTAGACGTATGGATCACGACCGTTAAGCAACGCCGACTCGGACGTCGAGATTTCCTATGTGACTCGCAGACTGGATACATCGGCTGGGATCCCAACGATCCTAAGAACGCGGGGAAGGCCGAAGCAGAACTCCATGAGCGCGACAAGGACCAGTACAAGAAGATGAAGGCGGGTCAGGACAAAAATCATCGTTGGATGTATTCCGGAATTTGCTATGTCGATCACATTTTCGGTAACTAAATGGTTGGTGTTTACGGTGGTCATTTCGATCGCCGCAAGCGCTTTCGCAGAGACGGCGGCCCCCGCCTCGGTCCGGCTCTCCAATGGCCGTGAGTTGCAACAAGATGGAAAGCGACTGGTCGAATTGGATGTCGCGCATCATCGCTCGAAGACGTTGCAGCTGCCGACCGCACTTCGTCGGGCCGTGGCCTCGGCGTCGAGCATCGGCTTTCCGTCCGCGAGCTCGAAAGTCGTCGACGGAAAGGAGTTCATCCTGGTTGTCGTGAATCAGTCGTCGAGCAACAATCCAATGGGTTTTTGCGGTGCGGGAGAGGAAAGCACCCTATATGCGCTGCAGGTCAAGGGCAACGTTGCCTCGTCTAAGTACGCAATGCCTGTGCAGAGTTGTCTGCATAGCGTGTCGCTCGATACCGACGTGAACAATCGATCTCATTGGCTTGCGATTGAATGGGTCGAGAATCCGGTCGGGTTCAAGATTACCTGGACCAACATTGACGATGCCGGTCCCGCGACCCGCGAGTACCGCTACAACGGCAACACATTTGTGCAAAGCAAGTAGAGGCGCGCATCGTTGCGATTCAGCAGAACTCCCGCACTGACGTCGGTAGCGCCCCGAGTAGCTCGGTCCGGTCGACGAGCTTGCTCGCAATCAGATGCCGCACCTTGCCTTCGGTGCTGCGTTCGGGGCCGGTGTTCCATTCGCGCATCGTGCATTACGAGGAAGACGAGCCGATCCAGTTCGAGGATCGTTACGTCAATCCGGCATTGTTTCCCGCGTATCTGGAACAGGACTTCACGGTCGAGACGCCGAATCACTACATGGTGCGGCTCGCGCCGATCCAGCGCGCGGAGTTCCGGAGCTACGCGCAGAAGCCCGACGCGCAGGTGCGCCGGCACCTCGTGATGGAAATCGGCGAGCCGTGCCTGTTGCTCAAGCGCCGCACGTGGGTCGGCGAGCAGGTCGCGACGTCGGTGCGGTTGTGGCATCCGGCGTCGCGGTTTCATCTGACGGGGAAGGTGTGACGGCGCGGCGGAGGCATAGGGCCTGTTTACGCCAATAACGGGCTTGCGCTGGCCTCGGGCAACGATGCTTCGGCATCGAATCCCACCTCGTAGCATCGCTCATATCCGCTGTCAGCAAGAGCGCGAACGGCTTACGGTCCTGATCGAGCCGGATCCTTCAGTCGTCGGTCGATTCCTCGATTCGGCTGCACGTGGTAAGCAAGCACGATTTCGTCACCGTCTCGTCGGCCACGATGCGTTTCAAGGTGCGTGGATGAACTTTGAAGCGTGCGGCGACATCTATAAGCGAGTTCTGCTTCAGCAACTTCAGCGCTTCTGCGCGTTGCTCATCATCCAGGGCTCGTTTGCGGCCGATGGGCTTACCTCGGGCACGTGCCGCTGCCATTCCTGCGCGAGTGCGTTCGCTGATAAGGCTGCGTTCGAATTGAGCAAGCGCAGCCATCAGATGAAAAATCAGCACACCGCCGGAGGAGTTGGTATTAATCGACTCCATGATCGAGCCGAACTGGACGCTTCGACCTTCGAGATGTGTGACCAAGTCGATGAGTTTGCTTAGCGAACGACCGAGGCGATCCAGTCGCCAGACCATTAACGTATCGCCGGCGGATAACGTGGTGAGGGCGGCGTCGAGACCGGGACGCGAAAAATCGGCACCCGAAACCCCCTGGTCGGTATGGATAGTCTCGCAGCCTGCACGGGTCAGCGCGTCTATTTGAAGCTCGAGACTCTGTTCATCCGTGGAAACACGTGCGTAGCCGACTATCATGTCCGCCACTCCAAGCCTGCCAATTCCGACGTAAGCCCCTGCTGCCCTTGATGTGCGACGACGGATACATCATGTCGGAGTGCTGCTTGTCGGAGGATCTGCTGTTCTGTATCCAACGTACTCAATTTCATCTCTCATTGGAGTAGGTTTGCTGCCGGACTGGTCAAGTGGCAGTTATTGATTGTCTGTGGCGATCTCATCGAGAGAGGTCGTTAGCTCGTTCCGCCCGTTCATTTCTGTCTCGTGTTCCGTTGTGTCGAAGTATTGGCAGTGCCGGATCGGACATAAAACCTGTTTTTTTCCTTTTCATTAGTTAAAGATTCGTCTGATAAAAATACATGGTTGCTAGTGGAAACCCTAAAAGCGGCGATAAAAGCGTTTCAACGGTGAAACGTAATTCCTGACAAAACCCATCAATCGTTAAGAAGAGTTAACTGGAGGGTGGTTTCGCGGATTCTACTGGACAAAAAGGTTCCTTTATTTCCACAGCCAATCGGGAGGCAGCGGTCCTTGTCAGTGGAGGCTGACAGCGATCCGAGGGCTGTTTCTACGAATTTGATACAAGGGAACGTTTGTGTTCAGGCCCCTAAATAGGCAAAACAGATGAAAAATCAGACTGGACAAGGCGTTTCCGGGGAGGTTGTTACCTGCGTGTGTGACGAAAATCGGCCGAATCGGCAGCAATTGCCGAAATGGTTGTAGGGGAATCGTAGGATTTTGGATCGTGATCGTCGGTAGAGCGCTTTTGTTGCTGACGCACAACAAACGCTGGATGAGTCCCGGATGCTGGCTGCGGGCTGGCTAGGTCAGGGATTGAAATTCGGGAGACAGTCGGCGCAATTATTGGAAATTGATGATTACGATTTTGCTATGAGAATCATTATTTATAGAAAATCGAATGAGTCTACTTCTGGTTAATTTTCGGTGGCTTGGGGTTTCGATGGGCGGTCAGGGAAGCTCGATATTTGCAAATGGTGGAATGAAATGAATAGGCGAAACTTGGATCCGATGTTTGCAAGCGAAGCGTGCAGACTGGTTCAGTCGAGTCAGATATTGGCTCATTTGCTGAATGCTACGCCCCCTGACGGTCTCAAAGACGTGGACGCATATGTCAATGCGATTGAGTCAATTGTTTTCGAACTGTTGGCACGACACCTCGACAGCGCGAGCAGAAGTTGTGCGCAGCGGGCCTACCAGGCGGGCATCGCAGCTGGGCTGTACGACGAGAATTCAGACGCTGGTGGCGCAGCCGTGCAGGACGAGGCGGAAGGCGAGCGATCCGGCGCACTGTTGAAAGTGATAGCGCGGGCAGGGTGGGAACACGGCCAGGCGATCCGACACTGGATTGTGCTGCAGCACACTCAGGAAAATTCTATTCCGGGCGATAGCGACAGCGCGGGATTTCGAGGCGCAACAAGCGCCTCTCTATAACACCTAGGATGATGCAGCGCCTTCGGTTGATGGATGTTTAATAAGCATTCCTGTTTAATATTATAGGCCGATGCGAGAAATCTACGCCTGTGTCGTGAGACAGCGCATGAGCCAATGAGGTGGCGAAAATGAATAGGTCATACAGAACTATCTGGAATGAGGCGCTTGGGGCATGGGTTGCGGCGTCGGAACTTGCCATGGCGCGAGGCAAATCGAACAAGTCGACCGTCGTGAAGGCCGTTGCGGCCGCCGTGCTCACCGCGGCTGCTCAAGGTGGCTATGCCAGCACGATCGGAGTGGGTTCGCTCGCGGTCGCGGGCGGCTCGGCGTGCGGTTCCTCCGGCGTTGGCCCGGACGGCACGACCAACTACACCAGCCGCGCGATCACGGACGGTAACGGCAGCTTCTCCACGGTTGCGGGTTGCTCCGCCAACGGCAATCTCAATTTGGGTGTCACGCTGTACGGTTTTTACACGACCGTCACTGGCGCCGGCGGCACGGCGATTGGCTTGGGTGCGGACGCTGCCAAATGGGCAACCGGTGTCGGTTTGCAGGCGACTGCGTCGGGAGAGGCAAGTAGTGCGTTCGGATTTAACGCATTGGCCAGTGGCACAAATTCACTGGCTCTGGGCACGGTAGCTACTGCTTCGGCAGCCAATGGCATTGCCATTGGGGTTAACGCGCTCGCATCCAGCGGCGTAATTGGATTCAGCACGGCGATAGGTACCAATGCCACTGCGTCAGCCCAGAACACGATGGCGATTGGGGATTCCTCGACAGCTAGCGGAGTCGATGCCGTCGCGCTTGGATACAATAACAAAGCCAGCGGAAATTTCTCATATGCGAGCGGTATTTCTAATATTGCTAATGCCAGCAATTCCGTATCCGATGGGCAAGACAATTTGGCGTCTGGAGTCAACTCGGTCGCATATGGGATATCCAATACGGCAGGTGGGAGTTATGCGGAGACGATTGGCCAGGGAAATACCGGTAGCGCCAACAATACTGTGGTAATGGGACTAAACAATCGGAGCTATATAGATTCCTCGGTTGCAGTTGGTTCTTCAAATACTATCGGATCTACTGCAACCGCCGCCAGGGGGACGACGGATGTTGTATTTGGTACTAATAACGTTGTAAATGCTGCAGACACTGGGTTTTCCATAGCAGTGGTGGGGATGTCAAACACCGCGGCTGGTGTAGCTAATTTGGCGATCGGAATATCTAACAACATCGTTGGCGGTGGCAACGCAGAGGCAATTGGTGTTGCCAACGTGGTTGGCGTAGCGGGCGACGCCACCAATTATTATGACGCTTACGGGCAGCGCAATACAGTAACCGGCATTCAGTCCGTCGCGCTGGGAAATTTCAATACAGCTACCGGCGCAAATGCGCTCGCACTGGGGCGCGTTAACGTAGCCTCAGGCCAAACCAGCTTCGCGGCCGGCAATGCGTCGACCGCGAGCGGCGCCACTACCGTCGCGATTGGCAATACCTCAACGGCAGCTGCAGCTTCGACGGTAGCGCTTGGCGACACGAATACAATTGCCGCCGCTGCCGGTACCGGCTCGACGGCGATCGGCTACAAATCAAGCGTGACGAGCGGCACCGGCGCGGTTGCGATCGGCAGCCAGCAGACCGCTAGCGGTAACGGTGCCGTTGCCATCGGCGATCCGAACAGCGCGACCGGCACGGGCGCGGTGGCCGTCGGCGCAAACAATACGGCGAACGGGCAGGGCGCGGTCGCGGAAGGTAACAGCAACACGGCAACCGGTCAGGGATCGGTTGCCCTGGGCAATACGTCGACCGCCGCCAGCGCGGGTTCCCTGGCAATGGGCGATACGGCGAGCGTTGTCACGGCCGCGACGAATGGCGTGGCGCTGGGCTCTGGCGCTGTAGTAAACAACGCGAATGCCGTGGCGTTGGGTTCCGGTTCGGTGACGGCGGCGGCGAATCCGACCGCGACGGGCACGATCGGCGGCGTGACGTACAACTACGCGGGTACGACGCCTTCGAGCGTGGTGAGCGTGGGTGCGCCGGGCGCGGAACGCCAGGTGACGAACGTGGCGGCAGGGCGAGTATCGGCGACGAGCACGGACGCGATCAACGGTTCGCAGCTGTTCGCGACGAACACGGCGATCAACAGCCTGTCGACCTCGACTTCTACGGGCATCAGCTCGCTGTCAACGGGCCTGAGCTCGACCAACAGCACGGTGACGTCGCTGTCGACGTCGGCGTCCACGGGTATCAGCTCGCTGTCGACGGGCTTGAGCTCGACCAACAGCACGGTGACGTCGCTGTCGACCTCGGCGTCGACAGGAATTTCTTCGGCCAACAGTGCGATCACGTCGCTGTCGACGTCGACGTCCACGGGCATCAGCTCGCTGTCGACGGGCTTGAGTTCGACCAACAGCACGGTGACGTCGCTGTCGACGTCGACGTCCACGGGCATCAGTTCGCTGTCGACGGGCCTGAGTTCGACCAACAGCACGGTGACGTCGCTGTCGACGTCGACGTCCACGGGTATCAGTTCGCTGTCGACGAGCCTGAGTTCGACCAACAGCACGGTGACGTCGCTGTCGACGTCGACGTCCACGGGTATCAGCTCGCTGTCGACGGGTTTGAGCTCGACCAACAGCACGGTGACGTCGCTGTCGACCTCGACTTCGACGGGCATCAGTTCTCTGTCGACGGCAACCAACAATCTTGGCAGCAGCACCGCCTCGGCACTCGGCGGTGGCGCGGCCTACAATCCGGCGACTGGCACGATTTCGGCACCGTCGTACACCACGTACAACGCGAACGGAACGACGACGACTGCCAACAACGTCGGCACGGCGATCGACAACATCAACAGCCAGGGCATCAAGTACTTCCACGCGAACTCGACCGCGCCGGACAGTGAGGCATTAGGCACCAACTCGGTCGCGATCGGACCGAATGCGGTGGCGAACAATACCGGTGACGTCGCACTGGGCTCGAACTCGGTGACGGCGGCAGCGAATCCGACGGCGACGGGCACGATCGGTGGCGTGACGTACAACTACGCGGGCACCAATCCGACGAGCGTGGTGAGCGTCGGCGCACCGGGTGTGGAGCGTCAGATCACGAACGTGGCGGCCGGTCAGGTGACGGCGACCAGTACGGACGCGATCAACGGGTCGCAACTGTTCGCGACGAACACGGCGATCGACAGTCTGTCGACTTCGACATCGACCGGTCTGTCGAGCGCGACGAGTTCGATCACGTCGCTGTCCACGTCGACCTCGACGGGCATCGGTTCGCTGTCGACGGGCCTGTCGTCGACGGACAGCAGCGTGACGTCCTTGTCGACGTCGACGTCGACCGGCATCGGTTCATTGTCGACCGGGTTGTCGTCGACGAACAGCAGTGTCACGTCCCTGTCTACGTCGACTTCGTCGAGCATCAGTTCGCTGTCGACGTCGACGTCGACAGCGATCGACGCAGCCAAGACGCACTACTACAGCGTGAACGACAACGGTACGCAGCAAGGGAACTACAACAACGACGGCGCGACGGGCATCAACGCGCTGGCGGCAGGCACGAACGCCACGGCGGCCGGCGCAAGCTCGGTGGCAGTCGGCGACGGCGCGAACGCAAACTCGGGTGGCGCGGTGGCGATCGGCCAAAATGCGATGGCGACCGGCGGGCAGGCTGTGTCGATCGGTGTAGGCAACACGGCAAGCGGCGACGGTGCAGTGGCAATCGGCGACCCGAACGTCGCGACGGGCACGGGTGCGGTCGCGATGGGGGCGAACAACACGGCGAACGGTCAAGGGGCGGTGTCGTTAGGCAATGCAAATACCGCGACGGGTCAGGGTTCCGTGTCGCTGGGCAATACGTCGACGGCGAACGGTGCTGGCTCGATCGCGCTGGGTTCGAGCGCGGTGGCGAACAACGCGAACGACGTGGCGCTGGGCTCGAACTCGGTGACGGCGGCGGCGAATCCGACGGCGACGGGCACGATCGGTGGCGTGACGTACAACTACGCGGGCACCAATCCGACGAGCGTGGTGAGCGTCGGCGCACCGGGTGTGGAGCGTCAGATCACGAACGTGGCGGCCGGTCAGGTGACGGCGACCAGTACGGACGCGATCAACGGGTCGCAACTGTTCGCGACGAACACGGCGATCGACAGTCTGTCGACTTCGACATCGACCGGTCTGTCGAGCGCGACGAGTTCGATCACGTCGCTGTCCACATCGACCTCGACGGGCATCGGTTCGCTGTCGACGAGCTTGTCGTCAACAGACAGCAGCGTGACCTCGCTGTCCACTTCGACGTCGACCGGCATCGGTTCGTTGTCGACCGGGTTGTCGTCGACGAACAGCAGCGTGGCCTCGTTGTCGACGTCAACGTCGACCGCGATCAACGCGGCGAAGACGCACTACTACAGCGTGAACGACAACGGCACGCAGCAAGGGAACTACAACAACGACGGCGCGACGGGTATCAACGCGCTGGCGGCAGGCACCAACGCCACGGCGGCCGGCGCGAGCTCGGTGGCAGTCGGCGACGGCGCGAACGCAAACTCGGGTGGCGCGGTGGCGATCGGCCAGAATGCGATGGCGACCGGCGGGCAGGCTGTGTCGATTGGCGTAGGCAACACGGCAAGCGGCGACGGTGCGGTGGCAATCGGTGACCCGAACACGGCGATCGGCACGGGCGCGGTGGCGATGGGGGCGAACAACACGGCGAACGGGCAAGGTGCCGTGTCGTTGGGCAACGCGAACATTGCGACTGGCCAGGGTTCCGTGGCACTGGGTAACACATCGTCCGCGAACGGTGCGGGTTCGATCGCGCTCGGTTCGAGTGCGGTGGCGAACAACGCCGGCGATGTGGCGCTGGGCTCGAACTCGGTGACGGCGGCACCGAACCCGACGTCGTCGAGCACGATCGGCGGCACGACGTACACCTTTGCCGGCGCGTCGCCGACGAGTGTCGTGAGTGTGGGCGCACCGGGTGCGGAGCGCCAGATCACGAACGTGGCGGCCGGTCAGGTGACGGCGACGAGCACGGACGCAGTCAACGGCTCGCAACTGTTCGCGACGAATACGGCGATCGGCAGCCTGTCGACTTCGACGTCGACGGGGCTGTCGAGCGCGACGAGTTCGATCACGTCGCTGTCCACGTCGACCTCGACGGGTATCGGATCGCTGTCGACCAGCCTGTCGTCGACAAGCAGCAGCGTGGTCTCGCTGTCGACTTCGACCTCCACCGGCCTGTCGAGCGCGACAAGTTCGATCACGTCGTTGTCCACGTCGACCTCGACCGGCATCGGCTCGCTGTCGACCGGCCTGTCGACGACAAACAGCAGTGTCACGTCCCTGTCTACGTCGACTTCGTCGAGCATCAGTTCGCTGTCGACGTCGACGTCGACAGCGATCGACGCAGCCAAGACGCACTACTACAGCGTGAACGACAACGGTACGCAGCAAGGGAACTACAACAACGACGGCGCGACGGGCATCAATGCGCTGGCGGCAGGCACGAACGCCACGGCGGCAGGTGCGAGCGCGGTCGCAGTCGGCGACGGTGCGCACGCCAATGCGGCTGGCACGGTGGCGCTCGGTCAGAACGCGGTGGCGAGCAACGCCGGCGACGTGGCGCTGGGCTCGAACTCGGTGACGGCAGCAGCCAATCCGACCGCATCGGGCACGATCAACGGCGCGAACTACGCATATGCCGGTGCGACGCCGGCGAGCGTGGTGAGCGTCGGTGTGCCGGGCGCGGAACGCCAGATCACGAACGTCGCGGCGGGCCGCGTGTCGGCGACCAGCACCGACGCCGTGAACGGGTCGCAGTTGTATGCGACCAATCAGGCGGTCGACACCCTGGGCAATACCGTCAACAACATCGAGAACGGCGGCGGGATCAAGTATTTCCACGCGAACTCGACGTTGCCGGACAGCCAGGCGCTCGCTACGAACAGCGTGGCGATCGGGCCGAACGCAATCGCGACCAACGCGGGCGACGTGGCGCTCGGCGCGGGCGCGGTGACGGCGGCGGCGAACCCGACGGCGTCGGGCACGATCGGCGGCGTAACGTACAACTATGCCGGCGCGACGCCGACGAGCGTGGTGAGCGTCGGGGCGCCGGGGGCGGAACGCCAGATCACGAACGTGGCGGCCGGACGCGTGTCGTCGACCAGCACGGACGCGATCAACGGATCGCAGCTCAACACGGCGATCCAGGCGATCAACAGCCTGTCGACCTCGACGATGTCAAACATTGCGTCGCTGTCGACCAGCGAAGGCGGGGACAGTTCGTTGATCACGTCGCTGTCGACGACGATCAGCCGGCTGTCGACGACGACCATCGCGAACGGCTCGCACTACTACAGCGTGAACGACGGTAGCGCGCAACAGGGCAACTACGACAACAGCGGCGCGACGGGTTCGAACGCAATGGCGCTCGGCCCGAACGCGGTGGCGTCCGGCGCGAACGGAGTGGCGATCGGCAGCGGCGCGAACGCAAACTCGGACGGCGGCACGGTGATCGGTGCGAACGCGTTGGTCTCGGGCAGCAAGGGTACAGCGATCGGCACGGGCGCGACGGCATCGGCGGCCGGCTCGGTTGCGCTGGGCGCGAACTCGGTGGCGAGCGAGGCGAACACAGTGTCGGTCGGTGCGCCGGGCAGCGAGCGGCGGATCACCAACGTCGCGCCGGGCATCAATCCGACCGATGCGGTGAACGTGTCGCAACTGGGGGCGGTCCAGCAGGACGTCAACAACGTGGCACGCAAGGCCTACGCGGGCGTCGCGGCAGCCACCGCGCTGACGATGATTCCCGAGGTCGATGCCGGCAAGACGCTGGCGGTCGGGATCGGCGGAGCGAGCTACCAGGGCTATAGCGCGGTTGCGATCGGCTTCACGGCGCGCCTGACGGAGAACCTCAAGCTGAAGGGCGGAGTGAGCGGCAGCAGCGCCGGCTATACGTACGGCGCGGGTCTGGGCTATCAGTGGTAACGCGCAATGCGCGCGGTGGCGCGCCTGTCCTCTGTGGAAGGACATCACGTTTGAAAGGGGCAATCATGTCTACTGCAAGAACTGGAGTGCTGCTCGCCACCGTGCTGCTGGCCGGATGCACGGCTGCGTCGGGGCCGACCTACAGCGCGTATTCGGTGGCATTGCCCGACGGGGCGTACGCCTATCGCGTCACCTGCTACGGCCTGCTCGAAGGGCCTGGCGCCTGCCGCAAGGAGGCGGCGTCGATTTGCAAGGATCAGACGGTGACGGTACTCGAGGCTCAATCGGGTCTCGGCGCCACGTCCGGCGGCCAGCCGGACGACCGTTCCCTGCTGTTCCGCTGCGGCGCACCCACGGCTGCCGCTGCGCCGGGTGCGCAGCAGCCGTCTCCCGTGCCGGTGCCGCCTGAGGTGACGACTTTTGCCGCCGACACGAACTTCGACACCGATCGCGCCGATCTGAAGCCGGTCGCGCGAGACCGGCTGGACCGGCTGATCTCCGAGTCGCGCGGGGCGCGGATCCGTACCGTGACGGTCAATGGCTATACCGATTCGGTCGGCCCGGACGACTACAACGTCGGGCTGTCCGAGCGGCGCGCCCGGGCGGTCGGCGCGTACCTGCAGTCGCACGGGCTGAGCGCCGAGCGGTTCGTCAGTCGCGGATACGGCAAGGCCGATCCGGTCGATTCGAACGAGACGGCAGCCGGACGCGCACACAATCGCCGCGTCGAGGTGCGGATGGATGTCGATCGGCAATAGCCGGCACCGAGAGCGTTGACAGGCAGTTCGTCGGCTATCGCGCCGGTGTGTCTTCCCCCCCGTAAGCGCATCGGACGAGACGAAAAGCCCTGGTTGGTCGTCACGTCGCCGTGACGGCTCTTTTTACAAGGCGGAGCATCCCGTCCGGTAACGGTAGCGCGCGGCCCGCGTGCCGGGTCGACCTTCGGGAGAAGCAGAAAGGACGGATAGGGACATGGCAATCAACGGAACGATCGCGTATCTGGCGGTGGTGCTGGTCGCGTGCACGGCGACGATGCCGGCGCGAGCCGGGGGGCTCGAATCACTGCCGCCGGCCGGCCCGGCGGCTGCGCCGGCGATACCGGCTGCACCGGGTGCCACCGTGCTCGCGCAGGCGGCGCAGGCAGTCGGTATTCGACGCTGTTATGCGGCGGTGGACCAGGTATCGACCCGCATGCTCGCGGGCACGCGGCGCACCGATGTCGCGCTGGATTGGGATCGCCGCGATCCGGACGGCGAGCCGTTCTTCGCCGTCGCCGGCCTCGAGTATCAGAGCGAGTCGGCCGTGCTGTCGCTGACGACGGTACCCGCGCCGACGGGCGGCTGCACGATCCTCGTCGAACGCGTGTCGAGCGCGCCGTTGCCGTGCAAGGCGGTTGCCGCGGCGCAATTGCGCGACTACACGAGGACGCCGCTCGTGAAAGCGGTCGCCGTCTACACCCACCCTGGCCGCCCACGGGAAACCGTCACGCTGGTGGACACGCCACCGGCCTGCCTGATCGTCAGGCGCCAGGTACAGTTCAGATGGGGCGCTGCGCAGTGACGAGCGTAGCGCTGCCCGATCGCTTGCCGCGCGGGAAGTCGCATCAACAGGAAACGGATCGTGCAGAGGAACGTGTCATGAAGTCCTATAGCGAACTGCTGGAGCAATTGGACCAGTTGAGAAAGGAGATCGATATCGCGCGCGAGCACGAAGCTCGGCGCATTGCGCAACGCGTTCTGGAGGTACTCGCGGAAAACGGAGTGAACGTCCAGGAGCTCGCGACGCACTCGTCGCGCGGCCCACGGCGCGGCACCAAGCTCGAACCGAAATACTGGAATCCGGATACCGGCGCGACGTGGGCAGGGCGGGGGCGCATGCCCAGCTGGCTGGTCGGGCAGGATCTCAAGCGATTTCTTATTCATCAGGATAATGAAAAGATTTACTAAGAAAAGACAATTTAATTTTCTTGATTATAAAAATGGCAAAAGAAATAGAGCATGGGTTGCCGATAAAAATAAGCGCGCATTGCAAGGAGACTTTGTATCGCGCTGTATGGAGATCAACCGATGGCCCAATCACCGTCTATGTGCA
Source organism: Burkholderia sp. BKH01 (assembly GCF_025685725.1). Taxonomy (NCBI): domain Bacteria; kingdom Pseudomonadati; phylum Pseudomonadota; class Betaproteobacteria; order Burkholderiales; family Burkholderiaceae; genus Burkholderia; species Burkholderia sp. BKH01. Next base: position 357,664 of record NZ_JAOTQT010000001.1, on the reverse strand, counting down.
CGCTGAGGATGTTCATGCCGCCAGGAGTCGACTCTCGATAACCCTTGGGTGTCTAGTGTCGGACCAGGCTGGTGCCATTGATCTCGGCGAGGTGTATTCCTATGCAGAATTGCTTCGGATGGGGACGAGTGATCGGGAGGATCTCCGTATTTTTGAAACTGGACGCACTGGCGACGCGGTGGTCGAGTGGGTCGATCGTCCACTTTTCCTCAGTACCGATCAGACGCTGATTGCGCAGTGGGTGATGTTATTGATGTATCGGGTTCGGCTGGTCGCGCGAGCAATCGACGTTCCGGAGAGGGGGGCAGGAGGACGGGAATGAGCCACGGAACTCCTTGCTCAAACCAAGGCGAAATTGTCCAGATGAAACGCTAATAATCCGGATTTTTTGTGAAAATCAAGGTGACTTTTTATATCAAATAAATATTGTGAGCGAGGGAAGTCGAATTTCGACTGGCGTGGGTATTTCGCTAGCAGGCTGGCGAATGGAATCAATGCGAGACAAGTCTGGTTTGAGGCTGGAGGCCCGAGAGTCGTTTCTCCATTCGGCAAACGAAGACATCGGGCAACAGTATCATGGACGTATTGACCGCTACTTGTATGGTCCTTCTATTCGGAGGCCAGGTATGGTTTTTCCGGAAAGCGAGGCGTCTGGCCATTTCCGAGCATCTGGCGAAAGCCGCCGTGAACATCACCGCCGATGCTATCCTCGCGACGGACAATCAGGACCATATCGTCCTGTTCAACTGCGCGGCCGAGCGTTTGTTCGGACGGAGCGCGCCGTCCGTGATGGGCACCGATATCACGGCGCTCATGCCGGAATATCGTTCGGTATGCCGCGGCCAGACCGGGTCGGGGACAAGGGAAACAGATCGTATCGCGCCCGATGTGTCCAGCCTGAAGGCGCTGTATCCGGACGGTGCAGCGTTTTTCGTCGATGCGACCGTTTCGAAGACCATCGTCGGCAGAAAGACGTTTCGAACGATCGTCGTGCGAGACGTCAGCGAGCAACGCAGTCTGTACGAAGCGTCCAGCGACAGCGAAGCGCACTACCGTGAGCTCGTCGAACTCAGTCCCGTCGCGACATGGTTGAGCCGCGATGGAACGATCGTCTACGTGAACCCGGCATGCGTCGCCTTGCTCGGCGCAACCGAGTCGGCGGAGGTGATCGGGAGCCCCTCGTCAGACTGGCTCGATCCGGACGGCCGCGTTGGCGTGCGCCGGCAGGTTTCAGGTGCGTTGCATGCGCCGGGAATGGCGACCAGGCCGACGAGCGGCAGGGTGACCCGGGTTGACGGGCTGGCGCGGGATGTCGAGGTCCTGGCGACTGCGTTCGCCCAAGCGCGCCCCGCGTCGATTTTGGTCACCTTGCTGGATGTCACCTTGCACAATACGACCGAACGCGAACTACGCGAGTCGCGGCATGCGTTGCGCGAACTGGCCCGCGCGCTGCAGATCGCACGCGAGGCCGAGCGAACGAATCTTGCCCGGCAACTGCACGACGAGCTCGCGCAACAGCTCAACGTTGTCAAGATGGAAGTCGCCGCACTGAATGCCGGTCGCAATCCGCAACCGTCACGGGACGCGTTCGCGAACCCGGACGGCCACAGGATTGGCGCACAACTGGACGATCTTGTCGATCGGGTGCGCCGCATCACGGCCGATCTTCGGCCGCCGATGCTCGATGATCTCGGACTCGTTGCGACCCTCGAATGGCTCGCACAGGACCTGCGCTCTCGATATGGGCTGCGGATAGATACCAACCTGCGCGAGACGGGCATCGACACGGCTGCCTCGTGCGTCCTGTACCGGATCGCGCGGGACGCACTCGAGCGCGCGCGGCTCCACGCGTCGAATTCCCGTATTTCGCTGCACTTGCTGGAGTCCGGCGGCTTCGTCAGGCTGACGGTGCGCGAGGACGACTTCATCGACGACGAGCTCGCCAACGGGTTGCCACCTGCAATGCTGTTCGCCATACGGGAACAGGCCGCGATGGTGGGCGGCGACGTGGAATGGAAAGCCCTTCGGGCCGGCGGTCAGGAACTCGTCGTTCACTTGTCGTTGCTGGGCCGCCGTAGCGACCATCCGTGACCGCGAGTGCCCGTCCGCGTCGTGTTGTCGATACCACGCGATCGTAGGGGCCTTTGATTTCCGCGCGTCTTTCCGGTTAGCCCCCTTTAAGCCTGGTAATGGTTTGCCTTGCGGTCACACATTCATATTGAAATCAAAAGGTCGGTCGACAACCTACGCAACTCTACCGCGTCGTCGAGCTTGCAGATTGAATTAATGAAAAAAACATCGGGTAATACCGAGTATGTCGAGTGCATATCATCTCGTCTATAACACGATAACAAAATACGCACATCAAAAACCGATCCGAAAAACTGTCCGGCCGCGAACCTGAGAGTATCTTTTTCGTGATTGGGGATCATTCATGAAAGTTGGATACGCGAGGGTATCGACGGACGAGCAGCACCTCGACTTGCAAGTCGAGGCATTGCGTGCCTACGGTTGTGATCCGATTTATTCAGATAAAGGAGTCTCGGGTGCATGTTTCGAGCGCCCAGGGTTGACTGCCGCATTGCGGCAGTCAACCGACGGAAGTACATTCGTTGTGTGGCGCCTCGATCGACTGGGGCGATCACTCACCCACCTCATCACCATCATCGGCCAACTTGCCGCTGCAAATGTGCAGTTCGCTTCGATTACCGAGACCATAGATACCAATACGCCTGTTGGACGTTTTACCTTCCACATGATCGCGGCGCTGGCCGAGTTCGAACGCTCGCTCATCAGCGAGCGCACGCGCGCCGGCCTCGCAAGTGCCAGACAGCGCGGCAGCAGATTAGGACGGCCACCTGCTCTCGATGTAGTAGAGCGACAGCATGCACTTGCGCTACTGGTCACTCATACGGAAGCGCAAGTGGCGGACATGCTTCAAGTTCACAGCCGCACGCTTCGACGAAGTCTTGGCCCGGCGCACCATTACGAATATGAATCTTGGAGGTCAGTTCAAAAACCCTGCTCGGCTTGCCTGAAGCTGTTCCGGCAGACGAGCGCACAGCCAGGTTTCAAGAATGCTCGATATTCAACACGGTTACTCAGGTCGCTTCCTAAGGTACCGGCGCAGCGTCCGAACATGAACACAATAGAGAGCCGCCACCTCTGCCTCCGTGCAGATTTCCAATAGTACCCGCGCTCGAACTTGATCTTGTGTAGAGAGGGAAAATGGGCGCCCAAGCTTGCTACCTCGACGTCTTGCAGCCGATAGTCCGGCTCGGGTACGCTCGCTAATCAACGCACGCTCGAACTCTGCCAGGGCAGCTATCATGTGAAACGTGAAGCGGCCGACCGGGGAACCCGTATCGATACACTCGGTGAGCGACACGAACTCGACGCCCGTTTCGCCAAGCTGCGTGATGATCTGGATCAAATGGCTGATCGACCGCCCCAGTCGGTCCAGGCGCCAAACGACCAAGGTGCTCCCATCCGATATCGCACCAAGTGCCTCTCTCAGCCCGGGCCGGTCACAGCAAATACCTGAAATTCCTTGATCAGAGAAAATGACATCGCATCCGTAACCTTGTAAAGCCGAAACCTGGAGATCAAGGTGTTGCTCTTCAGTTGAGACCCGCGCGTAGCCGACCTTCATGGTTTCTCCCAACAATTGTGTCGCGGTAAGGTCTGTAAGAAGATAAACTTTTGATAGAAAGGATTCCTTACGATACTGACGAATAGAACCGAGTGGTAACTGTTCGCGCGATGCCGTTGTCCTTCATCTATCCAGTTACGAACCTGGTTCGATCGCCTGATTTTACCTGACCTCCCTGGTGCGAAAGAATCCGATTGCTTGCTTCTTTCTGTACTTTCTGTATTGAATCGATCGGGAGCGCACGTCCAGATCGTTACGCTAACCGGGCGCCACGAGGATCCCGCGGCGCTCCCGCCACCCCGACCTCACCGTAACCGGACGATCGTCGACTTCAACTCCATATATTTCTCCAGCGCGTGCAGCGAGTTGTCGCTCCCGTTGCCCGACTCCTTGAAGCCGCCGAACGGGAAGTTCATGTCGTCGGTTTCCTCGTAGCCGTTCACCCATACCGTGCCGGCACGCAACCGGCGTGCGGTTTCGTGCGCGGTCGTCAGGTTTGCCGTCCACACCGATGCCGCGAGCCCGTAGCGCGTGTCGTTCGCGAGCGCGACGGTCGCGTCGAGATCGTCGAATGCCGTGACCGCAAGCACGGACCCGAAGATTTCCTCGCGCACGATCCGCGCGTCGGCACGGGGGCAGGTCACACGTACTATCACGAGGTTCGTCCCCACTCCGCATTGCAGTGGATGACACCTGCCGAATTCGCCCGTCAGGCAAGGGAATCCGCCTCGCCTGACAACTCAACCAAGCCGGACATCTCCACTTCCGACCGGGACTAATTCTGGTTCAGGGTCAGGCGCCCCAACAGAAGTACGCGCTTTCCCCGGCCATCGGGAGCGTGGCTCTCGGTCGGAAGAGTGAGGATGTACGGGATTATTCAGTGTGTTCCTTTTTGTTGCTTCAGAGGGGAGCCGGTGTGTCCTTCCGCAACCGCCGGCCGATTCGTCTGGTCAGACTGGTCGGATGGTTTGGTGCATGGGCGCGCGCCGCGAACGGGCAACCGCGGCGTTCGGCATCGATTCGTGCACCGAAATGAGGAATGCATTTCGGCACGCTTGGCGGCTATTGCTGACAATTGAAGCGTTAAGCGGGGGTGGCCCGGTTTTTGCTGAAGTGGGCATGGCCGCGCAACGGTTGCGCGCTGCCCGACGACAGACGAGACAAGGAAGACTTACCGTGAATTCGATCACCCGACCGTTCCCCCGACGCGCATGGCTGGCTGCGCTGATCGCCGCGCCCGTGATGGCGTTGTTTGCCGCCGCACCTGCGCGTGCCGACGCGCTCGACACCATTGCGAAAAGCGGCACGCTGCGCGTTGCGGTGCCGGAGGACTATCCGCCGTTCGGCTCGATCGGTACGGACATGCAACCGCAGGGCTACGACATCGACATGGCCGCGCTGCTTGCGAAATCGTTCGGCGTGAAGCTGAAGCTGGTGCCAGTGAACAGTGCGAACCGGATTCCGTACCTGACGACCGACAAGGTCGACATGGTGATCTCGTCGCTCGGCAAGACGCCGGAGCGCGAGAAGGTCATCGATTTCTCGACCGCCTACGCACCGTATTTCCAGGGTGTGTTCGGGCCGGCCGACGTGAAAGTGAGCGCGCCCGCCGACCTGAATGGCAAGACAGTCGGCGCCACGCGCGGCGCACTCGAGGAGATCGCGCTGTCGCAGCTTGCACCGAACGCGACGATCAAGCGCTTCGAGGACAACAACGCGACGATCCAGGCGTTCCTGTCAGGGCAGGTGCAGTTGATCGCGGCCGGCAACATCGTCGCAGCGGCGATTCTCGCGAAGAATCCGCCGCGCCGGCCCGAGGTCAAGTTCGTGATCAAGAATTCGCCGTGCTTCGTCGGCGTGAACAAGAACGAAGCACGCCTGCTCGCGAAGATCGACGACGCGATCGCACATGCGAAACAGGACGGCACGCTGAGCGCGATGTCGAAGAAGTGGCTCGGCCAGCCGTTGCCTGCCGGCCTGTGAGCGATCGCCGCCGTGCCTGCGACGGCGCGGCGATCGTCGTCTGAACCCGATCCTTCCCATCTGTCATGAGCTATCAGCTTCAGTTCGGCGAGCTCGCCGAATACGCCGGCATGTTCGCGAGCGGCGCCGCGACCACGTTCGCGCTGACCGCCGTCGCGACCGTGCTCGGCGTTTCGATCGGCGTGCTCGGCGCGGCCGCGTACAGTGCCGACGTGCGTGCGGCCGTGCGGCTGCGCCCGTTGGTCGGCGCGTACGTCGAGGCGGTTCGCAATACGCCGTTCGTCGTCCAGCTATTCTTTATCTTCTTCGGATTGCCCGCGCTCGGCGTGCGCATCGACGAATACACGGCCGCGATTCTCGCGATGACGCTGAATCTCGGCGCGTACTCGGTCGAGATCGTGCGCGCGGGCGTCGTCGCCGTGCCGAAGGGGCATCTCGAGGCGGCCGCCGCGCTTGCGATGTCGCGCGCGCAGATGCTGCGCCACGTCGTGTTGCCGCAAGCGCTCGCGAAGGTGTTTCCGGCGCTCGCGAGCCAGATCGTCATCACGATGCTCGGCTCGGCCGTCGTGTCGCAGATTTCGGTGGCCGATCTCACCTATGCGGCGAGTTATATCCAGTCGCGCAATTTCCGCTCGTTCGAAACGTACTTCGTGATCGCGCTCGCGTATCTGGCGATGGCGCTGCTGCTGCGCGCCGTGCTTGGCTCGATGGGGCGTCGCCTGTTCTCCCGCCGTGTGCGAGGTGCGCGATGACCGATTTCACGTTCGGGCAGATTCTTGCAAACCTGCTGCTCGCCGCACGCTGGACGGTCGTGCTGTCGATCGTGTCATTTCTGTCCGGCGGTCTCGTCGGCCTCGGGTTGCTCGTGATGCGCGTGTCGAACTCGCGCGTGCTGCGCAGTTGCGCGAAGCTGTACATCGAGGTGTTCCAGGGAACCCCATTGCTGATGCAACTGTTCGTCGTGTTCTTCGGCCTGCCGCTCATCGGTCTCGATGTGTCGCCGTGGGTTGCGGCCACGGCCGGCCTCACGTTCTTCACGAGCGCGTATCTCGCGGAAATCTGGCGCGGCTGCGTCGAGGCGGTGCCGAAAGGGCAGTGGGAGGCATCGGCAAGCCTCGCGATGAGCTACGTCGAGCAGTTGCGTCATGTGATCCTCCCGCAGGCCGCGCGCATCGCGATCGCGCCGACGGTCGGCTTCGGCGTGCAGGCCGTGAAGGACACGGCGCTGGTGTCGATCATCGGCTTCACCGAGCTGACCAAGGTCGGCGTCGCGATCTCGAACGCGACGTTCCGTCCGTTCGTCGTGTACGGGCTCGTCGCGCTCATCTATTTCGCACTCTGTTATCCGCTTACCCGTTACGCGCGCACGTTGCAAAGGAGATGGAATGCCGCTCGTTGAAACCCGTGGTCTCGAAAAGAATTTCGGTACCCATCATGTGCTCAAGGGCATCGATTTCTCCGTCGAACGCGGGCAAGTCGTGTCGATCATCGGCCGCAGCGGCTCGGGCAAGAGCACGCTGCTGCGCACGCTCAACGGGCTCGAGAGCATCGACGCGGGCACGATCGCGATCGACGGCGAACGCGTCGATGCGCGACACGCGGACTTGCGTGCACTGCGGCTCAAGGTCGGAATGGTGTTCCAGCAATACAACCTGTTTCCGCATTTGAGCGCCGGGCAAAACGTGATGCTCGCGCAGTCGGTCGTGAAGAAGTCGCATCGCCAGCAGGCGCGCGCGATCGCGGAGCTGATGCTCGAGCGTGTCGGCCTCGGCGACAAATTCGACGCGTTTCCGGAACAGCTGTCGGGCGGTCAGCAGCAGCGCGTCGCGATTGCGCGCGCGCTCGCGATGAAGCCGAGCGTGCTGTTATGCGACGAAATCACGTCGGCGCTCGATCCGGAACTGGTCGGCGAGGTGCTGGGTGTGGTCGAGCAGCTCGCGCGCGACGACATGACGTTGATCATGGTCACGCACGAGATGAACTTCGCGCGCGCGGTGAGCGACAAGGTGGTGTTCATGCATCAGGGCAGGGTCTGGGAGAGCGGGACGCCGGAGGAGATCTTCGTGCGACCGGGGACGGTGGAGTTGAAGCGGTTCCTTGGAGGGCTTCAGAAGACGGAAGAGTTCGCGAGCTGACGCCGGTCCGCTCCGCGGATGTTCGTGACGGTGCTTGATCTGCTCCGAGCGGCGGCGGCGTGTTGCTCGCGGCGCACGTGAGTTCGCTCGGCGCGGCCGTCACGCTGATCGCGAGCCTGTTCGCGTTCGTGGCGCCGCAGGCGTGGTGGTCGCTGCTGAAGGAGATCGTGCCGCGGGATCGAGCTCGTGGTGGCTGGCGCGTCGGCGCTCGCCGGTGCGGTGATTCTCGCGTTCGCGGTGGGCTCGCGTGCGGTCACGCAGATGCGCGACGCCGTGTGACGAAACTACGCGGCGGTGCGCACGAAGCTCACGCGTATGCGTGGATCAGCGTGTCGAGATTGCGTTGCGCGAGCGGCGTGAGCGGCGCGAATTCTGCCGATTGAAACAGCGGGACTTGCCCGCGCAGCTGTTCGAGCGCCTGCTTGCGGCCCGCGCGAAAGGTTGCCGACGGCGCATCGGGATCCTGCGCCCATTCGCGTGCGATCGCGCGGTCGTATTCGCGCAGCCGGTCGGGCGTGGATGCGAGGATCGCGAGATCGGCGTCGAGAAAAATCCGCCCGGCGCGCTGCAAGTCCGGATCGGGCGCGAACGTATCGGGCAGCCGGTGCGACTTCGTCGCGAGCACGAGGTCGTGTGCAGCGGACACATGCGATGCGTGCGCATGCAACCACGGCTCGGTGCAGCGTTCGTTCGTGACCTGCACGAGCCAGTGCGCGCTGCGCGCTTCGTTGTCCGCATAGTCCGGCAGCGTCGTCGCGTAGACGAAATCGTGCGCCCATACGGCGAGCTCGATGGCTGGCCACAGCGGTTCCGTGCGATACGGCGCGAGGTGTGCGAACAATTCCGCCAGGTGCGCGAGCGTGTGGTAGAAACGCTGCGGCTCGCTGTATGCACGCTCGACGAGCGGCCAGACCGCGGCTGTGCCGAAGCAGGCGTCGCAGGATGCGCGCAGCGTGCGGGCGAGGTCGGAGGTGAGGGTGTTCATGTCGACGATCGTTTCGGGCAAGCGCTGCGCGCAGCATAACAAACGCGGCGGCGCGTGCAGTTTCTACACGTTGACGGTACCGCGCCCGAGTTCGATCACGCGCCCCCCGACACCGATTTCGCCGTTTGCGCCGACCGACAACCGCAGCCTGCAAGGCCGGCCGACGGCGTCGCCTTGCTCGACCTGAAAGGCCGCAGGCAGATCGTGTTTGGCGGCAAGCAGCCAGCCACCGAGGTTTGCGCAAGCCGATCCGGTGCCCGGGTCTTCCGAAATGCCGCCGCCTTGTTTCACGAAGAAATAGCGGGAGACCACTTTCCCGGGGCGCTCGGCGTCGAACGCGAACACGTAGGCGGTCTTGCGGCCGAGGCTGCTTTTCGGCCAGATGTCGAGGTATGCGCTGTCGGGCTGTGCGCGGCGCACGGCGTCGGTGTCCTTGAGTGCGACCAGCAGTTGATCGGCGCCTGTATCGACCCAGATCGGTGGCGCGAGCAGTTCGTCTGCTGTCAGCCCAAGCAGTGCCGCCGTCCGCGCATCGGACAACTCGCACGCTGCCGTTTTCGGCATGCCCACGTGCGGCGCGATGAACGTCCACGTGTCGTCGTGCGCATTGACGTTGACAACCCCGGCCTTGAATTCGAGCGTGAGGTCATCGCCTGCTTCGAACAGATCTCGCACGACATGCGCTGTGCCGAGCGTGGGATGGCCTGCGAAGGCCATTTCATACCCCGGCGTGAAGATGCGGACCCGTGCATGCGCGCGGTCCGACGGCAGCACGAAGGTCGTTTCGGACAGGTTGAACTGCACGGCGAGTGCCTGCATGGTCGCGTCGTCCATGCCTCGCGCATCTTCGAATACGCAAAGCGGGTTGCCGCCGAACGTGGCTTCGGCGAATACATTCAGCAGGCGGAAGGCATACGTGGTCATTTGAATCTCGCGTGGATGCAACGATCACCGGATTGGGGGCAAGGGCGTGTCGGCTGTTTGCGTCGGAGCCGTGAACGCATGTCGTTGCGATGCAGTACGCCATTGTGCCTGCAAGATTCGATCAAGGGCGCAGCACACGTGCCGTCTGTTTTTCATGCATGATCGGGTTTCTCCGGTTGGTCGACGGTGATCCGATCCGGGAATTCAAATTCCCGCGACACGGGCAGATATTTTTGCGTTCGAGCAGGCAGTCGCGCCCGAGCGCGCGCCGTTTGCGGCCGCATGCGAACACGGATTCACCCGATTTCGCGGCAACGACGCCGTTCCCCGGCAACCCATGTCGGGTTCGGTATCGCCCGGAGCTTGCAGATTCAAGCGTGCAGGAGGACGACATGGCATCCGACAGCAGTGTCCTGGGAACGATCGTACGCGGCGTGGAAGGCTTCCGGATCCCTGCCGAAACGGATTGGCTCGCGGCGAAGCAATATCTGACCGACAACGATCGACAGTGGAAATTCTCGGCTGTCCTGGTGGCGATCGTCGCGCGGCGCGAGCCGACGATCCTGCTGACCAAGCGTTCGTCGGGGCTCAGCGAATACTCGTCGCATGTGAGTTTCCCGGGCGGACGTCCGGCGGATTCCGACGGCAGCATCGGCGCGACCGCGCTGCGCGAAGCGTTCGAGGAAATCCGCCTCGAGCCCGGCGCGATTCGGGTGGTCGGGTGCCTGCCGATTCATAAAACCAGAAAGCGCAATCACGCGATCTTTCCCGTGATCGGCATCGTGCCGGAATCGGCCGAATGGGAGGCGGCACCGGCCGAAGTCGACGAGATCTTCGAGTTTCCGTTCTCCACGCTGCTGAATCCGGATCTGCTGCGGCAATACACTGACGGCGAACGCGCGGGCGCCTGGTACTGGGCGGATCAGGCGCAGGACATCTGGGGCGTGACCGCGCTCATCCTGAAGTCGCTGGCAAGTCTGGTTCTCGATGCTGCGCGCGGTGGGGCCACACGTCGCGACTAGGTTCGCGCGCCGGACCGTCATCCGGCCACGCGCACCTCAATGCGACGACACGAACACCGCATCCTCGAACGCCTCCGGAATCGCGAAGCTGTCGCGCATGCGCTGCGTTTCCTTCGCCGGCGTCAGGCCGAACAGACGCTTGAATTCCCGGCTGAACTGCGACGGGCTCGTATAACCGACCGCGTAGCCGGCCGCCTCGGCCGTCAGATCCTGGCGCACCATCAGCAGCCGCGCCTGATGCAGGCGCGTCGACTTCAGGTACTGCATCGGCGACACCTGCGTGATCGCCTTGAAGTGGCTGTGAAAGCTCGGCACGCTCATGCCGGCCTCGTCGGCCAGTTGCGATACGTCGAGCGGCTGCGCGTAATCGGCATGGATCACGCGCAGCGACCGGCCGATCCGGCCGAACTGCCCGCGCATCGCGAGTGCGCTTCGCATCGCGCTTCCCTGCGCGCCGGTCAGTACGCGGAAATACAGCTCGCGAAGCAGCGCCGGGCCGAGCACCGCGGCTTCGAGCGGCCGCTGCATCGCCTCGACGAAGCGCAGCACCGACGCGTGCATCGCTTCATCCATCGGCGTCGACATCATGCTCCTGGGCGCCTGCACGTGTTCCGCCACGCCTTCGCGGTCGATCTGCGCCGCGAGCTCGGCGGCCATCGTGAAATCGAGGTGCAGGTACAGCGCGAGAAGCGGGCGCTCGGGCGTCGCGTCGGTTTCCATGCTGAACGGGACGGGCACGGACACGGCGAGGTAGTGGTGCTCGTCGTATAGATAGCGTTCGCCGCCGAAGTAGCCGCGCTTGCGGCCCTGGCACACGATCACGATGCCCGGGTCGTACAGCACCGGCGTGCGCGACAGCGCGCGGTTCGAGCGCAGGATGCGCACGCTCGGCAGCGCCGTCAGGTTGTAGCCTTCGTCGGGCGCCAGCGCGCGCAGCAGCGTGACCAGGCGTTTGCGGTTTCGCGGTGACGGCGACGACGGCGACGACGGGTGTCGGGCGGAGGAGGGCTCGGCGCTCATAGTTTTGTGCAAGAAATCAAGCGGAATCGCGCTTATTCGACGTTGATCGTCAGACTAGTATGCATGCTTCAATCGACATTCGGGAGAAGCGAACATGGCATCCGGCAACATCATGCTCATCACCGGCGTCAGCAGCGGCTTCGGCCGCGCGCTTGCACGGGAGGCGCTCGCGGCCGGCTACACGGTGGTCGGTACCGTGAGAAGCGCGCAGGCGGCGCGGGAATTCGAAGCGCTGGCCGCGCAGGCGGCTTTCGCGCGTGTGCTCGACGTGACCGATTTCGACCGCATCGACGGCATCGTCGCGGAAATCGAAGCGAACGTCGGGCCCGTCGACGTGCTGGTGAACAACGCCGGCTACGGGCACGAAGGCATCATGGAAGAAGCGCCGCTCGCCGAGATGCGCCGGCAGTTCGACGTGAACGTATTCGGCGCGGTCGCGATGACGAAGGCCGTCGTGCCGTTCATGCGCGCGCGCCGGCGCGGCCGCATCCTGAACATCACGTCGATGGGCGGCCACATCACGATGCCGGGAATCGCTTATTACTGCGGCAGCAAATTCGCGCTGGAAGGCATTTCCGAAACCCTCGGCAAGGAACTCAAGCCCTTCGGGATCGCCGTGACGGCCGTGGCGCCCGGTTCGTTCCGCACCGACTGGGCCGGCCGCTCGATGGCGCGCACCCCCCGCTCGATCGCCGACTACGATGCGATCTTCGACCCGATCCGCCAGGCGCGCGAGGAGAAGAGCGGCAAGCAGTTGGGCGATCCCGCGAAAGCCGCGCGGGCGATGCTCGCAGTCATCGCGACGGAACATCCGCCCGCGCACCTGTTGCTCGGCAGCGATGCGCTGCGGCTGGTGCGGAACAAGTTGGCGGCGCTGGAACAGGAAATCCGTGCATGGGAGGCCGTGACGGTGTCGACGGACGGCTGACGATCGGTCGGGCGGGGCGCGCGAATCCGGGTGCCCCATTGCCGGTGTTTCGCACGGGCATCGTCGACGCGACGCCGCACGGCAAGAATGTGCGTCGATCGACAGTCGGTGCGACTTGCCGTGCATCTCGGCCGGGCGCACCGGCGTCGTTCGGATCCCGGGCGTTTGTTTCCCGTCAGTGGATGGTCGGCGGTCGCGGCGCACCGCTGCATCGCGGTTTCACAGTAATGGCTGATAATGGCTGCCGGCCGTTACGCCGAGTTCGTCCACCTCACAGGAGTCAATCGCGATGCCATACGTCACTACGAAGGATAACGTCGAGATCTTCTACAAGGACTGGGGCCCGAAGGATGCACAGCCCATCGTCTTCCATCATGGCTGGCCGCTGTCTTCCGACGACTGGGATGCGCAGATGCTCTTCTTCGTTCAGAAGGGCTATCGCGTGATTGCGCACGACCGGCGCGGCCACGGCCGGTCGGCGCAGGTGTCGGACGGCCATGACATGGATCATTACGCAGCGGACGCGTTCGCGGTCGTCGAGGCGCTCGACCTGCGCAATGCGGTGCATATCGGTCATTCGACCGGCGGCGGCGAAGTGGCCCGCTACGTCGCGAAGCACGGTCAGCCGGCCGGTCGCGTCGCGAAGGCGGTGCTGGTCAGTGCGGTGCCGCCGCTGATGCTGAAAACCGAATCGAACCCCGAAGGCTTGCCGATCGACGTGTTCGACGGCTTCCGGAAGGCGCTCGCCGACAATCGCGCGCAGTTCTTCCTGGACGTGCCGAGCGGCCCGTTCTACGGTTTCAACCGTGCCGGCGCGACGGTGCATCAGGGCGTGATCCGGAACTGGTGGCGGCAGGGGATGGCGGGCAGCGCGAAGGCGCACTACGAAGGCATCAAGGCGTTTTCGGAAACGGATCAGACCGACGACTTGAAGTCGATCACCGTCCCGACGCTCGTGCTGCATGGCGAAGACGACCAGATCGTGCCGATCGCGGATGCCGCGCTGAAGTCGATCAAGCTGCTGCAGAACGGCACGCTCAAAACCTATCCGGGTTATTCGCACGGCATGCTGACGGTCAATGCGGACGTGCTCAACGCCGACCTGCTGGCGTTCGTGCAGGCGTAACGGTGTCGGCGGCGATCCGGCAGCGCCGTTGGAAACGGCTGCCGGATCGCCTGCCGCGTCCATCAGTCTTGATCGCATCGAAGCGGACGCCCGGATACGTGACCTGAAGCGGAATTTTGTGACCGATCTGGCAGTGAGTCTCGCGTCGATATTGTCGGAATCCAGCCGGGCTCGACGGACCGTGGCCGGAGGCTGATAGCGAGGCGCGCGATGGGGCCGGCGCTCGTTGTAGAACTGCCGCCGGCGCTCGATGAGCACCCTGGCCTCGGCACAGTGGTGGAACCATTCCCGGTTCGGCAATTTGACATGCAGCCTGCCGTTGAAGTTCGCGACGAACCCGTTTTGCCACGGACTGTCGGGCGCGATAAACGTCGGACCGATTACGGCATCCCGCAGCCAGCGCATGACCTCGGCAGCGGTGAATTCGGAGCCGTTGCCACCCGGCGATTCAGCCCCGGATAACAACATGCGTTGCATTGCGATAGCCGCCGCCGAGTCTGTTCTCCGATTCCAACTCCTTGAGCCGACGGGCGTCGATTACATCCATGCCGCCGAACTTGTCGATCGAAAGAAGCGCCGCGTTGCGGGCGTGAGTGTGTCATGCCTCATCGTTTTTGGAACTGCAATAAACAACGGGGCTGGATTGAAAAATGAAAATCCAGCCCCTGGCGCCGAATGTCGGTAATTTGAGGATTGTTTATAGTTTATCGAATGGCAAAGCGGGTGGCAGGTGAGCCATTCGCACAATTATTGCCATAGATAAACATATTTCTATTTTCGGAATATGCCGAGTAAATCAGCGGATAAACTTCCTTGGCGCCGAATGAATAGACTCCGTCGGCAATGGTCACCAGCAGGTTGCCCGTGGCGTCGGTTTCGATCTTGTCGATCTTGCCGGCCTTGCAAAGTGCCTGCGCGGAAGCGAACGAGGAGGCGAGCATCAGGGCTGAAAACAGCACGGTCGCAATCTTTTTCATGTTTTGTCCTAGGGTAATAATGAGTGGGGTAACGCGGTTTGGTGTTGCATTGCCATGCCCGGAACTACATGCCTGATTTTCCAGATCGATGATTCTCGAGTGTCGAGAAATCTGCGATGGCCTGGTCAGGATTAAAAACTCAAGACAATTGATTATTGAAATAATCTTTTCGGCGCCGCCGTTATCTCGTCGATTTGGAATCGTGATGTTGCGGCGCGGAACACAGACTATTGATTGAAATTGATGGATTCCAATCGAATTAATTTATCGTCAACTTGATCCGATAATTTTTCGTATTAACTCTGTTTTCGTAAATTTTCCGTGAGGTTGTTTTTATTTATTGATTGCTGTTGGAATTTGAATAATCGAAGGTGAATATTCATTCGATGGTTGATGGTGTGGTGCGCTGGCAGGCCGAGCGCACGGGATCCATGCCGGAAATGTTGACGGTCAAGTGGAGCGGCACGGGCCGGAATTCATGTCTTGCCGTGTACCGGGGAGCCCCCGACGACATTCGGCGTCGTCTTTTCGGTCGCGAACTTCGAGCGCGATCTCCGGCGCTACGGATGAATCGCACGGCAAACGGCTGCCGGATCGCCGGCCGCACGTTTCGGCGCAATCCGTTGAAGCGTTTGCCCGGATACGTCAGCCGCGGCATCCGGCTTTCGAGGAATCCGTGCAGTTCGCGCACCTGCGATCAGCCATTCGTCGAACAGCTTCACGCAGTGCGTGTTCTCGCCGAACTTGCCTGCGCCGAGCAGGATCGCGCAATCGCAGGATTCGCGGAAAAGATCGACGGTATCGACATCCATCCATACGCTCGCGATCTGCGCCGCGAAGGCGGGCCGCGTCTCGCGAAACGTGGCGAGCGCATCAACTGCGCCGGGGACTTGCGTTTGATATGTCCAATGGCTTTCCCTCGCTTTCGTCGGCATGAGGCTGCCGATGCCGCCTGGACGCGATGCGCCGGTATGTCGACCGGGCGCTCAGGGCGCGGTACCGGTATAGCGGCCCGGACGATGCCATGCGACGACCATCGCGCTCATGGCGACGGCGCTGATCGCCGACCAGCCGACGCGATCGGCCTGAATGACCAGCGTGGACGTCAGCAGGATCATCGCGTCGATACACACTTGCGTAATACCGGCGTTAACGCCTCGCACGCGCTGCAGCCACAATGTGACGACACCGGTGCCGCCGACGCCCGCGCCGTGCCGCGCGAGCGCGAGAATGCCCATGCCGCACAGCGTGCCGCCCACCAATGCCGCGAACAGCGGGTTCACGAAGGCAATTTTCAGCGTCCGGGGCATCGCCGCGAGGGCAAACGTGATGCCGCAGCTCGCGATCGTCGATTTGATCGCGAAACGTGGCCCCATCACGACGTGCGCGAAGATGAAGAACGGCAGGTTGACCAGCGTGAAGATCGTACCCACCGATAATGGACAGACGTACGAGACGAGCAGCGCAATGCCGGCGATCCCGCCGGTGACAAGTCCGGCCGCCTTGAGCAGGACGAGCCCGATAACCACAAAGGCCATGCCGACTATCATCCCGTAGATGTCTTCGAGCACGGAGTGCGGCGTTGCGCTTGTGTCGCGTGTCGGAACGGCGCCGGATACGACGCTTGATTCATGCTTCATGATGTCTGCAGCCACATCGGGACGGCGGATCGAATCCTCCCAGAGCGATCGCGCCGCAGGTTACTGATACGTGCCGATGTCTCCTGGCGGCGCGCGTCAGGCAGCTTACTCAGGCAATATTATTTGGGCAAATGGCTCAAGCGACGTCGCGAGCGTATCCGGAAATCATCGGCGGGGCGAGCGACGTGGAGAGGCAGGCGCAGTTTGTTGGCAATGCAGAGCGGATTTTTCGCATCCGATACTCCAGCACGCGGACGACTACGAAGTCGACGCGTATCGCCGCGATCGCGTCGTACTCGAGTCGGGCGTCGCGGCGTGGGTGTACGTGGACGCCAGTTCGCCGCCCGGACCGAATCCGGTTCGCGGGCGGGACCAATGTTGGCGCGTTTCCGCCCGCTAGCCGTTGCGCAGGAACACGACATAGCCGCGGAACCACGGATTGGTCGCGAGGTACGGCGGCGCGTCCCACTCGCCGCCCTGGATCACGCCGATGCGAAACGGCAGTTGCAGCCGCGCGACGCGCGGCAGGTAGGCCGCATAGTCGGGGATCGTGCTGCGCCCCTGGTAGGTCTGCACGACCACCTCGTCGACGATTCCCCTGAGCTGGTTGACCTGGTCGGCATCGATGCGGCTGCTCCAGTCGAGCAGCCCCGTGATGCTCAACCGGCAATCGGCGGGCAGGGTCTCGCGCAGCGTGCGCAGGAATTCGACGTAGTCCTGCAGATGGCGCGTACGCGCATCGAAGTCGATCTGGATACCGGCGATCGTGCGGCCCGACGCACGCCAGCGCGTGAGCTGCGCCAGCATGATCTGCGTGACGCGCGGCGTCCAGCGCAGCGTATGCGCACGATAGACGAGCCAGACGCGCGCGTTCGGCGCGGGCGGCAGTGCGACACCCTGCGCGATGACGCGTACCTGCGATTCGTCCCGCGGCGACGCTTCGATCTGCCCTTGCAGCACGTAGACGGCGCGCGCGCCGTGTACGACCGCCTGCGGCTTCACGCCGGCCCACAGCCAGAACGCGTCGTACTGCGCGGCATCGACGGTGCCGGCCAGCGCGACGCGTCCGGCCAGCAGCAGCGCGATGCACGCGATGCGCTTCACGCCGCGCTCACCAGTAGTAGCGGAGCTTCTGCGCCCACGGGCTGCCCGGATAGGTGGCCTTCAGCGTATCGAACCAGCGCTTGCGGGTGTTCTTCGGTACGTCCTTGCCGCCGCATTCGTTGCTGCCCGACGGCGCATAGCACTTGATTGCGCGGTAGAACGCGTAAGCGCGGTCGTTCGGGTTCGCCTGCGCATCGGCCATCACCGTCACGTAGCTCGACATCCGCTCGTACGGCTTGCCCGTGAACTGCGACGGCGCCCCGCCGAGCGTCGGCGGCATACGCGTGGCGGACGCCGCCGACGCGTTGCGTATCCACGGCGGCACTGGATCGCCTTCGAGCCCGGACGCGGGCGGATGGAGACGCACCAAATCGGCGAGACAGTTCAACCCTTTCGCGTCGCCGGGATTCTGCTGGAGCGCCGCGGCGATGTCGCGTGCGGACAAACACGCGTAACCGTCTTCGTTTTTGGCGCCGGGTGCGGTGAACGGCTTCAGCGCATCGGCGGGCGCGCCGGACACCAGCGCGGCATCGGCGATGAAGTCGGCGTAGTGCGAGCGCGTGAGCTCCTTGTACAGCAGCGTGTACAGCGCGGTGTCGCGCAGCAGGCCGCCGGTCGCCTGGTTCTGCGCCTGCGCGCGCAGCAGGTCCGCATTGGCCGTGCGCTGCAGCAGGACCGCACGGATCGCGGCGTTCTGCACGAGCGAATCGTCGGCGAACACGTCGTTGACGAGCCCGGCCTGCTCCAGGTTGATCGCGAGCGCGAGTTCCAGCGCTTCGCGCTGGAAGCGGAATTTCGCGAGCGGGATCAGGTCGCGCCACAGCTGGCGGGCCTTGTCGGTCTGGCCGCTGTCCTCCAGCGCGAACGCGCGCAGCGTCTGCTGGCTCAGGCCGAAGTAGTCGAGCGGCGCCGCAGGCGCCTGCGGCAGCAATTCGAGCGCGGCGTCCGGCTTGTGCCCGATATACACGTACCAGGTCGCGAGCAGATAGTCGTGGAGCGCGGGCGCGTTCGCGAAGCGCGGCTTCTGCGCCTGCAGATCGTCGAGCGCCAGCGGCTTGTCGCGGCTCGAGTCGCCGCTGTTCGACGTGCGCATGCGCAGCAGGTCGACGGTCGCGAGCACGGTCGGCGACTGGATCTGGCGCGCGTCGAGCTCCGACCCGAACAGCAGCTTGCTGTCGAGTTCGTTCGCCAGTTGCATCAGCGGCACGTTCGAGGTTTTCGGCGACCAGCGCGCGAGCGCGTTGCCGTACAGGTCGGCCTGCTGCGTGACGTTGCCGCCGAGCCACGCGACGCGCCGCAACAGCCCCGCCGCGGACACCGCATAGCGCCCCTGCGGATACACCTTCAGGTAGGTGCGAAACACCGTGTTCGCGGCGTCGAGCGACACCTTTGCCACGCGAGCGCGCGACGGCGTGGGGCTGTCGTTGTCGAACACATTGGCCTGCGCCGCGTTCAACTGCGCGCGCCCGGCCATGTAGAGGCCGGTTTCCTTCAGCCACGGGTTCGCGCTGTGCGATGCATTCGCGAACGCTTTGGTCGCGGTGAGGAAGTCGGCGCGGTAGAACGCGTTCGTGCCGTCGAGGTAGGCCGCGAACTGCTGGCCGAGCGGCGACTTGACCGGCGGCTTCGTCCATGCGGCGCTCGCGCCGCCCGCGGCGCAGGTCTTCTGCGCGATGTCGGCGCGCGCCGCGCGCAGGCGCGCGGCTTCGTCGGCGGGGATGCCGCCGGCACCGCTAAGTGCGTCGTTGAACGCGTCCGCGCCGGCGTTCATGCTGCGGCAGATGCTGCCTTCGCCGTCGGCGTACCGGTTCGACGGCGCATCGGCATCCGACGCGCCGCTCGCCCGATCGGGCTGTTTCTGGCCGATGTCGATCCACCCGGAAAAGTCCAGCGGGAACGGCACGATGATCTGGTTGATCCGGTCTTTCGCCGGGATCGTCTTCGGGTCCGGGAACACCTGCGCGACCTTGCCGCTGTCGACCATCAGCAGCATCGCGTTGATGCGCGTGTCGTTGGCGGGGCTCAGCATCGGCAGGTTGCCGCACGAGTAGCCGTTTTGCCGGAGCGTGGCCGGTGCATAACAGCTGTCGTCGCTGCTGGCATGGGCGGCGGGGATCCAGAGCAGGCCGGCCGCCAGTGCGGCGAGCAGGTTTCGGTTCAGCGTCGGTTTTGTTGGCATTTTTCTTGTGCTGGGGTGGGGCCGCGATGGCCGGTTCTCTCAGGGGGCATCGTGCCCCGGCGCGTATCGTACCAAACGGGCGGGGGCGGATAACGCTGGGTTACATCGCGCTCAAGTTCGCAAGTTGCGTCGATCGCCGGCCCGGCTAAACGGAAGTTCAGTCAGCGTGGGCGTAATGCCATATCGATTCGGGATGCAAACTACCTGAGCGGGTGCGTTGCCGTTGTGCGGCAGCCCGGCTCGCGCATCACGCACACACGCTGCTTGCAACGTCACCTTCATCTACGTCGTCAATCGCGGCCCGCAAGTCGTCGATCGCCACCATCAGTTCGCGGACCTGCCGCAACGACGGGTATTGATGCAACACGGCATGCCATTGCGGCAGCGTCAGCAGCGCGTGCCAGATGACGCCGAGGCCGCGTGGATCGGCGTCCGGCTGCCGTGCGAGCGCGCTTGCGTATTCGAGGCTCGCCTGCGCCGACAGCAACTGCATCCGGCTCGCGGCACCCAGCAAGCGCGGCGTCGCGTCCGCGGACGCATCGCAGCAATAGAGCACTTCCCGTTGCAGCGCCGCGTCGTCGGTCGTCAACGCGCGCAGCGACGCGCCGTGCACGCGCACCGTGCCCTGGTGCGTCTCGAATGAATAGATCGTGTCCGCGTCGGCTTGCGCGAGCAGGTTCAGGCCGCGCAGCAGCCGCGGCAAATCGGTCGTCGCGGCATCCGCCGATGCCTTCGCTTCGACGAGGAAGCGAACGTTCCATGCGGGCGCCGGTTCGTCGCCACGCGTGCGTTCGAGCAGGATCGCGTCCCATTCGGTCTTTGCGCGATCGTGCCGGCCCGGTATCGATGACGGCACGCGCATCGATGTGACCACCCGGTACGTGCGCCGCTCGTCCACGGCGTCGAGCCTGCCGGCCAACGCGTCGAGCACCTGTGCGGCCAGCGCTTCGACGGCCGCGCCGCGCTGCTGCGACGCGACGCCCTGCGCGACCGCGATCGTGCTGCCTTCGAGCGGACCCTGGCGCACCCACAGTGCGTGGTATCGCCGGACGTGCGCGTCCGACGCCAGCGCATCGAGACGCAGCAGGCGTTCGAGCGCCGCACCATCCTTCAGCTTGACGATGTCCTGCGCGAAAGCGGCGTCGGTCGCCATGTCGGGCAGCACGAGCAGTTGCTGCAGCGTCGCGTGGAGATCGGCCCACGACGCGGACGTTGCGGCCGCATGCAGCCGCGCGAGCCCGTCGCGTTGCCACGCCTGGGCGCTGCGCTCGAGTTTGGCCGGATGCGCGATCGCGTTGACGGCCGAGTGCAGCGCGCGCCGGTCCTGCTCGGCGTGCGCGTGCAACGACGCGTATTCGCGCACGCTCGGCGCGTCGTGCCGCAGTACCGCGGCCTGGAAGGCGGGATCGCCGGATTGCCTGTCCATCGCGTCGCGGATCATCCGTGCGAGCGCATCGACGAAGCGTTGCTGCAGTTCCGCGCCGGGAGCTTGTCCGTCGCTCCGCAACCGGCGCGCTTCCTCGATCACGATGGCAAGGGTGGCGGCCGGGTTCGCGGCTTCGGCCGGCGACGACGCGCTGTCGAGCGGCGGCAGCCGATAACGGCGAGCGACGGTGCGCAGGACTTCGTCGAGCAGGGCGGGAAGCGGTGTCAGCGACATGGCGGGTATCGGGGTGGAAGCGGTTCGTGCGATCGGGGTCGGGGCCTGGGCGAGCGATGTTGTGCAACGTTAGCACGCCGGGCTGAAGGGAGAGGCCGGCCTCGCGACGATTCTCAATTCCGCTTCGCCTGTCCTCGCGTTTCTCGGCACCCGGCTGATTACCCGTGATGAACCACTGACGCCGCGGAAGCTGCGCGGTGTCGTCGCGGGGCTCGTCGGCATCTCGCGGGTGGTCGGCGTCAGCGCATTCGAAGGACTGGGGCAGCAACGCGTGCCGCAACTGGCGATCGTCGCGGCGACTGTCTGCTGCGCGGATGCCGCGATCGACGGGCGGTCGTTCAACCGGCTGTCGCCCGCGGCGCCGGCCGCGGGCTCCGTCATCGTCGGCACGATCGTGCCGGTCACGCCGTCAACGTCACCGACAAACTGCCGAGTTCGCCGAAGCGGACCGTCAGCGCATCGCCGAGCGGCACGTCGATCGCGCCCGCGTACGAGCCGGTCGTCACGATCTGGCCGGCGCGCACCGCATCGCCGCGCGACGCGAGGAAATTGACGAGCCACACGAGCGGCTTCAGCGGATCGCCGTCCGGATGGCGGCCGTCGATCGCGCGGTTCAGCGCGCCTTCAAACGTCAGCGCCAGCGTCGCGAGCGGCACGTTCAGCCCGTCGTGCACGACGGGGCCGACGCACAGCCCCTGGTTGAACTGCCCGTCGGCGAGCAGCTCGAACTTCGACGCGCGCGCCGGCTCCGCATAACGACAGCCGAGCACTTCGAGCACGATGCGCACCTCGCGGATCGCGCCGCGCACGTCGTTCTCGTCGTACGGCCGTTCGCGCGCGGGCAGGTCGCGGTCGAGCACGAACGCGATTTCCGGTTCGATCCGCACGATCGGCCCGCCGACGACGCGGTACGGCGCATCGGCTTCGCGGATCGTCGACGCGAAGATCGGCGCGAGGATCACGCGGTCGGGCGGCGGCAGCGCGCATTTCCATCCGCCGACGGGTTCGCCGAGCAGGTCGGCGACGCGCTGCTGGATCGCCAGCGCGGTGTCGACGTCCTCGGGGCGCAGTGCATCGGGCAGCAGCGGGCCGGGCGAGCCGGCATGGCGGGCGGCGACGAGATGCTGGGCGGCGCCGTCCACGCGTTCGGTAGTCGTTGTCATGTCGGTTGAGCGAGTTGAAAGTGAGCCGGCAAAAAAGGGCCGGACGAAAGTCGAAGCTTTGATGATAGCGCCTTCGGCACGATGGCTGCTCGATCCGGTCGCGTATTGGCGGCCCGCGGCCGCCGCACGCCACTCTCGGGATCTCCGCTGGACTGTCGGCTTGCCCCGGTGCCAGCAAGCCCGGCACGTTGTGCGACGCAACAGGGAAAGCGTCTTCCCGAGTGAATCGAACGACGCGAAATGCGGGTTTTCCGTGCTGCGCGGCGGCCGAACGCCGCGCGCGTGGCGGGCGCCTGCGTCGCCGGGGCGCGGATCGAATACCGGCCTGGCTTGATCGTCATCAACAACCGAACCCGCCAGCCGCCGATGATGGCGACATAGCCGCGCGCGATACGGCGCGCGGCAGTTCACCCCAGCGAGGTTTGCATGTACGAGAAGATCATGGTGGCCGTCGACGGCAGCGCTACGTCGAAACAGGCGCTTGCCGAGGCAGTGAAGATGGCACTGGCGGGCGACGCGCACGTCAGCGTCGTGTATGTGGTCGACAAGTCGGTGCTGTTTACTTACGCGGGCCGTTTCGACCCGCATGCGCTCATCGAGGAAATCCGCGCCGACGGGTTCAAGGTGCTGCGCGAAGCCGAACAGGTCGTCGCGGCCGCCGGCGCGAAGGGCGAGGCCGAACTCGTCGAGACCGAGAGCATCGGCGAGGACATCGCGGAACGCCTGCAGCGTTATGTGAAGGAACGCGGGATCGATCTCGCGGTGGTCGGCACGCACGGGCGGCGCGGCATCCGGCGCATGCTGCTCGGCAGCGTCGCCGAGCGCTTCGTGCGCGGCTCGAAATGCCCGGTGCTGCTGATTCGCGGCGACGATGCCGACGTGCCGGCCGCGGCCGCCGCAGCATAACGCGGCGGGTGCGAGATGATACGCCGCCAGTACCGGATCGTCGTCGCGGCGATCGCCGTGTTCGTGTCGCTTGCGGGGATGATGGCCGTCGTGACGGGGCTGCTGTTCGATGAAGCGATGGCGCTGCGCGGCGGCGCGATCGCGTTGATCGTCGGCGTGGCCGGCTTCGTCGTGATGCTCAATCCGGGCGTGAAAGGCGAGGAGTGACGCGGGCGTGTTTTGCCCGCGTCTCCCGGTCGACAGGGCCCGACGGGTCCGGCGGCCGTCTGCCGAAAAGCCGGCGGTAGCCGTCGCCGCGCCGGCCACGTTGCTTCGCGCCGCTGCCCGGCGCCGTTACTCCGTTTGCCCGCCTGCCGTTCCCGGCGCCTTCGCGCCGTCCTGCCCGATCTGTATCTCCAGCCGCTTCACCGTTTCCTCCAGCTCCGCGTTTTTCGGCTGAATCTTCCGCGCCCGCGCGAACGCAGCGCGCGCCTCATCCTGGCGTCCCAGCTTCCACAGCACTTCGCCCTTGTGCGTCAGGCCGGTCGCATAGGCTTCGTGCGCGTCGCCGTCGTCGCCGTCCTTCGCGAAGATCGCGATCGACCGGTCGAACCACGCGAGCGCTTCGTCGTTGCGGCCGAGGCGATACAGCGCCCAGCCCTTGCTGTCGAGCGCATACGCATCGTCCGGTGACTTCGCGAGATGCGCGTCGATCATCGCGAGCCCGCGATCGACTTCCACACCCGCGTCGACGAGCCGATAGCCGATGTCGTTCAGGCGACCATCGGGGATCTCGCCGAGATCGAGCACCGCGGCGACGCGGCCCGCGTCGTGCCCGGCGATCGCGAGCGACAGCAGCTTGGTGACGATTTGTTGCCGCAATTCGACGCTGATCCGGCTGCCGTTGGCTACCAGGCTGCCGAGGTATTGCGTGTACAGGTCCGGCGCGCCGGGATCGCTCGCGCCGTTCGCGATGGCCGCGCCCGGGCCCGCGCACCAGTCGTCGTCGGCGGACCCGGCCAGCGTTCCGGCATAAAGACTGATGTTCCGCGGCGTGCGCGATTGCGCGTAGTAGGTGTAGCCGCTCGCATCCGAGTAGCCGCACGCCAGATATTCGTTTTCCACGTCCAGTACATACGGGAAGTTGCCGAGCGGCTCGTTGCCGGATGGATCGACCAGCCGGAACGATTCGCCCATGTCGCCTTCGCCGACGATCGGGTTGAACACCCACTGCTTCTGCGGATGAACCTTCGGCAGCCGGATCTTAACGGTGCGCCCGGCGGCGTCGGTCGTGCCGAAGATCACGCTGTCGTGCTGGTCCGGCTTGACGGGCAGGCCCGCGATGACCTGGCCGGGCAGGAACAGCCGGTACCGCGCATTGGGCAGCGGCTGGTGCGTGACGGGGTCGCGCAGCACGAACTGGTGAACATGGGCGCCTTTTCCGAACGACTGCGTCGATGCGACGTAGGTGCGCGCATGGGCGGCGGGCAGCGCGGTGCAGCTCAAGGCCGCGGCAACGAGCGCGGCGAGAAGGCGTGATGTCATGGAATTGTGGTTCTTATATGTAAGGGTTTTATAGACCGACGGCCGGAAATGCACTGAACAACCTGCGCAAGCTTCGATAAACAACGGGCTGCGGCTTGCTGCCGGATCGTCCAGCGCAATTCGACGCGGCGCCCGCCCGCCGCACCGTGATGCGAGGAACACGCGAGCGGGTGACGCGCGAATGCAGTGCGCAGCATAACAGGCGGGCGTCGCGTACTCCCTCCCCATCGGGTTTCGTTGCTGCCGCCGGATCAACGACAACGTGATTTGTATCAAATCATGATATGTCGATCCACACGACAATCGCTTCGAGCACGGTGAAGCAGGGTGGGGCGACCGAAATCAAGTCGTCCTTTGCAACCGGTATTTCGCCTCCTTGAATAATCAGGGTCTGCCAAAAGACCGGAAAAACGAGATCCCCATGAGCCATTTCCTGGACAGATTGCGTTATTTCTCCACCACGCGGCCACGCTTCTCCGACGGACACGGCGCTGTCACGGACGAAGACCGAACATGGGAAGACGGCTACCGGATGCGCTGGCAGCACGACAAGATCGTCCGCTCGACCCATGGCGTGAACTGCACGGGCTCGTGCTCGTGGAAGGTCTACGTGAAAGGCGGGATCGTCACGTGGGAAACCCAGCAGACCGACTATCCGCGCACGCGCCCCGACATGCCGAACCACGAGCCGCGCGGCTGCTCGCGCGGTGCTTCGTACTCCTGGTATCTATATAGCGCGAACCGGCTCAAGCATCCGCTCGTGCGCAGCGCGCTCGTGAAGCTGTGGCGCGAGCGCCGGCGTACGCTGGCGCCGGTCGACGCGTGGCGCTCGATCGTCGACGACGAAGAGGCCCGCCGCGCGTACCAGAGCCGGCGCGGGCTCGGCGGCTTCGTGCGCGCGAGCTGGGACGAGGTCAACGAGATCGTCGCGGCGGCCAACGTGCACACGGTGGAGCGGCACGGCCCCGATCGCGTGGTCGGCTTCTCGCCGATTCCGGCGATGTCGATGGTGTCGTATGCGGCAGGTTCCCGCTACCTGTCGCTGATCGGCGGCGTGTGCCTGAGCTTCTACGACTGGTATTGCGACCTGCCTCCGGCATCGCCGCAAACGTGGGGCGAGCAGACCGACGTGCCGGAATCGGCCGACTGGTACAACTCGACGTTCATCATCATGTGGGGCTCCAATGTCCCGCAGACGCGCACGCCGGACGCGCACTTCCTCGTCGAGGCGCGCTATCGCGGCACCAAGGTCGTGTCGGTGTTCCCCGACTACGCGGAAGGCGCGAAGTTCGGCGACCTGTGGCTGCACCCGAAGCAGGGCACCGACGCGGCGCTCGCGCTCGCGATGGGCCATGTGATCCTCAAGGAATTCCATCTGGCGGGGAAGAGCGACTACTTCGCCGACTACTGCAAGCGCTATACCGACATGCCGTGCCTCGTGCGCCTGGTGCCGCACGGCGACGGCTATGTGCCCGAGCGACTCGTGCGCGCGTCCGACTTCGACGACGCGCTCGACGAGGCCGCGCATCCGGACTGGAAGACCGTGATGATCGACGACGCGACCGGCGAGTTCGTCGTGCCGGTCGGCTCGGTGGGCTTCCGCTGGGGGCAGCAGAACGACGCCGACAAGGGCAAGTGGAACCTGCGCGGCGAGACGTCGAAGGGCGCGGCGCTGTCGCCGCGGCTGTCTTGCACGGCCGCGCACGACGACGTGGTCGACGTGCTGTTCCCGTACTTCGGCAACCAGCCGCATGCGCACTTCAACTCGACGCAGCATGCTTCCGAGCTGTCGCGCCGGATCGGCGTGCGGCGCGTCGCGACGCGCAACGGCGACATGCTGGTCGCGACCGTCTACGACCTGTTCGTCGCGAACTACGGGCTCGACCAGGGCCTCGGCGGCCGCGACGTGGCCGCGAGCTACGACGACGACCTGCCCTACACGCCGGCGTGGCAGGAGGCGATCACCGGCGTGAAGCGCGCGGACGTGATCTCGGTCGCGCGGCAGTTCGCGGAGAACGCGCACAAGACGCAGGGCAAGTCGATGGTGATCATCGGTGCGGGGATCAACCACTGGTTCCACATGGACATGTCGTACCGCGCGATCATCAACATGCTGATCATGTGCGGCTGCATCGGCAAGCCGGGCGGCGGCTGGTCGCACTACGTGGGCCAGGAGAAGCTGCGGCCGCAGACGGGCTGGACCGCACTCGCGTTCGCGCTCGACTGGAACCGTCCGCCGCGCCAGATGAACGCGACGTCGTTCTTCTACGCGCACACCGACCAGTGGCGCTACGACCCGATGGACCCGGCCACGCTGCTGTCGCCGCTCGCGGACAAGTCGCAGTTCCACGGCGCGCCGATCGACTACAACGTGCGCGCGGAACGGATGGGCTGGCTGCCGTCCGCGCCGCAGCTCGCGGTGAATCCGCTGAAGGCCGGCGCGGCGCTTGCCGATCCCGCGCACGCCGGCGCCGATATCGCGCAGCAATTGAAATCGGGCGCGCTGAGGATGGCGAGCGAAGACCCGGATGCCCCCGGCAACTTCCCGCGGAACCTGTTCGTGTGGCGCTCGAACCTGCTCGGCTCGTCCGGCAAGGGGCACGAGTATTTCCTGAAGCACCTGCTCGGCACGACCAACGGCGTGCAGGGCGAGGACCTCGGCGCGACGGGCGGCACGCGCCCCGAGGAGGTGACGTGGCATGACGAGGCGCCGCGCGGCAAGCTCGACCTGCTCGTGACGCTCGACTTCCGGATGTCGACCACCTGCATGTATTCGGACGTCGTGCTGCCGACCGCGACGTGGTACGAGAAGGACGACATGAACACGTCCGACATGCACCCGTTCATCCATCCGCTGTCGGCGGCGGTCGATCCCGCGTGGGAATCGAAGAGCGACTGGGAAATCTTCAAGGGGATCGCGAAGCGCTTCTCCGAGTTGTGCGACGGGCATCTGGGCGTCGAGCGCGACGTCGTGCTCGCGCCGATCGCGCACGATACGCCGGGCGAACTCGCGCAGCCGTTCGACGTGCAGGACTGGAAGCGCGGCGAATGCGAGCCGGTGCCGGGCCGCACGATGCCGACCGTGACCGTCGTCGAGCGCGACTATCCGAACACGTATGCGCGCTTCACGTCGCTCGGGCCGCTGATGGACAAGCTCGGCAACGGCGGCAAGGGCATCGGCTGGGACACGAAGGACGAGGTGAAGCTGCTCGGCGAGCTCAACTACAAGGTGGCCGACGGCGCCGCGCACGGGCGGCCGCGCATCGACACGGCGCTCGATGCGGCCGAGGTGATCCTCGCGCTCGCGCCCGAGACCAACGGCGAAGTGGCGGTGAAGGCGTGGCGTGCGCTGTCCGGCATCACCGGCATCGACCATACGCACCTGGCCGCCGCGCGCGCGGACGAGAAGATCCGCTTCCGCGACATCCAGGCGCAGCCGCGCAAGATCATCTCGTCGCCGACGTGGAGCGGGATCGAATCCGAGCACGTGTCGTACAACGCCGGCTACGTGAACGTGCACGAACTGGTGCCGTGGCGCACGATGACCGGCCGCCAGCAGCTTTACCAGGATCACGCGTGGATGCGCGCGTTCGGCGAATCGCTGTGCGCGTACAAGCCGCCGGTCGATACGGGCAGCTATGCGCACATGGTCGGCAAGCGCTCGAACGGCAACCCCGAGCGCGTGCTGAACTTCCTGACGCCGCACCAGAAGTGGGGGATCCACAGCACGTACACGGACAACCTGCTGATGCTGACGCTGTCGCGCGGCGGCCCGATCGTGTGGATGTCGGAAGACGACGCGAAGGCGATCGGCGTGGCCGACAACGACTGGATCGAGTGCTACAACTCGAACGGTGCATTGTGCGCACGGGCCGTCGTCAGCCAGCGGATTCCGTCCGGGATGGTGATGATGTACCACGCGCAGGAGAAGATCGTGAACACGCCAGGCTCCGAGATCACCGGCACGCGCGGCGGCATCCACAACTCGGTCACGCGCATCGCGCTGAAGCCCACGCACATGATCGGCGGCTACGCGCAGCTCGCGTACGGTTTCAACTACTACGGCACGGTCGGCTCGAATCGCGACGAGTTCCTGATCGTGCGCAGGATGAACAAGATCGACTGGCTCGATGGTGAAGAGACCGCGGTCGACCCGACAACTCAGGCCGTACGGACCGGAGAAACGTCATGAAGGTACGCGCACAGATCGCGATGGTGCTGAACCTCGACAAGTGCATCGGCTGCCATACCTGCTCGGTGACCTGCAAGAACGTATGGACGAGCCGCGAGGGGATGGAGTACGCGTGGTTCAACAACGTCGGGACGAAACCGGGCATCGGCTACCCGAAGGACTGGGAGAACCAGGACCGCTGGCGCGGCGGCTGGCAGCGGCGCGCGGACGGCAGGATCGAGCCGCGCCTCGGCGGCAAGTGGCGATTGCTCGCGCAGATCTTCGCGAACCCGCACCTGCCCGAGATCGACGATTACTACGAGCCGTTCACGTTCGACTACGCGCATCTGCAGGAAGCCGGCAACACGCGCGCAATGCCGGTCGCGCGGCCGCGCTCGCTGATCAGCGGCCAGCGGCTCGAGAAGATCGAGTGGGGGCCGAACTGGGAGGAAATCCTCGGCGGCGAATTCGAGAAGCGCGCGAAGGACTACAACTTCGAATCGGTGCAGAAGGACATCTACGGGCAGTTCGAGAACACCTTCATGATGTACCTGCCGCGCCTGTGCGAGCACTGCCTGAACCCGGCGTGCGTCGCGGCGTGCCCGTCGGGCTCGATCTACAAGCGCGAGGAAGACGGCATCGTGCTGATCGACCAGGACAAGTGCCGCGGCTGGCGCATGTGCGTGTCGGGATGCCCGTACAAGAAGATCTACTACAACTGGCAAAGCGGCAAGGCCGAGAAGTGCATCTTCTGCTATCCGCGCATCGAGGCCGGCCAGCCGACCGTGTGTTCGGAAACCTGCGTGGGCCGCATTCGTTATCTCGGCGTGCTGCTCTACGACGCCGACCGGATCAGCGAGGCGGCCAGCGCGGAGAACGAAAAGGACCTGTACGAAGCGCAGCTGTCGCTGTTCCTCGACCCGGAGGATCCTGCCGTGATCGCTCAGGCCGAGCGCGACGGTGTACCGGCCGCGTGGATCGACGCCGCGCGGCGTTCGCCGACCTACAAGATGGCGATCGGCTGGAAGATCGCGTTCCCGCTGCATCCGGAATACCGGACGCTGCCGATGGTGTGGTACGTGCCGCCGCTGTCGCCGATCAACGCGGCCGCGAACAGCGGCGCGCTCGGGATGAACGGCTACCTGCCGGACGTCGAATCGCTGCGCATTCCGCTGCGTTATCTCGCGAACCTGCTGACGGCCGGCGACGAGGCGCCCGTGAAGCTCGCGCTCGAACGGCTGCTCGCGATGCGCGCATTCATGCGCGCGCGTCACGTGGACGGCGTCGATGCGCGCGGCGTGCTCGACCAGGTCGGGCTGTCGCTCGCGCAGGTCGAGGAGATGTATCGCTACCTCGCGATCGCGAACTACGAGGATCGCTTCGTGATCCCGACCACGCACCGCGAGTATGCGGAGAACGCGTACGACCTGCGCGCATCGTGCGGCTTCTCGTTCGGCAACGGCTGTTCGGACGGCCGTTCCGAAGCGAGCCTGTTCAGCACGAAGAAAGGCACGAAGACGATTCCGATCCACGAGGCCTCCCGATGAGCACCGCAACCGATCCGACCTATGCGGCGCTCGCGGCGCTGCTCGACTATCCCGACGATGCGCTCGTCGCCGCGCTCGACTCGATCGAAGCGCATCTGCGCGACAGTGCGCGTTTGCCGAAAACGGTGCGCGCGGGCCTCGACCGGTTCTTTGGCTACATGCGCGAACGCGATTTGCTCACGCTGCAGGAGAACTATGTCGGGCTGTTCGACCGTGGCCGCGCGACGTCGCTGTACCTGTTCGAGCACGTGCACGGCGAATCGCGCGACCGCGGACAGGCGATGGTCGACCTGCTGCAGATGTACGAGCGGCACGGGCTGTTCCTGAACCGGGGCGAATTGCCCGACTACCTGCCCGTGTTCCTCGAATACCTGTCGCGGCTGCCGGCGCCCGACGCGCGCAAGCTGCTCGCCGAAACCGGCGAGATTCTGTGCGCGCTGGCCGAAGCGCTTGCACAGCGCGGCAGCCATTACAGCTTCGTGGTCGGCGCGTTGCTGCCGATGGCCGGACTCGCGCCGGTCGACGCGCCGGATGCCGCCGCCGACGACGTCGCCGCCGAGCGGCCGAGCGCCGACGATTACCGCACGCTCGATGCGTCGTATGCGGACGAGGCCGTGCGCTTCGTCGGTGCGGCGACACCGGCGGAGCAGACGGTGCGGTTCCACGACAAGCGGCCGGCTCGCGGCGCGTAAGCGTGGGCCCAACTGGGGAAACACATGAACGACACTCTGCATCGGTTCCTGTTCGGGATCTACCCGTACATCTGCCTCGCCGTGCTGCTGGTGGGCAGCCTGATCCGCTTCGACCGCGAGCAGTACACGTGGAAAAGCGATTCGTCGCAGTTGCTGCGGCACGGCATGCTGCGGCTCGGCAGCAACCTGTTCCACTGGGGTGTGCTAGTCGTCGTACTAGGGCACTTCGGCGGTTTTCTCGCGCCGCACTGGCTCGTGTCGCCGTTCCTGTCGGCGTCCGGGCACCAACTCGTCGCGATGGTCGCGGGGGGCGCTGCCGGCGTCGCCGCGATCATCGGGCTGACGATCCTGATCTGGCGTCGCCTCGGCGACCCGCGCATCCGCCGCAACAGCCGCAAGTCTGACATCGTGATCGTGCTGATGCTGTGGGTGCAGCTCGCGCTCGGGCTCGGCACCGTCGTGCTGTCGACGCGCCACATGGACGGCGCGATGTTCGAGCAGCTCACCGACTATGTGAAGGGCGTCGTCACGTTCCGGCCGGACATCGCGAGCCTGCTCGTCGGCGTGCCGCTCACGTACCGGCTGCATATCCTGCTCGGCTTCACGATCTTCCTCGTGTCGCCGTTCACGCGGATGGTGCATATCTGGAGCGGCATCGCGTCGGTCGCGTACCTGATCCGCCCGTACCAGCTCGTGCGCAAGCGCTGAGGAGGCCGCATGAACGACGTTCTCTCCGACGCGCCGGTCGCGTTGAGCATCAACGGTGTCGCGATCGACGACGATGCAATCGCGGCCGAGGCCGCGCATCACGGCGACGCACCCGATCCGCTCGATGCGGCACGGCGCGTGCTCGCGGTGCGCGAGTTGCTGAGGCAGCGCGCGGTGTCGCTCGCGCTGCTCGACGAACACGCGCCGCTCGACGACGCGGCCGTCGACGCGTTGCTCGAACGCGAGCTGACCCACGTGCCCGAACCCGACCGAGCGGATTGCGAGCGCTATTACGCGCAGCATCCGGCGCGCTTTCGCCACAACGACATCGTCTATGCGAGCCATGTGCTGTTCGCGGTGACGGACCGCGTGCCGCTCGCGCCGCTGCGGCAGCGCGCGGAAAGCGCGTTGGCCGACGTGGTCGCCGCGCCCGACACGTTCGAAGCGGTCGCGCGCGCGTCGTCGAACTGCCCGTCGGCGGAAGTCGGCGGCAGCCTCGGGCAACTGCTGCGCGGCGACACGGTGCCGGAATTCGAAGCCGCATTGTTCGATACGGAAGGGCTCGGCGTGCTGCCGAAACTGGTCAACACGCGCTTCGGCTTCCACATCGTGCGGATCGAGCGCCGTGTACCGGGCGACGCGGTGCCGTTCGACGAAGCCGCCGCGCAGATCGCCGCGTACCTGTCGGAACGCGTGCGGCAGCGGGCGATGCGGCAGTACGTGGCGATTCTCGCGGGCAGTGCGCGCGTCGAAGGCGTCGAATTCGACGGCGCAAACGGGCCGCTGGTCCAATAACGGGGTTTTGCATATGGCAACTCAACAAGGCAACGCCGGGCCGGTCGCGAACGCGCCGGCCATCCCGCTGCGCGCGTGGTCGGTGCTGGCCGCGAGCACGCTCGCGTTCATGGTGTGTTTCGTCGTGTGGATGATGTTCGGCGTGCTCGGCGTGCAGCTGCGCACCGACCTCGGGCTGAACAGCACGGAGTTCGGGATGCTCACGGCGACACCCGTGCTGACCGGCGCGCTGATGCGTCTGCCGCTCGGCACGTGGACCGACCGCTTCGGCGGCCGCATCGTGATGACGGTGCTGCTCGTCGTGTGCGCGGTGCCCGTCTATATCGTCAGCTATGCGACGCAGCTCTGGCAGTTCCTGCTGATCGGGCTGTTTCTCGGCTGCGTCGGCGCGTCGTTCGCGGTCGGCACACCGTATGTCGCGCGCTTCTTCCCGCCGCAGCGGCGCGGGCTCGCGATGGGCGTGTTCGGCGCGGGCACGTGCGGCGCTGCAGTCAACCTGTTCGTCACGCCGCTGCTGCTAAATGCGTACGGCTGGCGCTTCGTGCCGCGCGTCTATGCGGTCGCGCTGCTCGTCACGGCCGCGATCTTCTGGTTCGCGTCGGCGCCCGATCCGGGCGCGGGCAAGCGCGGCGGCTCGTGGCTCGATTCGTTCAAGGTGCTGCGCGACCCGCGCGTGTGGCGGCTCTGCCAGTACTACTCGATCACGTTCGGCGGCTTTACCGCGCTGTCGCTGTGGATGCCGCAGTACCTGAAAAGCGAATACGGGATGTCGCTCGTGATGGCGTCCGCGTTCGCGGCCGGCTTCTCGCTGCCGGGTTCCGTGCTGCGCGCGCTCGGCGGCGCGCTGTCCGACCGCTTCGGCGCGCATGCGGTCACGTGGTGGGGGCTGTGGGTCGCGTGGATCGCGCTGTTCCTGCTGTCGTATCCGGCCACCGACTTCGTGATCCACACGATCGACGGCACCGCGACGCTGAACGTGTCGATGCCGGTGGCCGGCTTCGTCGCGCTGACCTTCGCGCTCGGCGCGGTGTTCGCGTTCGGGATGGCGTCGACCTTCAAGTACGTCGCCGACGATTTCGCGGACAACATGGGCGTCGTCACGGGCATCGTCGGCCTCGCGGGCGGGCTCGGCGGCTTCCTGCTGCCGATCCTGTTCGGCGCGCTGCTCGACCTGCTGCGCGTGCGCACGACCTGCTTCATGTTCCTGTACGGGATCGTGTGGGTGTCGCTGATCCTGATCTACCTGTCGGAAGTGCGGCGCACGCCGGTCACGGGCTGACGGGTTCGATCGATGCGCTTGCGCGATGCCGGAACGGTTCGGCATCGCGCATCGCCATCGTCGTGACGGGAACGCCGCGCGCGGCGTTTCCGGCCGCGCGCGCTTCTGTCAAACTGGCGCCCATGAAACCGCGCCTCGCCTCACCGCCTTCCCCCGATTCCGCGCCTGCGCCCGCAGGCTTTCCCGACGCCGACGAACTGGCCGCGCTGCGCGGGTGGTACGCAGGCATGACCGTGCGCCAGGCCGTCGAACGCTACCTGCCCGATCGTCTCGGCGCAGGGCGCTCGGCGCGCGGCGTGATCGGCGGCATTCGCCGTCGCCTCGTGCGCGTCGCGCGGCTGGCCGGCCGGCCCGATCTCGCGGAACGGCTCGCTCATCCCGACGGTGAGCGTGTGCGGCAGGCGAAGGCCGCAACCGAAGCGATCGGGCTGCTGCGTCATGCGCGCGCGCCGGTCCCGCAGATCAGCGACGACGTCGGCCTGTGGCTGCCCGCGCGCGCGGTCGCCGCGCTGCGTGCGCACGGGATCGCGACGCTCGCCGATCTGACCGTGCGGATTCCGCGCCGGCGCCAGTGGTGGAGCGCGATTGCGGGGCTCGGCATGGCCAGCGCGCGACGCATCGAGGCGTTTTTCGCCGCGCATCCGGACCTGACCGAACGGGCGCGCGCGCTGATCGCCGCGACGCCACGCGGCAGCATCGTGCCGTGGGAGCAGTTGAAGCTGCCGCACGAGGTCGACGGCTCGGCCGGCACGTTTCGCGCACCGCGTGCGACCAGCACGCTCGACGCGGACAACGATTACGCGGCCGTGCACGCGTGGCTGTCGCTGCACGAATCGGCCGCGACGCGGCGCGCGTACCGGAAGGAGGCCGAGCGGCTGATCCTGTGGGCGATCGTCGAGCGCGGCCGCGCGCTGTCGTCGCTGACGACCGAGGATGCGGTCGCGTATCGCGCATTCGTGCGGCGCCCGACGCCGCACGAGCGCTGGGTCGGGCCCGTGCGGCCGCGCGGCGCGCCCGACTGGCGGCCGTTCTCGGGCGGGCTCTCTGCGCGTTCGGCGGCGTACACGCTGTCGGTGCTCGGCGCGCTGTTCCGCTGGCTGATCGAGCAGCGCTACCTGCTCGCCAATCCGTTCGCGGGCGTCAAGGTGCGCGACACGCGCGGCCCGAACGCACTCGACACGTCGCATGCGTTCACCGAAGGCGAGTGGCTGCTGGTCCGCACGATCGCCGACGGGCTCGAGTTCCGCAAGGAAGCGTCGTCCGGTTGGACGCTCGCCGCCGCGCAGCGGCTGCGCTTCATCCTTGATTTCGGTTATGCGACCGGGCTGCGCGCGAGCGAGCTGGTCGGCGCGACGCTCGGCGACATCGAGACGGACGCGCACGGCGACGCGTGGCTGAAGGTGATCGGCAAGGGGCGCAAGGCCGCGCGCGTCGCGCTGCCGCCGCTGGCGCGCACGGCGCTCGATCGTCACCTGGTCGCGCGCCGGTTGCCGGTCACGCCGGCGCGCTGGCGGCCCGACACGCCGCTGATCCCGAGCCTCGCGGAAGACGGCGCGGCCGCGATTACGAGCGTACGGCTGTGGAAGGTGATGCAGCGCTTTTTCGCGCAGACGGCCGATGTCGTCGATGCCGATAACCCGGCGCTCGCGCAGAAGCTGCGGCAGGCGAGCCCGCACTGGATGCGTCATACGCATGCGACGCACGCGCTCGCGCGCGGGGCCGAGTTGACGACGGTGCGCGACAACCTGCGGCATGCGTCGATTTCGACGACGTCGATTTATCTGCATGGCGACGATGTGAAGCGGGCGCGGCAGATGTCGAGTGCGTTTGCGGCCGACAAGTAGGTGGGATGCGCGGGGGCGTCATGTCGGCGCCATTTTGTAATGAAGCGCTATCGGGCGATTCATCGCGCCGAGATGTAACTGTCAGGTGTGTCAGGAGATTGTTGGCCGGGAAGGTCCGCACACGCGTGCCTGTGTGCGCTTTCCATCGACGGGCTGATGACGCACCGCAGCGTATCCGCCGACAAGACGGAACGGTCCGGCGCACACGACGGTCATAAGCTTTTTCACCAGGAGCGGCGGATGGCATCGAGCCAGGGCACGGTCGATTTCATCGTCGAGCAGATGGCGGCGGCCGGCACGGTATCGGCCCGCAAGATGGTCGGCGAATACGGCATCTATTGCGACGGCAAGATGGTCGCGCTCGTCTGCGACGACCGGCTGTTCGTCAAGCCGACACCCGAAGGCCGCGCGTTTCTCGGCACCTGCGACGAAGGTCCGCCGTATCCGACCGCGAAGCCGCACCTCGTCATAGCCGGCGATCGCTGGGACGACCGCGAATGGCTGTCGGCGCTGATCCGGATCACCGCCGCGCAGTTGCCGGTGCCGGTGAAGCGAAGCCGATAGCGGCCGTGCGCGATGCGCCACGTCGTGCAGCGCGCAGGCGTATTCTGTGACACATGCGCGCGACCAGCGCGCGCCCGGAGGGAGCACAAGAATGGAGACATCCGGACATCCGCGCGGCACGCAGCTTGCGCGTCGCGCCTGGCACGCGCTCGTCGCGGCCCTTTGTGTCGGCTGGAGCGCGCTGGCGTTCGGCGCGGAAGGCGTAGGCGGCGCAGCGGCGCTGCTCGACCGCTACCACAGCCTCGGCGCGCAACTTAAGGACAACGTGTTTCACCGGCCGCTGTACCTCGAATCGTCGGAGGCGTCGTCGTCGCTGAAGGGCGACATCTACGCGGTGGTCGACTATCCGTTCGCGGTCGTGAACGGCCAGCTCGACGATCCCGCGCAGGGCCCGGCGAACTGGTGCGCGGTGCTGATCCTGCACCTGAACACGAAGTATTGCCATGCGTCGAGCGGCAGCAACGGCCCGGTGCTCGACGTGAACCTCGGCCGCAAGATCCAGCAGAAGCTGCCGGATACCTATCGCCTGCAGTTCCGCTATCGCGTGGCGGCCGCAGCGCCCGACTACTTCCAGGTCGACCTGACCGCCGACAGCGGACCGATGGGCACGAAGGATTACCGGATCGCGCTGGAGGCCGTGCCGGTCGGCGCGTCGCGCACGTTCCTGCACCTCACGTATTCGTACGGCTTCGGCACGGTCGGCAGGATGGCGATGAAGACCTACCTTGCGACGGTCGGCAGCGACAAGGTCGGGTTCACGGCCGCCAGCGGCGCATCGGCCGCGCAGCCGCAGTACATCGGCGGCGTGCGCGGGCTGCTGGAGCGCAACACGATGCGCTACTACCTCGCGATCGACACGTATCTCGCGACGCTCGACAAGCCGCTCGACCAGCGCCTCGCACGCTGGTTCGATGCGACCGAGCAGTATCCGCAGCAACTGCACGAAGTGGAAAAGAGCGCGTATCTGCAGATGAAAGCGCAGGAGATACAGCGCCAGCAGGCGGCGCGATAGGCGCCGCCGCCTGCTGTCCTGCCGCTCAGTTCGACGCGCCGCCGACCGTGCGGATGCTGCGCCACTGCCCCTGTTCGACGCGGAACAGCGTGTAGGGCGGCTTGATCAGGTCGCCGCGCTCGTCGAACGAGATCTTTCCGGTCACGCCGGTGACCGACACGCCGGGCAGGCTCGCGACGATCCTGGCGCGATCGACCGAATCGGCCTTGCGGATCGCCGCGATCATCGCGAGCGCCGCGTCGTACGCGAACGGCGCATACAGCTCGACATCCTGGTTGAAACGCGCCTTGTAGCGCTGCGCGAACGCGACGGCGGACGGCAGCTTGTCGAGCGCGGGGCCTGGTTCGAGATCCTGCGTGCCTTCGCCCGAATTGCCGGCGATCTTCAGGAATGCGTTGCTTTTCAGCGCGCCGGCGCCGAACAGTTGCGCGCGGATGCCGAGCGAGCGCATCTGCTTGACGAGCATCGCGCCCTGTTCGTCGAGCCCGCCGAAGAACAGCAGGTCGACGTTGTTGCTCTTCATGGTCGTCAGGATGCCGCGGAAATCGACAGCCTTGTCGTTCGTGTATTCGCGGTCGACGACGCTGCCGTGCGCATCCTTCACGCCTTTCTCGAACGCGTCGGCAAGCCCCTGGCCGAACGCGGTGCGATCGTCGATGATGCCGATCCGCTTCGCCTTCAACTGCTCGACCGCGAAGCGGCCGGCCACCACGCCGCCGATGCCGTCGTGCCCCATCGTGCGGAACACGTTCTTGAAGCCCTGCATCGTCAGTTGCGGATTGGTCGAGCCGGGCGTGATCATCGCGACGTTCGCCTGCCGGTAGACGGCCGACGCGGGGATGCTGCAGCCCGAGTTGTAGTGGCCGATCACGCCGACCACGCCGTCGTCGACGAGTTTCTGCGCGACCTGGATCGCGATGCGCGGATCGGCCTGGTCGTCCTGCACGTCGAGCGCGAAGCGCACCGGCTTGCCGCCGATGGTCGGATGCTTCGCGTTCTCCTCGTCGAGCGCGAGCTGCGCACCGTATTGCAGGTCCTTGCCGACGCGCGCGACGGGCCCCGTCAGCGGGCCGGCGAAGCCGATCTTGATGGTTTCCGGGTCCGCGGCCTGCGCGGACGCGGCGACCGTGCCGAGCGAGCAGACGGCCAGCCAAACCAGCCAGTTACGACGATTCATGATGCATGCCTCCTTGCAGTGGTTGAAATCGCGGCGCGCGTCAGAATCGCGCGGCCCGGTATGGCGTGAGGTCCAGCGGCGGTGCGCGCTGGGCGACGAGGTCGGCGACGATCCGCCCGGTGATGCCGGCGAGCGTCACGCCGAGATGCTGATGGCCGAATGCGTGAATCACGCGCGCGCTGTCGCGTGCGCGGCCGATGACCGGCACGCCGTCCGGCAGCGTCGGCCGGAAGCCGAGCCAACTGCGCGTCGGCGCGCCGAGCGACGGCAGCGCCTCGCGTGCCGAGCGCGTGAGCAGCGCGACGAGCGAGTGGTTCATCGGCGCGCCGAAGCCGCCGAGCTCGACGGTGCCGGCGGCGCGCAGCCCTTCGTCGAGCGGCGTCATGTAGAAACCGCGCTCGGCCCAGCCGACCGGCCGCGTGACGATCTGCTCATGCGCGGCGAACTGCACGTGATAACCGCGCTCGGTATCGAGCGGCACCGTGTCGCCGCACATGGCCGCGAATTCACGCGAGCGGGCGCCCGCGGCAACGACGACGTGATCGAAGGTGCGCACCGAACCGCCCGCGTGCACGTTCACGCCGTCGCCGACGGGCTCGATCCGCTCGACGCGCTCGCGTTCGAGCGTCGCGCCGCTGGTGGCGAGATGTGCGAACAGTTCGCCGAGAAACCCGTGCGGATCGGAGAAAAACCAGCTTCCGACGAACAGCACGCCGCGCGCGAAGATCGGCGCGAGCGCGGGCTCGAGCCGGCGGATCGCGCTCGCGTCGAGCAACTCGAACGGCACGCCGAGCCGGCGCCGCAGCGCGAGCGACGGCTGCGCGGCATCGAACGACGCCTGCCGCGCGTACAGGTACAGGCACTCGCGCGGCCGCACGAACGCAGCGAGTCGCGGCGGGGCGAGCAGCGGCGCATAGCCGTCGGCCGCGCGCGACAGCAGCGCGGCCAGTGCGCTCGCGCTGCTTGCGTGGCGCGCGGGTGTCGATGCGAGCAGGAACCGCGCGAGCCACGGCGCGCCGCGCAGCAGGTACGGCCAGCGGATGCGCAGCGGGCTGTCGGCGGCGAACAGGAAGTGCGGGATGTTGCGGAACACGGACGGGCCGTTCACCGGCACGCAGCCGTACGGCGCGAACGTCGCGGCGTTGCCGAACGACGCGCCGTGGCCGACGCCGGCCGGATCGAACAGCGTCACGCGATGCCCGTCGCGCTGCAGCCATGCTGCCGCGCCGAGCCCGATGAAGCCTGCACCCACGATGGCGATATTCGCCATGACGCATTCCCTCCGGCACACATGGTTCACACAAAGTTGAGATAAAGAATCACACAGTAATTTTTTGTGTGCAATCAAAATGAGATTGTGTGGTGCTAGTGTTTACCCGATTTCAATTGGCTGATTCAACAGACTTTTCCGCTGACGTTTGACGGGGAGGGGATGTCATATACAATCGCTGGGCAGGCCAAAATGGCAGACAAACGCTTTTTGTGTGGTCACAGGCGATAAATGGCATCAGACAAACTTTCTGGCGAGCGCGACGGCGGTGCGCCGGTGCAGGCAAAGCGGCCGACTTATGTCGAGGTATCGAGCTCGATCGAGGAGGAAATCCGCAACGGCACGTATCCGCCGGGCAGCCGCCTGCCGCCGCAGCGCCAGCTCGCGACCGAGCTCGGCATCAACGTGTCGACCGTGTCCCGCGCGTACAAGGAACTGCAACTGCGCGGCCTCGTGATCGGCAGCAAGCGCCGCGGCTCGCTCGTCACCGGCGGCGCGATGCCGAGCATCGCGCCGGCCCGCGCGGCGCTCGCGGCGGGCAACGGCGTGATCGACCTGACCGTGAACCGCCCGGCGACCGGCGAGTTTCTCGCGAGCCTCGCGCAGACGTTCGCCACGCTGTCGAACGACCCGCGTTTCGCCGCGCTGCAGGAATACCAGCCGCCGCAGGGGCCCGACTGGGCACGCGCGGCCGGCGCGCAGTGGCTTGCCGCGCCCGGCTTCGCGCCGTCGCGCGACCAGGTGGTCGTCACGAGCGGCGCGCAGCACGGGCTGTATGCGGTGCTGAACAGCCTGATCGGCACCGACGGCGTGATCGTCGCCGATCGCCTCACGTATTACGGGCTCAAGGCGCTCGCGCCGGTGTTCCAGTTCGAGATCGTCAGCGCGCCGGCCGACGACGACGGCCTGCTGCCCGACGAGATCGAACGGATCTGCCTGCGCATGCCGGTCAAGGCGATCTTCGTCGTGCCGAACCTGCAGAACCCGACCGTGACGACGATGAGCCTCGCGCGCCGGATGGCGCTCGTCGACGTCGCGCGGCGCCATCACGTGACGATCATCGAGGACGATGTGTACGGCCCGCTCGTGCGCGACCGGCTGCCGGCGATCGCGGGGCTGTGCCCCGAGCTGACGTTCCATATCGGCGCGACGTCGAAGGTCCTCGCGCCGGGGTTGCGCCTCGGCTACCTGAGCTGCCCGCGCGACAGCGTCGCGCTGTGCGCGGAAGCGGTGCGCACGACCGCATGGATGCCCGCGCCCACGTCGATGCTGATCGCGACGGTATGGATCGAGGACGGCACCGCCGAGCGGATCATGGCCGCGCAACTCGCGGAGATCCGCGCACGCGTCGATCTCGCGCGGGAACTGCTGCCGGCCGGGCAGTTGAAGTCCGATCCCGCATGCATGTTCGTGTGGCTGCGGCTGCCGCCGCCGTGGCGCGCCGACGACTTCGCCGCGAACGCGAAGGCGCGCGGCGTGATCGTGATGCCGTCGTCGACGTTCGCGGTCGATCGCGCGGAAATCGAGCACGGCGTGCGCATCAACCTCGCGTGCCC
The DNA here is from genome assembly GCF_025685725.1 of Burkholderia sp. BKH01. Lineage (NCBI taxonomy): Bacteria > Pseudomonadati > Pseudomonadota > Betaproteobacteria > Burkholderiales > Burkholderiaceae > Burkholderia > Burkholderia sp. BKH01. Next base: position 316,121 of record NZ_JAOTQT010000001.1, on the reverse strand, counting down.
GGCCACGCGCGACGAACTCGTCAACGGGCTGCGGATTCTGTCCGGCACGCTGAAGGACCGGCCGCGCGCACTGTTCGGTTCGATCTGACGGCGGGCGCTCAGTCGAGCAAGCCCGCGACGACGTCGACGATCCGCTGCAGCAGCGCTTCGTCGTAAGGCAGCCACGGCACCGCGCGCAGCGGCGACGGCGGCGGCTCGGTCGCGGGTTCGACGGGTTCGCCGTCACGTGTCACGCGGCCGGTCGCGCAATGCACCGACCACGCGCCGACGCGCACATGACGTTCGTCGATCGACATCCTTCCTTGCGCAATCGCGTCGGCGAACACGAGCGACAGCACGTGCTTGCGATGCCGAGCCATCACGCCCAGCGGCAAATCCGACAGCCGGTTCAGGCGCTGCCAGCGTTCCGCTTCGATTTCGCGCTGGCGGATCGGGTCGACCGTTTGTGCGGAGGCTGCCGCGCGCGTCGCGTCGTCGTCGAGCGCGAACGCGGCCACGCTGACGAGCAGGTCGACCGCGCGCGCCGCTTCCGAGAACACGACACGATCGATCTCGCCGATCGGCACTGGCACCCAGCGTCGTTCGCGCCGGCGTTCGAAGTACAGCCGGCGCGACGTGCCGTGGCTCTCCGAGCCGGGATAGAGCCGAGCATCGACGAGGAAGGTTGCACGCACGTCGCCGAACTCGCGGACGAGCCCGTCGTCGTACGCGCGGATCGACCAGCCTTCGCGGCGTGCGACGCCGAGCAGCGGCCGGCTCGACAGCACATGACCTTCGAACATCGCGGAATCGCTGGCTGCGGCGTCGCCGTCGGCCGGCACGTAGTATTCGCGGAATGCCTGCCTGACCGGCTGCCGCAGCGCGCGGCCGACGATCGCTTGCTGCCACGCGAGCCGCTCGTCCGCATCGGCCAGCAGCGGGTGCCATAAGCGGATGTCGCTGTCATCGGCGACGTCGCACGCGCGCCCGGCCGCGTCGCGCAGCACGACCTTGCCTTTCGTGACTTCAGGCATGAACGACTGCGTCGATCCATCGCTGCCGCACGCTTGCCAGATCATGCGCGCCGAGAACGCGGCGCCGGCCGGCGCATCGACGAGCCGCTCGCGCCATTCGGCATGGCCGAGCGTCATCGGCTGCCAGAAGCCCGCTTCCATGCACGCGGCGAGCATCGCGAGCTGCTTCTTGTCGGGCTTCGCGTCGAGCGTCATGCGCAGCGCGGTATGCGGCCGCTCGCCGAGCGCGCGTTCGGCCGGCTTCAGGTTGCGCGCGAGCTTCTTCTGCACGCCGGCGTGGCGCACGGCGGCCAGCGCGTCGCGCAGTGCACGCACGCTCTCGGGTGTCGGGATCGTCTCGACCGCGTGGCCGAGCGCGATCGCGAGCGACTGCGACGGTGCCGTCTTTGCGGCGGTCGGCGCGACGCACACGCCCGTCAGCAGCGGCCCGATCAGCGGGCGCAGCCACGCTTCGTCGCGATAGGCGGCCACGCGCGCCGCGCGGGCGACGACCTGCGCGTCGTCGGTCGTGAACGCGCGATCGGCCTCGTACGGAACGGTGCCGGCATGAATCGCCGCGACCTGCCGTGCGGCCTCGGTCAGCGCGTCGCGCGCGAATTCGACGTACGCGGCGTCTTCCGCGAGCGTGACGGCCGGATCGCTGAAGTCGATCCACAGCCGCTTCGGCGCGAAATAGCCGTCGTTCGTCGCGGCCAGCGCGAGCAGCGCGGCCGGCCCGAGCTCGGGCAGCACGTCGAGTTCGCGCACGCGAAACGGCGAATCGGCCAGCGCTTGCGCATACGCGTCGCGCCGCGCCGAGAAGTCGCGGCGGCCGGCGAACCAGTCGAGCGCATAGGCGCCGTACGCGGACGCGGCGCGCAGGCTGCCTTCCTCCGGCTCGCCCGCGATGCGCGCAAGTTCGGCCTGCAGCGCGGGCGACGGCAGCGCGTCGAGGCAGGGCAGTTCCTCCAGCGCACGCTTCCATGCGCCGGGCGGGACGTCGCGGAACAGTTCGAGCGCGGCATCGGCGCTGACGAGCGGCACGAGACCGAGCGCATCGATCTGCCCGCGCAGCCAGCGCGCGAATTCGGCGCGCGGATCGTCGTATGCGTAATCAGGCGGCTTGATCTCGTGCTCGGTGCGGCGCAGCGCCGGCCACACCGTGCCGAGCGTGTGCGCGTCGAGCGTCGACAGGTCGATCGGCGTGCCGGTGAAGCGCGGATGGTCGGCGGTGCCGGTCAGCCGCGCGACGAGCAAGGCGATGAGCGCGCGATCAGTCATGCGTGCTCTCCTTGCCGGCGGCGCGCGATGCGCGGATGTCGGCGCGGTGGTTCGCGCATGCCGATTCACGTTCGGGCAGTTCGCCGCGCGCATCGAGGAGGTCGACGGCGATCCGTACGCCGAGCCCCTGCAGGACCTGGAACACCTTGCCCCGCTGGACGGTGTCCGCGCCGCATTCGGCCCTGACCATGAACGACTCGCTGGCGCCGACGCGGCCGGCTGTGTCGTTCCGGCGCCAGTTCTGTATTTTCCGGGCCGCGCGGATCACGCCGCCGCGGCCGGATGCCTGTTCGATCGTGTGCTGCATGGTTTGAATCCACCCGTGAAAACCGTGCGATCGCACAGTATTGCACCCCAATTGCGCTAGTCCGATGAAAGGCCGTGCGGCCGTCGCTTCGGGCCGGCGCCGGCGGTGCCGCGCAAGGCTTCCGGCCACCCGGGAATTTCATAAGACGTACAGTTCTCTCTCCCGGCGCGATTCGCGCCGAACTGTACTCTTGTTCGCGCGATCGATGTGTGTACTCGTCGCCGACTGTTCTGCTTTTAAGATTCCATCATCAAGTGCACAGTGCCGCAGATCCAGTCGTATCGGACCCCTGCCGGCGCATCTTCAAGAGAGAGCCAGTGCGATGGAAAAGGCAAAACCGGAGGGAAAGATCAGGAATCACGACGGCCCGGTCGGCGGGCGGAACACGTGCGATTCGAACGCGCACGGAATGGCGACGCGGTGGCGCATGCCGGCGGGAGGCGCGCGATGAAGCTCTATGAAAAACTCGCGGACGATATCGAGCGCCTGATCCGCCAGGGCGTGTACCGGCACGGCGACCGGATTCCGTCGGTGCGGCAGGCGAGCCAGCAGCACCGGATCAGCATCACGACCGTGCTGCATGCGTACCTGCTGCTCGAAAGCCGCGGGCTGCTGGAAAGCCGGCCGCAGTCGGGCTATTTCGTGAACCTGCGCCGCGACGACGGCCATGCGCCGGTGCGCGAGTTGCGGCCGTCGAAGCCGATCGCGATCTCGTCGTCGGTCGACGTGAGCCGGCTCGTACTGTCGACGCTGCGCTCGATCGGAACCGACGACGCGGTGCCGCTCGGCTCGCCGTATCCGGACCCGAGCCTGTTCCCGTTCGAGAAGCTGAACCGCTATGCGTACGCGGCCGGCCGCGACAAATCGCTTTGGGGTGTGACGGACGGGCTGCCGCCCGGCCATCCACGGCTGATCCGGCAGATCGCGCGCCGCTACCTGGAAAACGGGATGTCGGTGGACCCGAACGAGATCATCGTGACGGTCGGCGCGACGGAGGCGATCAACCTGTGTCTGCAGGCGGTGGCGAAGCCGGGCGATACGATCGCGGTGGAGTCGCCGACGTTCTACGCGATGCTGCACGCGATCGAGCGGATGGGGATGAAGGCGATCGAGGTCGCGACGCATCCGGAATACGGGATCGACATCGCGGCGCTGGCCGCGATCGCGAAGTCGCAGCCGATCGCCGCATGCATGGTGATGCCGAACTTCCAGAACCCGCTCGGCTTTCAGATGCCCGACGAGCGCAAGCGCGAGCTGGTTGAGTTCGCAACGAAGGCTGGCATGCCGATCATCGAGAACGGTGTGTATAACGAACTGTATTTCGGCGATGTGCATCCGAGTTCGCTGAAGTCCTACGACCGCAGCGGAATCGTGCTGCACTGCTCGTCGTTCTCGAAGAGCCTGACGGCTGCATACCGGATCGGCTGGGCGTTGCCTGGACGTTATCGCGATCAGGTCGAGAAGCTGAAATTCCTGAACACGCTCGCGACGCCGTCGTTGCCGCAACTCGCGATCGCGGAGTTTCTCGAACGCGACGGCTACGAGCATCACCTGCGGCGCTTGCGCAAGGCGTATGCACAGCAGGCGAACCTGATGCGTGCGATGGTGTCGCGGTTCTTTCCGGAGGGCACGCGCATTTCGAGCCCGGCCGGCGGGTATGTGCTGTGGGTCGAACTGCCCGCGCAGGTCGACGCGATGCGGTTGTATCAGCTCGCGCTGGAGCAGGGGATCACGATCGGGCCCGGCTACATGTTCTCGATTACCGACAGCTACCGGAACTTCATCCGGCTGAACTACAGCAGCCCGTGGTCACCGGAAATCGAGCAGGCGGTGATCGCGGTCGGGAAGCTGGCCGCGGCGTGCATGCGGTGATGGGGCATGCGTTGTCTTTTGTGCTTCGACGACGAAGCCGGCCTGGTGCCGGCTTTTTCTTGGGGCTTCGTGCGTTCCCGTGGATGTTGCTTGCCGACCCGTTGCTGCCGGTCGAGCCGTTGCACCTCCGAGGGCAAATGTCAGAGCACAGCGGTCACTCGTTTCGAAGATCCGAAAGCTTGTTCTTCCTTAACGGATCGGTTGCAGCAACCGAGAGCCCGGCGCACCACGCGACCGACCTGACACCAGCCCCGTACCCAGCACGACTCGAGACCCCAATGGGAAGCGATGATCAGAGATCTCCACGCACTTCACCGGTTCCCAGCGCGCTCCGCTGCCGGTTGACTTCCGCCCAAAGCTCATCGCTGTCGTCATTGCGCAGCACGGCCATCCAACCCAGTTGATTGTCCGTCACGCCGAAGTATTCCAGGATTTCCAGGCGAACCGCATCGACGAATTGCGCGTATTCGGGGGTTGCCTGGGCCTGCGCGTGCAAGGCGTCGTATGCTGCATCGTCCGCGCCGCCGCCGTGTTCGTCGATATAGCGCGAGATCCACTGGTCTCGTTCACGGTCGTAATCGGCCTCGGCACGCATCGCTTGCACAGCCGTGTAGAAATCCAATTGCGCAAACGCGACGATCGCCGCCGTTGTCGCCTCGTCGAATGTCGTCGTCATTTCATCTCTCATGTCGGTCATGGCACATCATCGCATGGGCCGCACCGGGGCAGATGCCTCGAATCCGGACGGTGCAACACGCTGCCTGGCGCCGACGTTTGGCCAGAGCAAAGGCACCATGATCGGGAAGTTCACGCCTTCCAGTGGGCCACTGATCGGGGACGCTCGGGCAACAGGACGCTCATTTTGCTGCACGGCAAGCACCGCGACGAAAACAACCGGGCGCGGCAGATTGCGGAACAAGTTTCGGGCGTATCGCCGCAAGCGTCACTGCGGCACTTAAGCGCCGGTGCGGGCGCTGGTCGCGAATGGCTCGTGATGGCCGAACCGGACTCCGCCGGGTACCTCCCCGGGGTGCCTTGGGCGGCTCAAAACGACCCGCAAGCGGACATCGGTCTTGCTCCGAAGCAGTCATTCGGTGCGGCCGCAATGCGAGGTCAGACAACACGGCCGGCACGCGGCTTCCAGATGTTCGTACGTGGCACGTATTTCTCATATCCCGTTCCGTCATCAACGCCGACGACTCGATGGCCGAAACACTCAACCAGCGCAACAAGACTGCCGGTGCCGCCATATGGGTAACCATGCGGGTTGAACTCCAACACATGCCGTGTCGCTCGCGGTCGGATTGCGATGAGGTCGTAGTCCGCATTCCAGAATGCATCAAGCATGGAAGCGAAGTCCCACTGCGGCGTCAGCATCTCAGGGGAATGTCGCTTCGGAAGCGGAGTGGAGAACCAATATTCGTTCCACTCAGCCACTTCTTCCGCGGTCAGGTTCGAAAAGTAGGAACGCTCACAATCGGTCAGATAAGCCGATAGTTGCGACTCGTCGGCGGGTTCATCGCTATCTTTCGCCGCCTTCACGAGGTCAAGGAATTCCGTCAGCCGCTGTAAAGCCTTCTCGCCATTCGATTCGAATTCAACGCGGCAGTAAACCTGACCGCCTGGATCGGCCGCAGCCTCTACGACCTTTTCCGAGGGCGGGGCGGGGTGTGCTGGCGACGCGGCCGCGCGCTTTTTGAAGGGCCACATATATGGTTCGAATCAGTTGAGTGACGGAAGCACGGACCGGTCATGGCCGACTCCGGCCCGACGGTGGCCCGATGCCAGATGTCGGCGTTGAGCCGAATGCACCCGGCGGAAGTCGACCCTTCTCCGACATACCGTTCTGCGGGCGGAATGGCCGCTAACCGTAGTTGAACCGTCAGATCGCGCCCGTGTACATCAAAGATCGCGGAGAAAGTCAATCAATGCCGCGTTGACGAAATCCGGCGCCTCCTGTTGCAGCCAATGCCCTGCTCGCGGAACGACCCGAGAAGCCGACAGCCTGGGCACGATCAGGGGCATGCCGTCGATAATTTCGTGCATGCCTGGCATTGCCAGACCTGTGTCTCGCTCGCCGACAAGGTACAGGGCGGGAACCTCGACGAGCAGGCCCTCCAAAGCCGATTGCACTTCCCAATTTCGATCGAGGTTGCGGTAGTAATTCAATCCACCGCGAAAGCCAGAAATGCTGAATGCTTGCACAAACTTGTCGAGGTCGGTGGGTGCGAGCCACGCGGGCAACAAAGGTGGATCAATCAGAGAGTCAAGGAGTCCACCACTCCGCGGCACGAGTCCGAATGGATTGGGCGTATTTACGTCGCGGGCTCCGACGTCGCCTGATGCGGAAAAATAGATCTTGCGCAATGTCGTGGCAACGTCACGCTCAAGTTCGGTTTCGGCCAACCCAGGTTCGGAAAAGTAATGCGTATAGAACCTCGTTTGGTCGGTCTGCGGAAAAAGCCGGCTCGGCGTCATCGGCGCGCGGCCCATCATTGGCACCCCGAGCGCAACGACAGCGCGAAAGCGGTCAGGCCGAAGCAACGCGGCTTGCCACGCAATGGTTGCACCCCAATCGTTTCCTACAACAACTGCGTCGCGTTCTCCAAGAATGTCAACGAGCGCCACCAGGTCACCGACAACGTCTAACGTTGTGTACTGTCCGATTGCCGTTGGGCATTCGCTTGATCCGTAGCCACGCAGATCCGGTGCTATTGCGCGGAAGCCGGCGTGCGCAAGTGCCGCCAGTTGATGGCGCCAAGCATGCGAGGTCTCAGGAAAGCCGTGACAAAGGAGCACCAACGGGCCGTCGCCCTGTTCAGCGACATGCAGGCGAATTCCGTTTGCTTCAATAAAGGTTTGACGGTATGCGGTCATGGTTGCTCTGGCAGAGATGGATGCACACAAGGATCCCGAGATAGCGTAACATTAAAAGTTGCACATTACCAAGCTTCCGAATATGCAACGCGATACCAGACTGGCTCGACTTCTGCACATCCTCATCCACATGCATCTTCGAGGAGGTGTGACCACCTCAGAGACGATTGCGCTGATGCTGCATACGAACCCCGTCTTTGTCCGCCGAACGATGGCCGCGCTACGCGAATCGGGGTACGTAAAGTCGACTGGTGGTCCAGGCGGAGGCTGGGCGCTCGCCTGTGACCTCAATGATCTTACGGTGAGAGATGTCTACGAGGCCATTGGACATACCGCGCCGTTTGTGATCGGCCTAGCCGACGACAATCACACTTGTCCGGTGGAGGCGGCGGTAAATCGCCACATCAATGAGGCGTTGGGTTCAGCGGAAAATACGTTGCTTCAATTGCTTGGTGACAAGCTACTCTCCGAGATCGCGCACGACGTGACGTCGTCAAAGTCGCGCAAAACGAGTAGGTAATCTCGCGGAGCAACGGAATGGGTGGCAATGGAGGCTAGCATCAAGCACCTGGCCGATAGCGATTTGCGGCATGAAAGTGTGTCAGCTTCCAGCCCGCAAGCGGCCGTCGGTTTGCGTGCCGTCAATGCCTCTTGATGGCCGAACCCGGTCGGTGCCCGCTCCGACAAACCGCGACTGGCTCAACCCGGCCCTTATCGACCAGTCGTGTCGGCCCCGTGTCCGACCGAAACTGGATGGGAAGGAGACGCCCGGAGTGATCCAGCCGGTCACGGTTCATCCGTGCCACGCGCACCCTTGAGCCGTTTGAGAAACCATCGACCGGCAGGGCCAGGTGGTGTGTCTTTCCGATAAACCGCAAACATGGCAATCGGCGGCGTATGCGGTTGAAAGGCCTCGATCCTCAAAGGAACCAGGGTGCCGGCGTCCAGATCCGCCTGAACCATTGCCACCGGCATATGACCCCATCCGAATCCGGCACGCAGGAATGCATGCTTGGCGCCCAGATCGGCAAGCCGCCAGATCTGCGGGGAGAACACGCCGAAGGTCGCGCCTTCGGTTAGCGTCGTGCGGTCGGTAAGCACCAGTTGGACTTGGTCCTTGAGTTCGCCTGTCCGGATGATTCCCTTGCGGGATGCCAACGCATGCGAAGACGCGGCGACCGTGACCATGGGCACATCAAGCATCTTCTCCGCATCCAGAATTTCCGGCACCGATGGCATCGAGCCGCTGATCCCGAGCCGGCACGTCTGTGCGAGTACGGGTTGCATGACGGCGCCAAGCGCCTCCACGTAAAGCCGCAGCGGCGTGTGAGGAAATTCGCTGCGGAATGCTCCGACGGCATCGGTCAGCGACGCCATCGGATACATGACATCCACCACGACCGACAACTCGGGTTCGAGTCCGTCGGCAATCGCTCGCGCCTTGGACTTGAAGCCGTCCATGCCACTTACCACCAGCCGCGCCTGCGCGAGCAGTACCGTCCCTTGCTCCGTCAGCCGAGGGTAGCGCCCGGTGCGATCGAATAGCTGCACACCGATCTGGCGTTCCAGATTGGCCAGCGTATGGCTGACGACCGACTGCGCGCGCAGCAGTTTGCGGCCCGCCGCGGAAAAGCTGCCCTCATCCGCGGCGGCGATGAAGGTACGGAGCTGGTCCAGCGAGACGGCGTCGAGCATGTATCTATCCGCTAGATGGATAGCATCTAGAAATATAGGCTTCCTGGATATCTGTCAAGTCTCTACTCTTCGGTCATCCACTCTTTGAAAAGGATGACCAAGATGAACTCGAACCTGAACGTCAACATCAACGCCAACATCAACAGCCGTTCCGCCGTGCCGGCGATCGGCCGCACGCTCATTGCCGTCATTTTCCTTGTCAGCGGCATCGGCAAACTTCTGGCCCCGGGGGCAACCATGGGCTACATCGGATCGCTGGGCCTGCCAGCGCCCGCACTGGGCCTGATCGGCGCAACGGTACTGGAACTGGCTGGCGCCGTGCTGCTGGCAGCCGGCTACAAGACGCGGCTGGTTGCGCTGCTGTTGGCGGCATACGCCGTGGTGACCGCGCTGATTTTTCACCACGCGCTGGCCGACCAGAACCAGATGTTCCATTTCCTGAAAAACCTCGCTATGGCCGGCGGCCTGTTGCAGGTCGCGGCGTTCGGCGCCGGAGCCTTCAGCGTTGACAACCGCCGCGCGCCGGCCCGGCGGATAGTTGCCTGACGGTATTCATCCAGAGGAGAAAAGCATCATGAGCATCGCAACAGAACTTTTGCAGCAACACCTCCAATGGCTGGTGGGCGATCAGCAGCAATGGCAGGAACTGATCGCCGACGACATCGTGTGGGATTTGCCCTACGCTCCCAGCCTGGGCCATCCGTTGCAGCTCGACGGACGCGACGCCGTGCGGCGGCATGTGAACTGGTTCGTGGGCGCGGTCAAGGACTTCCGCTTCTTCGACGCCGTGGTCATCGCCACCGACGACCCCCAGCGTGCCGTCGCGCGAGTGCGTGCCGAAGGGCTGATTTCCGCCACTGGTCGGACCTACCGGCAGGAGTACGTCGTATTCCTTACCGCCCGTGATGGCCGAATCGCGCACCTGCGCGAGTATTTCGATCCGGTGCAGGCCGCACTCGCACTCGATGCCCCCATCGTGGGTGTCTCTTCCAGGAGCATCTAATGAAAGCCATACGTGTTGCTGCCTATGGCAGCCCGGACATCATGACGCTGGCCGAACTGGACGACCCCGTGCCCGGCGATAACGAAGTGCTGATCGATGTCGCCGCTGCGTCCGTGAATCCGATCGACTGGAAAATTATCAGCGGCGCAATGAAGGCGTTCATACCGTTGCCGTTACCGTTCACGCCAGGCGTGGATGCCGCGGGCACCGTCATCGCAGTCGGGCGCAACGTCACCACGTTGGCGCCAGGAGACGAGGTGATGGGATTTATCGGCATCGTCGGCGCCTTCGCCACGCGCGCTGTTGTCGACGCTGCTCGGCTTGCGCGCAAACCGGCGTCTCTTGGTTTCCTGGAGGCGGCCGCTATTCCGGCTGCGTCGCTTACGGCCTGGCAGGCGCTGCACGAACATGGCGCGTTGCAGGCCGGTCAATCAGTTCTGGTTCATGCTGCGGCAGGTGGTGTGGGCAGCGTTGCCGTGCAGCTCGCCAAACTGGCCGGCGCCCGCGTGACCGGCACCGCGTCGGGCGGCAATCGGGACTACGTGCAAAGCCTCGGTGCCACGGACGTGATCGACTACGCCGCGGAAGATTTTGCGGCGCGCGCGTCGAAATTTGATGTGGTGCTGGACCTCCTGGGCGGCGATACGCAGGCGCGATCATGGTCCGTGCTGGCGCCGGGCGGAATACTGGTGTCCACCGTCAGCAGGCCGGACCCTGCGCGCGGCCACGATGTCGGGGCCACGGGCAAAAACTTCGCTACCCGTGCCGACGGATCGCTGCTTGCAACGTTGGCCGCACTTTATGCCTCAGGCGAATTGCGCACCCACATTGATTCGGTCTTTTCCTTTCCGAAGGCAAGCCATGCCCTTGCACGGAGCATGAGCGGCCACGTGCGCGGGAAGGTGACACTCGATGTAGCCGCTTAGCAAAGCCTGCGTCCCGAAGCGGACCGCCGGCGAGAGCGTGAATGATTCGCGCATGTCGCGCGCTTCCTCGACCGGCGTCCGGCCAACCAGGCGCTTGAACTCCCGGCTGAACTGGGACGCGCTTTCGTATCCAACGCGTCCCGCTGCCGCGGTTACGCCGTCGCGGATCATCATGAGACGCACCTGATGAAGTGGAGTGGACTTGATGTACTGGATCGACGATGTCTGCGTCACGGTACGAAAGTTGGTGTGATCGACGACTACTCGGAGGCCAGGGCGTCGCTCGACCTGCATCTTGGCATGCTGCACGGCCATCAGGCCTGAGACCCTGACAAGCTGGCACTGCTGATCATCCAGGCAGCCAGTGCGAGACGCCGCCGCTGCATCTGTCTGGCAGCAAGATCGCCAACGAACTCGCGGCAGTCAAGGCTAACGCTGTCGCGACAGATCTCGACGCGTGGAGAGGCCCTTCCGAAGCTACCGATTTCGCGAATTGATTGAGGGGTGTGCGAATGCCCCGGCCTTGCCGGGACACTTTTTCGACGACGCGGCAATGCAACGCACGAGATGAGAGGGGTGCAGGCCGGTTCCGAATACCGTCTCTCGGGCGCCCATTAGCGGCGGATTCGCTCAGACAGCTATCACCAAGAAGCGACATTCAATCGGGTAGCTATGTCTCAAACTGGCGGCGGCCCCAGCGGACCGTGACCGGTTCAACCCTAGGCGGACACTCGCGTTGATCTTGCGAATGGCCGCTCCAGGCTGCACCGCAGCCCGCCGCACTCGGCTAACCGTTATCGGATACGCTTACGGCCCTGTTGCCAGTGGCCGAACGCCGCCAGTGCCGCGCTGAAACCAATAGTCGCGATGACTTCCTGCCGATGGTCTTCGCTGCGAACCATGACGACAAATGCGCCGATGATGAGTGCCACCACCAGAAGCCCGAGCCAAGGATGAAGCCACATCTTGACCTTGAGCTTCGATTCGGCGACCAGCCGAGCGCGGAGCTTCAATTGGCTCAATGCTATAACCAGATAGACCACTAGCGCGATAGCACCTGTTGTAGACAGCAGCGTATCGAACACGTACTTCGGAGCAAGATAGTTCGCCGCTACCACCACGAACGCGACGAGCGTCGAGCCGATCACCGCCACGACCGGAGCACCGACGGCACTGGTTTTCGTGACGATTTCGGGGGCCTGTCCTCGTGACGCGAGCGAGTACAGCATGCGCGAGGCCGTATACAAGGCAGAATTCAAACAGCTTCCGACTGCCACAAGAACCAGCATATCTGTGAACAGCTTCGCATAGGGAACGTGAAGGATTTTCAGTGTGGCCTGATACGAACCGATCTGCGTAAGCTGCGGGTCACTCCATGGAACAATGCAAATAATGACCAGAACAGAGCCGATATAGAACAGAGAGATACGCCACACCACAGACGTGATAGCTCGCGAAATCTCTCGGGCGGGATTGGTAGACTCTGCCGCAGCGATCGTTACAACCTCGGTTCCCAAATAGGTGAACATCGTCGTAAGCAGTGCTGCGACAATCGGAGTCCAGCCGCGAGGCATGAAGCCACCGTGACTCGTCAGGTTCGCCGTCGGATTGATGTGGACGCCGGGGATAACACCGCATATCGCCAGAATGCCGCAACCGATAAACAGAAGAATGCCCGTCACCTTAATGACCGAGAACCAGAATTCGAGTTCACCGTAGTGCTTCACGCTGGCGAGATTGGTGCCCGTGAGCAGCAGCGTCACGAAGAGGCAGAACTCCCACATCGGAATCTGAGGAAACCAGCCGCTCAGTATGTTGGCCGCCGCCGTCGCTTCAAGCGGAATAACCAGCACCCAAAACCACCAATACAGCCAGCCAATCGTGAAGCCCGCCCACGGTCCAATCGCTTTATCAGCGTATGTGGAAAACGAACCTGAATCAGGCATCGCGCAGGCCATCTCTCCCAGCATCCGCATGACCAGCACGACGAGAATGCTGGCGAAAACATAGGCAAGAATGGCCGCTGGTCCGGCTTCTGAAATCGCGTGGCCGGAACCGACGAAGAGTCCGGCTCCGATACTGCCGCCAATCGACAGCATGACGACGTGACGCTGCTTTAGTCCGCGTCCCAGGGTGTGGTGTTCTGCATCCGAAGTGCGGGCATTACTCGTCGCGTGATCTTGAGCAAACGCGTCAAATTGCACGACCGCTTCGGGTCGCGGTCTCCGTACGGAAGGTTCCATTGTCTCGTCCCATGCCTCATGTAATTGAATGTGCTGGAAGCTCGACCGCAACGCGCAGCTTCCAACCACTTGCAAGATGCACTCACGCTGGCGGATGCCGCGAGCGCCACTCGATGCGCCGAACGATGCAGGCGTCGTTCGACACGCGACCGACACGCAATCAAGTCAACGCGACCCGTGAATGCGACCGTGGATCTCCCGGCTGGATGCCATGCTGAACTTACATTTGCAGTGGGGAAGGCTATGCGCCAGCAATGGGACGCACAAGCGATATTCCTTCATGGGGTCTTCCGTTCTGGAATGACTTTCGCGTTCGACAACTCCGTTGCCCCCGTTGCGTCACTTTACCCGGCGGCCCCATGAACGCATTCGACACGGGACTGTCCGGGCGGCACGAAGTGTCTTTTTGTGCGACGAGATATTCCAGGATGGAATGACTGATGCGAATATTTCGTTTGTGGGCTAGCCCAATCCGATGCACCTTAACGCCAAAGCATATTTCGGAGGCTACCGTGCGTAACAGGATTGAGAAATTTCCCCAGGTCGACGGCGATCTCGGCTGGCTCGAAACGACGCCTGACTTCAATGCGTCGCTCGGCCAGCGCGCAAAGGGCGCACACGAATTTGACGTTGCAGTGATAGGTGCTGGCTTCACCGGCATTTCGCTCGCGCTGCGCTACGCCGAACTTGAACCGTCAGCGCGCATTGCCGTGATCGATGCCTTGCGCGTTGGCGAAGGCACGTCGGGCCGTAACGCTGGCTTCCTGATCGACCTCCCTCACAATCTCGACGGGGGCAAGACGAATGTGACCTATGCGCGTGCGCTCTACAAACTGAACGTGTTCGCCATCAACCGGCTGCGCGAGTACAAGGACCGGTTTGCTATCCCGTTCTGGGATGACGCTGGCAAGTACATGTCGGCGCACGAAGAGGAGAACGAGTCCGGCCTCACGAGCTTTGTGAAAATGCTTGGCGCAGCTGGCTTCGAGTACGAGCAGTTATCCGGTCGCGATCTCGAAAAGCGACTCGGCACGAACTACTATCGGTCGGCTGTCTACACACCCGGAAACGTTCTGGTCAATCCTGCTGCGCTTGTCCGCGGTCTCACGAAGGCTCTGCCGAAAAGCGTAACGCTATTCGAGAACAGCCCCGTAACCGGCATCGAATACGGAAAGCGGCACCGCTTGCAGTTCGTTGGCGGCAGCATTACTGCGCCTATCGTCGTGCAAGCGACGAATTCGTTTTCTGAAGAATTCGGAAAGCTGTCTCGTCGTCTCGCGCCGGTCTTCACCTACGCGAGCTTGACGCCCAAACTGTCGGGCGAGCTGATCAGGAGGCACTTCAAAGGCGTGAAATCTTGGGGCACTACCTCTGCACATCCGGCTGGCAGCACTGTGCGCTTCACGGTGGACAAGCGGATTTTCGTTCGCAATACGCTCGACTTCCTGCCTGAACTCAAGAGCACGCGTGCGGGGCTTGATAACGCATGGAAGCAGCATCGGAAATCGTTCGAAGCACGCTTCCCGTTCCTGAAAGAGATGGCCTTTGAATACACGTGGGGCGGCATGCTCGCGATGACGCTCAATCATGAGCCGGTGTTCGCGGACGCTGGAGAGGGTGTTTACGTGATAGGTGGTTGCAACGGGGTTGGGGTCGTCAAAGGTACCTATCTCGGCTACTACATGGCGGAGCATATCAACAAGATCAAGAGCGACAACCTGACGTTCATCCAGCAGAACGCCAGTCCGTCCTGGATTCCGCCTGACCCACTGCGAACCGCCGGCGCTCGCCTGCGTCTGGCGCGAGAGTCAGGGAACGCTGGCGGGGACATATAAGCGCGAACAACCAATTTCATCGACATGGGAGTTCGGATGATCAAGCGGATTCAACAGAACGCCAGAATGTCGCAGGCGGTCGAGTACAACGGCTGTTTCGAAACCGCCGGACAAGTGGCAAACAACCCATCTGCGGGCATTGCCGAGCAGACGCAACAGATTCTTGAGTCAATAGACAGTCTGCTGTCGGCGGTCGGCGGCACGAAGAACGACCTCACGCGCGTTCAAATCTGGCTTTCGAATATCCAGTATTTTGACGAAATGAATGTTGTCTATGAGCGCTGGCTCGAAGGGTTTGAGAAGCCTGTACGTGCTTGCGTGGAAAGCAGGCTTGCCGGCGCCGAGTACCTGATCGAGGTACAGGCGTTCGGCTACATTTCCTCTCGATAGCACCGCTCTCTTCGTCGGGCTGGATCGCACGCGCAGCCAGCCCGACCGCGCGTCGCCGCATTCCGACACGGAATGTCAACCGCACGCCCCCTTTTGCTGATGTATGCTCATGAAAGCAAACACTTTCATGGATGGAATGTATTGCGCTGATGAAAGCCAAAAATCTCCGTCTGCTCAGTACTTTGCCCCCGATTGAGACCTTGGTGTGCTTTGAGACTGTCGCACGCTGCGGCAGCTTCACGCAGGCGGCACGAGAGCTTTTGCTCACGCAAAGCGCAGTGAGCAAACAGATAAAGGCACTTGAGGAAGTGCTGCATTGCGCACTGTTTGACCGGCACGCGCGTGGAATCCAGTTGAGCGCCGCTGGGGCAAAATTTCTCGAAGAAGTCGAGCCGCTACTCTACAAGCTGCAACGTGCGGTGCTGAAAGCGCGAGATGAGCAGGATAGTCAGGCCGTATCGATCGCTTGCACGCAGGCAGTAGCGCACTTCTGGCTGTTCCCGAGGATCGTGCGATTCAATCAGCTTTACCCGGACATAACGGTCAACGTCATATCGGCAAACGCCATCAACGAGCGCAGTTGCAGTGAAAGCGACTTCGGCATTCTCTACGGCGATGGCGACTGGCCGACACTTGAGGGTACGCCACTGTTCCCCGAAATTGTGTATCCGATCTGTAGCGCCGCATTGGACATTGCATCGCCGACCAAGCCCGAAGACTTGATCGGGTTGCCGCTGATACAACTCGACTCCAGCCAGTGGGATTGCCTCGACTGGCAAGACTGGTTCGATCACTTTCACGTGCGGTATCAGATTCCCCGAAACGCGATCACTTTCAATCAGGTCACGTTGTCGTTCAACGCGGCCCTGGAAGGCCTTGGTGTGACGCTCGGATGGGATTTTATGGCGCGACAAGCCATCGAGTCGGGAGCATTGAGGAAGTTAGGTGACTTTTCTTACGAGACAGGCCGATCTGATTTTCTTGTCCACGCCAAGTATCGTCCGCTCTCCGCACCAGCTTGCACTTTTAGAGACTGGTTGATGTCGACCATCTGATTCGGATAGCTACTGTCGCCTTTTCGATCTTGAAGCGGACACTCGTGTCGAGTGTATGGGCGTCCGTTCATGGCCGCACAGAGTCCGACCGCGCCCGGCTCAGGACGACCCGTTTCAGCCGGTTGATTCTCAAGGATACGACTGGCTCGATTCTGAGCATTGCTGCCATCGAAGATTCCAGAAAGCGGACTTCCGGCCATCTACTTTGCGGACGTCCGCCGAGGAGCGACAGGCCGTACTGGTTGCTCCTCAGGCTTGGCGGGCTTTCTGGCTTTTTTAGTTTTGTGTAAGACCGAGCTCCGGGTAGCATCCTTCGGGCAGCTCTGGCGATCGCCCAGACGCTCAACGAGTCGTGCCTCGCATTCGGAAATCGTGTACCCGCGCCGCAGCGAGATCATGAAGGTGAGAGGACGCATGTGCCATGCGCGCCGCTGGAGTTCGACAAGTGTTCCCTTCGCGAGGTCTTCATCGACCATATGGCGCGGCATGTGGCCCCAGCACAAGCCTCCCTTGAGCAGATCGTGCTTCGCGCCGAGGTCATTCACCCACCACTGGCGTTCACTGGCGACCCCCTGTTGCGACTTTTCCGCATCGGGCTGATTGTCCGTTACAACAAGCTGGATGTGCCGGCCAAATTCCTCCCGCGGGATTGGCCCCGCGATCGAGGCCAGCGGATGCGATGGTGCACAGACGGTCACCATTTGCGAGTCACATAGATGCTGCCGTTCTATGGTGCCGGGGCTCAGCTCCGGCACGTCCGTGATCGTCACCGCCAATGCGCACGTGCCTTCGAGAACCAAACGCTCGCCACCCTGCATGGTTGTCATGCGCAGATTGATTGCAACCGTTGGAAAGTCCGCCTGCAAGGTGCGCAGGCATTCGATCAGGTGCACACGTGGGAAATAGGTATCCACGGCAACCGAGACCTGTGGGACTCCGGCTTCGGCAATCGCAACCGCACGCATCTTCATTTCCTCGGTGCGTGAGATCACCCCACGCGCGTCAGGCAGGAGGCTGCGGCCCGCGGCCGTCAGCGTCGCTTTGCGAGTGTTGCGCTCGAACAGCACCACATCAAAGGCGCTCTCGAGTGCGCTGATCGCATGACTGATCGCGGACTGGGCACGCCTTAGCTGCCGTGCCGCTCCGGAAAAGCTCCCCTGGTCACACACGGCGACGAATGCCCGAAGTTGATTGATGGTGACGTTGTCCAACATATTTATCTAGAAAGTAGATGGTATTTATAGATATTCAGTCAATTGGCTTTATGAATCAAGGGCCTCAGAATCGGTTTGTCGCTTTTGTTTCGAAGGATGCAGGGCATGAACAGACTGAATGGAAAGACCGCGGTGATCACCGGTGGCGCTACCGGCATCGGCCGCGCCGCGGCAAAGCGCTTCATAGAGGAGGGCGCCTTCGTCTTCATCTTCGGCCGCCGGCAGGAAGCACTCGACGCCGCCGTGGCCGACCTCGGGCCCAATGCCCGCGCAGTGAATGGCTCGGTCTCCGACCTGGCCGACCTCGACCGGCTCTACGCGGCGGTGAAGGCCGAACGCGGAACCCTTGACGTCGTCTTCGCCAATGCCGGGACGGGAAGCCAGCTGCCACTCGGCCAGATTACCGCCGGGCACATCGACGAAATCTTCGACACCAACGTGAAGGGTTCGATCTTCACGGTCCAGAAGGCGCTACCTCTGATGGGCCAGGGCGGTTCGATCATCCTGACCGGATCGAGCGCCGGCACCACGGGCGCCCCGGCATTCAGCGCCTACAGCGCGAGCAAGGCGGCCGTGCGCAACCTCGCACGGACCTGGGCAGAGGACCTGAAGGGCACCGGTATCCGGGTGAACGTGCTGTCCCCTGGGCCGACTGCGAC
This sequence comes from Burkholderia sp. BKH01, assembly GCF_025685725.1. Taxonomy (NCBI): domain Bacteria; kingdom Pseudomonadati; phylum Pseudomonadota; class Betaproteobacteria; order Burkholderiales; family Burkholderiaceae; genus Burkholderia; species Burkholderia sp. BKH01. The sequence continues at coordinate 297,772 of NZ_JAOTQT010000001.1, read as the reverse complement.
CGAACTCGCGAAGGAAGCGCTAGGCGAGGAAGGCATGAAGGTCTTCGCTTCGCTCAATCCGCTCCAGCGTATGGCCGATCCGGCGGAGATCGGGGCGGTGGCCGCCTTTCTTGCGTCGTCGGACAGCAGCTTCATGACCGCCAGCGAGATCGCCGTTGACGGTGGCCTCGCACAACTCTGAGGAAATAAACGAATGACTCAATCTCTAAAGGGCAAGACAGCGCTCGTTACCGGGGCATCGCGGGGCATTGGCCGCGCCATCGCCGAACGTCTTGCAAAGGACGGTGCGATGGTCGCGCTGACCTACAATGCCAGCAAATCCGGCGCAGACGAGGCGGTCGCGGCCATCGAGAAAGCGGGAGGCACCGCGTTCGCGATCCATGCGAATCTCGTCGACCCGGCGACCGTGCCGGCCTTGTTCGAGAGACTTGACGACGAGTTCACCAGGCGGAACGGAAGCAAGGCCCTCGACATTCTGGTCAACAACGCTGGCAATTCCGGCTGGGTTGGCTTCAAGGACGCGACGCCGGAGAGTTGGGACACCCTGATGGCGGTCTATGCCCGCGCGCCCTTCTTCATCATTCAGGCCGCTCTCGATCGTCTCGCCGATGGTGGACGCATCATCAACATTTCTTCCGCTGCCGCCACGAAGCCCGTGACGGCCGCGCCCGTCTACTCGATGGCGAAAGCGGCCATCAACACCTTGACCCATACGCTCGCAATCGAACTGGGGCCGCGTGGCATCACCGCGAACGCCGTGGCGCCGGGCTACACGCGAACGGATGCGAACGCAGCCTTGCGGGAGAACCCCGAACTCGTCAAGGCGCTCGAGGCCCAAATCGCGCTGGGACGCTGTGGCGAGCCTTCGGAAATCGCCGCCGTCGTGGCGTTCCTGGCTTCCGATGATGGCCATTGGGTGACTGGCCAGACGATCGAAGCGAGCGGCGGTTACAAGCTCTGATCGCGCCGGGAACCGAAGGAGAAACTCATGAGCTACGCAATCATTGGCTTCGGCAAGATTGGCCACGCACTTGCCAAGGCGTTCGCCCGCAACGGTATCGAAGTAGCCGTTGCAACCACGCGCGACCCGAAAAGCTTTGCAGCCGAGGCAGCCGCGATCGGGCCCACGATTGTTCCCAAAACCCTGACTGAAGCCGTCAAGGCGGACATCATCTTTCTGGCAGTTCGTTTCGAGTCCCACCCGGAGGTCGCAAAAGCACTACCCGACTGGACGGGGAAGACCATCGTCGACGCGATGAACACGCAGGCCCCGCTTGAGGAACTGAGCGGTCTTCCGTCCTCTGCCTTCGTCGCGAAGGTGTTCACCGGAGCCAGGCTGGTGAAAGGCTTCAACCATCTGGTCGCGGCCGTCCTTGATCAGGATCCGGCCGTCCACGGCGGCAGGAGAGTCGTGTTCCTCGCGAGCGACGACGACGGCGCCGCAGCGAAGATTGGCGAGCTTGCGGAAAATCTCGGTTTCGCGCCAATCGAACTTGGCGGGCTTTCGGAAGGTGGACTGCTTGTGCATGCGCGCGGGAAAAGCTGGGGGCGGCTGATCTTCAAGGACTTGATCAAGTTCGACCGATGACAACGGCTTCCGGCTATTTCGCTGAGTCGAATGGCCGATTACCGGTGCGGACTCAACCCGTCGATGCAACGGCCCCGCGATCACGGCCTCCAGGAGCATGAACACCGTGATCCGGGTGAACACGCCGGGCACGCCGAAGTCCTTCAGCAGCGCCGCGACGCCGACCGCGCGGCGGTAATTCTCGAAACCCGCGGGCGTGTGCTGCGCGGGTCCGTCGACGTCGTGACGAATTGCGGCCCATCGTCATGTCACCCGCCCGTCACCGGCGGGAAAAACGCCACCTCGCTATCTTCCCGCACGACGAAGCCGCCCGTCACCATCTCGAGATTGACGGCCGCCCGCACGGGCCGGTCCATCCGCAACGCTTCCGCGCTACGAACGTCGCGCGCGGCCAGCGTGCTGCGCAACGCATCGACGGTGAGTTCGCGCGCATCGATCTCGACGATTTCCTCGTCGGTATCGAGTTGCTCGCGAATGCTTGCAAAGTATTTGATTGTCAGTTTCATCGCGATGTCTTGAATGGAATCGGCGTAATCGGAATCGGAACAAGCGACGCTTGCGCGGTCAGCCCCAGCGCCGCATTGCCTGGTCGTCGTGCGCCTTCGCCTCGACCCAGCCGGATTCGCCGTCGTGGCGGATCTCCTTCTTCCAGAACGGCGCGTGGGTCTTCAGGAAGTCCATCAGGAATTCGCACGCGTCGAACGCGGACCCGCGATGCGCGGCGGCCACCACGACCAGCACGACCGCCTGGCCGAGCGGAATGCGCCCGACGCGGTGCACGATCCTGACCGCTTCGAGCCGCCAGCGCGCGCTGGCTTCCTCGACGATGCTCCACAGAGCCTGTTCGGTCATCGTCGGGTAGTGCTCGATCTCGAGCGCGACGACGTCGTCGACGTCGCCTTCGTTGCGCACGACACCGAGGAAATTCACGACCGCGCCGACATTCGGATTGCGAACGATCGGTGCAAGCTCGGCACCCGCGTCGATCGCCGCATACTGCACGCGCACTTCGAAGCCGGCGGCAATCGCCGGCGGCGGCTCGGTGTGCGGGTCGGCCGTGTCGGCGGGATGGGAATGACTGCCGGCGCGCAGCGGGTCGTCCGGCAGCCCGGCGCGGGATTCGGTGAAGGTCGTCATCACGGTTCTCCTGTAGGCGGTGCGTCCTGGGTCGCGCGGCGACCCGTCAGCCGCCGACGAGCGACATGCGCACGGTCGGATAGGTCTTGCCCGGTGCACGGGCCGGCCGTGCGGCGCGGCGCTCGGAATAGCGGTCGTCGCGCCGCGTCCAGCGATCGCGCACGGCGGCGGCGAGCGTGTCGACCGGCGCTGCATCGTCGAGCCACGGCCGCAGGTCGGTGCCCTGGGTCGCGAACAGGCACGTATAAAGCTTGCCGTCGGCAGACACGCGTGCGCGCGAGCAGGTGCCGCAGAACGGATGCGACACGCTCGCGATGAAGCCGACCTCGCCCGCACCGTCGATGTGCGCGCAACGGATCGCGGTCGCGTCGTGCCCCGGTTCGCCGACCAGCACGAGCGGATAGTGCTCGTCGATCAGCTCGCGCATGCGCGCGGCCGGCACGACCTTGTCGCCGGACCAGAAGCTTGCGCCGCCGACGTCCATGTATTCGATGAAGCGCACTGCCACGCCGGTATGCCGGAAGTGACGCACAAGCGGCAGGATCTGATCGTCGTTCGCGCCGCGTTCGATCACCGCGTTGACCTTGACCGGCGCGAGCCCGGCCGCATGCGCGGCTTCGATGCCGGCCAGCACGCGCGACACGGGCACGTCGGCGTCGCTCATCCGGCGGAACACCGCGTCGTCGAGCGCATCGAGGCTCACGGTCACGCGCGACAGCCCCGCGTCGCGCAGCGAGCGTGCTTTCGCGGCGAGCAGCGAACCGTTGGTCGTCAGCGCGATTTCGACGGGCTTGCCGTCCACGGTCGTCAGTGCGGCAAGCCGTTCGATCAACGCTTCGAGATTGCGGCGCAACAGCGGCTCGCCGCCGGTGATGCGGATTTTTTCGACACCGAGCGACGTGAACGCGCGTGCGATCCTTTCCAGTTGCGCGAACGACAGCCGCTCGGACGACGGCATGAATGCGTAGCCGGCGCCGAAGCTTTCGCGCGGCATGCAGTAGCCGCAGCGGAAATTGCACTGGTCGATCACGGACAGGCGCAGGTCGCGCAGCGGGCGGCCGAGCGTGTCGGTCGTGCGGAGAAAGGCGCCGGGCGATGCGCCGCCGGAGGAAGCGGCGGCGGCCGGCGCGGCGGAAACGATGGCATTCACGATCTGGTCGTCGGCCTGCATGAAGTAAGCGGAGGGGCGTCGCCGATCGGCCGCGCGTGTGCCGACGTGTCGGCGCACGGGTCGTGACGAGCCTCATCGTGAGGATAGTCCGCCGGACTTTTCCGGCAGGGACACAATCGCGTCCGAATTGCAGGAATACAGTTCGCCGTGCGGGGTGCGCGGCGAATGCGCGGCATCGGGCGGTTATCCGGCGTCGCGATCATGCGAGCCAGTGCGCGAATTCGTAATACGGCTGCGCGTCGCCGCGCGCGATGCGCTTCCCGGCCGGCAGCCGCGCGAGCCCGCTCGCCTGCACGAGCGACTGCAGCGTGCCCGCGCCTTGCTGCCGCAGCGTGTCGAGCACGGCCGAGCCGTCGGCGCCGATGGCGCAACGCACGCGCACGAAGCGCTCGCGCTGCGCATCGGGCTCGAAGTCCACGTCGATCGGCAGCGACGGCACGATCGGCATGCACGCGTCGCGCCCTTGCAGGCAGCGGATCAGCGGCGCGACGAACAGCGCGAACGCCGTCATCGCGGCGCCCGGATTGCCCGGCAGCAGTACCACGGGCCGCGCGTCGAGCCGTGCGAGCGCGACCGGCTTGCCGGGTTTCATGCGCACGCCGCTGACGACGAACGATGCGCCGAGCGCGGCCAGCGTGGGGCGCAGCAGATCCTTGTCACCGACCGATGCACCGCCGACGCAGATCACCAGGTCGCAACACGCGTGCAGGTCGCGCAGCGCACGATCGACGGCGCTCGCCGTATCGGCCGCATGCAGGCTCATTGCTACGCCGGCACCGGTTCCCGATACCAGCGCGGCCAGCATCGGCGCATTGCTGTTGTAGATCTGCTGCGGTGCACGTGGCTCGCCGCACGCGACGAGTTCGTCGCCGGTCGTCAGGATGCCGACACGCAGTGCCGGGCGCACGTCGACGCGCGCGAAACCTTGCGCGGCGGCCACACCCAAGTGCATCGGGCCCATCCGCACGCCGGCCGGCACGAGCAGGTCGCCGGCACGCACTTCCTCGCCCCGGCGGCGGATATGCGAGCCGCTGCGCTGCGGCGCGTCGAACGCGACCCAGCCGTCCTGTTCGCGCGCACGCTCCTGCATCACGACGGTGTCGGCGCCGGGCGGAATCAGGCTGCCGGTGAAGATGCGTGCGGCCGTGCGTGCGGCCAGTGGCGCCGGCGTGTCGCCTGCATAGCAGCGCTGCGTGACGCGCAGCGGCTCGCCGTGCGCGAGGTCCGCGTGATGCACGGCGTAGCCGTCCATCGCGCTCTGGTCGGCCGGCGGCTGGTCGAGCACGGCGGTCAGCGGCGCGGCCAGCACGTGGCCGGCCGCGTCTGTCACCGGAATGGAGGCGGCCGCAGCAAGCGGCGCAAATGCGCCGGAGAAATGCTGCTGCGCGGTATCGAAATCGATCAGTTGTTTCATGACGAGAGAGCCGGATGCGCTTGCGAAAGCGCCGGTTGTTCGCGACGAGCGGCGTCGGGCGACACGTATTCGACGAAGCCGTCGTTGCGGCAGAAGCCGAGCAGCCGCACGCCGGCTTCGCGGGCGACGTCGATCGCCAGCGACGTCGGCGCCGAGATCGTCGCGATCATCGGGATGCCGACCCGTGCGGCCTTGCGCACCAGTTCGTAGCTCGCGCGGCTCGACAGGAACACGAAACCTGCGCGCAAGTCGGCGCGGCGCCGCGCGAGCCGGCCGATCAGCTTGTCGAGCGCGTTGTGGCGGCCGACATCCTCGAACAAGTCGAGCACGGCGCCGCCGCGGTCGCACCATGCGGCCGCGTGGATGCCACCCGTCTCGCGCATCAGCGTCTGGTGGGCCGGCAACGCGCGCGCGGCGCGTGCGATCGCGTCGGCGCCGATGTCGGCGGCCGCGCCTGCGGCATCGATGCGCGGCGGGTGCAGGTCGAGCTGCGCGATGCTTTCGATCCCGCATACGCCGCAGCCCGTGCGGCCGGCCAGCGCGCGGCGGTGCGCCTTCAGCGCCATGAACGCCTGCTGCGACACGGTGAGCCGCACTTCGGCGCTGCCGGGCCGGCATTCGCTCTCGATGTCGAACACGTCGGACGCGCGCTCGACGATGCCTTCGCTCAGCGCGAAGCCGAGCCCGAACGCGTCGAGGTCGATCGGCGTCGCCATCATGACCGTATGCGAGATGCCGTTGAACACGAGTGCAACCGGCGTTTCGTCGACGATGCGATCGACGGTGTCGCGCGCTTCGCCGGCACGATGGCGCGTCACATGACACGCGGTGCTGCCGGTCGGATCGTCGCGGCGGATGCAGGACTCCATGCGGTTTTCTCCAGGCGGATCGGCCGGCGTGCCGGCCGGGCTCGGCGCGTACGCCGAGCGACGGAAATCGATGCTGCCGGGCGGGCGCGGAGGGGCGCGCCGTTGCCGCGGGCAGGCGTTGCATCACATGGTAAGGGCGGTGAACAGCGGGCCGCAGGCACAGCGTCGCAACGCGGAAAGCAGTACAGCTTGCGACGCCCGGCGCCGGTTGTGTCTTTTCCGGACACACATCTTTGCCGGGACGGAAAGCACAGTTTCAGGACGCGTTCGCGCGATTGCGAGTATCGTGGCAAACGCGATATCGTCATTCACGCTTCGATGCCATGCGAGTGACCGTTGGTGTTCGCATGTGTTGTCGCCAAGCCGTCGCGCGATTTCCTGCTTCGGGCGGACGTTCTCACAATCACGAGCAAATTACGGTCATGGAAATCTTCGATGCGTTCCATCTCGCACGATTGCAATTCGCGTTCACGGTGTCGTTCCACATCGTGTTTCCCGCGATCAGCATCGGCATGGCGAGCTTCCTGGCGGTGCTGGAATGGCGTTATCTCGTCACCGGCGACGCCGCCTACAAATCCATGTTCCAGTTCTGGTCGAAGATCTTCGCGATCGGCTTCGGGATGGGGGTGGTGTCCGGCGTCGTGATGGCATACGAGTTCGGCACGAACTGGGCCGGCTTCTCGCGCGTCGCGGGCAACATCACGGGCCCGCTGCTCACGTATGAAGTGCTGACGGCGTTCTTCCTCGAGGCCGGCTTCCTCGGCGTGATGCTGTTCGGCTGGCAGCGCGTGAGCCCGCGCGCACACTTCTTCGCGACGCTGATGGTCGCGGTCGGCACGCTGATCTCGACGTTCTGGATTCTCGCGTCGAACAGCTTCATGCAGACGCCGCAGGGCTACAAGATCGAGAACGGCCTCGTCGTGCCGGTCGACTGGTTCAAGGTCATCTTCAATCCGTCGTTCCCGTACCGTCTCGTGCACATGACGATCGCGGCGTTCATCGTCGCGGGCTTCATCGTCGCCGCGTGCGGCGCGTGGCACCTGCTGAAGGGGCGCCGCGACGAGCCGGTGAAGCGCAGCTTCTCGATGGCGCTGTGGATGCTGCTGCTGCTCGCGCCGATCCAGATCGTCGTCGGCGATGCGCACGGGTTGAACACGCGCGAATACCAGCCGGCGAAGATCGCGGCGATCGAGGGGCTGTGGGAGACCGAGAAGGGCGGCACCGCGCTGAACCTCGTCGGGCTGCCCGACATGCAGGCCGAAGCCACGCGCTATGCGATCCAGGTGCCGCACCTCGGCAGCCTGATCCTCACGCACAGCTGGGATGGCGAGATCCGCGGGCTGAAGGAATTCCCGCCGCAGGACCGCCCGTATTCGCCGATCGTGTTCTGGACGTTCCGGATCATGGCGGGCCTCGGGATGCTGATGCTGCTGACCGCGCTGCTCGGGCTGCTGCTGAGAAAGGGCGGGCGCCTGTATGAAACGCGCTGGTTCCAGTGGTTCGTGGTGGGCATGGGGCCGTCGGGCATCGTCGCGCTGCTGGCCGGCTGGATCACGACCGAGGTCGGGCGGCAGCCGTGGACCGTGTACGGCGTGCTGCGCACCGTCGATTCGGTTGCGCCGCTCAGCGCGCAGCAGGTGGGCGTGTCGCTGCTGATCTTCGTGGTCGTGTACTTCCTGGTATTCGGAACGGGTATCTACTACATGATGAAACTGATGAAGCACGGGCCGGCAGCACACGCCGGGTACATCGAGCTCCACCGGCATCCGGGCCTGCGCAACCGCGCGCTGGCCGCGTCGCTGGATACCACCGAGGCGGAGTAACCATGCAAATCGATCTTCCTGTCGTGTGGGCCGCGATCATCGGCCTCGGCGTATTCATCTACGTGATGCTGGACGGCTTCGATCTCGGCATCGGCCTGCTGTTTCCGTTCTTCGATGCGAAAGCCGAGCGGCAAGTGATGCTCGATACCGTCGCGCCGGTGTGGGACGGCAACGAGACGTTCCTGGTGCTCGGCGGCGCGGGGCTCTACGGCGCGTTCCCGGTCGTGTATTCGACGCTGCTGCCCGCGAATTACCTGCCGCTGGTGCTGATGCTGGTCGGGCTGATCTTCCGCGGCGCCGCGTTCGAACTGCGTGCGAAGGCCACCCGCACGCAACACATGTGGGATCTCGCGTTCATCGGCGGCTCTGCGCTCGCGGCGTTCTGCCAGGGGATCGTGCTCGGTTCGCTGCTGCAGGGCATCAAGATCGAGAACAACCAGTTCGCGGGCGGGCCGTTCGACTGGCTGTCGCCGTTCAGCCTGCTCTGCGGGATCGGCGTGCTCGTCACGTATGCGACGCTCGGCTGCGGCTGGCTGATCCTGAAGGTCGACGGCGAACTGCAGCGCAAGATGCGGCTGCTGATGAAGCCGCTCGCGGGTGTGCTGCTCGCCGTGATGGCCGTCGTCAGCCTGTGGACCGTGATCGGGCTGCCCGCCGTCGCGCACCGCTGGTTCGGCAGCGGCAACCTCGGCTGGTTCCTGCCGGTGCCGATCCTCGTCGTCGCGTGCGTATGGGGCATCTTTCACACGGTGAAGCGCCAGCACGAGGCCACGCCGTTCCTGCTGACGCTCGCGCTCGTGTTCCTCGGTTACACGGGGCTCGTGATCAGCATCTGGCCGAACATCGTGCCGCCGTCGCTGACGATCTGGGACGCGTCGTCCAGCCATTCGAGCCAGTTGTTCGCGCTCGTCGGCACCGTGATCGTGCTGCCGATCATCCTCGTGTACAACGCGATGCAGTACCGCGTGTTCCGCGGCAAGGTGCGCGAGGGCGATATCGGCTATCACTGAGCGGCACGCGATGTGATGGGGCGCGGTGTGCGCGGGCGTATCGTCACGCGCAACGCGGCCCCGGCACGGCACCTGCCCGAAAGCGGCCCGCCATGCGCGGGCCGTTGCGCATCGGGTTCGGGCAGTCCGTGCTGCGTATTTCTTTGGCAGTCGGGAAACAATCATGATCGTCAGACCACGACAGAACTGGCTCAGGATGCTGTTCGTATGGAACGGCTCCGTGCTGCAATCGATCATTCCGCAACTGGTGTTCATGGCGATCGTCAGCACGCTGGCGGTCTTCACGAACGGGCGCATCTTCGGCGAGAAGATCCCGCTCAACACCGCGCCGTTCACGCTGTTCGGGCTCGCGCTCGCGATCTTCCTCGCGTTTCGCAACAACGCGAGCTTCGAGCGTTTCAAGGAGGCGCGGCATCTGTGGGGCAACCTGCTGATCGCGGCGCGCACCGTGACGTCGCAACTGAATCGCTACCTGCCCGACAGCGTCGGCGATGCCGAGCGCAACCGGCTCGCCGATCTGCTGATCGCGTTCACGTATGCGCTGAAGCATCAGCTGCGCCATACCGATCCGACCGAAGACCTGCAGCGGATTCTCGGCGCGGAGCGTGCCGGCGAGTTCGCGCGCAAGTGCTTCAAGCCGGTCGCGATCCTCGACGAGCTGCGCGGCGGCATCGTCCGCGCGCTGGGCCGCGCGCCCGGCAGCGACGCGACGTGCTGGATGTTCGAGACGCAGCTCGACGAACTGGGCAAGTCGGTGGGTGGTTGCGAGCGCATCCTGTCGACGCCGATCCCGTTCTCGTACAGCGTGCTGCTGCACCGCACGGTGTATGCGTACTGCGTGCTGCTGCCGTTCGGCCTCGTCGATTCGACGGAATTCTTCACGCCGCTGATCTGCGTGTTCATCTCGTACACGTTGATTGCGCTCGAAGCGATCGCGAACGAGGTCGCCGAACCGTTCGGCCTCGCGCCGAATGCACTCGCGCTCGATGCGATGGCGCGCACGATCGAGCGGTCGGTGCTCGAACTGGGCAATCGGCCGATGCCGGAGGAGTTCGTGCCGGCGTCGACGTATCAGATTACGTAAGCGGGCACGCGCAACGCGTCGGTTATCCGGCTGGCCTACGCGGTGATCGGCGATGACTTCGACGGCTGCCTGCACAAGCCGATCGACGGCGGTTATGCGTTTGTCATCGATTTCGACGAAGAATAGCGGCACGGGCGTTGCCTGTTATCGATGATGCAGCGTGACCGTACGAACGGCGATTGCCGATTGCCGCTTCAGGAGAGATTGAAATGCGAATCTACGTGACGAGTATTTTTGTCGACGATCAGGACAAGGCGTTGACGTTCTATATCGACAAGCTCGGCTTCAGGCTGAAGAACAACATCCCGGTGGGCGACTACCGCTGGCTGACCGTCGTGTCGAAGGACCAGCCGGACGGCACCGAACTGCTGCTCGAGCCGAGCAGCCATCGTGCGGTGGGGCCTTACAAACAGGCGCTGTATGAAGACGGCATTCCGGCGGCGTCGTTCCAGGTCGACGATCTCGATGGCGAGTTCGCACGGCTTACTGCGCACGGCGTGCGGTTCACGCTGGAGCCGATGGACGCGGGGCCCGTACGCGTCGCCGTGATCGACGATACGTGCGGGAACCTCATTCAACTGATGCAGATGAAGTAACGCGTTGCGCGGGCGTGGTCAGTGCGCCACGACCGGCGGCGCGTTGTGCATCCGGTTGCGCATCCTGGATGCCGCTCCGGCTTTCCGCCGCGCATCGTCCTCGCACCGCGTTTGCCGCCTGCGCCGCTCAATCGAAATACGTGAGCCCCAGCGCGCCCTTCACCTCCGCGAGCGTCGCACCCGCGACTTCCCGCGCATGCAGCGTGCCGCGCTTCAGGATCGCCATCACCTCGGCCTTGTCGGCCTCGAATTCGCGGCGGCGCGCACGGATCGGCTCGATCAGCGCCTGCAGCCGTTCGTTCAGCACGCGCTTGACGACGCTGTCGCCGAGGCCGCCGCGCCGATAGTGCGCCTTCAGTTCATCGACCTTCTGCACGTCCGGCTCGAACGCGTCGAGGAACGTGAACACGACGTTGCCATCGACCTGACCGGGGTCGCTCACGCGCAGGTGGTTCGGGTCCGTGTACATGTCCTTCACGGCCTGCGCGATCTCGTCCGGCGTCGAGCCGAGCGTGATCGCATTGCCGAGCGACTTGCTCATCTTCGCCTTGCCGTCGATGCCCGGCAGCCGCGTGACCGCCGACAGCACGGCCTCGCATTCGACCAGCACCGGCTGGTCGACGGTCGCGTTGAAGCGACGCACGAGTTCGTTGGTCTGCTCGATCATCGGCAACTGGTCGTCGCCGACGGGCACGTGCGTCGCCTTGAATGCGGTGATGTCGGCGGCCTGGCTCACCGGGTAGGTCAGGAAGCCGGCCGGGATATCGCGCTCGAAGCCGCGCAGGCGGATCTCTTCCTTGATGGTCGGATTGCGTTCGAGGCGCGCGACCGTGACGAGGTTGAGCAGGTATTGCGACAGCTCGGCGAGCTCGGGCACCTGCGACTGCACGACGATCGTCGAGATCGCCGGATCGATGCCGACGGCGAGATAGTCGAGCGCGACCTCGATCACGTTCTCGGTGACGCGCTGGCGGCGGCCCATGTTGTCGGTCAGCGCCTGCGTATCGGCGAGCAGCAGGAATTGCCGCGCTTCGTGCTGCATCTGCACGCGTGCGCGCAGCGAGCCGATGTAGTGGCCGAGGTGCAGCGGGCCGGTGGTGCGGTCGCCGGTAAGGATGGTCGGGCGGTTCGGGTGGGTCATGGTGGTCGTTGGCTCCGGGTTGTCGAAGCCGCCAGCCATGATGTCAGCGCAGAAACGCGAATGCCGCCATGGCTGGCGGCATCACGTTTGGGACATGCAAAAGGAAACGGGCCGCCTGGGTCAGGCGCGCCACCAGCAATGCAGGTTCGGCAGGGCAGGTTTGGTTTCCATCGCCAAAGTATAACGTAGCGCCGGGCTGAGCGTCAGCGCACCACCGACTCCATCGCGACGTACGCGGTTTCGGCGGACGGCCACAGCAGGTACAGCAGGCCGGCCATCAGCAGCAGCGCACCCGCGCGCACCAGTGGCGTACGGTCTTTGTTGCGCGGGGGGCGGGTGGGCGGTTTCAATCTCTTCATGCTTGCTGGCGCGCGAGGCGCCACTCCAACGGTTGCTGCAACGGGTCGGGTGGGGCGACGCCGGGGTGTTGCGGGGTTCAACGGGGGCTGGGGTGCGGTTGGAGCACCGTGTCGCCTGGGCGGGACGGCAGGGTTGACCGGTTGCGGGCATAAAAAAGGGACGGTTGAACGTCCTCTGGCTGCCGTGTCTGCCGAGGCGACGGGCATCCTACCAGTTCGGCGGTGTGGGCACAGTCAAGAATTGTCGGGGATAGGGGCCGCGGGGGGAACGTCGAATGGCCTTTCCGTCGACCGTCGTGGTCTGCGGCCGGTCAGCTATCGACACAAACAGCATTCGCGTGTTTCCGCTGCGATCGACCCGTGCCCGGCGTACGCACCGGTTGGCTGTCGGTGGCTCGACAATCCGCGCCCCCCGGCCGGAAACGATGACACCGGCCGAGCGACAGCCGACGCTCGTAAGGTACCCGTCGGCCGATTGCATTAATAAACGCCGTTACGCACCTGCGATTTTCCGGCGCCGGGTTTTTACGATCGCGTCGCAAATGGCCACGATCCTTTCTGAAAATTAAACGGGTCAATCACCACTTCCGCCTCCAGATTTTTTTGATAATTCCGCTCGCCTTCTCCTTGCGAAAACCAATTCCATCTGCTTTATTTACTCATACCAAATCAGGATAAAACGCTATCGGGGTATCACGGCCACTTTGCCAGGCATTTGTGCCTGCCGAACCGGTATCGATTCACCACGGCATCCCTACGATCTGAAGGCGCAGCCCCTTTTCAGAGGGCGTGCTGCGCCTGTTGCGCGTGTCCACGCCACCCATGGAGGCGATCAGGTGACCACGCGGGCTTGCCTATGGTCCGCTGATTAATGCTTTCAAAATGCCAGGCGATATTTGAATAAAAAGAATTCGATTGAACGCGAGTTTCAATGCTTTATGAATTACCTGCTTACGTTCAAAACATGGCGGCCAGGCCGTAACGCTACCCACGAAGGAGACTGGACACATCATGAATAACGCACCTGGAGTCAGAGTTCGTCCGTCGATCGAATCGTTGCAAGTCGAATATCGGAAAGGCAACAAAAAGCCGCTGGAAGACCTGATGCGCGCGTGGAAAGGCATCAAGGAATTGCCGCCCGACGATCCGAACTCGTTCTTCATGATCGGCGGCTTCCACGGCGAACCGTTCCGCGGCGCCGGCTGGGGATCGGCGTCTTACTGGGGCGGCTATTGCAACCACGGAAACGTGCTGTTCCCTACCTGGCATCGTGCTTACCTGCTGCGGCTGGAACGGGCGCTGCAGAGCATCCCCGGTTGCGAGCAGGTGATGCTGCCGTTCTGGGACGAAACCGGCGAAGAGTCGCTGACGAACGGCATTCCGTGGGCACTGACCGACCCGGATTTCGAGCTCGACGGAAAAAAGATTCCGAACCCGCTGGCCTCCTTCTCGTTCAACAGGGCGATCACCGACAACATCAACGGCGACGATCCGAACTACAGCAAGCCGCTGCCCTACGTCACGGTTCGCTACCCGCTATCGGGGCTCGTGGGCACCGACAAGGACCGAGAGGCCACCAAAAAGCACAACGACAAGTTCCCCGACCCCACGGAGAACGTCATGTTGCTGAACCGGAACATCGTGGACTGGCTCACGTCGTACATCATCGTGGAGGGCAAGGTGGTGCCTACCAACGTGAAGAGCAAGTACGAGCAGTGCCTGGACGCGCCGAACTACACGGTGTTTTCCAATACGACGTCCGCGGCCCAGTGGAACGAAAATCTTCCGGCCGGCGCGATTCCCGTCGTCCCGCTCGAGTCGCCGCACAACAAGATTCACCTTGCCGTCGGCGGGTTCGACGTGCCGCACGGCCCGAACAAGGGCGATTTCTCGCCCATTCCGGGCGCCAACGGCGACATGGGCGAAAACGATACGGCGGGCCTCGACCCGATCTTCTATTTCCACCACTGCTTCATCGATCGCGTGTTCTGGCTGTGGCAGAAGCGGCATGGCTTCACGCAGCACCTCGACGTCATCGCCGATTATCCGGGCACCAACTCCGTCGACTCGCAGGGGCCGACGCCGGGCACGGTACCCAACTCGTGGCTCACGCTCGAATCACCGCTCGATCCGTTCAAGAAGAGCGAGAACGGCAAGGAGCGCGCCTATACGTCGCTCGACTGCATCAACATCGAGGAACAGCTCGGCTACACGTACGGCCCCGGTTCGCTGGACAACCTGCCGAAGGCCTCGCTGGCGGCGGCGACCGTGCCGGCCGGCAACAGCAGCAAGGTCGTGCGCGTCTCCGGGCTGAATCGTGCGCCGATTGCCGGGTCGTTCCTCGTGTCCGCGTACGTCAACGTGGACGGCGAGCGGCACCTGCTCGACACGGAGGCCGTGCTGAGCCGCTGGAGCGTGCAGTACTGCGCAAACTGCCAGACGCACCTCGAAGTGAAGGCGTTCTTTCCGCTGAACCAGTTCGCGGAAAGTGCGGTGGAGGGTGCTCAGTACGAGGTCGAGGTTCATACACGTGACGGCGTACGCCATCAGACGCAACCCGCTTCACCTCCCGCTTCGCAGGCCGTCGCCGGCGCGGTTCCGCAAGCCGCACCGAAACTGTTCCGGGTCGAGGTCCGGTAACCGCCGCGCGTGACGAACCGGCGCCATCGCCTGGCGCCGGTTCACCCGGGTACTTCGACAACGTGGACATGAAGGGGAGGCGCGGGCATGAGCTACACACCCGAAACCGGGAGTCTGGTGGGCCTGTGGACCTATCGCAGTTTCCTGAACGATCCAGACCCGGCCACCGCATTCAACGATCTTGAATTCGGCCTCGGCACGATCGAGATCGCGCAGGCGCCGGCTGGCATTTTCAAGGGGCGCATTTTCGGCCCGGGATGGGAGCTGCAGCTCAACGGCTGGATCAGCTACGGGAATCCGGGCACCGTACGATTCCAGGGGCGCGGCGTGGTCAGCGGCGAGGAATGGGTATACGACTATGTCGGGTACGTGAGCGCACCCTGGCCCAATGGCATCGATCAGCGTCCGGCGCTGACCGGTTCGATCGTCCGTACGGTTCCGCATGCGAGCGGCAACGGCGGCGTCGCGCCGGCCGGTGTGGTGTGCTCGTGGTATGCGGTGATGAGAGATCCCGCGTGAACGGCCATGACTTCTCCGACTGCGCCGCCGGCTGACACGGCCCGGCGTCCGGCAAGGGTGACGGACGCGATCCGCGCATGCGCCGGGATCGCGCCTGCGCGAACGGCCATTCTTTCGATATCCGAACGAGTGCGCGGCGGGATGGCGTTCGCGATCCTCGGTTACCTGGCCTGCGACTTGCCGACCAGGCTGCATGGTGCCCCTCCCAGCTGGATATGGAATGGCATCGGTGCGATCGCCTGCGGCATTGCCGGCTATTCGACGAGAAGCGGATCGCCGGGCAGGTGTGCGCGTCGGTCGATGCTCTGGTGCATGGCCGCCATCTGCGCGGGATTGACGCTCGATGCGATGCGGTCCCCCCTCGATGCCATTCTCAACATCTGCGGTGGAACGCTCGATGCCGGCGCCATGTGGAATACGCTCGTGCTCCATCTCCAATGGTTTCCGATGTCGATGCTGGCCATGCTGGCGCTGTTGATTCTGCGCGAAGCCGACCGCAAGGACAGGCATCGACGCAGCACGGTGCGCGTGCTTGTTCGGGCTCCGGTTCGGGTCGCGCTTGGATGTGCGGGGATGTTGCTCGTCATGGCACTCGGCATGACCGCGATCAAGGCATTGGCGTTCGGTCTGGGGCTGCGTTGGGATACGAGCGGCGTGGCTTTTTCGATGCTCGTGAGCATGCTGGCGTTCTACGCACTGAGCGATCGGGCTGCGCTCGGAGAGGTATCGCTGAAAGATCGCTTGCGAAATAAAAACGGCCAAATTACTTAGGATGACAAAAATAAATTGGAGAACGTATCGGGCGGAACATGATCGTGGCGTAGGTCGATTGCAATAAGAAAGACCATGCATTCGGCGGCGAGCGAACGGAGCGCAACGGCATCGGCCGGCATGCGCGGGGCAACTGCTTGCCCGCGCATTGCCGCATCGGACGTTGCGTCGTGCGCGGAGTGGCGTTCGCGCAGGCTCCGGGCAACGAGCGTGTACGCGAGAGGAACGGCGCGCCGTCGTACCGGGCGCCGATTGCCGCACCCGCGGCGTCAAGATGTAACGGGGAACATCATGAGCATTTCAGCGCGCGACGAACGGAATCAACCGGTCGACATGTGGTTTGCCTACAAGGTGCCGAAACTCACCGGCGGCCAGAACAGCGCGGGCGCCACCGGCTACGAATACGCGTATTACGACCGGACGGTGGGCACGTTCACCAAATCACCGAACCTGATGAACGACAAGCAGGGCGCACTGTTCTACACGCTCGATGCGGTGTTCGGCAACCCGGTCGGGACGTTTGGCTGGGTTCTCTACAACGACGAGATGCCGGCCGACGCCGATCGCAGCAACAACGATACGCTCGGCCACACGAAGGGCATCATCGCGTTCGACACGGCAACGGACTCCGCCTTCTGGCTGCTTCATTCCTGGCCGAAGTATGCGAGCCCGGCCGAACCTGGCGTGCCGACGCCGTTGTACGGACAGACATTCATGTGCCTGAGCCTCGATCTCGGCACGGCCGGCAAGCTGGCCGCCCAGATGGCGCTGAACCAGCAGCCGCAGGTTTACCTGCCGCGCACCGCGAACCTGCCGGCCGACCATCCTCTGACCGTGCTGACCAAGCCGCTCAGCGTGTCGACGCCCGGCGATTCGAGCGTGGTGCCGCTGAGCACGCGCGGCGGCGCGTCGTTCAAGGTGATCGCGAAGAACCGCAAGTGGGGCAAGGATTTCTGGAACGATCTCGTCGGCCCCACGCTCGGCGCCGACCTGGACGTCGAGACCTGGATCCGCGGCAAGATCCCGCCGATCCTCGACAGCGACGGCGTGCACAAGACCTTCGACGTCAAGTACATCGATCTGCGCAAGCTCGGCGCGCCATGGGCCTGGCCGGAAACCCAGGACCACGCGAAGTGGGGCATCACCACGACCGACAACTGGGTGTGCGTCGGCGACATCAACCGCATGGTGTCGCAGGAGAAGCGCGGCGGCGGCACGATCGCGCTCCAGGATCCGGTGCTGTGGAAAGCGCTGTCGCAGACGGACACGATCATTCCGCCGCCCGGCAAAACCAGCGCACAGGCGCTCGAGATGATTCAGGCAACGCATACCGCGCCGGCGTCGTAGCACTCGTGCGCGTCGTCAGCCCCGATCGTCCCGTTCGGATCGACCCGCTTTCCCCTTCTTCCCGGAGTGTCGCCATGAATGCGAATGCCTTGCCGGATACGCTCGCTTCGACCCTGACCCGCCACACCGACATCGCGCCGGAAGTCGTGCCGCGCACGAGTCCGAGCCTGCCGCCCGTCGACTGGCGGAAGATCGGCCAGTCGGCGCCGGTGCGCATCGCATCGGGCGCACGCACGCCGTACGATCCGCTACCGCGCGCCGACATCGTGATCCTGACGTGGACGAGCGCCGAATGGTTCGCGCTCGATCACGTGTTCGTAAACAGCGACACCGTCGGCGATGCGTCGCAATACGGCTGGCGCGACGGCTGGCTGCCGTATTGCCGCGGGGCGTCCGGCTATTCCGCCGACACGCAGGCGGGCACGCTGTGGGGGCTGTTCCAGATGGTGCGGATCGTCGACCGGTCGGGGCGGCCCTGGAACGTGCTGCTGTTCAAGTCGAATGCGCATCTGGCGCATTCGCCGTGGCTGGACGGTCTCGCGGCGATGGTGCGCTGCATCGTCGAGGATGCGCGGCCGGATCGCATCTACACGATCGGCACGGCCGGCGGGGCGCGCACCGATCAGCGGCTCGGCGATACGGTCGTCGCCAACGCGACGTTGCTCGAGTTGCAACGGCCGCAGAACACGGCGAGCCCCGACGACGGCAACATGGCGCGCTGCCCGACCTGGTACCCGTTGACGGCGCTGCTCGGCGACGTGGAACGCGAACTGCTGTTCCGGATGGATCAGGTCGTGACGCAGCAGTCGCTGCAAAGCCTGTTCGACCAGTTGAAGGCACTGCATCCGAACGATCCGGGGTTGAGCGAACTGACGCTCGACGATCTGCTCAACGACGCGTTGCGGCCGGCGTGCCTGAATGCGCCGGCGGTCCTGCCGCTCAAGGACACGCCGCTGCTCACGACGGATTTCTATTACATCGCGGAGGGCCGGCGCGCGGACGCGTATGCGTGCCTGGAGATGGACGACGCCATCATCGCGCAGGAAGCGAACCGGCTCGGCGTGCGCTTTGCCTGCGTACGCAACATCTCGGACCCGGTCGTGCCGAAACATACCCGGCACGGCAGGACGATCGCCGATGCCACCCGCGCCGACTGGTCGGGGCTGATCTACACCACGTTCGGCATGCTGACCAGTTACAACGGCGCGCTCGCCACGTGGGCGACGATCGCGGGCGAAGGATCGGCGGTCTACAACCCGAGCCGCGACCATGTGCCGCACGACGCGCAGGACCCGCTCGAAGTCCAGCTGGCATTCCAGGTGCGCGCGTGCGGGACCTGCTCGTTCTTCTGGCCCGAGGATCTGAAGCAGCGCACCTACGGCCCGTATACGGCATTCGATTTCGACGTCAATGTGCCGTACGCGGCGAGCGCCGGCTACAACGGTGCGTCGCGCTGGGTGCAGGGGCGCACGCGGCCGCCCGCGTTTCCGAACGGCGAGGTGATCGACGGCTGCCGCAAGGCACCGATCATGACGATCGGCATCAATCCGAACCTGACCGCGTTCCTGCCGGGCCAGACGGGGGCGGCATGGTGCTATCCGGATTTCTCGTCCGACGACGACACCAGCGCGTGGGCGAAGTATGCGTGGTACTACCGCTACCGGAGCGTCTACCAGGAAAAGCTGGATCTCGATTTCGTGCGGCGCTTCATGCTGCCCGAAGGCCAGGTCGTCGCACCGCGCGGCGGGGTGGTGACGGCGGCGACCCGCGTCGACGCGAGCGCGGCCTGGACCATCACGGTGCGCTACGACGGCGATGCGGCCGATACGGTGGTCGCCGTGCCCGGCAAGCGGGGCGAGTTTCCGTACGTGCTGCTGTTCGATCCGTATCCGCCGCGCAACCGCTTCGAAAAAGGCGACGTGCTGGTCGCGCAGGTGTCGGTGCCCGAAGGCATCCAGGTCGAAGTGCTGCAGCAGCCCCAGGGCTACTACATGCAGTTCGTCCCGGTGCTCGACCAGTTCGAGGGCGTGCTGCGGCATGCGGGGCACCCGACTGCGTCGCTGCGCGTCGGCGAGGATGTCTGCCAGCTGGACATGGTCGCGTGCGCGTCGCCGCACTGGAACGCCGGTTTTCTCGGCGGCAGCCCCGCGAGCATCGCGACCATCGTCGACAACTGCGTGAGCCGCAACGCGTGGGCGATCAAGCAGATGGTGCAGACGCGGCCGGCGGTGCTCTACGTGGTCAGCCAGTCGAGCTGGAACATGTTCTACTCGGCGTTCGGCGCGCATGTGAAGCGCGACCCGCCGATCTCGACGCATCCGGTCGACAAGGATTTCACGCTGCTGCGCGAAACGACCGATCCCGAGCATCCGGCCTATATCGACTTCGACGTGACGATCGACGGCCAGCGCTACCAGAGCCGCACGCGGCTCGTCATCACGCCGCACTTCTCGTACAACAGCAATTTCCTGTCGCAGTACCGGCTGAGCCCGGGTGACTGGGCGGCGTTCGCGCAGGCGCAGCCGGCTTGCGTCGCCGCGCTGGTGCCGGCCAACGGCTTCACGGTCACGCCGCCCGATCCGCGCTACCCGGACGACTACGTCGCGATCCAGCTGCCGGCCAACGCCGATGCGGCGGCCGCGGCGCGGGTCTGGCTCGCGCATCGGTTTCCGGACGCCTATCGCACGCTCGCGCCGTACTACGTCGAACCGCATGCGCAGATGGCCTCGGTGCTGGCGGATCTGTATGCGCATGGCCAGCTCGCCTGGCAGGACACCGCGACCGGCGGTTACCTGGGCCGCACGCAAGGATCGTGTCAGTTCTGCGTAAACCGGCACTGGCAGTTCCCGAACGAATGCCGCTACGGCAAGAACCGCGAGACGCCGCCGCCGGCCGGCTGGCTCGCGAAGGTCGCCGACTCGATCGTCAGGACCGGCAAGCCGGAGGTGCCCTTCGCCGCAGCCGCGCTGCGCCCGGACGGTCCCGCCGCCATTTACGAATCGGGAGAACCGCGATGAGCGAACAGGATCTTGCCGCCCCCCGGGTTGTCGCGCCCGACGCGGTGCGGGTATGGCGCGGCTTCCGGCTGCCGTCGCTGGCACTCGGCCAGTTCATGAACAAGCTCGGCACGGTGTTCGTGCCGGCCACCGTGAAGATGCAGATCGACGCGGGCCTGTGTTCGTACGCGCCGACCGTGCCGGCCGGGCTGCCGGGCAAGCCCGATTCGGTGCCCGACGAGACCGCGATCCTGTTCTGGGAATCGCAGTCGACGTACTGGAACGGCTTCACGCGGCTCGCGGTGCGGACCTACACGCTCACGCACGGCGGGGTGTATCTGACGCAGGACAACCAGAGCCGCGCCGATTTCCCGGTCCGGTTCGCCGGCGCGCTCACTGCCGACCAGCCGGTCTATCTGTTCGACCAGCCGGCCGACTGGATGCATGGCGCGGTCCGGCACGTGGTGGCGGCGCGCCCGGCTGCGGTCGATCCCGCGTCGTTCCGCGCGTCGATCGCGAAGGCACTGGCCGAGATCGGCAAGACCGTGCAGCTCGATGGGGCGATCGCGTGCGTCGGCACCGACTATCTCGTGTACTGGGAGCTTGGACCGGTGGCGGTGGGCGCCGCGCAGGGCGCCACCGGCATACCGCTGCTGCAGCCGTTGCTGACCGGCTGGAGCGAGACGTTTGCACCGGCGCCGACCTTTCTGCCGATCGGTTTGTGGGATGAATGGGCGGGCATGGACGTGCGCGCCGGCAGCAGTTTCAACCTCCAGTTCGAGCGGGAGGCGCGCGGATGAACACGCCCGAGGAAACCTTTCCGGTCGCGCCGGATGCGGTCTATGTGTGGCGTGGGTTCCGGTCTCCCGCGCTCGGCTACGCGCAGTTCGCGCAATTTCTCGGCAGCGTGTTCGTACCCGCATGCGCGCTGCTGCAACCGCCGGTCGGCCTGCGCGCCTACCTGCCGACGATGGTGCCGCAAGACGGCAAACCGCCCGCCGTGCCCGACCAGACCGCGCTGATGTTCTGGGCCACCCCGCAATCGCACGATCGCGCGACGAAGGCGATCGCGGTGCGGATCTACCAGAACCTGCACGGCGACGTGTACGACATGGCGCGCAGCAAGCTGCCCGAAGTGCCGGCCGCATTGAGCGCCGCGAGCGGTGCATTGCAGGCCGAGCAGCCGTACTTCCTGCTCGACCGGCCGGCAGACTGGATGCTGGGGAGCGTCCGGCACCTGGTGGGCGCGCGGCGTGCGGACCTGAGCCCCGCGGACTTCCTCGCGGCGGCGTATGCGTGGGCGGCGGCACTGCATGCGCATCCGCCCGAAGGCATCGACGGCGCGCTGGTGTGCTGCGGCAACGATTACGCGGTTGCCTGGGTGCATGGCCCGGGTGCACACGTGGAGCCCGGTGCGGCACTCGACGGGCTCGCCGCGCTGACGACGCCGGTGCTGCGGACAGCCGCACGGCCGCTCGCGCTGCCGGCGGGGCTGTGGGACGACTGGCCGGGCCTGGACCTGACGCAGGACAGCAGCATCAACCTGCAGTTTGCGCGGCCACGCACATCGCGCGCCGCGCCGCGCGAGCCGGAGGCGTGATGAAGCCGATCGAGCATTTCGAGGCGCCGCATCTCGCGCTGTGGAAGTCGTGCGTGGCCGAGGTGCTCGCGAGTGCGCCCGGCGCGGAACGCAATTCGGCTGCCGCGATCGATTGCGGGCATCCGCTCGTCGACGCCACCGACCGCTATTGCCGCGCGATGCACGACAACCTGCCGCTCGACCCGCCGGCGGCGGACAGCGACGACGAAGCGGCGGTGCAAACCTATCTGTCGTACCTGCATCACCGGCGTGCGCATGCGCGCATCGCCGGGGCGGCCGACATCGAGCGCGACCTGGAACAGCAGACGCAGCAGTACAAATTCGGCAATCCGCTGTGGCAGCAGATGTATGTGCAGTACTACGAGTACTACTGGCAATACCCGTTCCACAAGGGGGGCGAGCCGCAGTACCGGTCATGGCAGGCGCCCGGTCCCGGCAACGGCGACCTGGGCTACGGCGTGATCGAGTGGCGGCTGCCGTCGCGCGCGCGGATCGCGATCGTCGGCGACATCGGCACCGGTACCGATGTCGCCGCCGCGGTGCTGGTCGCCGCGCTGAAGTTCGAGCCCGACGCGATCCTGCATCTCGGCGATGTCTATTTCTCCGGCACGCAGTTCGAGACCGAGCACCGGCTGGTCGGCCTGGTGCGCGACGTGCTGCGCAGCGAAAAGCAGCGCGTGCCGTTCTTTACGGTGCCGGGCAATCACGAGTACTTCACCGGCGCGGTCGCGTACCTGCAGGCGCTCGATTCCGGCGCGCTGATCGACCAGCCGTCGCAGCGGCAAGCCGCCAGCTATTTCTGTCTGCGCAGCGCCGACGACGGCTGGCAGTTTCTCGGGCTCGACACCGGCTATCACGGGCACTACATGAACGTCGCGGCCTCGGCGCAGCAGGCGACGCTCGCGCGGCTGCACATCGGCCCGGTCGAGGCCGCGGGCGCGGCGGCGAGCCCGCACTGGCCAGCCGACGTCAACCCGTATTTCCGTCACGCATCGCTCGCCGACCTGCCGCGCCGGGACCCCACCGCGCCGGCCGATCAGGTGTTCGTGCGCCCCGACGAGCTCGCCTGGCATCTCGACAAGCTCGCGCATTTTCCCGGCCGCTCGATCCTGCTGTCGCATCACCAGCTGTATTCGGCGCTCGACGTATGCGGTATCGCGCAGCGGCCGCTTGCAGGATCGAATGCGCCGGATCCGGCCGACTTCAACCGCGCGTGGGTGGACACCGCGCTGTGGCGGCAGTTCGGCGCGACGTTCGGCGAACGGGTGGCCGCGTGGATCTGGGGCCACGAGCACAATCTCGGCATTTTCGCGGACGGCTATCGGCCGGCCGACTGGCCGACGGGCGAGGGCGATGCCACACGGATCTTCAAGCCGCTGCCCAAAGGGCGCTGCGCGGGACACAGCGCGATCCCCGTTCAGGCGAGCGAAGCGCCTTACGCGCAGAAATTCCCGGTTCCGCTGCAGAGGCCGGACCTGACGCTCGGCCTGACGGACGGCTGGTACAACCGCGGCTTCCAGCTGCTCGAGCTGATGGGGGCCGGACAGCCGGCCCGGCTCAGCTATTTCCAGATCGAAGGCGCGGATCCCGCGCCCCTGCCGATTTACGTCGAATCGATTGCCTGAGCCGGCGCGGCGCCGCTCGTCCGATCGTTCATTGCCAGAGGAGCGCATGCATATGAGCAGCATCTATTCGATCAGTCCGGTCAAGGGATCGGACCAGGTGGCACTGGAGCAGGTATGCAGCGGTGCGCAGCTGCCTGCCGGCTACAGCAGCTTCACGGTGCTGCGGACCGGCGAGCGGACCCATTTGATCGCCTACGACAAGGCCACGCAGAGGACGGACGCCTACGCGTTGACCGGGCAGGCGCCGTGGGTGAGCGCCGTCGACGCGAAGCTCGATCTGCCCGGCGGGCCGTGGGACAACCTCGACACCTTCGTGCTGGGCAACGTTCACTACCTGCTCACGTACCGCGCCGACACCGGCACGTTCGGCTTCTTCACGGTCAAGGAGGGGCTCGCGACCTCGCCGCCGTATACGTTCGCACTGCCGCGCAACACGCCCACGCACAACTTCACCGACATCGCGCCGTATACGTCGCTCGGCCAGCAATATCTGCTCGGCTACGACGTGAACACCGGGCAGGTCGCCAACTTCAGCGTCGCCGTGACGCCGGTGTCGAAGGGCGGCGTGCCGCCGCTGCTCGCGCTCAACGTCTGGTATCACCAGTGGGCGAAAGGCTGGACGCAGTTCTCGTTCTTCCAGCTCGGCGGCGCCAACTTCTTCTTCAAGATCAACACGGCGAAGCTCAACGTGAACATCGATCACATCCAGGACAATCCCGCGCTCGGCACCGTCGAGGTCGGCAGCTATCTGCAGGGTCAGCTGCCCGACGCGCTGCGTATCAGCAGCGCGGCCTGCGTGCCGTGGGCGCATGGCGAGCCGTATCTGATCACGTACATCGCGCAGGACGGCACGACGGCCGTCTACCGGATCCACGCCGACTGCCTCGGCTGGACGCCGGTGGGCTCGACCGCGACGCCGTCGGGCGCGGCCCGTGTCGTGCCGTACCGGCTCGGCGACACTTCCTACGCACTGTTCTATTGACTATCGACGCCGACCGACAGGAGAAACGCCATGAACCCGAGCACCGTATCGCCGGCGGATCGCGATCTGGCCTGGATCAAGACCGCGCTGCAGAGCGCCATCGAACTCGAATACTCGACCTTGCCGCTCTACCTGTCCGCGATGTTCTCGCTCGAAGTGCAGAACTATTCGGCGTACAACGCGATCCGCAGCGTCGTGATGGAAGAGATGGTGCACATGGCCATCGTGTCCAACCTGCTCGCCGCGCTGGGCGGCACGCCGCAATTTCGCGGCATCCGCATCGACTATCCGGTGCATGGCCTGCCGGGCGGCGCGGAGCCCGACCTGAAGGTCGGACTCGCGCAGTACTCGAAGCCGCAACTGAAGAATTTCATGCGGATCGAGATGCCGGCGTTCCTGCTGAAGCAGCTCGGGCGGACCGAGACCTATCCGACGATCGCGGCGTTCTACGCGGGCATCCGCGATGCGATCGCCCGCAACGCCGACGCGGTGCGGGCTGCCGTGAAGGCGGGCGGCACGTCGAATCAGGTAGGCGACGATATCGGCTTCACGACGGTGACGTACTCGCCCGATGCCGATCCCGTCGACGCGTTTTATGCGGGCATCGACGAAATCCTTCAGCAGGGCGAAGGGGCCTGCAAGGGCGACGTGCTGACGTCCGGCGCGTTCGAAGGAGAAAAGTCGCACTACGCCCGCTTCGCCGAGCTGTACTACGGCGCGTGCTATCAGGTGCCGGTGCCGCCGGTGCCGTTCGACCGGCAGACCGAGCCGCGATTCTTTGCCGGCACCGCGCTCGACGCACCGGTGGTCGTCAACACGCTCGCGGTGCCGCGCGACGGCTACGCCGCACTGCTCGCGCTCGATCCGAACCAGGCTGCGGTGAGCGCCGACCTCGATGCATTCGATACCGGGTTCTCGACGATTCTCGCGACGCTCGACGTCGTGTGGAACGGCCCCGCGGGCGGCTCGTGGAAGTCGCTCGGCGCGGCGGTGCACGGGATGGTGGATCTGCGGGTGTTGTCGTGCTTCAACATCCTGCGCCACCCGGTGCCGACGGCCGCGCTCGCGCGGCTGGGCACGCTGTATCCGGACGAGTTCGCATACTTGCGAAGTTATTCCGATCTGTCGAAGCCGCTGTTTTACGGCCCGCGTTTCCGTAACGTGAACCCGCCGGTGTAGGCGTGTGACGCGCGGCGCGGATCATGCGCGCCGCGCCGGCGGGCGTGGCTTGCCATCCGCGCAGTGGGTAAGGCGGGCGCCCGCCGTGGTGGCCGGCCCGCGCCGCCGGTCACCCCGTCCACACCCAGCTTTTTGCTCATCAACACCAACAAAAATCATCATTTCGCCGCCGGCGGTGTGTCAGCAGAATGTCTCCATTCCAACTCGTGCGACAGCAAGAACGTCGCATCGAGCCGCACTTCAGAAGGAGACAGCCGTGGCAGTCGAAACAACCTCAATCGATACGCTCGTCGTCGGCGCCGGTCAGGCCGGCGTGGCCATGAGCGAGCACCTGGGCAAGCTGGGCGTGCCGCATCTCGTGCTGGAGCGCAGCCGCATCGCCGAACGCTGGCGCACGGGGCGCTGGGATTCGCTGGTCGCGAACGGCCCCGCGTGGCACGACCGCTTCCCGGGGCTCGAATTCGACGGGCTCGATCCCGATGCGTTCGCGTCGAAAGACCAGGTCGCGGACTACTTCGAAGCGTATGCGCGCAAGTTCAACGCGCCGATCCGCACCGGCGTCGACGTGAAGAACGTCGTGCGCAATACGGGCAAGCCGGGTTTCGTCGTCGAGACATCCGACGGCACGATCGAGGCGAACCGCGTGGTCGTCGCGACAGGGCCGTTCCAGCGCCCGGTGATTCCGCCGATCGCGCCGGACGACGCGCGCCTCGTGCAACTCCATTCCGCCGACTATCGCAACCCGGGCCAGCTCCCGGAGGGCGCGGTGCTGGTGGTCGGCGCGGGTTCGTCGGGCGTGCAGATCGCCGACGAACTGCAGCGCGCGGGCCGGCAGGTCTACCTGTCGGTCGGCCCGCACGATCGCCCGCCGCGCGCGTATCGCGGCCGCGATTTCTGCTGGTGGCTCGGCGTGCTCGGCGAATGGGACAAGGAAGTCGCGACGCCCGGCCGCGAACACGTGACGATCGCGGTGAGCGGCGCGCGCGGCGGCCATACGGTCGATTTCCGCAAGCTGGCGAACCAGGGTGTGACGCTCGTCGGGCTGACGAAGTCGTTCGACGGCGGCGTGGTCGCATTCGAACGCGATCTCGCGATCAATCTCGCACGCGGCGACGAAAACTACCTGTCGCTGCTCGACGCGGCCGATGCCTATGCGGCACGCAACGGCCTCGACCTGCCGGAACAACCCGAAGCCCGCCAGATCCTGCCGGACCCCGAATGCGTCGCGCATCCGATCCTCGCGCTCGACCTCGCCGGCGCGGGCGTCACGTCGATCGTCTGGGCGACCGGCTATGCGGTCGACTACGGCTGGCTGAACGTCGACGCATTCGCGGCGAACGGCAAGCCGCAGCACCAGCGCGGCGTGTCGAAGGAGCCCGGCATCTATTTCCTCGGGCTGCCGTGGCTGTCGCGGCGCGGCTCCAGCTTCATCTGGGGCGTGTGGCACGACGCGCGGCACATCGCCGATCACATCGCGACGCAGCGCACCTACCTCGAATACCACGACGCATCGCGGCGCCGCTCGACATCGCGCCCGGAGCAGGACGGCGCCGCGGCGCACGCCGACGCGCAGCCGCTTGCCGACGCGGTGAACTGACCGAACACATGCTGCCTGCCGCACCGCGTTCGCGTCCGGTGCGGCGGCGTGATCATCGACGACTGAAGGATTTCTATGAGCCAACCCACTCATACCCGTATCCGCATGTTCAACACGAAGGATACCTACCCGAACCAGACGCTCGACAACGACCTGTGCCAGGCCGTGCGGGCCGGCAACACCGTCTACGTGCGCGGCCAGGTCGGCACCGATTTCGACGGCAACCTGATCGGCCTCGGCGACGCGCGCGCGCAGGCCGGGCAGGCGATGAAGAACGTCAAGCAGTTGCTGGAGGAAGCCGGCAGCGACCTCACGCACATCGTGAAGACGACGACCTACCTGATCGACCCGCGTTACCGCGAGCCCGTGTACCAGGAAGTCGGCAAGTGGATGAAGGGCGTGTATCCGATCTCGACGGGGCTCGTCGTGTCCGCGCTCGGCCAGCCGCAGTGGCTGATGGAGATCGACGTGATCGCGGTGATCCCGGACAACTGGCAGCCGAACCGCGCACAGGGGGCGACATGACTTTCTCAATCGTCGGGCGCTGCCCGGAGACGGGCCAGCTCGGCATCGCGATCAGCTCGTCGAGCATCGCGGTGGGCGCGCGCTGCCCGTGGGTGCGCGCGGGCGTGGGCGCCGTCGCGACGCAGAACATCACGCTGCCGGCGCTCGGCCCGCAGATTCTCGACCTGATCGAGCACGAGCAGCTCGCGCCCGCCACGGCGCTCGACCGCGCGCTCAGCGCGAACGGCTGGAGCCAGTATCGGCAAGTCACGGTGATCGACGGGCAAGGGCAGACGGCATGCTTCACCGGCAAGGAAGCGCTCGGCACGCATCACGCGGTGAAGGGCGAGCAATGCGTGGCGGCCGGCAACCTGCTGGCCGCGCCGGCCGTGATCGATGCGATGGTGCGTGAATTCGAACAGGCGCCCGGCCTGCTCGCCGATCGCCTGCTGGCCGCGATGCACGCGGCAATGGCAGCCGGCGGCGAGGCGGGGCCGGTGCATTCGGCCGCGCTGAAGGTGGCCGGCGACGTGACCTGGCCGGTGGTCGACCTGCGCGTCGACTGGGCCGATGCCGACCCGATCGGGCAGCTCGACGCGCTGTGGCGCGCGTATCGGCCGCAGATGCAGGATTACCAGACCCGCGCGCTGAACCCGACCGCCGCGCCGAGCTACGGAGTGCCGGGCGATGAGTGATACGTCGAGCCGCGCGCTGCTCGAACGGTTGATCGCGTTCGCGACGGTCAGCCGCGATTCGAATCTCGAGATGATCGAGTTCATCCGCGACTATCTCGCGGGCTTTGGTGTATTGAGCGAACTGTTCTACAACGAGGAACGCACGAAGGCGAGCCTGTACGCGACGATCGGGCCGCGCGATCGCGGCGGCATCGCGCTGTCGGGCCATACCGACGTGGTGCCGGTCGACGGGCAGGCGTGGACGGTCGAGCCGTTCCGGCTGACCGAGCGCGGCGGCCGCCTGTACGGCCGCGGCACGGCCGACATGAAGGGCTTCATCGCGTCGGCGCTTGCGGCCGTACCGAAGTTCGTCGCGCGGCCGCTGAGCGTGCCCGTGCATCTCGCATTCTCGTACGACGAGGAAGTCGGCTGTCTCGGCGTGCGGCCGATGCTCGCGGAACTGGCCGTGCGCGAGCACCGGCCGCGCCTGTGCCTGATCGGCGAGCCGACCGGCCTGAAGCCGGTACTCGGTCACAAGGGCAAGCTCGCGATGCGCTGCCACGTGAAGGGCGCCGCGTGCCACTCGGCGTACGCGCCGTCGGGCGTCAACGCGATCGACTATGCGGCGAAGCTGATCGGCCGGCTCGGCGAGATCGGTGCGTCGCTCGCGCGGCCCGAACGGCACGACAGCCGCTTCGATCCGCCGTTCTCGACCGTGCAGACGGGGCTGATCAAGGGCGGCCGCGCGCTGAACATCGTGCCGGCCGAATGCGAGTTCGATTTCGAGGTGCGTGCGCTGCCGGACTTCGACGCGCACGACGTGCCGAGGAAGCTGCGGGACTATGCGGAATCCGAACTGTTGCCGAGGATGCGCGCGGTGCAGCCCGACACCGACATCCAGCTGCAGCCGCTGGGTGCGTACCCAGGGCTCGCGACCGCGCCGGACAGCGAAGCCGCGCGTCTGCTCGCGATGCTGAGCGGGTCCGATGCGTTCGGTACGGTCGCATTCGGCACCGAGGGCGGGCTGTTCGGGCAGGCGGGCATTCCGACCGTGGTGTGCGGGCCCGGCAGCATGGATCAGGGGCACAAGCCCGACGAGTTCGTCACGCTCGAACAGCTGCACGGATGCGACGCGATGCTGGGCCGTCTGGTCGCGCATTTTTCCGCGGCCGCCTGATCGGGTTGCCGATACGCACGCGCCCGTCCTGCGGCGCGTGTGTCGTTTGCTTCGTTATCGCGCCGATTCCGCGACGATCTGCGCGAGCCGCTCGCGGCAGAAATCGACGAACGACTGCGCCTGCTTGGTGAGCTGCCCGCGTTTCAGGCGTGCGCTCACGAGCCCGGACGGGCTCACCGTTTCGCTGAGGCCGATCGTCACGACGCGCCGGCCGTCGTACGTGTATTCGGAATGCGGGCGCGTGACGAGCAGCGAAAAGCCGAAGCCCTGGCCGACCATCCCGCGCACCATCTCGATCGACGGCGAGCCGAACACGATGTTCGGCGTCAGCCCGAGCTCATGAAACAGGCTGACGAAATACGTGCGGCTCGGCTGCACGTCGAGCAGGATCATCGGCTCGACACAGAGGTCGCGCAGCGACACGTGCGGCTGGCCCGCGAACCGGTGGTTCTCCGGCAGCAGCACATACGGCTGCTGCGGCGGCATCAGCGGCTCGGTTTCGATCGTGCCGTCGAGATCGTGGTCGTACATCAGCGCGAGATCGAAGGTGCCGGACGTCAGGCCCTGCACGAGTTCCTGCTGGTCGCCGTCGCGCAGCCGGATGTTGACGCCCGGGTAGCGCTCGCGAAACCCGGCGATCAGTTGCGGCAGATAGAGCGGCGCGACCGTCTCGAAGCAGCCGATGTCGATCTGCCCGGTGATCACGTCGTTGTCGGCGAGCGCGTTCTGTTCGAATTCGTGCGCGATGCGCAGCAGCTCCTGTGCTTTCCGGTAGAAGCGTGTGCCGCTCGGCGTCAGCGACACACCCTGCGCGTGATGGCGGATGAACAGCTTCACGCCGAAGCTTTCCTCGAGCCCCTTGATCGCGCTGGAGATCGACGGCTGCGCGATGAAGAGCTGGCGCGACGCCTCGGCGACGCTGCCGGATTCGACGGTCGTCACGAAATACTTCAGTTGCCGCAAAGTGTAGTGAGCCACAAGCACCTCTGATACCCGGCCCCCGGCATGCCGCCGCGGGCGAATTCTGTCCATGGTTTCGCGTAGCACCTTACCTGAAGACTGCCGGCGCCAGAATTTCCGCTACAGAGCTTTTTCGTATGTCCCGGAAATATTTTTAGTATTTTCCGGCCCCGGCGCGCGTGGCGCACCATCGTCTCCAATCTGGATCGCAACGAGGCCGCACACGTGACGGCGGGACATGTCATCCGTCCCCGCATGCCGCGCATTGTCCGCTTCGGCCGACACCGCCGCGCGTGCACGCGGCGCGTCGTCGCTCGCGTATCCGGACCCGATTGCCGCGCGCACCCCAACGCGCGCCGGCTGAAACGGCAAGCGCGCATCGCCGCGCAGGACAGGAGACTTCACCATGACGAACGTGGACCGCAACGCGTCCCCGATGATAGAGAAACACACGATCGGCTACGTGCCGCCCGCGGAACGCCACGGCAAGGTGCGCGATCTGTTCACGCTCTGGTTCGGCGGCAATATCGCGCCGCTGCCGATCGTGACCGGCGCGCTCGGCGTGCAGCTCTTCCACCTGAACCTGATGTGGGGCATCGTCGCGATCGTTGTCGGCCAGGCGGTCGGCGGCGTGCTGATGGCGCTGCATTCCGCGCAGGGGCCGCAGATGGGCATTCCGCAGATGATCCAAAGCCGTGCGCAGTTCGGTTCGTGGGGCGCGCTGCTCGTCACGGTGATCGCGGCCGTGATGTACGTCGGCTTCTTCGCGTCGAACATCGTGCTCGCCGGCAAGTCGGTGCACGGCATCGCGGCGTCGGTGCCGGTGCCCGTCGGCATCGTGATCGGCGCGGTGGGCTCGGGGCTGATCGGCATCGTCGGCTACCGCTTCATCCATATCCTGAACCGCATCGGCACATGGGTGCTCGGCATCGGGATCATGGTCGGCTTCTGGATGATCCTCACGCACGTGACGACCGACGATTTCCTGACGCGCGGCGGCTTCGACTTCGCGGGCTGGCTCGCGACGGTATCGCTGTCGGCGTTGTGGCAGATCGCGTTCGCGCCGTACGTATCGGACTACTCACGCTATCTGCCGGAGGATGTCGGCGTCGCGTCGACGTTCTGGGCGACCTACCTCGGCTGCACGATCGGCTCGACGCTCGCGTTCATCTTCGGCGCGGTCGCGGTGCTTGCGGTGCCGGCCGGCGCGGACACGATGGATGCGGTCAAGCAGGCGACCGGCCCGCTCGGCCCGATGATGCTCGTGCTGTTCCTGCTGAGCGTGATCAGCCACAACGCGCTGAACCTGTACGGCGCGGTGCTCGCGGTGATCACGTCGGTGCAGACGTTCGCATACAAGTGGATTCCGACTGCGAAAACCCGCGCCGCGGTGTCGGTCGTGATCTTCGTCGCGTGCTGCTATGCGGCGATCGGTGCGTCGACGAACTTCGTCGGCAACCTCGTCGATCTCGTGCTCGCGCTGCTGGTCGTGCTCGTGCCGTGGACGGCGATCAACCTGATCGACTTCTACGTGATCCACAAGGGCAACTACGACATCAAGTCGATCTTCATGGCGGACGGCGGCATCTACGGCCGTTTCAATCCGCAGGCGCTGCTCGCGTATGCGATCGGCATCCTCGTGCAGATTCCGTTCATGAACACGCCGATGTATGCGGGCCCGATTCCCGCGCATCTCGGCGGCGCGGACCTGTCGTGGCTCGTGGGGCTCGCGCTGACGTCGCCGCTGTACTACTGGCTCGCGTCGCGCGACAGCGCGTACCGGCGCCGGCAGGGCGGTGCGCATCTGCCGCCGACTGCAGCGCAGTAAGCGGGGCGCCTTTCGCAGCGGAGCAGGAAGAGGGGGCCACCGCATCGGTCGAGATGCGGTGGGCCGTGGAAGCGTTTCGACATGACGAAGGCAGGCCCGCGGCGGGTGATGCGCCGCAAGCCTGCCCGCGCATCAAACGACCGCCGAGCGCGCGACGCGCACCGGCACCGACTTGTACGACGGCGTGCCGCTTTCCTTGTCGATGTAGTCGAGCGGCACGAGCACGTTCGCTTCCGGGTAGTACGCGCCGACCGAACCCGGCGCGATGTCGTACTCGATCGCGGTGATCTTCTCGAGACGCAGCGTCCGGCCCGACGCGGTGATCGTCTCGATGTCGACGAGGTCGCCGTGTTCGAGCCCGTACTTCGCGAGATCCGCCGGGTTCATGAACAGCACGTCGCGCCGCCCGAACACGCCGCGATAGCGGTCGTCGAGCCCGTAGATCGTCGTGTTGTACTGATCGTGGCTGCGCAGCGTGATCAGCCGCAGCACATGCTCGCCGCCGAGCACTTCCGCGTCTTCCGCGACACCCTTGTACACCGAGAACATCGCCTTGCCGGTCGCCGTGGGCCACACGCGCTCGGTGGGCGGCAGCGGCAGCCGGAAACCGCCCGGCGTGCGGATGCGCTCGTTGAATGCCTCGAAGCCGGGCACCGTGCGGTCGATCAGGTCGCGGATACGGTCGTAGTCGGCGATCAGGTCGAGCCATGCGACCTTGCTCGCCGGCAGCGTCGCATGCGCGATCCCCGCGACGATCGCGGGCTCCGAGCGCAACTGGTCGGACGCCGGCTTGAGCTTGCCGGCCGATGCGTGGACCATCGACATCGAATCTTCGACCGTGATCGATTGCCGGCCGCTCGCCTGCATGTCGAGCTCGGTGCGGCCGAGCACGGGCAGGATGAAGGTTTCCTTCCCGACCAGCAGGTGCGAGCGGTTCAGCTTCGTGCCGAGATGCACGCTCAGGTCGAGCTTCGCCATCGCCGGGAACGACAGCTCCGGATCGGGCAGCGCGACCGCGAAGTTGCCGCCGAGGCACAGCAGCGCTTTCGCGCTGCCGTCGACCATCGCCTGCATTGCCTGCACGGCGTCATGCCCGTGATGCGCGGGCGGCGTGAAGCCGCATACGTCCTCGATCTTCTTCAGGAACTCGGCCGACGGCTTCTCGGTGATGCCGACCGTGCGGTTGCCCTGTACGTTCGAATGGCCGCGCAGCGGGCAGATGCCGGCGCCGGGCTTGCCGATGTTGCCGCGCATCAGCAGCAGGTCGGCGATCAGGCGCACGGTTGCTGTGCCCTTGTTGTGCTGCGTGACGCCCATCCCGTACGTGACGATCGTCGCGTTCGATTTCGCGTAGGCGAGCGCGACCTGTTCGAGCTGCGCCTGGCTGAGGCCGCTCGCGCGCTCGATGTCGTCCCACGACGTGACCTGCAGGTCGGCCGAGAACGCGTCGAAGCCGTTGGTGTGCTGCGCGATGAAGTCGCGGTCGAGCACGTCGCCGCGCTCGGCTTCGAGCTGCAGCAGCGCCTTCATGATGCCCTTCAGCGCGGCCGCGTCGCCGCCCGCGTCGAGCTGGTAGTACGTCGACGCGATCCGCGTCGAGCCGAACGACGCCATCTCGATCATGTCCTGCGGATCCGCGAAGCGTTCGAGCGCGCGTTCGCGCAGCGGATTGAACACGATGATCGGCACGTTGCGCCGCGAGCACTCGTGCAGCGTACCCATCATCCGCGGGTGGTTCGTGCCGGGGTTGTGGCCGATCGAGATGATCAGCTCGCAGTGGTCGAAATCCTCCAGCGACACGGTGCCCTTGCCGATGCCGATCGACTGCGGCAGGCCGACGCTGGTCGGCTCGTGGCACATGTTCGAGCAATCGGGGAAGTTGTTGGTGCCGAGTTCGCGTGCGAACAGTTGGTACAGGTACGCGGCTTCGTTCGACGCGCGGCCCGACGTATAGAACTCGACCTGCTCGGGCGGCAGCGCGCGCAGCACTTCGCCGATGTGCGCGAACGCGTCGTCCCATTCGATCGCGCGGAACGTGTCGGTCGCACGATCGTAGACGAGCGGATGCGTGAGCCGGCCCATGTTCTCCAGTTCGTAGTCCGACATGCGCAGCAGCGACGACACCGTGTTCGCCGTGAAAAACTCGGGCGTCACGCGCTTGGTCGTCGCTTCCCACGTGACGGCCTTCGCGCCGTTCTCGCAGAACTGGAACGTCGACTTGTGTTCCTTGTCGGGCCAGGCGCAGCCGGGGCAGTCGAAGCCATCGGGCTGGTTGGTCCGCATCAGCACGATCGGCGCCTCGATGGTTTCCATCTGCGTGCGCACGGCGTCGGCTGTCGCGCGAAGCGCGCCCCAACCGCCGGCGGGCCCATCGTACTTCCTGATGCCTGGCACTTCGCGTCGATTTGTCATTGTGAATCTCCATGAGCCGGGCCCGGTGCGGGCGGCTCGGGTTGCGCCGCGTCGCGGCGTGGGGCGGCTCCGTCCGGTGGACGGAACCGGTCATGCGTGCCCCGGGGTGCAGGGCAGGTGGGGTTTCAGTGCGCGTCCTTCTTCGCGCCGGAAGACTTCTTGCCGGACGGTTTCGCGGCGGGTGTGGGCGGCGGTGCGTCGGCGGGCGTGTCGCCCGTCTTCGCATCGTCGCCTGCCTTGGCCGCCTTGCCGTTCGGTTTCGCCTTGCCGCCGGCGTCCTTCTTCGCGTCCTTCGTGTCCTTCGCTTCCGGCGCCGCGAGCTTGTTGAACTTCACTTCGTCGCTGTCCTTGTCGTAGTCGACCTCGACGCGATCGCCCGACTTCAGCCGGTCGGCGAGGATCTCCTTCGCGAGCTTGGTCTCGATGGTCTGGCGGATCTGGCGCTTCAGTTCGCGTGCGCCGAACTCCGGCTGGTAGCCGGCTTCGGTCAGGTGCTCGACGAGCGAGTCGCCCATCACGAGCGTGATGTCCTGCGCGGCGGCCGTGCGCACCACGCGGTCGAGCTGGATCTGCACGATCGCGCGGATGTTCTCCTTCGACAGCGCGTGGAAGACGATCACCTCGTCGATCCGGTTCAGGAACTCGGGGCGGAAATGGCCCTTCAGCACCTGCATCAGTTCGTCGCGGATCGCCTTGTCGGTCTTGCGTGCGGCTTCCGGCTGCGTCAGGTTGTCCATGATGATCGCGGCGCCGAGGTTGCTCGTCGCGATGATGATCGTGTTGCTGAAGTCGACCACGCGGCCCTTGCCGTCGGTCAGGCGGCCGTCGTCGAACACCTGCAGCAGTACGTTGTAGACGTCCGGGTGCGCCTTCTCGATCTCGTCGAGCAGGATCACGCTGTACGGGCGGCGCCGCACGCGCTCGGTGAGCTGGCCGCCTTCGTCGTAGCCGACGTAGCCGGGCGGCGCGCCGATCAGCCGCGCGACCGCATGCCGTTCCATGTACTCGGACATGTCGATGCGGATGATCGCCTGCTCGTCGCCGAACACGGTCTCTGCCAGCGCCTTCGCGAGCTCGGTCTTGCCGACGCCCGTCGGCCCGAGGAACAGGAACGTCGCGATCGGCCGGTGGGTCTGGCCGAGCCCCGCGCGCGACAGCCGAACCGCGTCGCTGACGGCCACCACCGCGTCGCTCTGGCCGACCACGCGCTCGTGCAGCTGCTCTTCCATCTTCAGCAGCTTCTGGCGCTCTTCCTGCGTGAGTTCCGACACGGGAATGCCTGTCAGCCGCGACACGACTTCGGCGACCGACTCGACCGTGACTTCGAGCGTTTCGGAGCCGGTCTTGCGCTGCCACGCCTCCATTTTTTCATCGAGCGTCTTCTGCTTCGCGTTGATCTGCTCCTCGAACTGCTTCGCTTCGTCGAAGCGCTTGCGCGACGTCGCGTAGTCCTGTTCGCGCTTCAGTTGCGCGATCTGCGCTTCGCCTTCCTGGATGTCGACGGGGCGCGACGTCGCGCCGATCCGCACGCGCGCGGCGGCCTGGTCGATCAGGTCGATCGCCTTGTCGGGCAGGAAGCGCGACGTGATATAGCGGTCGGCGAACTCGGCGGCTGCGACGAACGCGTCGTCGGCGAACGTCACCTGGTGGTGCGCCTCGAGGCTGTCGCGCAGCCCGCGCAGGATCACGATCGTCTGCTCGACGCTCGGCTCCGGCACGAACACCGGCTGGAAGCGCCGTTCGAGCGCCGCGTCCTTCTCGATGTACTTCTGGTATTCGTTGAGCGTCGTCGCGCCGATCAGGCTCAGCTCGCCGCGCGCGAGCGCGGGCTTCAGCACGTTCGCGATGTCGAGGCCGCCTTCGCCGCCGCCCTGGCCCGCGCCGACGATCGTATGCAGTTCGTCGATGAACAGGATCAGTTCGTCCTGCTTTGCAGTCACTTCGTCGATCAGCTGCTTCGCGCGCTCCTCGAACTCGCCGCGATACTTGGCGCCGGCGACCATCGAATTGATGTTGACCTCGACGAGCCGCTTGTTGCGCAGCACCTCGGGCACGTCGCCGTTGACGATCCGCTGCGCGAGCCCTTCGACGATCGCGGTCTTGCCGACACCCGGCTCGCCGATCAGCACCGGGTTGTTCTTCTTGCGGCGCGCGAGCACCTCGATCGTGCTTTCGATTTCCTGCGCGCGGCCGAGCACGGGGTCGAGCTTGCCCTGGCGCGCGATCGCGGTGAGGTCGCGGCCGAACTTGTCGAGGTTCGGCGTGCCGGTCGGCGCGTCGACGCGGCCGTCCTCGGCGCCCTTGCCGACCACCTTCACGACTTTCTGGCGCAGCGCCTCGGGCGTCACGCCGTATTTCTTCAGCAGCGTGCCGGCGATGCTGTCCGGCACCGATGCGAGCCCGATCAGCAGGTGCTCGGGGCCGATATACGAGTGGCCCAGATCGCGCGACGCCTGGAACGCGTATTGCACGGCCTTCTTCACACGCGGCGAGATCGACAGCTTGTCGAGCGGCGCATCGGGAGCGGCCGTGCCGGTGTGCGCATGCTCGTCGATATACGACTTGATGTCCTGCGGCGACAGCTTCAGTTCTTTCAGCAGCGCGGCGCATACGTCGGTGTCCGCGAGCGCGTAGAGCAGGTGTTCGGAGTCGAGCTCGCTGCGGCGCAGTTCGTGCGCCTTCTCGGCCGCGCGCTGCAGCAGTTCGAGCGTCTGTTCGCTGAACGCGTCGGTCGGGTCGACCGATTCGCGCGGCACCTCGGCGGCGAGCGGCGATTCGTCGCCGAGCTCACCGAACAGCGACGACGAGCCACCGCCGCCCAGCAGCGAATCGAATGGGTTCAGCATGCTCTGATGCCGCATCAACTGACGGAAATGGTAGTCGCAGATCGAGATCGTCTTGCGCTCGCGGTCCTGCATCACGGTTGCGCGCGCAACGGCCGGCCGGGCGTGGCAGATATCGCAAAGTGCGGGCATGGTGGTTTGGCTCCTGTCTGTGAAGGTGGGTCGAACGGTGAAGTCACGATGCGGTGCAGCGCTGGCGCGTCCCGACCGCGAACACGCGACGCGCGGCGCGGCGCGGCGGCGCGCGGGCCGCACCCACGCTGTCGCGCCGCGCGCGTCGGCGAGGCGCACGGTCGCGGCGGGGAGCGCGCATGCTGCGAGGAGCCCACGGCATCGCTTCGACTGCGTTCAAAATAGCGCCTCGGCGGGAGGCATCCAAGACACAGTTTCGCGCCGGACCGACTGCGAATTGCACCCTCACATGCGCGCACGCACGGGGGACAAGGAGTACAGACGGGCGCGCACGCGGCGACGCGGGCGCGCGCGGCATGTGCAGCGTGCGGTGACTGGAGGCACGGGGGAGGGAAACGCGAACGGATCGCGGTGCGACATCGGCGCGCAGGGTGCCAGTCGGCGGCAAACGGACGGTGATGCGGGTGGGCCTGCCGCGCGCGCATCGCAGCCGATGCGTGCGTGGTGGCCGAACGAGAGGTCCAGTTGCACGGTACGGGCCGGACATGGCGCCAACCGTGGCGAACCGCGATCAGTCGGACAGTTTCATCGCGAGCCGCTGGCGGGCGATCTGCTTCACGTCCGTCGACAGTGCCGCATTCGGCAGACCATTGGCCCAGACGGAGAACGAATCCTCGATCAGGTTGCGCGTGTCGGGCGGCAACTCGGCCAGCATCAGCGACACGACGGTAAACAGCACGGCGGTATCGCCGGCCTCTCTGCCCGCGTTCGCATCGACCGTCTTCTTCAGGCTGTCGACCGACGCTTGCAGTGCCTGCAATGCATCATTCGTATCGCTCATGACATTCTCCATGCAAGATGGGTTCGATCGGCGACGAACATGCGGCCGGTCGCGCGCGACGCCCGGGCGGGCATCGCGCGCAGGCAACCTGGATCAGGCCGCGGTGCTGGCCTGCGGCGCCACGGCCACCGATGCTTCGCTCGTCAGCATCAGGAACGTGAACGTTTCGCGCAGGTACAGGCGGACGACCTTGTCGGTATGGCTCGTGTAGCCGATCGATACGTCTTCCCCGAGGTGCAGCGCGTAATCGCCGCCGCGCATCGACAGCACGCAGCCGCCGCCGAGCGCCGGCGCCCAGATGATCTCGCCGCTGACGATCCGCTTGATGTGGCCGAGGACCGGATAACCCTGGTCGCGCGCCTCGCTGAGCGCGGTATACGCGTCCGAGCCGAGCACCACCGAGTACGGGCCGTCGACGCCGGCGAGCCGCAGCGCCTCGAGCGCGTCGCTGATCGCGTCCGGGTACGCGCCGACGTCCGCCGGCAGCGTGAGCTTGCGGTTCGACGTGCCTTCGCGGATACCGAGGATGCCGGCGGCCGGGTAGCCGTCGAAAATCGCGTTGTCCTCGGCGAACGCGAGCCGCTGCGCGGCATCCTTCGCCGGTTGCCAGTCGGCGTCGCGCGCGCCGCGCTCGACGCTGTCGATCGCATCGCGGCTCAGCTCGAACGGCACCGTCAGCTCGACGATCGTGCGGACTTCGCGCAGCCGTGCGCTCACCTGCTCGCGCGGCGCGACGACCTCCACCAGATGCCCGGTGCCGACGGCCGACAGCTCGGGGCCCGCGGGGCCGTCGACGTCGACGACGCGGCGGCCGGCCACCGATCGTTTGAAGGTGCGCGCCACTTCCTCCTCGATTTGTTCCCAGGCGGACGACGAGATCGGGGCGAGTTCGCGGTGCAGGTTATTCATGGGCTTGGGTTCCTTTCAGCGAGCCGATTTTCAGCGAGCCGTCGCGCTGCGGCGCGGACGACGAGGATTCCGGTTGCGCGGCGTCGGCAGCTGGCGCCGCGCGATCGGCGAGCGCTTCGAGCAGGTCGGCCGACGGCACGAAGAACAGCGAGCCGGTGACCGCGCGGCTGTAGTCGAGCAGGCGGTCGTAGTTGCCGGGCGGGCGGCCGACGAACATGTTCTCGAGCATCTGCTCGATCGGCGCCGGCGTGCGCGCATAGCCGATGAAATAGGTGCCGAATTCGCCGGCGCCCGGGCGCCCGAACGGCATGTTGTCGCGCAGGATCTTCACTTCCTGGCCGTTCTCGTCGAGCGTGGTCAGCGAGCTGTGCGACGACGACGGCTTCACGTCCGGCGCGAGCTCGATGTCGGACAGCTTGGTGCGGCCGATGATGCGCTCCTGCGTCTCGACCGCGAGCGCGTTCCAGCCGGCCATGTCGTGCAGGTACTTCTGCACGATCACGTAGCTGCCGCCGGTGAATTCCGCGTCTTCATCGCCGATCACCGTGAAGTCGACCGCCTCGCGGCCTTCGGGGTTCTCGGTGCCGTCGACGAAGCCGATCATCGCGCGCTGGTCGAAATTGCGGAAGCCATGCACCTCGTCGACGACCGTGACGGCGCTGCCGAGCGCGCCGAGCAGTTGCGTCGCGAGTTCGAAGCACATGTCCATCGCTTCGGCGCGGATGTGCAGCAGGATGTCGCCCGGCGTCGCGACCGCGACGCGCTGCCCGGCGCCGAATTCGCGGAACGGATGCAGCGACGCGGGGCGCGGGTCGCCGAACAGCGTATCCCACGCGTCGGCGCCGAAGCCGCACACGCAGGTCAGGTTGCCGCCGGGCACGCGCTTGCCGACCGAGCGCACGAGCGCGGCGATGTCGCCGCACCATGAACGGATCGTGTCGGCGTGATCGGCGCCGGGATTGATCGTCGCCACGAGGAAGATCGCGCTGCGCGTGATCGGGCTGTGAACGGCCTGGGAGAGCGGGGGAGGTGTCTGCATCGCGGCCTGCCGGTCAGTCATGTCGGGGCGGACGGGCCACGGTTGCCGCGGCGCGCGAAGGCGAACGG
Source organism: Burkholderia sp. BKH01 (assembly GCF_025685725.1). Classification (NCBI taxonomy): domain Bacteria; kingdom Pseudomonadati; phylum Pseudomonadota; class Betaproteobacteria; order Burkholderiales; family Burkholderiaceae; genus Burkholderia; species Burkholderia sp. BKH01. The sequence continues at coordinate 256,937 of NZ_JAOTQT010000001.1, read as the reverse complement.
TTGGACTGTGTCATGCGACTGTTCTCTTTGTGACATGCGGATGAAGGACGTTGCGCGGGCATTGCGCAACGGGCCGCAGCGGCGGCGGCCGGCCGCCCGGCGCGTGACTTGCCCGCACCGCGCAACGTCGTCGAGCATGCAATCTAGCAGCTTCGGCGGGTCTTTGGAACACGTATCGTCAATCTGTCATTCGAATGCGTCAAACGGGGCCGGAATTTGCGCGGAGGCCGCGCAGCTGTACTCCTGGCATGCGCGGCGCTGTGCTCTTGAGCGTGCGTGCAGCGTGCAGTAGATTAGGTTCCGCTGCGCCGCCGACGAGGAGCGTCACCATGAACCTGCTGGAAGCGATGCGTGTTTATGTCGCGGTGGTCGAGCATGGCGGCCTGTCCGGCACCGCTCACGCATCATCACACCGACCGTCAACTTGAATACTTCCACCGTTTCCTGTTCTCCGTCCGAGCGCATCCGTCGCCGCTTCGGCCATTTCCTTCACGCGGCCGAGCTGGCCGGGCTGATCGTGATCGGTCTCGCGACCGCGTTCGCGATGACGCAGGAAGCGTGGAAGGTCGTGCTCGCGGGCGAGGTGTCGCTGACCGACCTGCTGCTCATGTTCCTGTATCTGGAAGTGCTCGCGATGAACGTGCGCTACCTGCGGCTCGGCCGGCTGCCCGTGCGGTTTCCGCTGTTCATTGCGATGACGTCGCTCGCGCGCGATCTGATCCTGCGCGGCGCGACCGACGGCCCCGAGCGGATGCTGATGACGACGTTCGGGATCGTGCTGCTCGCGGTGGGCGTGCTGATCCTGAGCTTCGGCCAGCATCGTTTTCCGGCCGACGTCGACGATGTCGAGGAGGACGCGCATGTGGGCCGGTGACGCGCGAACGATATGCACCATGTTTCTACAGGAGGAGCCGGATGAGCACGCATTCCGTCGCAACGAAGCAGGCGATCGATTTGCAGCACGCGTCGTCGGACGCGTATCGGCAGGCGCGCGACGCGCGTGACACCGATCCGGCGCGCACACGTGCGCCGTCCATCGTCGCGATGCAGCAGGCGGCCGCGCACGCATATGTCGATGCGGCCCGCGCGCGTGTCGCGGCAACAGGCATCTGAATGAACACCGGGTTGCCGGCGCGCTGCGCGATGTGCGCCGGCAGCGTATGCCCATCTACACGAGAGAGGCGTCGCATGACCAAGCAACTGATCGTCGCCGTGTTCGGCAGCGTCGACACGGCCCGCCAGGCCGCGAACGATTTCGAGGCGCTGTCGGAGAAGAATGAAGGATTCCACATCGAGAACGGCGTCGTCGTCGAAAAGGACGCAGCCGGCAAGCTCGCGGTGCTCGCCGCCGAATCGCGGCCGTTCAAGGGCGGCGTGATCGGCGCGATCGCGGGCGGCCTGCTCGGGATCCTCGCCGGGCCGCTCGGCGTGGTCACGGGCCTGGCGGCCGGCGCGGGTGCCGGCATCCTCGCGGACGCGGCCGGCAACGCGCTGCTCGACGGCACGTTCGTCGAGACGGTGGCCGCGCGGCTCGTACCCGGCAGCGTCGCGATCATTCTCGAGGCGAAGGAAGCCACGCCGTTCTCGGTCGACAACGTCGTGACGGGATTCGGCGGCAAGGTCTTCCGCCAGGCGCTCGGCTGAGCGCCGCCTTCCAACCGCTTCGGGAGAACAGCATGCGAATCGATCAATCGTACCGGCGCTTCGACATCGCGGCGACGCTGTCGCCGCTGCCTGGCAACCGCGCGATCGCGACCGTCGACGTGACGACCGAGGATCCGGCCCGCATCGCCGATCTCGGCACCGGCTACTTCCTGCAGATCCGCAAGTGGGTCGAGTCGAACGACGTCGAGCAGCTGACGGTGGTGTTCGACGAGTGCAAGGTCGCGATCGACCACTACGCGGACAACGTCGACGACGCGTGAGTCCACGCATCGCCACGCCGTACGCGCATCGAGTCGTCGCCGGCTGACGGCGATCGGAAATACAAAACGACTTGTGCCGGCGCAGCGCGGCGCCGCACCGGCGCGTTTGAATCTGTTCACCACGCCAACCGGATTTGGCGTTTGATCGCCAAACTGTCACTTACATTCGTCGAAATGACGCAGTAGGATGCCGATCCTTGTCTTGATGGGATCCGCATTGCTATCCGCCTTCAATTTCGGTAACGGACGAGGCTCGAACCGGGACGCCCGCGGCCGGGCACGGCTATCCGGCTTCGTGCGTCGGCGCGGCCGGGACGCGCACGCGTCCCGGGCCGGTTCACCGCTGGCGGGGCGAGGCGGATGAAGCTCTACGAGAAATTTGCGAACGACATAGAGAGACTCATCCGGCAACGCGTGTATCGACACGGCGATCGTGTGCCGTCGGTGCGGCAGGCGAGCCAGCAGCACCGGATCAGCATCACGACCGTGCTGCATGCGTACCTGCTGCTCGAAAGCCGCGGGCTGCTGGAAAGCCGGCCGCAGTCGGGTTACTTCGTGAACCTGCGCCGCGACGACAGCCATGCGCCGGTGCGCGAGCTGCGGCCGTCGAAGCCGATCGCGATCTCGTCGTCGGTGGACGTGAGCCGGCTCGTGCTGTCGACGCTGCGCTCGATCGGCACCGACGATGCGGTGCCGCTCGGCTCGCCGTATCCGGACCCGAGCCTGTTTCCGTTCGAGAAGCTGAACCGCTACGCATACGCGGCCGGCCGCGACAAGTCGCTGTGGGGTGTGACGGACGGGCTGCCGCCGGGCCACCCGCGGCTGATTCGGCAGATCGCGCGCCGCTACCTGGAAAACGGGATGTCGGTGGACCCGAACGAGATCATCGTGACGGTCGGCGCGACGGAGGCGATCAACCTGTGTCTGCAGGCGGTGGCGAAGCCGGGCGATACGATCGCGGTGGAGTCGCCGACGTTCTACGCGATGCTGCACGCGATCGAGCGGATGGGGATGAAGGCGATCGAGGTCGCGACGCATCCGGAATACGGGATCGACATCGCGGCGCTGGCCGCGATCGCGAAGTCGCAGCCGATCGCCGCATGCATGGTGATGCCGAACTTCCAGAACCCGCTCGGCTTTCAGATGCCCGACGAGCGCAAGCGCGAGCTGGTTGAGTTCGCAACGAAAGCGGACCTGCCGATCATCGAGAACGGGGTGTACAACGAACTGTACTTCGGCAACATGCATCCGAGCACGCTGAAGTAGTACGACCGCAACGACATCGTGCTGCATTGCTCGTCGTTCTCGAAGAGCCTGACGGCCGCGTACCGGATCGGCTGGGCATTGCCGGGCCGCTATCGCGAACAGGTCGAGAAGCTGAAATTCCTGAACACGCTTGCGACGCCTTCGTTGCCGCAACTGGCGATCGCGGAGTTTCTCGAGCGCGACGGTTACGAGCATCACCTGAGGCGGATTCGCAAGGCGTACGCGCAGCAGGCGAACCTGATGCGCGCGATGGTGTCGCGGTTCTTCCCGGGGGGCACGCGCATTTCGAGTCCGGCGGGCGGGTACGTGCTGTGGGTCGAACTGCCCGCGCAGGTCGATGCGATGCGGCTGTATCAGCTCGCGCTGGAGCAGGGGATCACGATCGGGCCGGGCTACATGTTCTCGATCGCGGACAGCTACCGGAACTTCATCCGCTTGAACTACAGCAGCCCGTGGTCGCCGGAGATCGAGCAGGCGGTCGTCGCCGTCGGCAAGCTCGCCGCGTCCTGTATCGGCTGACCGCGGCCGCGGGCGCGTGCAACGACTCGCAACCCGCGCGTCGTGTTGCGTCAGGTCAGCCGGTACGATTGCGCGCCCGTTCCCGCGAGCGTGCCGCCGTCGACGATCAGGTATTCGTTGCGGATCGGCTTGCCGTCGAACCAGCATTGCAGGATCTCCAGCGTGCCGGCCGCATAGCGCGCCTGCGCGGACAGCGACGTGCCCGAGATGTGCGGCGTCATTCCGTTGAACGGCATCGCGCGCCACGGATGGTCGGGCGGCGCCGGCTGCGGAAACCACACGTCGCCGCCGTAGCCCGCGAGATGGCCGGACGTAACGGCGCGCACGACCGCGTCGCGGTCGACCAGCTTCGCGCGCGCGGTGTTGATCAGGTACGCGCCGCGCTTCATCCGCGCGATCATCGCCGCATCGAACAGGTGCTCGGTCGACGGGTACAGCGGGATCTGCAGGTTCACGATATCGACGGCGCCGGCGAGCGACGCGGCATCGGCGTGATACGTGAGCGCGAGTTCCTGCTCGATCGCGGCGTCGAGCCGGTGCCGCTGCGTGTAGTGCAGATGCAGGCCGAACGGCTTCAGCCGGCGCAGCACCGCGAGACCGATGCGCCCCGCGCCGACCGTGCCGAAATGCATGCCTTCGACGTCGTAGCTGCGCGACACGCAATCGGCGATGTTCCAGCCGCCTTGCTGCGCGATCGCATGCGACGGCAGATAGTTGCGCACCAGCGCGAGCGTCGTCATCACCACGTGTTCGGCCACGCTGATGCTGTTCGAGCCCGTGACTTCGGCGACGGTGACGTGCGCGCGCGCCGCGGCGTCGAGATCGACGTGATCCGAACCGATGCCGGCCGTCAGCGCGAGCTTCAGCTTCGGCGCGCGGGCGATCCGTTCGGCCGTCAGGTACGCGGGCCAGAACGGCTGCGAAATCACCACATCCGCTTCGGGCAGCCGGCGCTCGAATTCGGAGTCGGGGCCGTCCTTGTCGCTCGTCACGATCAGCGTGTGACCGTGCGCTTCCATATAAGCGCGCAACCCGAGCGCGCCGGATACCGAGCCGACGAGTTCGCCGGGCCGGAAGCCGACGGGGCCGGCCGGCGTCGGCGCGGTTTGTCTGTCCGCGTATTGCGCGATGACCGGAATCGCGTCGCGCACGTAGCGCGGCGGATAGCCGTCGACGGGATCGGGATAGAGCACGCACAGGACGGTGGCCATCGGGAGAACCTCTGGTGACGGAATGAAGGCGGAGCGGCACGCGAATTGCGCGGGCCGCGCGGAAGTACGATGCCGCGGCGGCCGCGTGCTGCGTCGCAACGTCGATGACGTTCTACGCCGGTCATGGATCGCGTACAAGCTACAGTCGGTGTTTGCGTGCGCTGCGGGGCGTCTGTACCTGTTCTTTTCATGAAGGACGCCGATAATGGGATCGTCACCTGACTTTGCGGGAGCGACATCATGTCCGGAAGCGACTCCTCGTCTTCACACCCCGATCTCGCGCAGGGCATCGCGCTCGACGACCTCGCCGACGGCGCGATGATCGAGGGCCATGTCGGCGATGCAGCGGTGCTGCTCGTGCGCCGCGCCGACGAACTGTTTGCCGTGGGCGCGCAATGCCCGCACTACGGCGCGCCGCTGGCCGACGGCCTGCTGGTCGGCGACACGATCCACTGCCCGTGGCACCACGCGGCGTTCTGCCTGCGCACCGGCGAGATGCTGCGCGCGCCGGCGCTCGACGGGCTGCCTTGCTGGCGCGTCGAACGCCGCGACGGCCGCGCCGTCGTGCTCGATGCGCGGCCGGCCGCCGCGCCGCCTGCGCTGAATGCGGCCGGGTTGCCCGCATCGGTGGTGATCGCCGGCGGCGGTGCCGCTGCGATCGCTGCCGCCGTGACGCTGCGGCAGGAAGGTTATCCGCATCCCGTCACGCTGCTGAGCGCCGATGGCGATCCGCCGTACGACCGGCCGAATTTGTCGAAGGACTATCTCGCGGGCACGGCCGACGCCGACTGGCTGCCGCTGCGCGCGCCGTCGTTCTATGCCGACCAGCGCATCGACGTGCGATGCGGCACGCGCGTCGCGCGGATCGATCCCGCGCAGCATGCGGTCGAGCTGGCCGACGGCAGCCGCGTCGGATACGGCGCGCTGCTGCTTGCGACGGGCGCCGAGCCGAACCGTCTGACCGTACCCGGTGCCGACTTGCCGCACGTGTGCGTGCTCCGCTCGCGCGCCGATTGCGACGCGCTGATCGGCAAGCTGAAAACGGCGCGCCGCTGTGTCGTGGTCGGCGCGAGCTTCATCGGGCTCGAAGTAGCTGCCGCGTTGCGCACGCGCGGGCTCGACGTGCATGTCGTCGCGCCCGAAGCGCAACCGATGGCGCGCGTGGTGGGCGAAGCGCTCGGCAACACGATCAAGGCGCTTCACGAAGCGCACGGCGTCGTGTTCCATCTCGGTGCGACGCCCACGCGGATCGCACCGGACAGCGTGACGCTGTCGACCGGCGACGTGCTGCCGGCCGATGTCGTGGTGGTCGGTATCGGGGTGCATCCGAACGTCGCGCTTGCGCAGGACGCGGGGCTTGCCGTCGAGCGCGGCGTGACGGTCGACCGCTTCCTGCAGACGAGTGCGCCCGACATCTATGCGGCCGGGGACATCGCGCGCTGGCCCGATCCGCTGACGGGCGAGCGCATTCGCGTCGAGCACTGGGTTGTCGCCGAGCGGCAGGGTATCGTCGCGGCGCGCAACATGCTCGGGCAGCAGCGGCCGTTCGACGCGGTGCCGTTTTTCTGGAGCCAGCATTACGACATGACGGTCAACTATGTCGGGCATGCGGAGCAATGGGATCGCGTCGAGATCGACGGCGACCTCGGCGCGCACGACTGCTCGATCGCGTACTGGCGCGGCGACACGCGGCTCGCGGTCGCGACGATCGGCCGCGATCTCGACAGCCTGGAGGCGGAAGCGGCACTCGAGCGGCATATTGCCGCCGCGTGACAGCGGCCCGGCGATACGAATCGCGGGTTCGACGCGCGCGCACCGGGCCGGATGAAGGTGAAGCTCGAACCCTGACGTATGCGAACCGGAACGAGGAGCGATGCGATGGACGATCGATACGACAACTGCATGGCCGCGTGCGATGCATGTGCGCACGCATGCGATGCGTGTATGGCCGCGTGCCTTGCGGAACCCGACGGGCACACGCTGGCGGGCTGCATCGCGCTCGATGTCGAATGCGCGCAGCTGTGCCGCTTCGCGTCGGGCGCGATGGCGCGCCGCAGCGTGCTCGTGCCGGGCGTGTGCGCGCTGTGTGCGCAGGCGTGCGACCTGTGCGCGACCGAATGCCTGCTGCACGCGCACGATCATTGCCGCAACTGCGCGCTCGCATGCGAAACGTGCGCGGCGATGTGCCGCGCGATGGCATGAGGATGCGCGGTCACGGAGCGCGCTGAACCCGGTGCGCGACGCGCCGCCGCGCTCACTGATTCGGTGTGCTCGGCGGTGGGGCTGCGCTTGCGTTGGTGGTGACGGTGGTGGCGCCGGCGGCACCGGGGTTCGGCACCGAAGCGCCGTTCGCCGCGCTGCGCTCGTGCTCGGGCAGCATGGCGAGACGGTTGTACAGCGTCTTCAGGCTGATGCCGAGCGCCTTCGCGGTGCGCGGCTTGTCGCCGTTGAAATGCCGCAACGACGCGACGATGAAGCGCTGCTGCGTGTGCGCGAGCGTCGTGCCGATATGCAGCGTCATCGCGTTGTGTCGCGGTTCCTCGCGCGGCGGCTGGCGGTGCGGCAACTGCAGCTCGATCTGCTCGTCCGCGAGGATGAACGCGCGCTCGAGCGCGTTGCGCAACTCGCGCACGTTGCCGGGCCACGTATACGCGCGCAGCGCCTTCATCGCCTGTATCGAGAGTCGCTTGCGCGTGCGGTGCCGCGCATTCAACCGCTCGACGATCTGCAGCGCGATATCGCCGACGTCGTCCTCGCGCTGCCTGAGCGCGGGCACGTGCAGCGCGACCGTCGCGATCCGGAAGAACAGGTCCTCGCGCAGGCGCCCGCTGCGCACGGCCTCGACGGGATCGTGATGCGTGGCCGCGACGATCCGCAAGTCGAGCGGAATCGATTCGTGGCCACCGACCCGCACGATCGTGTTCGATTCGAGCGTGCGCAGCAGCTTGACCTGCAACTCGGCCGGCATTTCCGCGATCTCGTCGAGGAACAGCGTGCCGCCGCATGCGGCTTCGAACATGCCCACATGCTGCGCGACCGCGCCGGTGAAGCTGCCTTTCTCATGACCGAACAGATGCGATTCCGCGATGTCGTGCGGGATCGCGCCACAGTTGACGGGGACAAAAGGCCCGCGCCGCCGCGGGCTCAAGTCGTGCAACAGCCGTGCGACGATGTCCTTGCCGGCGCCGCTTTCGCCGACGATCAGCACGCTGGCGTGCGTGGTCGCGACGCGCGACACCTTCAGTAAAAGGGCCTGGATCGTACGCGAGCGACCGAAGAGCCGCGCGCCGTCATCGCCGGTTTTCGCCATGGCGCGATATCGGATCGGGAAGATTTGACCGAATATTGTCGAGGTCTGATGAAAAAACGACGTGGCATGCGTCGTTTTCCCGTAAGGAGCTTAGCTTTTATACCAACGGTGCGACATTGAATCTGGCAATGCGGGTCGCCGCGACAGATAGATTTATTCGATGGGCGACGAATGCGCAACCGCCGTCTTCTATACTTCGAAGCAGCGTTTTTCATTTCAGGACGGCCGATCCGCTCATTGGCTTGCAGGGCGGAAGGCGTCGCCATGTGCCGGCCGCGCGTGCTGCGCCGCATATCCGTCGCGGTTCCGGCCAGCGACTGCGCCGGGCCGCCTCACCAGGAGCCTCGATGCCCTATGTCCTGATCGTCGAAGACGATGCCGATACGCGCACGATGCTCGCGACGCTCGCTCGCACGCAGCAGCTCGCATGCGATACGGCCGCCACGCTCGAGGAAGCGCGCACGCTCGTCACGACGAATACCCCCGATCTCGTGCTGTGCGATCTCGTGCTGCCGGACGGCAACGGCATGGATCTGTTCGACGCGTTGCCGAAACGATCGCACTGCGAAATGGTATTGACCACCGGCCACGCGAGCCTCGAAACCGCGATCGATGCGTTGCGGCGCGGCGCGACCGACTATCTCGTCAAGCCGCTGAACATGCAGCGGCTTAACAGCATCTTCGCGCGCGTGCCGCGCACGACCGCGCTGCACGAAGAGATTGCCGAGCTGCGCTCCGAGCTGAAGCGCCTCGGGCGTTTCGGCCGCATGCTCGGCAGTTCGCCCGCGATGCAGGCCGTCTACGACGCGATCGGCCGCGTCGCGCGCACCGAGGCGTCGGTGCTGCTGACGGGCGAATCGGGAACCGGCAAGGAACTCGCCGCGCAGACGGTGCACGACCTGAGCCTGCGCCGCCGCGGCCCGTTTCTCGCGGTGAACTGCGGCGCGATCGCCGCGAACCTCGTCGAGAGCGAGATGTTCGGCCACGACCGCGGCAGCTTCACGGGCGCCGAGCGCCAGCACAAGGGCTTTTTCGAACGCGCGGACGGCGGCACGCTGTTCCTCGACGAGATCACCGAGATGCCGGTCGAATCGCAGGTCAAGCTGCTGCGCGTGCTGGAGACCGGGCGGCTCACGCGGCTCGGCTCGACACGCGAGATCGACGTCGACGTGCGCATCGTCGCCGCGACGAACCGCGATCCGGAAGCCGCGATGGCTGATGGCAAGCTGCGGCCCGACCTGTTTCACCGGATCAACGTGTTTCCGATTCCGTTGCCGCCGCTGCGCGAGCGCGGCGACGACATCCCGATGCTCGCCGACGCGTTCCTGCAGCACTTCAACGAAGAGAGCGGCCGGCATCTGCGTTTCGCGCCGGCCGCGCGCGAGGCGCTGAAGACCTACGAATGGCCGGGCAACGTACGCGAACTGCGCAACTTCGTGCAGCGCGCGAGCATCTTCAGCGACGCGGACGTGATCGACACGCTGCCGCCGCCGATCATGGACGAGCTGTCGAATATGGTCGATTCGAACGAGGATCGCGTGACCGTGCCGTTCGGCACGCCGCTCGAGGAAGTCGACCGGCGGCTGATCCTCGGCACGATCGCGCAATGTGGCGGCGTGAAGGCGCAGGCGGCCGAAATGCTCGACGTCAGCCTGAAGACGATCTACAACCGGCTCGCACAACTGGAAGACGACGCGAACAAGCCGGATTCCTGATGCCGCTGCAACCGCGCTCATGCCCTCGTTTCCGTGTGGCGCGGCGCATCGTCGTCGCGCGGCGGGAGCGTGCCCGATGATCGATTTCTCGCGAACGCACGCCGGGAATTACGTAACGGCCGTGATGCTGGTCGCGATCGCGACCGTGCTGCAGGCCCTCGCGATCCGCTTCGGCGGCGTGAACCTGCCGCTCGTCCTCTACTACCCGCTGCTCGCGGGCGTCGCATGGGCCACCTCGTTCCTGTTCGGGATGGTGGCGACCGTGATCAGCGGCATGCTCGTGTGGACGCTGTTCCTGTCCGATCCGGCTGCCTATACGGAGCCGCTGCCCGAGCGGCTCGTCCGGCTCGGGACGCTCGTGCTGGTCGGCGCGCTCGTATGCGCGATTGCGTCGATGCTGCGGCATGCGCGATTCACGAACGAATATGCGCGCCGGCGCGAAGCGGCCGCGCATCGGCGCCTCGAGGCCGTATTTCAGGCGTTGCCGCACGGTGTGATCGCGACCGATACGAACGGACGGCTCACGTACATGAACGCGGCCGCGGCCGCACTCGTCGGCTGCGCGCCGGGCGATGCGACGGGCCGCGCCGCGCGCGACGTGCTGCGGGTGTTCGACCGCACCGGCCGCCGCGTGCCGGCCACGCCGCTCGATCGCGCGCTCGGCGGTGCGGGCGTCGTGTCCGACCAGCACTGGCTGCATGCGGACGGCCGCGAGCCGGTGCCGATCGTCGAGGTCGCGTCGCCGATCGCCGATGCCGACGGCAACATCGACGGCGCCGTGCTGTTGTTGCGCGATGCCGGCGCGGATCGCTCGCGTACCGACGCGTCGCGGCTGCAGCGCGCGGTTGTCGACGCATCGCCGGACGCGATCGTCGGCGTCGATGCCGACGGCCGCATCGTCAGCTGGAACCCGGCCGCGCAGCGCCTGTTCGGCTATGACGAAGGCCATGCGCTCGGGCGCGCGTTCGAATCGTTGGTCGCGATGCGCTGGCTGAAACGCAGGCCGTTCGCCGAATCGTTCGACGATATGCGCGAAGCGGTCGGGCCGATCGACCTGCTGTGCGTGCGACGCGATGGCCGGCGCTTTCGTGCGACGGCGGCGGCGGGCCCGGTGAGCGGCGACGCGCGTGCGTGCGTCGCGCTGTCGCTGACATTGCGCGAAACCGGCGCGCAGCGCCTGCGCGACCTGCGCACGCTGCGCTCGCTGCAGCGCGCGCGCCATGCACGCGACCAGGCCGATACGTCGAACCGTCTGAAGGACGAATTGCTTGCGACGGTGTCGCACGAATTGCGCACGCCGCTGAACGTGATCTACGGCTGGGTCGAGGTGCTGCGCAACTCGGGCGATGACGCGCTGCAGCAGCAGGCGATCGACGCGATCGACCGCAGCGCGCGCTCGCTCACGCGGATGGTCGGCGACATCCTCGACGCATCGTCGCTCGCGACCGGCAAGCTGCAGCTCGACGCGATGCCGGTGGATGTCGTGCGGCTGTTCTCCGACTCGGTCGGCGCGTTCCAGACGGCCGCGTCGTCGGCTGGTATCGTGCTCGAGTTCGAATGCACGGCGGCCACCTGCATCGTGTCGGGCGATGCCGAGCGGCTGCGGCAGATGCTGTCGAATCTCGTGTCGAACGCGCTCAAGTTCACGCCGAGCGGCGGTGCCGTGACGGTCGCGCTGGCGCGTGTCGATACGCGCGTGGTACTCACCGTGTCCGACACGGGGCAGGGTATCGCGGCGGAGTTCGCACCGTTCGTGTTCGACATGTTCCGCCGTGCGGACGATTCGCCCGCGTCGTCGCGGCGCGGCCTCGGTCTCGGCCTGTCGATCGTTCGGCATATCGTCGAACTGCACGGCGGCAGCGTGGTCGTCGAGAGCGCGGGCCGCAATCGCGGCGCAACGTTCACGGTGACGCTGCCGGCCGGCTGGCAGCCGATGGGCGCGATGGCCTGGGGGATCGCGCAGGCGGATGGCCGTCACGAGCCGCTCGTGCTGGATACGCAGCGCATCCTGATCGTCGACGACGACGCAACGACGCGCGCGAGCCTGACCGCCGCGCTGACCACGTTCGGCGCGACCGTCGCGATCGCGTCGTCGGGCCGGGAAGCGCTCGCGGTGGCCGCCGACATGCGGCCGACCGTCGTGCTGTCCGATCTCGCGATGCCGGACGGCGACGGCTTCTGGCTGCTCGACGCGCTGAGGCGCAGCGCGATGAACGGCGACGGCGGGCTGCCTCGCCTGCGCGTGCTGGCCGTGACCGCGCACGCGGGCCTCGCCGACGAACGCCGCGCGCTCGAAGCCGGGTTCGAAGGCTATCTGTGCAAGCCCGTCGACGTGCGCGAACTGGCGCGCAAGATCGCGCATGTGACGAAGCGCGCCGGCTGATGGCGCGGATGCGGTAGCGCGCCGTCAGCCGAGGATTCCGCGGGTATTTCCTTTCCCGCGCCGGCGCGCGTTCGCCGATCGATGCGATTCCCTGATGATGTCGCCCCGATGCGAGCGGGCGCGCCGACGCGCGCCCGTTACCCATCGCCCGGCAATCGTCATGCCCGGCAGATGCATGCCGAAAAAGTTACAACGCATTGGATGAAAGCACCTCCGCAAGGCGCCACGCGCGTGCATGCGGCCGCCGACGACGCGCCACACCATGCGAGCGCGACGGCGATCGCCGCCAGGCATCGCGCGCGATCTCCGTCGTGATCGATGCGCGGCGGCACCGCGCGTAGCCGGCGTCGGAGCCGGGCATCTCCCGGCTGGGTGCGCTTGCCCGAATCATGCAAAATACCCGGCATCTGAAATGCGGAGACGTGGCCCGTGGGAATCAACTTCGATTTGACCGATTTGCAGGCGTTTCGCGCGGTGGTGGAACTGGGAAGCTTCCGAAAGGCCGCCGACGCGATCAGCATTTCGCAGCCCGCGCTGAGTCGCCGGATCGACAAACTCGAGGAAGCGCTCGGCGTGCGGTTGTTCGAGCGCACCACCCGCAGCGTCACGCTGACCACCGTCGGACGCGTGTTCGCGCCGAGCGCCGAGCAACTGCTGGACGATCTCGACGTCGCGCTGCTCGGCATCCGCGACGTTTCGTCGAGCCGCCTCGGTCATGTGACGATTGCATGCGTGCCGTCGGTGGCCTACTACTTCCTGCCGAACGTGATCGCGAGCTATCATCGCCGCTTTCCGCGCATCAGGGTCAAGCTGCTGGATGCGAGCGCGAACGACGTGCTGGGCGCGGTCCTCAGCGGCGAGGCCGATTTCGGCGTGAGTTTCATGGGCAGCCAGGAGCCGGAGATCGAGTTCAAGCTGTTGCTGCAGGAACGGTTTGTTGCCGCGTGCCGGCGCGATCATCCGCTCGCGCGCAAGAAGCGCGTGACCTGGAACGAGCTTTACGAGTACGAGTATGTGTCGGTGGACAAGACTTCCGGCAACCGGCTGCTGCTCGACCAGGCATTGACGACCGTCGCGCCGCGGGCGCCGAGCGTGTGCGAGACGCGCCACGTGACGACCCTGCTCGGGTTGATCGAAGCGGGGCTCGGCGTCGCCGCGGTACCGTCGATGGCGATGCCCGGACACGACCATCCCGTGCTCACGAGTGTGCCCCTCGTCGAACCGGTGGTCAAGCGCCGGGTGGGCATCGTGAAACGGCGCGGACGCGCGCTGACGCCGGCCGCGGAGGAGTTTCACCGGGCGATCGTCGACGCGAAACGCGGCGCTGCGGCAAGCGGCGACGCATCCCGATGACGACGATCGAGCATACGGCCGGAACATCGGGGAACACCGCATCGTGAGGCCGGCAAGACCGCTCCGTTCGCTCTACGTGCAGGTTCTGCTGGCGATGGTGCTCGGCGTGAGCGTCGGCCACTTCTGGCCGTCGGCGGGCGCGCTGCTCAAGCCGCTCAGCGATGCTTTCGTCGGCCTCGTGCGGATGATGATCGCACCGGTCGTGTTTTGCACGATCGTCTCCGGCATCACGTCGCTGGCGAACGGCAAGGCCATCGGGCGCACGATCGTGCGCGCGCTGGCGCTGTTCTATCTGCTGACCGCCGCCGCACTCGCATTCGGGCTCGTCACCGCGTTCGTGCTGCGGCCCGGCGCCGGCATGCACGTCGACGTGCGCCATCTCGATTCGAGCCTCCTCGTGCAATACGTACGGCATGCGCAACCGCACGGGCTCGTCGAGTTCGCGCTGAGCGTGATCCCGGACACGATGCTCGGCGCGTTCCGCACGGGCGAGGTGCTGCCGGTGCTGCTGCTGTCGCTGCTGTTCGGTTTTTCGCTGAATGCCCATCCGCAGGCCGGTCGACCCGTGCTGGCGCTGATCGACGGCATCGCGCAGATCGTCTTTCGCGTGCTCGCGATGATCATGCGGCTCGCTCCGCTCGGCGCATTCGGCGCGATGGCGTTCACGGTGGGCCGCTTCGGCATCGGCTCGGTCGGCTCGCTCGCGAGGCTGATGGCGTCGTTCTACGTGGCCTGTGCGCTGTTCGTTGCGCTGGTGCTTGCGCCGCTCGCACGACTGCACGGTTTCGCGTTGTGGCGGCTGTTGCGCTACCTGCGCGAGGAATTGCTCATCGTCCTCGCGACCTCGTCCACGGAGCCGGTGTTGCCGCGGCTGATCGTCAAGCTGGAGTCGCTGGGGTGCGACAAGGGCGTCGTGGGGCTCGTGCTGCCGGCCGGCTACTCGTTCAACCTGGACGGCACCGCGATCTACCTGACGCTCGCGGCATTGTTCATCGCGCAGGCGTGTGACGTACCGCTTTCCGCGCCGCAAATCGCGGCGATGCTCGCCGTCATGCTGCTCACCTCGAAGGGGGCGGCCGGCGTGTCCGGCAGCGGGCTCGTCGCGCTTGTCGCGACGCTCGCCGTGATGCCCGACCTGCCGGTTGCCGGGGTCGCGCTGCTGGTCGGCATCGATCGCTTCATGTCCGAGGCGCGCGCGCTGACGAGCGTGATCAGCAATGCGTGCGCGGTGATCTTCGTTTCGTCGTGGGAAGGGGAGTGCGATCGTGCGCGGCTCGCGCGGATGCTGAGCGCGGCCGAGCCGGTGAACCCGGACTGCGCCGATGATGCTGCGGACCACGCCGGGCGCGACGGGAAGGCGGTCTGACGCACGCCTTCCCGTGGTTCGTGCTCAAGGTGCGGAGACGGAATCCAGTCCGGTCGACTTTACTTGCGCCTGTACGTCGGGCGACGCGAGATAGTCGAGGAGTGCCTTCGCTTCCTTTGGATGTTGCGCGCCGACGGGGATGCCGGCGGCGAAGCGTGTGACGGACTGCAGCGATTCGGGAATCTTGCCGACGAAGGTCGCGCCCTGGACGGGCAGCAGTTCGCTCACCTGTTGGAAGCCGATTTCGTAGTCGCCGTTCGCGACCACGGACGCGACCGGAATCCGCGGGATCATCTTCGCCTTCGATTTCACCTGGTCGTCGATGCCGAGCTTCCTGAACAATTCCCGCTCGATGTAGACGCCACTCGCGCTATCCGAGTAGGCGATCGACTTTGCATGCAGCAGCGCCTGCTTCAGGCCTTCGGCCGAGCTGATGTCGGGTTTCGCCGCGCCGTCGCGCACGACCATGCCGATGCGGGAATCGGCCAGCTCGACGCGCGACCCGGGGATCACCCTGCCTTGCTTGATCAGGTCGTCGAGCGCGTAGCCGACCATGATCACCGCGTCGGCAGGCTCGCCGCGCGCGAGCCGGTTCGGAATCGCTTCGGGCGACTTGCCCATCGACGGGCCGAGCGCGGTGTCGAGCGTGTTGCCCGTGCGGGACGCGAACTGCGGGCCAAGGAGCTTGTAGGCCGCGGTGAAGCCGCCCGAGCTCATCACGTGCAGGTCAGCGGCCTGTACGTTCGCGGCGACTGCGGAGGTGGCGACGAGCGCGGTCGCGCACAGTTTCAGGAGCAGGTTTTTCATGGTTGTCGACGTGCGGAGTCGGGGTAGGTTGCTCGGCATGGGCTTCAGTGCGCGGGCGTCAGCGTCGGCGTCTGGCGGCGATAGAGGGCGAACGTCGCAAGCAGCGCGCACACCGCGGCGAGGCTCATCCAGTAGCCCGGTGCAGCCTTGTCACCGGTCATGTGAATCAGCGCCGTCGAGATGGCGGGCGTGAAACCGCCGAATACGGCCGTCGCGAGGCTGTAGGCGAGCGAGAAGCCTGCCACGCGCACCTCCACCGGCATCACTTCCGTCAGCGCGACGATCATCGCGCCGTTATAGATCCCGTACATGAACGACAGCCACAGCAGGACGAGCAGCATGTTGACGAACGACGGTGCATGAGCGAGCAGCGACAGCGCAGGATAGGCGGTCGCGATCGCGAGCACCGTCATGCCGACGAGCAGCGGCCGGCGGCCGATCCTGTCCGACAGCACGCCGCCGATCGGAAGCCAGACGAAGTTCGACACGCCGACGCACAGCGTCACGAGCAGGCTGTCCGCGGTGCTCAGGTGCAGAACCGTCTTGCCGAAGGTCGGCGCGTAGACCGTGATCAAGTAGAAGCTCGTGGTCGTCATCGCGACCAGCATCATGCCTGCGAGAACCACGCCCCAGTTCTGGACCAGCGTCCCGAACACTTCCTTCATGCCGGGACGATGCTGGCGCGCCTTGAACTCCTGCGTTTCTTCCAGGTTGCGGCGCAGCATGAAAATGAACGGCACGATCGTACAGCCGACGAAGAACGGCACGCGCCATCCCCATGCGGCGATGGCCGATGCGCTGAGCCATTGATTGAGCGCGAAGCCGAGGCCCGCCGCGACGACGATCGCGACCTGCTGGCTGGCGGACTGCCAGCTCGTGTAGAAGCCCTTGCGGCCGGGCGTGGCCATCTCGGCAAGATAGACCGACACGCCGCCCAGCTCGGCACCTGCCGAAAAGCCCTGCAGCAGCCGCCCGATCAGCACGAGCGCGGGTGCGAGCAGGCCGATCGTCGCGTAGCCCGGTACGAACGCGATCAGGATGGTGCCGCTTGCCATGATGGCAAGCGTGACGATGAGGCCCTTGCGGCGGCCGACGTCGTCGATGTACGCGCCCAGCACGATCGCGCCCAGCGGCCGCATCAGGAAGCCGGCGCCGAACACGGCGAACGTCATCATCAGCGAAGCGAACTCGCTCGCGGCGGGAAAGAATACGGCGGCGATCTGCGTCGCATAGAAGCCGAACAGGAAGAAGTCGAACTGCTCGAGGAAGTTGCCGGCCGTGACGCGGAATACCGCGGCGGCCTTCGAACGTCCGGTCGGAAGGCTGGGCGAGGGGTGCATCGGGGGTGTCTCCAGAAAAATCCTGACAACGCGCGGAAGGCGATCGATTGTCGTTTTGGCAATGTTCGCCCGGAGACGGAAAAACGATAAGTGCGATTTTTGGATGGATTGATGTCGTATGGTTATCAATAGGGGGCGGCCGGCAGACGAAAAAAAGCCCCGCATGCGCGGGGCGCGTCGGTCGGCGCGCCGGCCGGTCGCGAACGATCAGTGACGGCCGCGCGTGCGCGGATCGTTCAGTTCCTCGGTCGGATCGGTCAGGCCGAGCTCGTCGCCGGGGCGCCAGTACGGCGCGCTGCCGTAGTACTCGTGCAGCGGCTCGGCCCATTGCGGATCGGCCATTGCCGGCCAGTGGTCCTTGTCGAAGCCGGGGGCGTTCTTGATCCGCTCCGACGACACCGACAGCAGGAAGCACTTGCGTTCGGTGTCGAGCGTCAGCGCGCTCCACGGGAGCGCGAGCAGCTTGTCGCCGATGCCGAGCACGCCGCCGCTCGACAGCACCGCGTACGCGATACGGCCCGAGCGCACGTCGAGCATGATGTCCTTGATCTTGCCGACGTCGTCGCCGTCGGTCGTATAGACCTTGTCGCCTTCCAGCGTGTTGGCCGCCATGACGTCGGGGCCGGGGCCGGCCGCCGTCGCGGCGCCCTTGCCGATGATGCGGGTCTGACCTTGATCGGAAGTCTGCATGGTGTTTCCTCCAGGCTGCGTGGTGCGCGATCGTGCCCGGGCGGGCCGCGGGTCGCGCGGGTGGTCGGGACGGGGCGAAGCAAAGGCTCGACCCGTCACGTCTGCCTCGGCTGCGACACGCCTTCGAGCGTGTTCGCGACGTCGTCGTGCGTCGGGCCGGCCGAGCGCGTCGCGATGTCCGCGAGCGACAGCATGCCGACCAGCCGCTTGTCGTGATCGACGACGGGCAGGCGGCGCAACTGCGCGTCGGCCATGTAGCGCTGGATCTCGTCCAGCGAATCGTCGTCGAAGCACCATTCGATCGGGCCCGACGCGACTTCGTGGATCCGCGTCTCCGGCGGCTTGCCGGCCGAGATCGCGCGCACCGCGAGATCGCGGTCCGTCACCATCCCGACCAGCCGGTTGTTGTCGCACACGGGCAGCGCGCCGATGTCGTAGCGCTCCATCAGTTGCGCGGCATGACGGATCGAGTCGGTCGGCGCGATGCACACGACGTCCTGCGACATGATTTCGTTGACGCGATGCATGAAAGTCCTCCTTGCGGGTTGGGGGTCGGCGATGCCTCGGCACATTCAGCAAACCGCATGCCGTGCGGCGCACGCGGCCTGTCGTTCGTCGTCGTCATTCGTTGTGGCGTTGGCGCTTGTCCTGCCACGGCCCTTCGTCGTGCGTGCCGGGCGGCGTGTCGGGCTCGATGCGCGTGATGCCGCCGGTCGCGGGCGGGTCGCTGGCCGGAAACGTGTCCTCGAGCTGCTTGTCGATATGGCGTTCCGAATGGCGCGTGTGCGTGCGTTCCTCAGGCTTCAGCGGCCGCGACGGGTCGGTTCGCTGCTTGCGCTCCGGCGCGCCGTGGCCGGACCGGATCGAATCCTTCATGGCGAAGCTCCGTGTCGGTGACGAAACCGCCGATTTCCCGCAACGGCCGTTCCCGGATCGCACGCGGCACGCGACTTGCCACGTCGACCGCGACGACGAAGACGCCCATGGCAGCAACGCGCGGCGCACCCGGTGCCTGCGGTGCGCGCATCAAGCGGAGACACGATGACGATTCCGAAACGACGACCAGGCGTGCGCTACGAGGTCAACGTATGCGGCGGCGGATTCGATTCGGTGAAGAGCCGTTTCGATGCGTGGAAGCACGAACCGCTGATCTACCGGCCCGAGCGCCGGATGTTCGAGGGCAAGGCCGACGTGAGGCCGCTCGGCGACGAGACGTTCGGCTCGACCGAGCCGGCGCGCCTGGCGCTGCCGGGCACGCCGCCGCCGATGCAGTACTGACCTGACGCGTCGCGTGTCGCACGGCATGCGCGCCGAGCATCGCACCGCGCGGCATGCGCCGCATTCGTGATGCAGCGAAGGAACGTGATCGCGAAGATGAAATCCGTCGCGTGCTGCGAGCGGATCCTGCGGCAGGAGCGCGACATGGTCGCGTGGCTGCTGCGCGACCTGCGGGAGCTGACGATGGTATTTCTCGATCACCCGGCTGTCGATCGCATCGATGCGAAGCGGTAACGAAGCGGTAACGATGCGCGCGATCGGGCACACTTCTTGACGCGCGAAATGCGTGCCCCAAACTTGCCGCCGGCTTGTAAAAAAGCGGCCCCGTCACGTTGAGTGATGGGGCACGAACCCGCGAAAGCCCCGGTACGACGTGCGTGGACGGATTGGCACGAAAGCTGCATGAACCCTGTCGACGAAATTCCGCGAACCGAACCGTCAGGAGGCTTTCGATGTCCGTCTCGCTTGCGCTGCAGATGCGGCAGCATCTCGCACTTACGCCGAGGCTTCAGCAGTCGCTGCGGCTGCTGCAGTTGTCCTCGCTCGAGTTTCAACAGGAATTGCGGCAGGCGCTCGACATGAATCCGTTTCTCGAGGACGGCCAGGGCGAAGGCGAAGACGAAACCGCTGCCGGAACGCCCGAGCAGGCGGCCGAAGCCGCCGCGCCCGAAGCGGCGCCTGAACCCGACGACGTGCGCCCGCCGGACGGCGAGGTGTCGTATACGGCCGCGCCCGCGCCGCGCGGTACGGGCCGCCAGGGCGACGACGCCGACGGCCTGTCGCCCGGCGAATGGATGGCCGCCGAGCCGTCGCTGCATCAGCAACTACACGACGCGCTGCGGCTCTACCCGCTGAACAAACGCGATCGCGAAGCCGCGCGCATCGTGATCGACGCGCTCGACGACGACGGCTACTTGCGTCAGGAGCTGCCCGAACTGCTGGTCGCGGCCGATCCGGCTTTGCTGCTGTCGCAACAGGATCTCGCGGTCGCGGTGCGGCTCGTGCAGATGCTCGACCGCCCGGGCATCGCCGCGCGCTCGCTGTCCGAATGCCTCGTGCTGCAGCTCGACGCGATCCCGGCCGGCACGCCGGCGCTCGCGGAAGCGAAGGCGATCGCGCGCGAGCATCTCGAACGGCTCGCGCGCCGCGAGACGGCCGAGATCCAGCGGCGCATCGGCTGCAACCCGCAGACGCTGCATGCGGCGTGCGCGCTCGTGCGCGGGCTCGATCCGCGCCCCGGCAATCACTACGGCAGCACGCGCGGCGACTACGTGGTGCCCGACGTGATCGTGCGCCAGGTGCGCGACGAATGGATCGTGACGATCAACCCGGCCGTGCTGCCGCGCGCGCGCCTGCACGAGCGTTATGCGACGCTGTTCGCGCAGTCGAGCGGCGAGCGCGATTCGCCGCTCGGCCAGCAGTTGCAGGAAGCGCGCTGGCTGATCCGCAACGTGCAGAAGCGTTTCGAGACGATCCAGCGCGTCGGCGAATGCATCGTCGCGCGGCAGCGCGATTTCTTCCGCTACGGCGAAATCGCGATGAAGCCGCTCGTGCTGCGCGACATCGCGGAAGAGCTCGACCTGCACGAATCGACCGTGTCGCGTGCGACGGGCAACAAGTACATGGCCACGCCGCACGGCACGTTCGAGTTCAAGCACTTCTTCCCGCGCAAGCTCGAGGCGGCGGGCAAGGGCGTGTGCTCGGCGTCGGCCGCCAAGGTGCTGATCCGCGACATGATCGCGGCCGAGCGTCACACCGATCCGCTGTCCGACGTCACGCTCGCGCAGAACCTCGCGGGGCGCGGCATTCTTCTTGCGCGCCGCACGGTGACGAAGTATCGCCAGGCGATGAAGATCCCGCCGGCCGACCTGCGGCGACGCGACGCCGCGTGACGGCTCGGGCGACCCAACCGCGCGCGTGCCGCCTGTCGCGTCGACATGGCATCGTATTGCGCGCGCCAACGAGAGGAGCGCAACCATGCCAGCAAAATCCCAGGCCCAGCAACGTGCCGCCGGGGCCGCGCTGTCGGCCAAGCGCGGCGACACGAAGATGAAGGATCTCAAGCCGCCGGCGAAGTCGATGGCCAGGTCGATGAGCGAGAAGGAACTCGAGAGAATGGCTTCCACGCCGGTGCGCGGCAAACCCAGGCACAAGCACGATGCGTGATCGACGACGACGTGTGTTCGCGACCGCTGTCATCCAGGAGGGCTCCATGCTTCGATATGCCGTCATTTTCTTCATCATCGCGCTCGTCGCGGCCGTGCTCGGCTTCGGCGGCATCGCGGCCGGCGCGGCCGAGATCGCGAAGATCCTGTTCTACATCTTCGTCGTGATCTTCCTGGTCACGCTGCTGCTGGGCGTCGTGCGACGATGAGCAACGCACCCGACCGCTCGCAGCGCGTCGCGGAACTCGAGCACGCGCTCGCGAACGGCTTTCCGTCGGAGTCGACCATCGTCGTGCATGCGGACGACGCATCCGGGCGCTTGACGATCCAGGTGTCGTGGGTGCGCGTGCCGGCCGACGAAAGCGCGCGCGAATGGCGTTGCGCGGTCGACCTGCGATTCGATCCGCACGTGGTCGAGCGATATGCGTGGCTCGACGAGGACGGCCGGCTTCGCGTGCGCACGTATCTGTGCGACAGCGCGCGACGCGCGGTGGACGAACGCAAGCCGCGCGTCGAGGACGACGCGATCGAATGCAACGTGGCGCTCGATATTACGGATACCGAACTCGATGCGGCGTTGCGCGCGCCCTGACGCCGGGGCCGACCGCCGCCGGCGCGGCGTGCGGTGGCCGCTCGCGCGATGTCCATCCCCATCGGCACCGCGCCGACGATCAGGTACCACGGTGTTTCGTGCACGCGAGCGATCGGGGCGGGTCGATGCGGCGGTGGCCGGCCGCCGTCACGGCTTGCGGCCGAGGGCCTCGCGCAGTTTCAGCACGAAAACCTCGTGACATCCGCATTCGAACCGAATGGCCGGCGCCGTTTGAAGCAAGCGCGCGCGGCCACCACGCAGGAGGACATCATGCGATCGAACTCCCGGATCAGTCTGGAAGACGACGCGACGGACGCCGACATGGTCGACGCCGGCGATCTCGATACGACGGTCCGTCTCGACGTCGAGACAGGCACGGTCACGTTTCATGCGGCGTGGTCGATGGAGGCCGATGCGCCACCCGATACGGGGCGGCATTCGGTCGTGCTGGTGCTCGACTGCGACACGATGGAACGCTATGCGGGCCTCGACGACGGCGCCCGGATGCGCGTGCACGCGATGCTGCACGAGGCCGTGCAGGACATGCTCGACCGGGTTCCCGACGACGACGACGATCTGACACTGACGGTCGAACTGACCGACGCGATGCTCGATGCGGCGATCCGCCTGCAGTAATCGTGCCGGGTCGGGTTACACGCCGTTGAAATCTTTTCAGCCCGTGCGCGGCGAAGCGGCACGGGCCGGTTTCGGCCGGTCTCTTCCGTCGCCGTTGCCGTCGTCCGGCCGCACGCGGCACGGAGATTGCTCCGTGACCGGGACGGCATAAAGGGTGCCGCGGCATCCACGGAGGTCTCCATGAGCGGCAGACTGGACCATTGCAAGGTAGCGATCCTCGCGGTCGACGGCTTCGAGGAAGCCGAGCTTGTCGAACCGCAACGTGCGCTGGCGGCCGAAGGCGCGCAGGTCGACGTGATTTCGCAGAAACGCGGCGAAATCCAGGGGTTCACGCACGTCGACAAGGGCAAGCGTGTGAAGGTCGACCGCACGTTCGACGACGCACGCGAGGGCGACTACGACGCGGTCGTGCTGCCGGGCGGCGTCGTCAACGGCGACGCGATCCGGATGATCCCGGCCGCGCGCGAGTTCGTGACGGCGGCCGTCGGCGCCGGCAAGCCGATCGCCGCGATCTGTCACGGCGGCTGGCTGCTCGTGTCGTCCGGGCTCGTGGAAGGGCGCACGATGACGAGCTGGCCGAGCCTGCAGGACGACATCCGCCATGCGGGCGGCAAGTGGGTCGACGAGGAAGTCGTGCGCGACGGCAACCTGATCACGAGCCGCAAGCCCGCCGACCTGCCGGCATTCAGCGGCGCGCTGGTCGAAAGCCTCGCGTCGCGGAGCGTGTGATCCGATGCCGGCCGATTCCCCCCGCCACGTCACGCTGGCCGATGCGCCGCCCGAGTTCGACGGCGCGGCGCTGCAACTGTGCTTCACCGTCGACGTCGACGGTCAACCGGAACACTGCGCGATCACGGCCGAGGCGCTCGAGGATCATTTCGGCGCGCCCTCGGTGCTGGAAGCCGATCTGCTCGACGCGTTCGAGCGCGGCCGCGCGCGGATCGAGGCCGCCTGCGCGGATGTGCTGGCGGACGGCAAGGGCGGCGTGGTACTGCACAGCGGCTATTTTCGCGCGCACGGCCGTGCGGCGGCGGGCAGCGTGAAGGCCGGCATGTCCCGTTCGCGGCGCTCCTGATCGAAGCGCCGTGGCCGACGCGTTCGGCCGGCTCGCGTCCGGCATTACATATCGTTGAAAACTTTGCACGGGCGGCCGGGCGCCGCGCGGTGCCATATCGCGCCGCACGCACGCGGTGCGGACGATCGCTGCTTCGCGCGTATTGGCATGGTCCGTGCACGCATCGACAGTCGCCGGCGCGCGTGTCGCGCCGCATGCCGATGCGACGCCGTGGTCGCATCGCGTGAAGCCGTCAACGGGGAACGAGCATGCTGACCGCCCATGAACTTGCCGCGCTGTTCCTGGTGTATCGCGCACCGGAACAGATCCAGATCGATCGCGAGGACGTCGCCGCGCTGGTCGAACAGAACCTGATCGTGATGCAGGGCGACGACGCGTCGGGCGAGCGCCGGCCCACGCTGACGGCCGACGGCATGTCGGTGCTGCAGTGCGTGCAGCGGCACGACAGGAGCGAGCCGGACGGTACCGAGCCGGACGGCACCGACGCATGACGCGCGGGCGCGCTGCTCACGGTGCGATCGCGACGGACGCGTTGACCGGCACGACGGGTGTGCGCAATTGTTCGCCGGCCTGTGCGCGCGCGTCTGCAGCGATCTTTTCGCGGAACGCGGCCACGTGCTCTTCCTCGCGGGTCAGCCGTTCGCCGAGCCGGCGGCGCGCGGAGGGCGGCGTGTGGGGTTCGGTCGGCATCGTCGGCTCCTGCGGCTGGACTCGGTATGAACCTGCAGCAGGAAGCTTGCCCGGGGGCGGAATCGATATTGCGGCGGCCTGTTCACCGGTTTTCAGTTTTTCAGTGACGCAGGAGAGAAAGGAGGAATGCGGTTTCGAATATGCGGCAGACGAAAGGCACGGCATCGGCCGACGAGCGGCGGGGCGGCGGGCAGCGCACGGTGGCGCCGGCGCGTGCGCGGATTCGTGCGCTGCCCGGCGAGACGCGCCGGTCGAAGGATCGCAATGCGAAAGGGGTCGTGACCGCGGGCCATGGCGATACCCCGGACGCGCCGCTGTGGGAGGACGACGGCGGGACGATGCCGCCGGACGAGTGGTCGTGATGTCGTCGGCCGCGCCCGCGCCCGCTTCCGACAAGCCACCGGTTGCGGTCGGCCGATGCAGGGTGCGCAGGCCGGGGTCGAATCGGCTCAGTTCGCCGCGCGCGTCGCGACGAGCACGGCAACGGGCAACGCCGCAAGGCAGCGATCGAGCGCCAGCCTGCCGTCCGCTGCGTCGATTCCGTGCCGCGCGTCCCGCGCATTCAGCCAGTCCGTCCAGGGCCCTTTGACGCCACGCGGCAACACGACCGCCGTATCGCCCCATAACGCGGGCTCCACGCGCGGCAACCGGGGCATGTCGCCGAGCAGCCGGCACGCAAGCCGCGTTGCAACGACCACCACGGTCGCCGCATCATCGCACCGCGCGAACGCAACCGCGTGACGCCCGAGCGTGCCGCGCACGCGCAGCGGCACATACGCACCGTCGGCGAACGTCGTCGGCCAGCGCGCGCGCAGCGCGAGCATCCGTTCGACCAGCGCCCGTTTCACGCGCGCATCCGGCCAGGTCGGCAGGTACGATTCGACCGGCCCGTCGACGCGCTCGGCCGCCAGCGCCGCGAACGGCACGTCGTGCCGGTTGTCCGGATCGACGAGCGAATGATCCCATCGCTCGGTACCTTGATACAGATCGGGCACGCCGGGGGACGCGATCCGCAGGGCCGTCTGCGTCAGGCTGTTGACGATGCCGGCCGGCGCGATCCGCGCAACGAACCCATGCAGCCGGTGCGCGAAATCGCCGGCGCCGCGCGGCGTCAGGATCGCGCGGACGAACGCTTCGCATGCGCGCTCGTAGTCCGTCTCCGGTGCATGCCAGTCCGTATGCCGCTTCGCTTCGCGCAGCGCCTTCGTCTGCCAGCGCACCACGCGTTCGGCGAGCGCCGCGAGCCCCGCCGCGTCGTCGGGCGCCAGCGACGGCGGCCAGCAGCCGACGAGCGTCTGGTACAGCATCGCCTCGGCGGCCGGCCCCGGCGCCCACGCCAGGTCGCGATGCGCGCCGCCGCGATGGGGTCGGTTGAGCGCGGACCAATCGAGCGATGCCGCACGCCATGCGTCGGGCATCTCGCTGAGCACCGCGAGCCGCGCGCGTGCGTCCTCGCCGCGCTTGTGGTCGTGCGTGGCCGTCGCGACCAGCGCATGCGGCGCGATTCGAGCACGGCGCCGGTTGCGCGCATGGAACGCGCCGCGCGACAGGCCGAAGTCGCTCGCGTCGGCGCCGACCTCGTTGCGCGACAGCAGCCGACCGTAGCGATAGCAGGCCGTATCCTCGACACCCTTCGCGGCGAGCGGCGCGGTGAGCTGCGCGAACGCGACGCGGGCCGCATGCAGCGCGGCGGCGTCCGCGCGCGGCACGCGTACGACCGGCAGCCCGAGCCACGCGGCAACATGGTCGAGCGCGTAGCGGTCGGCCGGATCGATCGCCGCGCATGCCCGTTCGTACGCCTGCGTGAGCACCCGGCGGTCGGTGTCGGCGGGCGCATCTTCCTGCACCGGATACATCCGGTACACGGGCAGCCGTACCGCGAGTTCGCCCAGCACGCGCTGAATCGCGACCAGACTGACGTCGCGCGTCGCGGGCGACGCGCGTGCAATGCCGTGCAGCGTCCGTGCGACGCGCGCATGCTCGGCGGCGAGCTGGCGCATCAGCACGCGCCGCTTGCCGTCGAGCGCCTCCTGCTCGAACGTGCGCGACGAACCCGACACCGCGGCCCAGTGGGCGGCCAGCGGCGCGGCGCCGGCCGGGTCGTGCAGCAGCGCGCCGACGTCGTTCATGAAGTCGTAGCCGGTCGTGCCGTCGACGGCCCAGTCGTCGCGCAGCGCCTCGCCGGGCGCCAGGATTTTTTCAACGACAACGTACGGCCGCTCGTCGCGCAGCGCCGCGAGTTGCGCATGCAGCCGCCGGCAGTACGCGCGCGGATCGGCGAGCCCGTCGACGTGATCGACGCGCACGCCGTCGATGGTCCCGGCCGCGTAAAGGCGCAACGGCAGCGCGTGGACGGCGTCGAACACCGCATCGTCGTCGATGCGGATGCCCGCGAGCGTTGCGATGTCGAAGAAGCGCCGCCAGTTCAGTTCGTCCGCGGCCGTGCGCCACCACGCGAGCCGGTAGTGCTGGCGTTCGAGCAGTCGGTGCAGCCACGCGCGCGAGCGTGGGCTGCGCGGATCGGCGCCGCGCAGCACGGCGTCGAACGCATGCGGGCCGTGCGCGGCCGCGTAATCGCGCAACGCCGCATGCGCGGCGGCCAGCCGGGCGCTGCCGTGCGCCGGCGCGGCGCCGAAGCGTTCGGCGAGCGTGTTCAGGTCCGAGCGGTTCGCGATGCGCAGGATGTCCGCGTAGGTGGCGGCGGCCACGGGCAGCTGCCGCCCCGGGCACGCAACGAAGAAGCGGCCGGTCGACGGATCGGCGCCGAGCGCGATGTCGCCGGCCGCGAGCGCGTCGCCGTACGGCGTGCCGAGGCAGGGCAGCAGCACCTTGCCGTCGAGCGCGGCGTCGGGCGGATGCCAGTCGATGTCGAAGCAGCGTGCGTACGGGCTCGCCGGCCCCCATTCGAGCACGTCGTTCCACCAGCCGTTCGACGAGCCGCCGACGCCCATGTGGTTCGGCACGATGTCGACGATCACGCCGATGCCATGCGCGCGCAGCGCGCCGACGAGCCGGACCAGGCCGGCTTCGCCGCCGAGTTCGGCGCTGACCGACGCGTAGTCGACGGTGTCGTAGCCATGCAGCGAACCGGGCTCGGCCGTCGAGACCGGCGACAGGTACAGGTGGCTCACGCCGACGCGCGCGAAGTAGTCGGCGTGCGTGGCCGCATCGTCGAACGTGAAGCCCGCATGCAGCTGCAGCCGCAGCGTCGCGCGCGGCGTCATGGGTCGCGCTCCCGCGAGCGGCGCGCGTGCACGACAGCCGCGATGCGCTTGCGCGCGTCGTCGTCGAACAGTGTGTCGACGGCGCGCGGCAGGCGCCGCAGCCAGTTCGGATGGCCGCAGGGCGGCCCCGGCAGGTTCGGCTGCTCGTCCAGCCCGAGAAGATCCTCGAGCGGCAGGATCGCGAGCGGCGACGGGCTCAATGCGACATACGCGAGTATCGCGCTCACGGGTGGCGCGCCGGCCGGCGGGACGGCGCTGTTGGCGGGCGCGCAACCCGCGTGCTGCAATGCGTGCCACAGCGCCGCGCGTTCGGTTGCGCGTTCCGCCTGGGCGGCGATCAGGTCGGGATCGGACGCAGGCGGGGGCGTGGCGCGGTCTGCTTCGGTGCGGGGTGCGGTGTCATGCCCGCCGTCGGCGCCTTGCACGATTTCGTCCGGCCCTGGTGCACTCGCATCGCTCGGCGTGCTTTCGGCCGCGCCGTTTTGCTGCTTCCGGCTGTCGGCCGCCACCCGCCGCCACCCCAGATCGACCCCGCGCCACCAGCCGGCCACGGTCGGCAAATCGTGCGTCGACGTCATCGCGAGCGCATCGCGATCCCACGCGGACGGCGGCCGGAACGCGCCGTTCGCAGCACGCTCGAACCACAGCACGCGCATCCCCGCGATCCCCTGCGCGCCAAGCCGTTCGCGAAAACCGCCCGGCACCGTGCCGAGATCCTCGCCGATCGCGATCGCGCGATGGCGTGCCGCCTCGAGCGCGACGAGCCGCACGAGATCGTCGACCGGATAGCGCAGGTAGGCACCGTCGCGCGGCGTGCCGCCGTCCGGCACGATCCACATCCGCGCGAAGCCGAGCACATGATCGATGCGGATGCCGCCCGCATGCGCGAACGCCGCGCGCAACAACGCGATGAACGGCGCGAAACAGTCGGCGCGCAGCGCGGCGGGCGTCCATGTCGTGACGCCCCACGCCTGGCCGGCTGCATTGAACAGGTCGGGCGGCGCGCCGAGCGACACGCCGCGCAGCAGCGTCGCGCCGTGCGCCCATGCGTCGCTGCCCGCACGGTCGGAGCCGACCGCGAGATCGGCGATCAGCCCGGTCGCCATGCCCGCGCCGCGCGCCGCATGCTGCGCGTCGCCGAGCGCGCGCGATGCGCACCATTGCAGGAACGTGTGGAATGCGACTGTGTCGGCATGCGCGTGCGCGAACGCATCGACTTCGGCCGATGACGGCATGCGCCACGGCGCCGGCCATTGCCGCCAGTCCGCACCGATCCCGTGTTCGATGCAGAACGCCTGCAGCGTGTCGAAGCGCGCATGCGCGTCGAGCGCCGCGCCGCCGGCCGCGCGAAAGCGCTGGTACGCGTCGCGCGATGGCGCGCCGTCGGCACGCCATGCGTCGAAGCATGCGCGCAGGCGGCGCAGCTTCGGCGGCAGCACGCGCGGCCAGTCGATCAGCGGCATGTCGGCCGCTGCATCGGGCCCGTGATGTGCAGCCTCGGCGCCCGGCACCGCGTCGCAGTCGAGATACGCGACGTTGTGCCAGCGTCGCGACGACGGCGAATACGGGCTGTCGTGCGCGGGCAGTGCGGGATAGCCGGCGTGCGTCGGGCTGATCGCCACCGCCTGCGCGCCGTGTCGCGCCGCGTGCGCGGCGAGCCGCGCGAGCGCAGTGTAGTCGCCCGCGCCGTCGTCGCCGGTGCGGCGCAGGCTATAGAGCTGGGCTGCGACGCCCCAGCGGCGGCCTGCGTCGGGCGCGCGCGCGAATGCGCCGAACGGGCGCGCGCGCGGCGGCGCGATCGCGAGCCCGATGCGCTGCTCGCCGATGTCGAGCGCGTGATAGCCGGGCATCGCGAGCGGCGGCAGCGTGCCATGCTCGCCCGCACCGGCCACGCGCCCGTCGACGTAGCCGCCCGTTTCGAGCGCGACCCGGAAGTGTGCGCCCGGCAGCGCGATCGTATGCGGCAGCGTCAGCGGCAGGTCGGCATCGCCGGTGACGAAACGCGGTGGCGCCGCGTTCGCATCGGCGAGCGCTGCCGCGCTGTCGACGCGTTGGACCGCGGTGCCGCACGGCCAGCCGAGCGCGTCGACGAGCGCGGCGAGCGCATCGTCGCCCACCCGCCGCGCGACGCCGCCCGCGTCGGTCCAGTCGGTTTCCAGTCCGGCCGAACGGGCGAGTGCCGCGATCGAGACGTCGGTCGTCATGATCGGCCCCGCCCGTTCGCGCGGTGATTCAGCGCATCGCGGTTGACCGCGCCGTCGCGCCATGCGATGCACGCACGTGGCGGCAGGCGCAGGTCCCGCAGCCGGTCGCGCGCGCGCGGCGGCGTCTCGAACACGATCTTGCCGACCGGCAGCGCGGGCAGCACCGCGTCGTGCGAGCCGAGGTTCAGCGCGATCGTCAGCGTGCTGCCGTTGCCGAGACGCCAGCGTGCGGCGAGCGCCTGCGGTTCGCCGTCGCCCGCGAGCAGGTCGACGCCGAGCGCGCGCGCGCCGGCCAAGTGCGGCGTCACGAGCGCCGCGCGCACGGCCAGCGCGCTGCGGTAGAAGCGCCGCCATGCGTCGGCGTCGGGCCATGCGTCGTCGGCCGGGTGTTTCGACAACGAACGCACGAACGTCGCGATGTCGTTCGGATCGGG
The DNA here is from genome assembly GCF_025685725.1 of Burkholderia sp. BKH01. Classification (NCBI taxonomy): domain Bacteria; kingdom Pseudomonadati; phylum Pseudomonadota; class Betaproteobacteria; order Burkholderiales; family Burkholderiaceae; genus Burkholderia; species Burkholderia sp. BKH01. The sequence goes on along the minus strand of NZ_JAOTQT010000001.1, from coordinate 226,754 downwards.
AATCGCGTCGCGATGCGCGGGATCGGCGAATGCGGGAAATGCCGCGAATTCGCGGCGCCGGCCTTCGCGCACGGCGTCGGCGAGCGCGCCGCGATAGTCGGTGAAGAACTGGAACGGCTGCGTGCTGCCGTCCTCCTCGCCCATGAACAGCAGCGGAATCTGCGGCATGAGCAGCATCAGCGCGGTGGCCGCGCGCAGCGCGTCGTCGTTCGCGAGCGTGCGCAGCCGTTCGCCGAACGCGCGGTTGCCGATCTGGTCGTGGTTCTGCAGGAACGTGACGAACGCGGTCGGCGGCAGGTGCGCGCTCGGCTCGCCGCGCGCGGCGCCGTCATGCAGCGGCGACGGCTCGCCCTGGTACGCGAAGCCTTCGCCGAGCGTGCGCGCGAAGTGGCGCAGCGGCGCGTCGGCATACGCGCGGTAATAGCCGTCGCGCTCGCCGGTCAGCAGCACGTGCGCGCTGTTGTGGAAATCGTCGTTCCATTGCGCGTCGAAGCGGCCGGGCCCGAGCAGGCTCGCCGCATTGCGTTCGTTCTCGAGCACGAGATGCACGTGGCGTGTGTCGCCCGCATGCGCGCGCACGCGGCGCGCGAGCTCGCGCAGCCACGCATCGTCGTCGATCGCATGCGCGGCGTCGATGCGCAGCCCGTCGAAACGGTATTCGTCGAGCCAGTAGAGCGCGTTGTCGATGAAGAACGCGCTCGTCTGCGCATGCGCGAAGTCGATCGCGGGCCCCCATGCCGTTTGCCGGTCCGCGCGGAAGAACGCGGGCGCGTAGCGCGGCAGCAGGTTGCCGTCGGGGCCGAAGTGGTTGTAGACGACGTCGAGGAACATCTGCAGCCCGAGCCCGTGCGCGGCGTCGACGAGCGCCTTCAGTTCGTCGGGCCGCCCGTACGACGCATCGGGCGCGAACGGCAGCACGCCGTCGTAACCCCAGTTGCGCGTGCCCGGGAACGCATTGACGGGCATCAGTTCGATCGCCGTCACGCCGAGCGCGGCGATGGCCGGCAGGCGCCGCTCGACGCTCGCGTAGCCGCCGCATGCGCCGACGTGCAGTTCGTACAGCACCGTCTCGTGCCACGGGCGGCCGCGCCACGCGTCGTGACGCCAGCGATAGGCGGCCGGATCGACGACCTGGCTCGGGCCGTGCACGTCGTGCGGCTGGAAGCGCGACGCGGGATCGGGCACGGCGAGATCGCCGTCGAGCACGTAGCGATACAGCGTGCCGGGGCCGCACGGCGCGACTGCGTCGAACCAGCCGTCGCCGGCCGCCGTCATCGCGACGGATGGCCCGCCGTGCAGCTCGACGGCCGCGGTGCGGCTCGCGGGCGCCCACAGCCGGAAGCGCGTGCGGCCCGCGTCGATGCAGGTCGCGCCGAACGACGACGCGAACGCATGCGTGCCGGGCGGATGAGCGGAACGTGACGTCATTGCGGTTCTCACGAAGGCGGGTCGGGCGGCACGGCCGCGACGGCGACCGCGGCCGCATGCGCGGCGACGTCGAGGCCGTCGGCCGGCCACGCGCGCGGGCCGGCGTCCGGCGAGGCCGTGTCGACCAGCACGCGGTAGTCGAGCACGGGCGCGGGCGGCGCGAACGTGATCGTTTCGGACGACGCGTTCAGCATCACGAGCAGCGACTCGGTGCGCCCGGTGCGGCCCGCGCCGACGCGCCGCATCGTCAGCGCGCGGCGCTCGCGGTCGTGCCACGCGGGCACGGTCAGCGCGTCGCCGCGTTCGTCGAACCAGTCGATCTCGGCCATGCCCGGCGCGCCGTCGTGATCGCCCGACGGATAGCGCGGCGCCGACATCAGCGGGTACATGCGCCGCAGCGCGGCGAGCCGCGACACGAAACGCATCAGCTTCACGGCTTCGTCGCCGCGCGCCAGGTCCCAGTCGAGCCACGACAGCTCGTTGTCCTGGCAGTACGCGTTGTTGTTGCCGCGCTGCGTGCGGCCGAACTCGTCGCCGGCGACGAGCATCGGCGTGCCGAGCGCGGTGAACAGCGTCGCGAGCATCGAGCGCGCGACGCGCGCGCGTACGTCGCGGATCGCCGCGTCGTCGCTCGGCCCTTCGGCGCCCCAGTTCGCGCTGCAGTTGTCGTCGCGGCCGTCGCGGTTGTCCTCGCCGTTCGCGTCGTTGTGCTTGTCCGCATACGACACGAGATCGGCGAGCGTGAAACCGTCGTGCGCGGTGACGAAATTGACCGATGCCCACGTATGGCGCCGCTGGTGGTTGAACAGGTCGGCCGACCCCGCGAGCCGTGCGGCGAGTTCCGGTCGCTGGCCCGCGTCGCCGCGCCAGAAGCGCCGCACGGTGTCGCGAAAGCGGTCGTTCCATTCGGCGAAGCCCGGCGGGTGGCGGCCGAGCTGGTAGCCGCCGGGGCCGAGATCCCACGGCTCGGTGATCAGCTTGCGCTGCGCGAGTACCGGGTCCTGCCGCAGCGCGTCGAAGAATCCCGCGCCGGGATCGAAGCCGTGATCCTCGCGGCCGAGCGTCACGCCGAGATCGAAGCGGAAACCGTCGACGTTGAACGCGGTGGCCCAGTAGCGCAGCGAATCCATCACCATCTGCACGACGCGCGGGTGCGACAGGTTCAGCGTGTTGCCGCAGCCCGTCTCGTCGACATGAAAGCGATGGTCGCCCGGCACGAGCCGGTAGTAGCTCGCGTTGTCGAGGCCGCGCCACGACAGCGTCGGGCCGAGCTCGTTGCCTTCGCAAGTATGGTTGTAGACGACGTCGAGCACGACCTCGATGCCGGCCGCATGCAGCTGGCGGATCGCGATGCGCATCTCGTCGAGCCGCCGCGTCGCGAGATACGCGGGTTCCGGCGCGAAGAACGCGGCCGTGTCGTAGCCCCAGTAATTGCGCAGTCCGCGTTTCACGAGTTCGCGCTGCTGCAGGAACGCGTGGACGGGCAGCAGCTCGACCGTCGTCACGCCGATCGACAGCAGGTGATCGATGAACGCAGGATGCGCCAACGCCGAGAACGTGCCGCGTTCGGGCGCGCGCAGCCCGGCGCGGCGCATCGACGCGCCGCGCACGTGCGTCTCGTAGATCACCGTGCTGCGCCACGGCACGCGCGGGCGCCGGTCGTTGCTCCAGTCGAACGCCTCGTCGACCACCACGCATTTCGGCATCGCGGGCGCCGAGTCGCGCCGGTCCATCGACAGGTCTGCGCGGTTCGAATGCACGCGATAGCCGAACAGCGCGTCCGACCAGCGGAAGTGGCCGACCAGCTTGCGCGCGTACGGGTCGAGCAGCAGCTTGGTCGGATTGAAGCGATGGCCGTGCTGCGGCTGGTACGGGCCGTCCGCGCGCAACCCGTACACGGTGCCCGGATGCGCGTTGGGCAGGTAGCCGTGCCACACCTCGTCGGTGCATTCGGGCAGGTCGAGGCGCGCGAGTTCCCTGCGGCCGGTCGGATCGAACACGCACAGCTGGATGCGCTGCGCGTGCGCGGAAAACACCGCGAAGTTGGTCCCGAGGCCGTCCCAGGTCGCGCCGAGCGGATAGCGGCGGCCGGATTCGAGGCGAGCGGGCAGGGCACTCGGCATGGGGCGAAGATCTCCGTGTCGAAGGGGCGGGGAATCAGGCAGGGCTCAGCCACAGCGTGGCGAGCGGCGGCAGGTTCAGCGCTGCCGACCACGCCTCGCCGTGCGCGGGCACGGCCTCGGCCCATACGGCGCCATCGTTGCCGGCATTGGTGCCGCCGTACGATGCGGCATCGGTGTTCATCCGTTCGCGCCAGTGGCCGGGCGCCGGCAGCCCGACGCGGTAGCCGGTGCGCGGCACCGGCGTGAAGTTGCAGACGGCGACCACCAGGTGCCCCGCATCGTCGCGGCGCGCAAACGCGAACACGCTGTTGTCGCGGTCGTCGCCGATCAGCCAGGCGAAGCCGGCCGCGTGGCAGTCGAGCGCATGCAGCGCGGGTTCGGCCGCATACGTGCGGTTCAGGTCGCGCACGAGCCGCTGCACGCCGCGATGCGCGGGCGCGTCGAGCAGGTCCCAGTGCGGCGTCGAGTCGTGCGCGAATTCGGCCCATTGCGCGAACTCGCTGCCCATGAACAGCAGCTTCTTGCCGGGGTGCGCCCACATGAAGCCGAAGTACGCGCGCAGCGTCGCGAGCCGCTGCCATGCGTCGCCCGGCATCTTCGCGACGAGCGAGCCCTTGCCGTGCACGACCTCGTCGTGCGACAGCGGCAGCACGAAGCGCTCGGAGAACGCGTAGATGAGCCCGAACGTCATCCGGTCGTGGTGATAGCGGCGGTGGATGGGGTCCTCGCGCAGATACGCGAGCGTGTCGTGCATCCACCCCATGTTCCACTTGAAGTCGAAGCCGAGCCCGCCGTCGCCGGTCGGCGCGGTGACGCCGGGCCACGCGGTCGATTCCTCCGCGACGGTGACGACGCCGGGCGGCGCGGCCGCACCGTGCAGCGTGTCGTTCAGCATGCGCAGGAACGCGACCGATTCGAGGTTCTCGCGCCCGCCGTGCACGTTCGGCACCCATTCGCCTTCGTTGCGCGAATAGTCGCGGTACAGCATCGACGCGACCGCGTCGACGCGAATGCCGTCGACGTGATAGCGGCGCGCCCACGCGAGCGCCGACGCGACGAGGAACGCGCCGACCTCGGTGCGCCCGACGTTGAACACGCACGTGTGCCAGTCGGGATGCAGCCCTTCGCGCGGATCGGCATGCTCGTACAGCGCGGTGCCGTCGAACTGCGCGAGGCCGTGCGGATCGTCGGGGAAGTGCGCGGGCACCCAGTCGACGATCACGCCGATGCCGGCCGCATGCGCGCGGTCGACGAACCGCGCGAAACCGTCGACCGGCCCGAAGCGCGCGGACGGCGCGAACTGCGCGAGCGGCTGGTAGCCCCACGAGCCGCCGAATGGGTATTCGGCGATCGGCATGAACTCGACGTGCGTGAAGCCCATTCCGTGCACGTACGGAATCAGCCGCTCGGCAAGCTCGTCCCACGTCGCGCTGCGGTCCATCTCCTCGGGCACGCGCTGCCACGATTCCGCATGCACCTCGTAGATCGACCACGGCACGCGATAGCGGTCGGCGCGCGGCCGCGCATGTATCCAGGTGTCGTCGTGCCACGCGAACGCGTCGAGCGCCGCGACATCGGCGACGACGGACGCCGTGCGCGGCGGCGCTTCCGTCGCGCGCGCGCACGGATCGGCCTTGTGCGGCAGCACGCGCCCGTCGGCCGCGCGCAGCTCGTACTTGTAGCGCTCGCCCGCGCCGATGCCCGGCACGAACAGCTCCCACACGCCCGACGGCCGCCTCAGCCGCATCGGATGACGGCGGCCGTCCCATCCGTTGAAATCGCCGACCACCGACACACGCTGCGCGTTCGGCGCCCATACCGCGAAGCGCACGCCGTCGATGGCGTCGATGCGCGCGGGCGTCGCACCCAGGCAGTCGAGCACGGCGGCCGGATCGCCGGCCGCGAAGCGCGCGAGGGCCGCGTCGTCGAGCAGCGTGCCGAACGCATACGCGTCGTCGGTTACCTGCCGCGCGTTCGGCCAGTCGATCGCGAGCCGGTAACGGGGAATCGCGCCGTCGTGCGCGATCGTGCCGGCGAAGCAGCCGGCGCGGTCGACGCACGCGAGCGCGCCGAGTTCGCCGCCGTCCGGCGACAGCGCGCGCACGCGCTCGGCGCCGGGCAGCAACGCGCGCACGACGATCCGGTCGGCCTGCCCGTGCGGGCCGAGACACGCGAACGGATCGGGATGACGGCCGGCGAGCAGCGCGTCGATGTCGGCCTGTTCGAACAGCGTGTCGGTCATCGCGTTCCTCCGGGTTCGGGCGCGCTGCCGTCGTCGAGCAGGCGCTCGACGAGCGCCGCGAGCCCGCCGACCGGCACGCTCAGCCAGTCGGGCCGGTTCGCGGCCTCGTAGCACAGCTCGTACGACGCCTTGTCGATCAGGAACAGCGCGAGCAGGCGATCGGCATAACGCGGGTCGACGAAGCGTGCGGGCGCGAGCGCGGTGGCCGCGCGATAGCATTCGACGAAGCGGTCGGCGGCGGCCTGCCCGAAGCGGTCGAACAGCGCGCGCTTGCGGCCGGCCGCCTGCGGCGGCGCTTTTTCGATCGCGAATTGCGCGGTCGCGCTCACATACGACAGCGAGCGCAGGAAGCCGGCCACGTCGCGCAGCGGATGCGATTTCGCGCGGCGCCGTTCGAGCGGTCGCGCCGGTTCGCCTTCGAAGTCGATCAGCAGCGCGTCGCCCTGCACGTCGAGCACCTGGCCGAGGTGGAAATCGCCGTGGATCCGCGTGCATTGCGCGTCGAGCGTGCGCGGCACGAGTTCCCCGAGCGCGCGCACGGCGGCGTCGCGCGACGCGAGCAGCGCGTCGGCCGATGCGCGCATCGCGGGATCGAGCGCATCGAGTGCATCGAGCCGCGTGCGCAACACGTCGAGCGCGCGCTCGAACGACGCGATCGCGTCCACGCACCAGCCGCCGACGTGATCGGGTGTCGCGCGTTCCGGCGCGAACGCGGGATCGTCGGACGGCTGCGCAAGCGCGACATGCAACTGGCCGAGCCGCGTGCCGACGATGCCCGCGAACGCCGCATAACCGAGCAGCGCCTCGGGTTCCTCGTCCTCTTCCGCCGCTTCGTCTTCGTCGGCGGCCGGCAGCGCGAGCTCGTCGACCGCGCGCCGCAGGAAGTCGAACGAACGCGTCCACGCGTCGCCCTGGTTGTCGACGTAGCGCTGCAGGATCGCGACCGTGTGCGGCGTGCCGTCCGGATCGACGTGCACGACCTCGCCCGCGAGCGGCGCGGTGTTCGGGTAGCCGATGCGCGTCAGGTGCCGGCTCATTTCCGCTTCCGGATGCACGCCGTGCGCGACCTTGCGCACCAGTTTCAGCACGATCGCGTCGCCGATCACGAGCGAGCTGTTGCTTTGCTCGGCCGCGAGCCAGCGCACTTCGGCGTCGTCGCCGGGATCGAGCGCGGCGAGCGCGCTCTCCGGCAGGAACGCGAGCCGGCCGCCGTCGGAGGTCGGCACCGTCGCGCCGTCGCGCAGCTTGCGCAGCATCCCGCGCGCGAACGACGGCAGTGCGAACGCATCGGTCAGGTAGCCGACCGTATGGCCGCGCCGCACGCGCGCGAGCGCGAGCTGCGCGAACAGCGGCTGGGACGTCTCGCCGCCCCAGGCCGCCGCGAGCGGCACGATATAGCGTTCGACGCCGCCGTCGCTGGCGCTGACCCACGCCTCCGCATACTGGAACGCTTCGCCCGGCACCGGCGTGACGACGTTCAGCCATGCATCGCCGATCGCGCGATCCTTCGACGCGAACCAGCGCCGCCGCGCGAGCCACGACGCGAGCGCGTCGTGCGCGAGCGCGTGCAGCTGCCCGACGTCCGGCCGCGCGTCGCCGCGCCGCATCACGAGCGTCACGTATTCGGGCAGCGGCTCCGCATGCGGCTGCCGCCACGACGGCTCGCGGCCGTGCCCGGACAGCTCGAACCACAGGAACCCATACGGCGGAAAGGTGAGGAGATACGGGAGCTGGCCGATCGGCGGAAACGGCGAATCCGACGTCATCTCGATCGGCACGCGGCCCGCGAATTCCGACAGGTCGAGCTCGACCGCCTGCGACGCGCGCGACAGGTTCGCGACGCACAGCACCGGATCGCTGCCGTCCAGCTCGCGCAGGTACGCGAGCACCTTGCGGTTCTCCGGGCGCAGGAAACGGATCGTGCCGCGCCCGAACGCCTGCGTCGCGCGGCGCGTCGACAGGATGCGGCGCGTCCAGTTCAGCAGCGAATGCGGGTCGCGCGTCTGCGCCTCGACGTTGATCGCGTCATAGCCGTACAGCGAGCCCATCACCGGCGGCAGCACGAGCAGTTCGGGGTCGGCGCGCGAGAAGCCGCCGTTGCGATCCGACGACCACTGCATCGGCGTGCGCACGCCGTCGCGGTCGCCGAGGTGGATGTTGTCGCCCATCCCGAGCTCGTCGCCGTAGTAGATCACGGGCGTGCCGGGCATCGACAGCAGCAGCGAATTGATCAGCTCGATGCGGCGCCGGTCGCGTTCCATCAGCGGCGCGAGCCGGCGCCGGATGCCGAGGTTCAGTCGCGCGCGCCGGTCGCTCGCATAGGTCTGCCACAGCAGGTCGCGCTCCGAATCGGTCACCATCTCGAGCGTGAGTTCGTCGTGGTTGCGCAGGAACACGGCCCACTGGTTGCTCGGCGCGAGCGCGGGCGTCTGCCGCATGATGTCGACGATCGGGAAGCGGTCCTCGCTCGCGATCGACATGTAGATGCGCGGCATCAGCGGGAAGTGGAACGCCATATGGCATTCGTTCTCGTCGCCGAAGTATTCCTGCACGTCTTCCGGCCACTGGTTCGCTTCCGCGAGCAGCATCCGGTTCGGGTACTCGGCGTCGATCGTCGCGCGGATCCGTTTCAGGATCGCGTGCGTTTCCGGCAGGTTCTCGTTGTTCGTGCCTTCGCGCTCGACGAGATAGGGCACTGCGTCGAGCCGCAGCCCGTCGATGCCGAGATCGAGCCAGAAGCGCATCACCTGGATCACCTCGCGCACGACGGCCGGGTTGTCGAAGTTCAGGTCCGGCTGGTGCGAATAGAAGCGGTGCCAGTAGTACTGGCCGGCGATCGGGTCGTGCGTCCAGTTCGATGTTTCGGTATCGAGGAAGATGATCCGCGTGCCCGCGTATTTCGTGTCGGTGTCTGACCACACGTAGTAGTCGCGGTGCATCGAGCCCGGCTTCGCGCGCCGCGCGCGCTGGAACCACGGATGCTGGTCCGAGGTATGGTTGATCACCAGCTCGGTGATCACGCGGATGCCGCGCGCATGCGCTTCGCGGATGAAGCGCCGCACGTCGGCGAGCGTGCCGTAGTCGGGATGCACGTCGCGGTAGTCGGCGATGTCGTAGCCGTCGTCGCGGCGCGGCGACGGGTAGAACGGCAGCAGCCAGATCGTGTCGACGCCGAGTTCGGCGATGTAGTCGAGCTTCGCGATCAGGCCGGGGAAATCGCCGATGCCGTCGTTGTTCGAGTCGTAGAACGACTTCACGTGCACCTGGTAGATGATCGCGTCCTTGTACCACAGCGGATCGTCCGCGCAGAGCGCGGGCGCGCGGCGGCGCGCGCGGCGCCGGCGCGGCGTGCCGGCCGGCGCGAGCGACGGGAACTGCGCGCGGCGCACGTCGTCGAGGGAATCTTCGCGTTTCATCATCCGTGGGCTCCCGAAGGTCGTCGGGCGTCGTCGGGTCCGGGCGCGGCCGCCCGCGCGGCGCCCGGTGACGGCGCGAGCCGCCAGATCGCATACGGCCGCACGTGCGGATCGAGCGACACGTACTGGCGATGGCCGCGCCACGTCTGCGCGTGCGCGGCGTCCAGTTCGAGCGCGTCGAGCGGTTCGCCGTCGGCGAGCCCGAAGCCGCGCCACAGCGCTGCGTCGAGCGTGAAGTTCGCGGCCTGCGGATGCCACGGGTCGAGGCTGATCGCGACGGCGACGACGCTGTCGAACGCCGGCGTCGCCTTGACGAACACGAGCACGGCGTCGTTGTCCGCGTCGGCGAAGGTCAGGCCGAGATGCGTCTGCAGCGCCGCGTGGTCGCGCCGTGCGCGGTTCAGCCGCGCGACTTCGGCGCCGATGTGCGCGGCGCGGCTCCAGTCGCGCGCGCGCAGCTCGTACTTCTCCGCGTTCGCGTATTCCTCGCTGTCCGGCAGCGGCGCCGATTCGCCGAGCTCGAAACCCGAGTACATGCCCCATGAACCGGCCAGCGTCGCCGCGAGCGCCGCGCGGATCACGAACTGCGTGTGCGGCGCGTTCTGCAGGTGGCGCGGGTTGATGTCGGGCGTGTTGACGAAGAAATTCGGCCGGAAGAAGTCGCGCGCGGGCCCGGTCGTCAGCTCGGTCAGGTAGTCGATGAACTCGCGCTTCGTCTCGCGCCAGGTGAAGTACGTGTAGGACTGCGAGAAGCCGACCTTCGCGAGCCGGTACATCATCGCCGGCCGCGTAAACGCTTCGGACAGGAACACGACGTCCGGATGCCGGCCGCGCACGTCGTCGATCATCCACGCCCAGAACGGCAGCGGCTTCGTGTGCGGGTTGTCGACGCGGAAGATCCGCACGCCCGCGTCGACCCAGAACAGCACGGCGTCGCGCAGCGCGAGCCACAGGCCGGGCTGTGCGTCCGGCGCATAGAAATCGGGGTTCACGATGTCCTGGTAGCGCTTCGGCGGGTTTTCCGCGAAGCGCAGCGAGCCGTCGGGCCGCCACGCGAACCAGCCCGGATGCGCGGCGAGCCACGGGTGGTCGGGCGAGCACTGGATCGCGAAATCCAGCGCGATCTCGAGCCCGTGAACGCGCGCGGCCTCGACCAGCGCGCGGAACGATTCGAGCGTGCCGAGCTGCGGGTGCACGGCCGTGTGGCCGCCGTCGGGCGAGCCGATCGCGTACGGGCTGCCGACATCGTCGGGGCCGGCTTTCAGGCTGTTGTTGCGGCCCTTGCGCGCGGCGGTGCCGATCGGGTGGATCGGCGGGAAATACAGCACGTCGAAACCCATGTCGCGAATGCGCGGCAAGTGCGCGATCACGTCGTCGAACGTGCCGTGCCGATGCGGATCGTCGCTCGCCGAGCGCGGGAACATCTCGTACCAGCTCGAGAAGCGCGCCGCGCGGCGCTCGACGTCGACCGGATAGATGGTTTCGTCATGCGTGACGAACGGGCGGTAGCGCAGCGCGGCGAACGCGTCGGCCAGCGGCGGCGCGCCGAGCAGCGCGAGCCGCTCGGCGGGCGGCGCGTCCCGGAACCCGGCGACGAGGCGCTCCATGTGCGGAACCGCGCGCGCATCGGCCGGATCGGCGAGCTTGAGTGCGGTCGCGAGCAGCAGCTGGGCTTCGCGAAGTTCAAGCGTCACGTCCTGGCCGGCCGCGTGTTTTTTCGCGATGTCGTCGGCGAGCGACGCCCAGTCGTCGCGCCACGCGATCACGCGAAATGTGTGGCGGCCGAGCCGGTCGAGCATGATGCACGCGTGCCAGCGGTCGTTCGGCTCGGCTTCGAACGGCACTTCGCGCCAGTCGTCGTCGCCTTCCGCGCGCCACTGGAGCGCGGCCGCGAGATGCGCGTGCCCGTCGGAGAAGATCGATGCATGCACGACGAGCGGTTCGCCGATCACGCGCTTGACCGCGAAGCGGCCGCCGTCGACCGACGGCTCGACGCGCTCGATCGCGATCCGGTCGGCCGCGAGCGCGGCCGACAGCACCGTGCGTTCGCGCGCGGCGTCGGGGCGTGTCGTGACGGGCGGGGCGCGCCGGGCATCCAGCAGCGCGTGCGCACCGGGCGCGAGCGTGAAGGCTTCGAGCGCGGCAGGCGGGTGGGTTGGCGCGCCGTCCTGCGTCACGACGCGCGTGAAACTGCCGGGCACACCGGGCAGGATCGCGGCGGGATCGACGGTCGCAGCCGTGTCGAGATCGGGATTCAACGCGATCAGCAGTGCCGCTTCGTCATGTTCGAGCGAGGGCCCGCTGCCGCGCAGCAGCACCGTCGCGGTTGCGTCGGGCGCGCTCAACTGCGCGATTTCGCCGCGCGCGGCTGCCACGGGCGTCGCGCGGCGCCACGCGTTCGCTTCGGCGATCGCGCCCGACAGGTCGAAGCGCGCGCGCTCGAACGCGGTGCGGTAGCGATCGGCATCCGCGTCGCGCGACATCAGCGGCAGTGCGACGCCGCGCTCGAAGCCCATCGGCGCGAGCCAGCCGGTGCCGACGGCCGCGGCCGTCCACAGTGCGCGGCGATACGCGCGTGCGACGGCGTCGTCCGGTGCGTCGGGCCAGTCGTCGGCGAGGCGCGGGCCGTCGAACGCATCGGGAAACGCGATCGGCGAGCCGATGCGCCGCAGCAGCCGGTGTTCGTCGGCGAACCACGGTGCGCGCAGGTCCCACCAGCGCACCGATGAGAACACCGCATCGAACCCGGCCGCTTCGAGCTGCGCGAGCGCGTCGCGCGCATGGCCGGGCACGCCGGCGAGCACCGCGGCGTCCGGGCGCGTGCGGCGCAGCGCCGCGCGCCAGCCGGGCCACCAGTTGGCCGGCAGATGATGCGGCGCGTCGACCAGGAAGCCGGCCGCGCCCGCGTCCGCAAAGGCGGCGAGGTGCGCGCACCACCACGCCGACAGCGCGGCGCGCGCCGCGTCGTCGCCGAGGTTCGCGTGCACGACATCCAGCACGTGCGCGGTACCGCGCGGGTCGATCAGCGCATCGTCGTGCGTGCGCTCGACGTACCATTCAGGATGCGCGGCGCGCAGCGGGTTCTCGCGCGCGATGCGGTCCGGCACGACTTCGAGCAGCATGCGCAGCCCGTGGCCGTGCGCGAGCTGCGCGAGCCGCGAGAACGTTTCGAGCGCGCTCGCGCGCGTCGCGAACGTGTGGGCCGGGCGATGGAAATCGGCCACGTGGCGCGGGAAACCGGCGACGCTCGCGGCCCAGAATCCACCGACCAGCACGTGATCGAAACCCATTCCCGCGATATGCGCGAAGGTCTGCCCCCACGCGTCGAGCGGCCCGACGAGGCGGGCGTCGCAAAAATAGATGTGCGGAGCGAAGGTCGGCGTGGAGTCCATGGCGCTGGGCGTGCGGGCGGCGGCGGTCGGTGACGCCGGGTTGCCGCAACGCGTGTGCCTGCCGTGCGGAGTCCCGTGCGGCAGGGCGCGCGCGGGAAGGTGGTGCTCGGGGACTGTCGTTTTTACATGATCGAGGAACGGTCGGACGCGGAAACGTGCACTGCGCGGCGTCGAACTGCCCGACGTGTACGCGGCGGGTACGCGGCCGGTGCCGGCCGGCACCGGGAACGGCGCGTGCGCATGGGCCCGCCGGGGCGCGCGGCGGCCACGCGGCGTGCATGTGCTGCATCGTCACCGCCGACAGGCAAAGGAGGCCACCGTGCAACATCGACAGGACGCACAGATTCTCGATCCGTATCGCGGCCACGAGATTCGCGTGTGGGCATGGCGCAACGACAGCGGCGCGTGGCGCGACGAGGTGCAGGTGTATGTCGGCGGCGCGCGCATCGAGCTGGTCGAGCCGGCGCCCGCCGGCGCCGAATGGCTGACCGAGAACGAAGCATTGCGCGCGGGCGTCGAGCGCGGCCGTTATCTGATCGACAAGCGCATCGACGACGACTGACCGGCATCGCGCTCGCGCGCCGGTGTTGCGTTTCTTGACAGCTTTGACGCCCGCCGGCCTCGGGCCGGCGGCGCGTCGCACGTTACGCGCACCCGCCATTCATGGCTGCCGCTGCGATCGCGACGTGCACTTTTCGTGCAAGCCCGAGTGCGACATGGCGACCTCGACGCGAATCCGGCGCACGCGATTGTGGAGAGCTGGACGTCTCAGGGCCGCGCGGCGATTTCATCCAGATGCCACAGCAGATCCGCCGGATCGTCATACACGCGCAGCGCGCCCGCGCGTTCCAGTTCGTCGCTGCCGTAGCCGCCCGACAGCAGCCCGACGCCGAGCGCGCGGCAGCGGCTGGCGGCGAGCATGTCCCAGATGCTGTCGCCGACGACCACCGTGTGTTCGATCGGCACGTTCAGCTGCGCGGCCGCGGTCAGGAACAGGTCGGGGTCCGGTTTCGCATATTTCACCTGGTCGCGCGTGACGACGACGTTCTTTGCCGGATCGACGCCGAGCGCCTCGAGATTGATGGCGGCCGTTTCCATCCGCCCGCTGGTGGCGATCGCCCAGCGGATGCCCGCGCTCGACAGCGCGGCAAGCAACTCGCGCGCGCCCGGCAGCGGCCGAACCTGCGCGCGCAGCCGCTGGTACGCGGCCGCATGCAGCCGGGCGAGCCGTTCGACGCGCTCGGCGTCGATGTCACCCGCCGTCTCGCGCAGCAGCTGATTCAGGAACAGGCCGCCGCTCATCCCGATCTTGCGGTGGATGCGCCACACCGACAGTTCGATGCCCTCGGCGTCGAGCGCTTCCTTCCACGCGAGCACGTGCTGATAGACGCTGTCGACGAGCGTGCCGTCGAGATCGAACAGAAAAGACGTTTCAATGCGCATGTGAACCTCCTGGCTCGATAGGGTTCGAGCGAATCGCCCGTGAAAATCCTGCCGACACATTATCGGCGCGCGGCCATGTCATGGCGATGTCCCGTGGCCCCAACATGCCGTGCCGCGACGAGTCAAGCGCCGCTGGTACAATCGCGGCGATGCGCCGGGCCGGGTTTTCCGCGCCGTACGCGCCCCCAACCCTCGTCTCGTCGATTCCAGGTATGGCAACACCGGACGCCGTCAGTTCCAGTCAGTCGTGGTGGGGCGTATTGGCCCTCGCACTCACCGCCTTCATCTTCAATACCACCGAATTCGTGCCCGTCGCGCTGCTCAGCGCGATCGGCGACAGCCTGCACATGCAGCCGACCGACGTCGGCCTGATGCTGACGATCTACGCGTGGGCCGTCGCGGTCGTGTCGCTGCCGCTGACGCTGGTCACGCGTCATGTCGAGCGCCGCAGGCTGCTGGTCTGGGCGCTGGCGGTGTTCATCGTCAGCCATGTCGTCACCGGTGTCGCGTGGAATTTCGCGGTGCTGATGGTTGGCCGGCTGGGCATCGCTTGCGCGCACGCGGTGTTCTGGTCGATTTCCGTCCCGCTGGCCGTGCGGCTCGCGCCGAGCGACCGGAAAAGCCGCGCGCTCAGCCTGTTGGCGATGGGCACGTCGATCGCGATGGTGGCCGGCATTCCGCTCGGGCGCGTGATCGGCGAGGCGTTCGGCTGGCGCGTCACGTTCCTGATCATCGCGGGCGCGGCGGGCATTGCGTTGCTGCTGCTGCGCGCGACGTTGCCGGAACTCCCGAGCCAGGGCGCCGGATCCGTCGGCAGCATCGGCGTGTTTCTGCGCAAGCCGGCGCTGGTGGCGCTGTACGCGATCACCGTGCTCGTCGTATCCGCGCACTTCACGTCGTACACGTACATCGAGCCCTTCGTCCAGAGCGTGAACCACGCGAGCAGCAGCCGGATCACGTATGTCCTGATCCTGTTCGGCATCGCCGGCATGCCGGCCGCGATCTGCTTCAATCGCCTCTATCCGCACCAGCCGGACAAGTTCCTGCTGGCGTCGATCGTCGCGTTGTCGGGCTGCCTGCTGATCCTGTTCCCGTGCGCGCTGAATATCGTCACGCTGTCCGTGCATACGCTGGTCTGGGGCGGGGCGATCGTCTGTTTCGGCCTCGCGATGCAGGCGTGGGTGCTGAAGCTGGCGCCGGAGGGGACCGACCTGGCCGTGTCGATCTTCTCGGGCCTGTACAACGTTGGCATCGGCGCCGGCGCGCTGCTCGGCAACCATATCGCCGGCGACTTCGGGCTGCCGTGGGTCGGCACCTTCGGCGGCGTGGTCGGCGCGCTCGCGGTCGGGATCGCGTGGCTCGCGTTGCGCCTTCACGCGAAACGGGCGGTGGTGGAGCCAACGGCGGCCACCGGCGTGCAGTGAAGGCGGCAGCGGCTCGATGCATTCGCTCCCGTTGCAGACCGGGATGCGCGAACCGACAGCGCGCAGCAAGTTCGTGCTGTCGGTTCGCGTTGTCAGTCCGGTGACGCAACGATGAACGGCCACCGTATTTCGGATCGCGCTTCAGGCGTCATGCAATCGAATAGCCGCCGTCGGCCACGAGCGCATGCCCCGACACATAGCTGGAATCGTCCGATGCGAGGAACGCGACGATCGTCGCCATCTCCTCGGCGGACCCCCACCGTCCTGCCGGTGTCGCCGCGGCAAAGCTCTGCCGTGCATCGTCCGACGGCCAGATGCCGCGATGATGGAACGGCGTTTCGATCAGCCCGGGGCACAGTGCGTTGACGCGCACGCCTCGCCTGAACCACTCGATCGAAGCCGTCTTCGTCATCCCGATCACCGCGTGCTTGCTCGCGATATAGACCGACGCATTCTCGAAGCCGATGAGGCCGCCCATCGACGCGTTGTTGATGATGCTCCCCGAACCCTGGCGCAGCATGATTTCGGCCGCGTATTTCATCGAATTGAACACCCCGCGCACGTTCGGTTCGAACACCATGTCGAATCGTTCGGCATCCTGCTCGAGCAGCGGCGCGAACACGCCTTCCGTGCCGGCATTGTTGAACGCGATGTCGAGGCGTCCATAGGTCGAAACCGTGAAATCGAAGAGCTTGCGGAGATCGTCTTCATTCGCGACGTCCGCGACGAAGGCGCTCGCTTCGCCGCCGGCGGCCGTGATTTCTTCGACCAGTCGATCCAGTTCGGTCTTGCGACGTGCGGAAACGACGACCTTCGCGCCGCGACGCGCGAGTTCGATCGCGGATGCGCGGCCAATGCCGGAACTGGCGCCCGTCACCAGTGCGATGCGGCCCTCGAGTCGAGCCGGATGTGTGCTTGCGTTCATGATGAGATTCTCCACAGTGGTTGACCATCCACGTCAGGACGACGTCTGACGCTCATTGTGGTCGTTCGCCGGTCGCAAAAAAATGGAACAATGGCGCATTCAGAATTCCCGTTATGGGAATTAAAATCGCTTCTTCGCGAGCGTCAAAGGGGTTCCTCATGCTCAACCGGCTCGACATCCTGAAGATCTTTTCCGCGGCGGCCGCGGCGCCCACGTTCCGCGAGGCAGCCGCGCGTCTCGGTGTGTCGCCGCAGGTCGTGACGCGCGCGGTGCGCGAACTGGAGGAGATGCTGGGCGAAACCCTGTTCCACCGGACGACCCGCAGTATCCGGATTACGGCCTTCGGCCAGTCGTTTGCGCTTGAAGCGCAGGCGGCGCTTTCTGCCGTCGACGGGCTGTTCGGGGCCGCGAACGGTCAGGTCGACGAACCGGTCGGCGTTGTCAGGATCACGGCCCCGTCAGGCATGGGGCGTCATTACGTGCAGCCGGTCCTGACCGATCTCATGCAGCGGTATCCGGGGCTCGTGCCTGACCTGCGGCTGTCGGATGTGCCGTCGCCGGTGGTCGACGAACAAATCGACATCGGCGTGCGGGTCGGGGCGATCGGAGATAACCGCTTTGTCGCGCGAATGGTCGGGCCGTTGCCGATGTGGGTCGTTGGCGCCACGTCGTTGATCAAACGGCTGGGGGAGCCGAAAAACCTCAAGGCACTCGAATCGATGCCGGTGACGTGCCTGATCGACCGCGCGAGCGGTCGGGCGTGGCCGTGGATTTTTCGCGGGGAGCAGCAATTCAAGCCCGTGTCGCCGGCCTATCTGACGGACGATGCGGAAGGCGAGATCGACGCCGTGTGCGCAGGGCTGGGATTCGGCCAGTGCTCGGAATATCTCGTCCGGCCGTACATCAAGAAGGGGCGCCTCGTGCGGTTGCTGCCGAGCCTCGAACCCGAACCGTGGAAGTTGCACGTCTATCGGCCGCGGCGTGGCCCGATGCCCCGGCGTATCCGGGTGGTGTACGACGAACTGGTGGCGAAGCTGGCGCAGGCAACGTGGCGAGGATAGCCGGTGGCGCAGCGTTTCCCGGCGATGAATCAAATCGTGGCGAAGTGGAGTGAACTTCCGGTTTCGCGATAAACCTGCAATAACCATCCGGATTGTTTCTGTTTGGTCGAGTGTTTCTCCAAAGATTGGATTTTTCCTGCTAATTATTCAAATCATCAACGATAAAACACTCCAGATCCGAAAAACCGTTATCTCCCAGTATTTGACCGCATGCTGCAAAGATTGAAACAGGGAAAGAAACGTCATTAATCTGCGTACGCGTGCGAAGCGAGCCGCGCGCGCCATTCACAACAACCGGGAGACGGAGATGAAGGGCAGAAATAATTTAGGAATATTGATGATGTGCCTCGTTGCAGCGGCGATAGGCTTGTCCGCATGTGGCGGCGACGATGTCGGTTCGTCGCCGGCAACGGGCACGTCGGCGACAGGGGCGAAGTCGACCGCTGGAACGATGCCAATGACCGGAGGCAGCGGAACCACGGGTACGTCGCCGACGGCGATGCAGCAGATCGCGGTGAATCCGCCGCCGATGGGCTGGTCGTCGTGGAACAGTCTCGAGGAAAACGTCAGCTTCGATACGATCAAGGCCCAGGCCGACGGGCTGGCCGCGCTGAATGCGAACCTCGCGACGGGCAACAAGTACCAGTATGTGAATATCGACGAAGGCTGGTGGACGTCCAGAAAGCGTGACGCGAACGGCAACTTCATCCTCAACGTCGACATGAACGGCAATCGCACCAACCAATGGCCGGGCGGGATGAAGGCGATGGCCAATTACATTCACGGCAAGGGGTTGAAGGCCGGAATCTATATCGACGCGGGTCCGCAGGGCTGCGGAAACACGAACGGCACGCATTTTGTCGGCAGCGATTACGCGCACTACGATCATGATTTCCTGCAGTTCGCGCAATGGGGCTACGACTTCGTCAAGGTCGACTGGTGTGGCGGCAGCGCGGCCGGATACGATCCCCAGCAAGCCTATACGGCGATATCGCAGGCGATTCAGAAAGCCTATGCCGCCACCGGAAAACTGCTGGTGCTGAACATGTGCGACTGGGGCACGCGCGGCAAAAGCGGATATCCGGACGCCGGCCTCGGGCCGTGGGACTGGGCGGCCGGCATCGCAACGTCGTGGCGGACGACGGGCGATATCTACGGGCCGGGGAGCGGTGTTCCGAACTTCGGCTCCGTGCTGGGCAACTTCAGCGGCAACTATCATCCCGAAGGCCAGCACACCGGTTACTACAACGATCCGGACATGATGGTGGCCGGCATGGGCATGACGGCGGCGAACGACCTCGCGCACGTGAATCTGTGGGCCATTGCCGGCGCGCCGATGATTCTCGGCAACGATCTGTCGAAGACACTCTCGGGCGATACGGTGAGCCTGCTCACCAATCCCGAGCTGATCGCGATCGACCAGGACATGCTGGGCCTGCAGGGATTGAAGGTCGCGGATGCCAATGGGCGGCAGGTCTGGGCGAAGCTGCTGGCCGGTGCCGGGAAGCGCGCCGTTCTGCTGTTCAACAACGGTACGGCGGCAAGCGACATGACCGTTACGTGGCAGCAACTGGGTTTCGCCGCGGGTACTTCGGCCACCGTCCGCGATATCTGGGCGCACAAGGATCTCGGCACGGCCACCGGTTCCTATACGGTCGCGAGCGTGCCCGCCGGCGGCACCGTGATGCTGGCGCTGGGCGGCACGGACCTTCCGTCGACGACGTACCTGCCGGGCACGTTGACGGGCGGCGCGTCGTATTCGGACTGCCCTGCCTGCGCAAGCGGGACGAAGGTCACCGGGTTGGGTGCGGTGACGTTCAATAACGTGACCTCGCAAACGGCAGGCGGCTACATTCAGATCGCCTACCAGAACACCGGAACGGAAACCGTCAAGGCGCAGCTTGGTGCAAACGGCGGAAACGGAACGACGCTCGCGTTTCCGCCCACGGGCAGTGCGATCGGCACGGTGACGGCCTTCGTCAACCTGCAGTCGGGGCAGAACACGTTGACCTTGTCGAGCCTCGACGGTACGACTGCGTCGCCCGCGATCACGTCGATCGCCGTGGTGGCCGGGCCGGTGAAGGTGCCGCCACCGCCGCCGTTGGCCTATGAGGCCGAGGCCGCCGGCAACACGCTCGGCGGTGCGGCGCGCGTGTCGTCGTGCGGCGCCTGTTCCGGCGGACAGGACGTCGGCTATATCGGGAACGGTGACGGCACCAGCAACGGAACGCTGACGATCAACGGCATCTCGGTTGCGGCGGACGGCACGTACAGCGTCGCGATCGCTTACGTGAACGGCGATTCGGCACCGCGGAACGCGCAGCTCAGTTTCGACGGTGCAGCGCCGATCTCCGTGGCGTTCCCGTCGACCGGCGGGTGGGGGAACGTATCGACGCTGACGGTGACGGGCGCGTTCAAACAGGGCGGCGCCAACACGCTGAAGTTCTCCAACCCGACGGGCTGGGCACCCGACATCGACGGAATCGCCGCACCGACGAGGCAATAACGTGCGCGTGGCGCGGCCAACCGGTCACGGGCGGTCGCGCCATCTCCGGGTGCGGACCTGACGAGTTCGTCGCCCCGCGTCGGAAGGCACGTGGAAAGCCGACATATTGCGGCATCATCATGGAGCCGACGCACCCGCACCCGGTGCCCGACAATCGACTGGAGACCCTGCATGCCGATACCCCGGATTGAAACGCGCGACGCCATGGGCGACCCCGATGTCGTCTATTTGAACCCGGATCACGTGCTCTGGATGTCGCAGCCGACCGCCGCGCAGCGGCGGCCGGACAGCATGGCCATTCGCGTGGACGATCGCGTCAAGGGCGGCACGCTGCTGATGGCCGACCATCCGCCGGCCACCCGGCTCCTGCATGACCTCGGCCCGTTCGTGACGGTGACGCTGGCGAACCCGTCGTCCGACTATCCGGACGGTCTCGTGCATATTCGTGCGCATGCGATCGTCAAGATCGCGACGGACGAGCCCGACAAGCCGCTGGCCGACCGGACGCTGGGCTGGGTCCATGTCCAGGACGGTTCGGCTTTCAAGGCCAAGGATTACGCCGGCGTGGCCGCGCAATGGCAGGCGTCGGTCGCAGCGGCTGGCCGCTGACCGGATATTCACGCGGGCGGGACGAAGCAGCGGCCCGTCGCGCCGCCGCGGTCCGGCCACGTTTCCCCTCAGGAAAACCCTGACCTTCCCGCGACGACCGCCGATTCCGGCGGTCGTTGCCCGCCTGCAAGCGGCCGTAGCGCAATGCTCGGGCCGCGGCATCCCGCATCCGTCCTCATCCCGTTCCAGCAAGGCTCCGCGCATCGATAACCAGCCAAAAAAGGTATGGTGCGACGCAGTAAAACGCGAATATTCCTGGATTTTGATACCTGTCAGGTATGAAAATCCGAGGCCAAAAGTATTGGACGGTGCATTTGCCCGGCGCGTATAAATCCGTCCCATGAACTCCCCACACGCAGCGCACCCCATGTCCTCCGCCACCATCGAACGCATCGAAACCCGTCTCGTCGACCTGCCGACGATCCGCCCGCACAAGCTGTCGGTCGCGACGATGCACGGCCAGACGCTGATGCTCGTGAAGGTGTTCTGCAGCGACGGCGTGACGGGCATCGGCGAAGGCACCACGATCGCCGGGATGGCCTACGGCCCGGAAAGCCCCGAGGCGATGAAGCTCGCGATCGACACGTACCTCGCACCGGCGATCGTCGGCAAGGACGCGACTCGCGTCCAGACGCTGATGGCATTCGTCGGCAAGCTCGCGAAGGTCAACCACTTCGCGAAGAGCGCGCTCGAGACCGCGCTGCTCGACGCGCACGGCAAGCGGCTCGGCGTGTCGGTCGGCGAACTGCTCGGCGGCGGCCGGCGCGACCGCTTGCCGGTCGCATGGACGCTCGCTTCCGGCGACACGGCCACCGACATCGCCGAAGCCGAGCGGATGCTCGACCTGCGCCGCCACAACGTGTTCAAGCTGAAGATCGGCGCGAAGTCGCCGGATGCGGATATCCGGCACGTGGCCGAGATCAAAAGGGCCGTCGGCGATCGCGCGTCGGTGCGCGTCGACGTGAACATGGCGTGGAGCGAAACGCAGGCCGTGCGCGCGATTCCGGCGCTGGCCGATGCCGGCTGCGAGCTGGTCGAGCAGCCGGTCGCGTCGGCCGCGGCGCTCGCGCGCCTGATGCGCCGCTTCCCGGTCGCACTGATGGCCGATGAAATCCTGCAGGGCCCCGACAGCGCATTCGACATCGCGAAGCATCACGGCGCGGACGTGTTCGCGATCAAGATCGAGCAGAGCGGCGGGCTCTTCGCGGCACAACGCGTGGCCGCGATCGCGGACGCGGCCGGTATCGAGCTGTACGGCGGCACGATGCTCGAAGGCGCGTTCGGCACGGTCGCTTCCGCGCACCTGTTCGCGAGTTTCGCGAACCTGCAGTGGGGCACCGAACTGTTCGGGCCGCTGCTGATCACCGAAGAGATCCTGACGCAGCCGCTGGATTACAGCGATTTCGAACTGACCGTGCCGGACGGCCCCGGTCTCGGCATCGAACTCGACGAGGACAAGGTCAGGCGTTTCACCCGCGACGGGCTGACGAGAGTCGCGCGGTAACCCGAGTCACGCAAAGCCGTCATTCCCCCAAATACACATGGAGACATCATCATGAGCGTCAAAGTTTTCGATAGCCGGGAAGTGCAGGATCTGCTGAAGGCCGCATCGAACGCCGGCGGCAACGGCGGCAACGCGCGTACCCGGCAGATCGTCCTGCGCCTGCTCGGCGACCTGTTCAAGGCGATCGACGATCTCGACATCACGCCCGACGAAGTGTGGGCCGGCGTCAACTACCTGAACAAGCTTGGTCAGGATGGCGAAGCAGCGCTGCTCGCGGCCGGCCTCGGCCTCGAGAAGTATCTCGACATCCGGATGGACACCGAGGACAAGGCGGTCGGCCTCGACGGCGGCACGCCGCGCACGATCGAAGGGCCGCTGTATGTGGCGGGCGCGCCGGTGCGCGACGGCGTATCGAAGATCGACCTCGACGCGGACGAAGGCGCGGGCCCGCTCGTGATCCACGGCACGGTGACCGGCCTCGACGGCAAGCCGGTCGCGGGAGCACTGGTCGAATGCTGGCACGCGAACTCGAAGGGCTTCTACTCGCACTTCGACCCGACCGGCGCGCAGACCGAATTCAACCTGCGCGGCGCGGTGAAGACGGGCGCCGACGGCAAGTACGAATTCCGCACGCTGATGCCGGTCGGCTACGGCTGCCCGCCGCAGGGCGCGACCCAGCAACTGCTGAACGGCCTCGGCCGCCACGGCAACCGCCCGGCGCACGTGCACTTCTTCGTCGACAGCAACGACCACCGCAAGCTGACGACGCAGTTCAACATCGCGGGCGATCCGCTGATCTGGGATGACTTCGCATATGCGACGCGCGAGGAACTGATCCCGCCGGTGGTCGACAAGACCGGCGGCACGGCGCTCGGCATGAAGGCCGATGCGTACCAGGACATCGAGTTCAACTTCGTGCTGACGCCGCTGGTACAGGGCAAGGACAACCAGATCGTCCACCGCCTGCGCGCAGCCGCGACGGCCTAACCGCCCGCCGGCGCGGCGCGGATGCGCCGCCGCCGGCCGGGTTCCCGCGAGATTCAACCGATACCGATGCGAGCGTGCGTTGCAGGATGCGGCACGCGCATGGGAGGAGCCAACATGTCCGCCACCATCGACCAAGCCAACGAACTGGATCACCTGCTCGCCACCGCCGTGCAGGATGACAAGGAGGCCGGCGTATTCCGCTGCCGCCGCGACATTTTCACCAACGCCGAGCTGTTCGAGCTCGAGATGAAGCACATCTTCGAGAGCAACTGGGTGTACCTGGCGCACGAAAGCCAGATCCCGGACAACAACGACTACTACACGACGTGGATCGGCCGTCAGCCGGTGGTCGTCACGCGCGACAAGACCGGCGAGCTGCACGCGGTGATCAATGCGTGCGCGCACAAGGGCGCGATGCTGTGCCGCCGCAAGCACGGCAACAAGGGTAGCTTCACGTGCCCGTTCCACGGCTGGACGTTCTCGAACACCGGCAAGCTGCTGAAGGTGAAGGACGAGAAGACGACCGAGTATCCGGTGCAGTTCAACACGAACAGGTCGCACGACCTGAAGAAGGTCGCGCGCTTCGCGAACTATCGCGGCTTCCTGTTCGGCAGCCTCAACGCCGACGTGCTGCCGCTCGAGGACTACCTCGGCGAAACGCGCGTGATCATCGACCAGATCGTCGACCAGGCGCCGAACGGGCTCGAGGTGCTGCGCGGCAACTCGTCCTACATCTACGAAGGCAACTGGAAGATGCAGATGGAGAACGGTTGCGACGGCTACCACGTCAGCACCGTGCACTGGAACTACGCGGCGACGATGGGCCGCCGCAAGGAAGACGGCACCAAGGCCGTCGACGCGAACAGCTGGAGCAAGTCGGTGGCCGGCGTGTACGGGTTCGACAACGGCCACATCCTGCTGTGGACGCAGACGATGAACCCGGAAGTGCGGCCCGTGTACCAGCACCGCGAAGAGATCAAGGCGCGCGTCGGCGACGTGCAGGCCGATTTCATCGTCAACCAGACGCGCAACCTGTGCGTGTACCCGAACGTGTTCCTGATGGACCAGTTCAGCACGCAGATTCGCGTCGTGCGGCCGCTCGGCGTCGACAAGACCGAAGTCACGATCTTCTGTTTCGCGCCGAAGGGCGAGAGCGAAGCCGACCGCACGCTCCGCATTCGCCAGTACGAGGATTTCTTCAACGTGACCGGCATGGGCACGGCCGACGATCTCGAGGAGTTCCGCGCATGCCAGGCAGGCTACGCGGGCATCACGGCGATGTGGAACGACCTGTCGCGCGGCGCGCCGCTGTGGGTCGACGGCCCGGACGAGAACGCGAGGAAGATGGGGCTGAACCCGCGCATCTCGGGCGAGCGCAGCGAGGACGAAGGGCTGTTCGTGTGCCAGCACGAACACTGGGTGCAGGTGATGCGCGATGCGCTGAAGAAGGAACGCGGGGAGGTGGCGGCATGAACTTCGATTACCGGACCATTTGCGCCGCGCTGTATCGCGAAGCGCGCCTGCTCGACGATCGCCAGTGGGACGAGTGGCTGACCTGCTACACGGAGGACGTCACGTACTGGATGCCCGCGTGGGACGACGACGATCGGCCGACCGACGACCACCAGAGCCAGATTTCGCTGATGTACTACCCGGATCGCGGCGGCCTCGAGGATCGCGTGTTCCGGATCAAGACCGAGCGCAGCGGCGCGTCGACGCCCGAGCCGCGTACCAGCCACAACGTGACGAACGTCGAGGTGCTGGCCGAACGCGAAGGCGAGGTTGACGTGCGCTACAACTTTCACACGCTGAACCATCGTTACCGCGTGACCGATCACTTCTTCGGCACGATGTTCGTCACGTTGCGCAAGGCGGGCGACGAACTGCTGATCTCGTACAAGAAGATCGTGCTGAAGAACGACTACATCCGGCAGGTGCTCGACGTCTATCACGTCTGACGCCGTTGTTATGTCATGAAGGGAAGTGGAGGTGATTCCATGTCCAGCTACAAGATTGCACTGAATTTCGAGGACGGGGTGACCCGCTTCATCGACTGCAAGGCCGGCGAGAAAGTCCTCGACGCGGCTTTCCGCGCGAAGATCAACCTGCCGATGGACTGTTCCGACGGCGTGTGCGGCACCTGCAAGTGCCGCGCCGAAAGCGGCAGCTACGACCTCGGCGACGATTACATCGACGATGCGCTCACCGAAGACGAAAAGGACAGCGGCCTCGTGCTGACCTGCCAGATGGTGCCGCAAGGCGATTGCGTGATCGCGGTGCCGACGTCGTCGGTCGCGTGCAAGACCGGCCAGAGCGGGTTCGCAGCGACGGTGACCAAGGTCGAGCAGCACAACGATGCAGCCGTCGTGCTCGAACTCGACGTCGGCGCGGCCGCGCCCGTGTTCCTGCCGGGGCAATACGTGAACATCGACGTGCCCGCGAGCGGCCAGCACCGTTCCTATTCGTTCTCGTCCGCGCCGGCCGACGCGAAGGTCAGCTTCCTGATCAAGAAGATTCCCGGCGGCGTGATGAGCACGTGGCTCGAATCGGCGCGGCCGGGCGACAAGCTGGAACTGCACGGGCCGCTCGGCAGCTTCTACCTGCGCGACGTGCAGCGTCCGCTGCTGTTCCTCGCGGGCGGCACGGGCCTCGCGCCGTTCCTGTCGATGCTCGAGGTGCTCGCGCGCGCCGGTTCGCAGCAGAAGGTGCACCTGATCTACGGCGTGACGCGCGATCTCGATCTCGTGCTGGTCGACGCGATCGAGGCGTATGCGGCGAAACTGCCGAACTTCAGCTTCGCGACCGTCGTCGCGGACGCCGGGTCGAGCCATCCGCGCAAGGGTTGGGTTACGCAGCACATTCCGGCCGATGCGCTGAACGACGGCGACGTCGACGTGTATCTGTGCGGGCCGCCGCCGATGGTCGACGCGGTGCGCACGTACTTCGACGACGAAGGTGTGAAGCCGAACAGCTTCCACTACGAGAAGTTCACCCCCAACGTCACGGCAAAGGCGGCATGATCATGCAACGATTCTCGGGCAAGGTCGTCGTCGTGACGGGCGCGGCGCAGGGCATCGGCCGCGGTGTCGCGCTGCGCGCGGCGGCCGAGGGCGGCAAGGTGCTGTTCGTCGATCGCGCGGATTTCGTCGCCGAGGTGGCGGCCGAAGCGACGGGCAGCGAGACGGCGGGATTCGTCGCGGATCTCGAAACCTACGACGGCGCGCATGCGGCAATCGCGTGTGCCGTGCAGACGTTCGGCGGCATCGACATCCTGATCAACGGCGTCGGCGGCGCGATTCGCATGCGCCCGTTCGCCGAATTCGAGCCGGCGCAGATCGACGCGGAAATCCGCCGCTCGCTGATGCCGACGCTCTATACGTGCCACGCGGCGCTGCCGCACCTGCTTGCGCGCGGCGGCGGCACGATCGTCAACATCTCGTCGAACGCGACGCGCGGCATCCGCCGCGTGCCGTATTCGGCGGCGAAAGGCGGCGTCAACGCGCTGACGCAGGCGCTCGCGATGGAATACGCGGCGCACAACATCCGCGTCGTCGCGACCGCGCCGGGCGGCACCAGTGCGCCGCCGCGCCGCGTGCCGCGCAATGCGGCCGGCGACAGCGAGCAGGAACAGGCGTGGATGAGCGAAGCCGTGCGGCAGGTGACCGATTCGACGTTCTTCAAGCGCTATGGCAGCCTCGACGAGCAGATCGCGCCGATCCTGTTCCTGGCCTCCGACGAGGCGAGCTACATCACCGGCACCGTGCTGCCGGTCGCGGGCGGCGATACGGGCTGAGCGGCACGCCGCTCGCCTTTATTCATCGACAACCAACCGGCCGGTGCGAAGACGCCGGCCACGGAGACACCCATGCGTGATCGCAAAGCCATCGTTCCGGCGGGAATGGAAGCGGTGTACGAAAAAATCGGCTACGCGCCGGGCCTGAAGGTCGGCGATACGCTGTACGTGTCCGGTCAGATCGGCCGAGACGCGGCGATGCAGCTGGTCGAAGGCCGCGAGGCGCAGATCGTGCAGGCGTTCGAGAACCTGAAGCTCGTGCTGGAAGCCGCCGGCGCATCGTTCGACGACGTGGTCGACCTGACGACGTTCCACACCGACATGCGCGACCTGCCGCTGTTCATGCAGGTGCGCGACCGTTACCTCCATGCGCACCCGAAGCCGGCGTGGACGGCGGTCGGTGCGCACATGCTGGGCGGCGCGCCCGGTTATATCGTCGAGATCAAGGCGGTGGCGGTGGTGCCGGAATGACGCGCTGCCGGCGTGATTGAAATCTATTTCGTGTCTTGCGCAATCGGCGGTGTGGTGAGGTCGACAAAGGACCCGGCGGGCCACTGCTTTCCGTGCCACGTGAGCGGCGCGGCCAGAAAACACGACCTCAATGCGGGGCCTGCCGGCGTGAGGTCGAAAATCGCATCGCCCGACGTCGCGCATCCCGGTTAGAGGCCCACTGGTTGTGGGGACACCGAACGGACGGGTGATCTCGGCAAGCGCGTTGCGCGCGACGTTCCGCACGTTACAGCGACGTTGTAAATTTGGCGCGCGGATCACGCGGCCGGGGCCGGCTGCGGCATGTCGATTGCCACGCCATTCGCGCTCCGGTGTGCTGCCTTTCACGATGCCGTGGCGGCTGCCGGCTATGCCGAGCGACGGGAGGAACCAGGCGCGAAGACGGTCGCTAACGTCGCACTGCGCGCGGCAATGTGCTGGCGTGACCGGCTCGTGCGGGCGATTCGCTCTTCCGGCCGCGCGGCGTCGGCGATCACGTCGACATCGCGCGGATTGCCTTCCCGCGGGGCGGCAAGGTCGCCGGGCATGCGACATGCTCGTCCGTGGGCGGCGCGTGCATACGGGACCGAACGCCGCGCCGAGATCGACAGTCCCGTCCGGGAGGCGCCATGCGCGAATCGAACGATCCTTCCCGCGTCCGGCAGGACGCGGGCGGCGAACTCAGAGCCGGCGTCGCGGCGGCGTACCGGCCGGCACGCCATCCCGTCACGCGCCTCTTCGAACGCTTCGCGTCGCACGTGACCGTGTGGGCCGGTTCGCCGGTCGCGTTCGGCAGCGCGGTCGCCGTCACGGTGCTGTGGCTTTTCACCGGGCCGCTCTTCCACTATTCGGATGCGTGGCAGCTCGTCATCAATACCGGGACGACGATCATCACGTTCCTGATGGTGTTCCTGCTTCAACGCAACCAGAACCGCGACAGCGTCGCGCTGCATCTGAAGCTCGACGAGCTTCTCGCGGTCACGCACGCGGCGAGCGACCGGCTGATCGGGATCGAGGACGCATCCGAGGAAGAATTGCGCGCACTCGCGCGGACCTACCTCGACATGGCGAAGCGGGCAGCCGAGCGGGAAGGCGAGCCGCCCGACAATCCGCCCGAATCGTGACGGGGAGAATGGGGGCGCGGTATGGCTGCGGAGCGATCGGCACGAGAACTGCGGACATTTTTTCAACCGGTTGTCATTTCTGTTGCGGCATCGCAGATCGCAACGCATCCGCGCGGTGAATGCCGGTTGCGCGTTGGTTGCAGTCGGCGTGTTCGTGCAGGGGAACGTCGCGCTGCAGACGACCGATCTCTGCCTGTGGTGCAACGCGCCGGGCGGAGGATGGCACGCCGGCGGCGCGCAAGGGGCGGCACGCGCGCAATAGCCGGTGGTTAGCCGATCGACACGTGCGCTCGTGCGCCGCACGTGTGGTACGCGACGCAACGCGACGGCACGCATTCGGCGTTATTCCCATGCGTGCTTGCTGAACTGATAGCCCTTGCAGCGGATCGTTTTGATTCGCTTCGGTTCGAGCGCGTCGTCACGCAGTTTGCGGCGCAGCTTCGAGATGTGGCAGTCGATCGAGCGATCGAGGCCGTCGAACTCGATGCGGCGTAACAGCAGCGTCAGGTCTTCCCGGCTGACCACCTCGCCGGCGCGGCTGGCAAGGGCCCACAGCAGGTCGAATTCGGTCGAGGTAAGGCGAGGCGCGCTACCGTCAGGAAGGTGAACCTTGCGATCCGTCCGGTCGATCGAGAACTTGCCGAACACGAATCGCTGGGGCGATTCGGGCGCGCAGCCGGCCGGATGCATTCGTAGCCGTCGCAACTGCGCCTTGATCCGCGCGAGCAGAATGCGTGGCTCGATCGGCTTGTGGAGAAAGTCGTCTGCGCCGAATTCCAGGCCAAGCAACTCGTCGAACTTTTCGTCGCGTGCCGTCACCATGATGACGATGCCGTCATATTGCGTGCGTGCCTCGCGGCAAATCTCGAAGCCGTCCTTGCCCGGCAGGTTGATGTCGAGAAGCACGAGGTCGGGGCAACTCGCGACGATCGTGGATACGGCGTCGGTGCCGTCGAACAGCGTGTCCACCTCGTACTGATGCTTGCGCAGATAGTCCGCGATCAGCGCGGACAAATGGACGTCGTCTTCGACGAGCAGGATTCGGATGGGCATCGATAAACGAAGGGGCAGTGCGGGAAAATGGCCGGCGGTTAGTGCCAGTCCGAACGCGTGGTCGCCGAAGCGAGTTGCATGATACTGCGCAAAATTCCGACGGAATGTGACGAAATATTCATCGTTCTTTGAACAGATCTGAACGGAAATCATCACGTGTCTTGCGGAAAAGCGAATGGATGACGGTGCGGAATCGTGCTGTCCGCGAACGGCTCGATGTTCGGGGGAAAAGAGTCTGAGCGATATCTGGCGCGTAGCCGGCAGGGAACCCTGACGAGGCGTCGTTCGGGCGAAAACGTTTGCGGAAACCCGCTTGCGAGAACGTCACTTGTGCTGGCCAGCCCTAGGCTCGTAAAGTTGATCGACATATCATTACAAAATATTACGTACGCGGCGGCATACGGCTCCCTACAATCCTCGCAACTGACGGGTGTGCATGCTGTATTGCGGGTTCCGCTCTGTCGTCACAGGGCTTGCAGCGACGAAGGCGGTGACCGAGAACACGCAGTTGCCCGCATTCGGCGCGTCACTGCCGGCATTGAGCCCGTGAGGATCGGTGTTGACGTCACATAGGCCTTCGAGGAAAAAGCATCCGGACCGTACGATATATTGACAGGAGTGCGAAATGACGCCGCTGCAAATCGTCCAGAATCTCAACGCGCTCACGAACGCGATCGAAGTCGCGGTTGCGCGGGCCGACTGGAGCGAGGCTGTCCGGGCCGCGGAAGCACGTTCAAGGTTCGTGATCGCGCTTGCGCCCGATCAACCGGACGAGGTTCGCGCGGCGATCGGGAGAATGCAGGAGACCGATATCCGGATCTCCACCGTCGCACGGGAAACGTTGTTGGCACTCGTCACCGAGGGCTGGATTGCGCGGTGCGGAGCCCGGCTGCCGACGCATGCGCTGGCGGCGAAGCCGATGTCGCCGAGGGCGGATGCCATGGCATCCCGAAACTCTTCTTTTCCCGCATGAGCGTTACTGCCTGGGCGCTCAATATGCGGGCAGATCTTTGGACGTGCCTGTCACGGGTTTAACGTTTCGGTGGCGGTATGCGATCGCGAAAACGCATCAATTCTGTCGATCGACGCGGTGGTTCGTCGACGGCGACCATGAACGAGTGGAGAGCCGCCAACGCATGTGGGCGGTCGCCACGCCGAAAGCTTGGCGTTCGGTGAAGCCTGGCGGCCGGATATTGACGGACGACACGGGAATCCCGTGACCGATGGTGATCAGGATGCCGTTATCGCCATGAGCCTGCCGAGGGCCTGTCATGTAGCCCGTACCTGGCTAGTTGCCTGACGATGATCTGATCTTCGATCAGAGCGGGTTGCCCTGGTTCCGGCACTCACCCTGGAATTGCCCGGAACCCCTTTCGCCGGCCCCGAAACGGGCCGGCTTTTTTTCAGAGGTTCGATTCACGATAAAAATATGATCATGAAGGATGCCAAACCATATGGCGAGTGCATCTGAATTGTCTGCGGCAAGCGGTGATGACTGTTTTGATATTCAAGGTAAGTAAGGCTATCTATGGAATCGTACGCACGATCGGTACCAGTGGTGATGTACCGCCACGTTTCACCATCGCCCGGGGAGTTCAGCATAACCCCGGAGCACTTCGAATCGCAGATGCACTGGCTGGCGCGTAACGGATACGTCACGTTGACGGCGGACGAATTCGCGTGCTTTCTGCACGGCGCGGCCATGCCCGAGAAGTCGATCCTGCTGACGTTCGACGGCGGTTATCTGGACAACTATGTCCATGCTCATCCGTGCCTTGTTCGCTATGGCCTTAACGCGATCATGTTTCTTGTCACCGGTCGCGTCCAGGACGGACCCGCTAGATCCTTTCGCAGTCGTGCTTCCGGTGAGGAACGTTCTCATGCGGAATGCGAACGCCTCGTTCTGATCGGGCAAGCCGACGATGTAACAGTCCGCTGGAGTGAGATCGACATCATGCGGGCGGCTGGCACTTTCGAATTTCACAGTCACACGCACAGTCACCTGCGCTGGGGCCAGTTGTGTACCGATCCGGACGACAAAATTGATCGCATCCGCACGGACATCGAGACGTCGAAGCGGATTCTGACCGAGAAAACGGGCATGGCATCAGCGCATTTGTGCTGGCCGGAAGGCTGCTGCGACAGTGACTGTATCGACGCTGCCCGAGCGGCCGGGTTCGAGTACCTCTACACAACGGACAACACTCGACGCAACGTTCCGGGTAGCGCCCCGTACCAGATTCATCGCATGGCCGACAGCGGCAGGAATGGAGAGTGGCTGGCGCGAAAGGTGCAGCAATACCAGCACGAGCAGTGGGGGTGATTGTCGAAAACCATGACGCAAACGATTGGCGGCCGTCACGTCATTCAAGCAGCACGGCGCGGGGACGATAAAGAAGGAAACCTAACTTTATTCCGTTTTCACGGGGAGAAAAAGCATGAATGTCAGACCGATGACGGTACGGGCAAAACTCGCGGTTGCCTTTGGTCTGCTCGCCGGGCTGGTGGTGCTGGTATCGGGACTGGCGTTGCACGCATTAAGCGACGCAAATGACAAGTTCGCCCTGTATGTGCATGGCGTGACCGCGCGCGCCAATGCCGTGGGACGGGTACGCAGTGCGGTCGACCGACGCGCGATCGCCGCGCGCAATCTGGTTCTGGTTACCAAGCCTGCCGATCTGGAAATGGAAAAGGCTGCCGTAACGCAGGCGCATGAGGACGTGCGGGTACGTTTGAAGCAACTGAACGATCTGATGGCCGGCGCAACAGACACGACGGACCAGGCTCGTAGCCTGGTGGCCGATATCAATCGCGTGGAGAGCGAGTACGGTCCGGTGGCGACCGACATCGTGAGCCTTGCGCTTAACAACAAACGCGACGAGGCGATCATGAAGATGAACGACCAGTGCCGTCCACTGCTCGCAGCACTGGACAAGGCGACCCGAGCGTACGCGGAATACACGAACGGGCGTGCCGAACGCCGGGTTCAGGAGGCGGCTGAGCAGTATGCCGCGCAGCGCGCACTGCTCGTCGGCATCTGTCTGGCCGCGCTTGCCGCGGCTGCTGTCGCAGCGCTGCTGATCACCCGCAGCGTGACGCGGGCACTCGGCGCGGAGCCGGCCGAGCTCGGCGGCGTCACGCGACGCGTGGCGGGCGGAGATCTGAGTCCGGTGCCGGGTGCACAGGCCGCGCCACGTGGGAGCGTGCTCGCCTCGATGGGCGAGATGCAGACGAGCCTCGTGCACCTGATCGGTCAGGTCAGAACCTCGGCGGACAATATTGCCACTGGCACGAGCCAGATCGCTTCGGGTAATCAGGACCTGTCGTCGCGTACCGAGCAGCAAGCGTCGTCGCTGCAGGAGACCGCCTCGAGCATGGAGGAACTGACCTCTACGGTGAAACAGAACGCGGAAAACGCGCAGCAGGCAAGCGCGCTGGCGACGAATGCATCCGCGGTCGCGCACCAGGGTAGCGCCGTGGTCGGACAGGTCGTGGAGACCATGACCGACCTCAGTCATAGTTCGACGAAGGTCGCGGAGATCACCGGAATCATCGAGGGCATCGCGTTCCAGACCAACATCCTGACCCTGAACGCCGCGGTGGAAGCCGCGCGCGCGGGCGAGCAGGGGCGCGGCTTCGCGGTTGTGGCGAGCGAGGTTCGAAGCCTCGCGCAGCGCTCGTCGAGCGCTGCGAAGGAGATCAAGGACCTGATCAATGCCTCGGTGCAGAAGATCCACGACGGCTCGACGCTCGCGGGTGAGGCCGGCAAAACGATGGCCGAAGTCACGCAGGCGGTGGCGCGCGTAACCGATATCATGGGCGAGATCGCAGCGGCCTCGAGCGAACAGAGCCGGGGTATCGAGCAGGTCAACCAGGCGATCACTCAGATGGACGAAGTCACGCAGCAGAACGCCGCGCTCGTGGAGGAGGCGGCGGCGGCCTCGAAGTCGCTGGAGGATCAGGGCCGTCAGTTGACCGAGGCGGTGGCGTTCTTCCGTGTCGATGGCGCGCCTGCCGGCATGCCGGTGCGATCGCAGCCGGAGCCGGTGCGGCCTGCAGTTCCCCGGGCCCCGGCCGGTTGGAAGACCTCTGCGTCGGTCGTGCGGACGTCCGCGCCGGCAATGGCCGCTGCCGGCGCGGCTGATGCCTGACACGCCTTCCAGGCGGCCCTGCCGCCGACGAACCGGAAAGACCGATGGATGGAGTTGTGAAGGGGCCGCAGAAGAATGCGATGCGCGAACCGATCACCGCGGTGCGTCGCGGCACTTCGGTCAGCGCCCACGCCCCGGAACATAGAGCCGCTCGACTGGCTCGGGCGCATCGCACAGTCGCGACGGGTATCCTGGTTTGCCGTGCATCTGCACGCCAGATCGTGTGATGCACTGCGCGTGCCGCAGCCCGATCACGTCGTCGGCAATGCGGCTGGCTAGTGTCGCGTCGACCGGATCCGCCGGCGATTGTCCGGGGCTGGCTGCGCATGGCGCCGCGAGCGTCTTCGTGCTCGCATCCGGTTGCCGCCACGGATGCTCATATGCAGCACCGATCTCGGCGTGCAACTTAGGCGCACCGTCCACAACAGGAATCACCGACGGAATCACACGGCGTGCTCCGAGATCAGGCGTCGTAGCCCACCCGCTCGAAGGCCTTCACGCGCGCCCGATCGATGCCCTGCACGATCGCGCCAAGCAGCACCGCGTCCGTTCCCGTCGCGGAGATCGCGAAGTCGGGCACCGGGATCGGCAGCGACGCCGACAGGTGTGCGCGGATCGCTGGCAGAAGCAGCGCACCGCTGCGACCAATACCGCCCGCCAGCACGACGAGCGCGGGATCGAGCACGGGAATGATCGACGCGAGTCCCCATGCGAGCTGACGCGCTTCTTCGGCCACGCATCGTTGTGCGCGCTCGTCTCCGGCATTGGCCGCGACGAAGACTTCCTCGGCACTCGACACCTCGAGCCCGCATCGCCGCGCATCGGCGACGATGCCGTTTGCCGCCGCGAATGATTCGAAGCCATGTCGTGGGCCGTCGCCAGTGCCCCCGCCGACGGAAGGGGCGGGGGGAAGCACCGCGATCTCGCCCGCGAACCCGTGCGCGCCTCGGTGCAACCTGCCCCCGGCCACGATGCCGATACGGATACCGGTGCCAATCGACATGAACACGAAATTCTCGACGTCGCGCCCGAGTCCGTACCGCTGCTCGCCCAGTGTCGCCAGGTTGATGTCGTTCTCGATCACGATACCGGCGCCGAGTGCCTCGCGCAGTGACGGGATCAGCCCCGGGCGCTCCCAGTCCGGCAGGTTCGGCGCAAGGCGCAACCGGTCGCTGGCCGCGTCGAGCACACCGGGCGAACCGATTACGGTCACCAGTACGTCGTCGCGCGGCACCTTCTGTTCGTCGAGCATGGCATCCACGATCTCGACGATGCGCGCGACCAGTTGTGTCACGCGCGCGGGCGAGGGCTTTTCCAGCCGTGCGATGACGGTACCCGTCAGATCGGCGACCGCGCCGCGAAGCCATTTTGCGCCGACGTCGATGGCGACCACGAACCCGGCACGCGCGCGGGGCGCGTACAGCCGCGGCGAACGCCCGGCGTTGCCGGCGCGTACGCCGGTCTGCTCGACGAGCCCCAGCCGTTCGAGATTGCCGAGGGCAGCCGATACCGTCACTTTCGATAGGCCGGTGCTTGCGGCCAGCTGCGGGCTGGATGCGGGGGCGAGTGCCAGCAGATGCTGGTAGATCGCCCATTCATTGCCCTGACGGACGAAGGCCGGACCCCGGGTAACAGGGGCGGTCTGAATAGCGTTCGGGATGCTGTGGTTCATGCGGGGCGTGATTTGCGGGATGGCCGATCCTATCAACGACCCGTCTCGCGGGGCAAGCCCATCCCGTGATCGGGGCGGTTCGAGCGAGCGCGGCAGTCGGAAGGCAACCGGGTTATTTTGACGGATTTGCATTCGTAAAGAATCTTTCCTATCATTCGTGGCGTGACACCGACAACGAGAAGCGGTGCCGACCGGAGCAGTTCCGAACGACGAGACGCGGCACAAGCCGCATGGAGACATGATGAGCGATTCGACCTGGCAAGAACCCGCCGGCACGCGCGCAGACCCCGCGCCGGCACCCGAAAGCGACGGCCCGCAGTTTCGACGGTCGGTCGGACTGTTCCCGGCGATCGCCGTCAACATGATCCAGATTTGCGGCGTGGGTCCGTTTCTGACCATTCCGACGATCGTCGCGGTGATGAATGGGCCGCTCGCCGTGATCGGCTGGATCCTCGGTGCGCTGCTCGCGATGAGCGATGGACTGGTATGGGCGGAACTCGGCGCAGCGATGCCCGGGGCAGGGGGTACGTACCTGTACGTGCGCGAGGCGTTCCAGTACCGCACCGGCAAACTGATGCCGTTCCTGTTCGTCTGGACCGCGATGCTGTCGATCCCGCTGATCATGAGTACTGGCGTCATCGGCTTTGTCCAGTACCTCGGATTTTTCCTGCCGAATCTCGCGCCTTGGCAGACGCATGCCATCAGTATCGCCGTAGTCGCGGTCGTGGTTCTGGCGCTGTATCGCCGTATCGAATCGATCCGTGCGCTGAGCGCGGTGCTATGGATCATCATGATCCTCGCCGTCGGCCTGACGACCGCTGCCGCCTATTCCGATTTCCACCTGGACCTCGCCATGTCGCTGCCGCCGGATGCGGGCGATATCGGCAAGTTCTTTACCGGCCTCGGCGCGGGCCTGATCATCGCCATCTATGACTATGCCGGCTATAACACCACCGCGTACATGGGCGACGAACTGAAGAACCCCGGCCGCGTGATGCCGCGTTCGATCATCGTCTCGATCATCGCCATGATGGTGTTCTATCTCGCGATGAACATCGGCGTCATCGGCACGGTGCCGTGGCAGGGCGTTGCGAAGTCGACCTCCGTAGCATCGCTCGTGGTGTCGCGCAATTGGGGGCATACGGCCGCAGCGTTCGTCACGGTCCTGATCCTGATCGCGGCGTTCGCGTCGGTGTTCGCCGGTTTGCTCGGAGGTTCGCGAGTGCCGTTCCATGCAGCGCGCGACGGCGTGTTTCTCTCCGCGTTCGGCCGGCTGCATCCGCAACACAACTTCCCCCATGTGGCGTTGCTGGTCATGGGCGTGGTGACGGCGGCCGGAACGTTCTTCGACCTGACCACGGTGATCAATATGCTGGTCGCCGTGGCGGTACTGCTCCAATCGGTCGCCCAGATTGCAGCATTGACCGTGCTGCGCAGGCGTCAGCCGGCGCTGCATCGCCCGTACCGGCAGTGGCTGTACCCGGTACCGAGTCTCGTCGCGCTGGTTGGGTGGCTGTATGTCTTCTACGCGACCGATCGCCTGTCGCAGATCATGTCGACGATCTGGGTCGCACTGGGCCTGATCGCTTTCTTGATCTGGGCGCGCGTCGCACGGCAATGGCCGTTCGGCCCGAAACATGTTCGCGAAGTCTTCCTCGAGCGACAAAAGTCCGCCGCCAGCCACTGAGCCTCCGATGAACGCATACGACCTCCCGGCAGACCGGTCTGTCAATACCAGCGACGACGGCTTCGCACTGGCTGTCGATTTCGGTGGCACAAAGATCGCAATGGCCACGACCACGCAGTCGGGACACCGTCTGCACGAGACCGAAATCCCGACCCTGGCGCAACAGGGTGCGGATGCGGTGATGCGGCGGATGTTCGAAGCCGCGTGGGGACTGATCTCCCGGACCGTCGTCACGCTCGGTGCGCCGCTTCGTGCGGTCACCGCCGTGACGCCCGGCATCATCGAGCGGGACGGCATCCGCCTTGCGCCGAACAACCCCGGGTGGGAGCGGCTCGTGCTCGCGGACCAGTTGCGCGAAGGCTTCGGGATTGAATGCGTGGGCGTCGAAACCGATGTCAAGGCGGCGGCCTTCGCCGAGGCGCGATGCGGCGCACTCGTCGGTATCGATTGCGGCTTGTATCTGAACCTGGGAACCGGACTGGCAGCCGCTGCGGTCATCGGCGGAAAGGTGCTGCGCGGGTCGCACGGTGCCGCCGGCGAGATCGGATATCAGTTGCGCGGAGTGCCGGGGGAAGCGCCATTTGCGGAAGGGGGCGCTCCGCTCGAAGATTTCGTTTCAGGTCGGGCGATCGGCGACCGGGCCAGCAGGATGCTCGGTCGCCCGGTTACGACGCGTGAAGTATTCGACCTGTGCTTGACGGATCCGCAGATGGCACACCTGCTCGACGACACGCTCGCGAGCCTGAGCGCACATGTGG
The DNA here is from genome assembly GCF_025685725.1 of Burkholderia sp. BKH01. Classification (NCBI taxonomy): domain Bacteria; kingdom Pseudomonadati; phylum Pseudomonadota; class Betaproteobacteria; order Burkholderiales; family Burkholderiaceae; genus Burkholderia; species Burkholderia sp. BKH01. The sequence goes on along the minus strand of NZ_JAOTQT010000001.1, from coordinate 188,967 downwards.
CGAATATGGTGCTCCTTCTCGATCCATCACGGGTCGTTATCGGCGGCGGAATGTCACGGATACCGCGGGTCGCGGATGAAATCCGGACTTGCCTCGCGCGCGCCGTTCCCTACCCGCCCGAGGTGACGGTTTCGGCCTTCGGGCATGGCGCTGCGCTGCGAGGCGCGATCGCGCTCGCCGGGGATGTCTGGAACACCCGTCGTCCGTCATTGGCGCTTGCTCAACGCGAAGGCCGGTTTCAAGCGCTCCTTTATTAGAGTCCATTTCAAAAGGACTGCCGGTACGTCTGAAGATGTTTCCGGAAAACGTGCACGCAACCAAGTTTGAGGAGTGCTTCGTGAATGTCGGCGCGACGCGCAAAGCGCGTGCGAAGACGGCGAAAGTTGTAGCGCTATGCGTGAGTACGTTCGACCACCCAGCGGTATTCGCCGAGCCCGCTACCGTGCTCGGTGCCGTGCCTGGCGATCGCGGGCTCGATGCCGTGCTCGCGAAGCTGCTGACGATGGGGCTCGGGGGTGTAGCCGTGTTCTGCCTGATGATTTTGGGCTTGCGAAGCGGTCGACCGTGCACACCGTGAATGGGCGGGATCATGCCGACGAGCGGCAGCAACCGCCCCGAATCTGGCCTGGTCGAGAGGTCGTACAAGCGCATCCCGCTCTTGAACACGAACAGGATGCCGTTCAGTGCTGCCCGGTTTGAAACTGGGCAGCCCGGTATTGCAGACATATGGCCCTGTTTTTCGAGTTTGGACGACCGACTTCGCCGTGGAACTGAGCGCCTTTCCAGTATGAGGCGCAGGCACCGCTCGCTCGGCATCCATACGCCACTCCACAACACATCACAATTATGATTGCATTAGATTTTTTTGACTGATAGCGTGACGCATATTGATCTTTCCTGGTGACCAGTTCGAAAAGGTTGCCCCGCATCCTCGGGTTCGATTGTGAGACCCGCCCTCGACCAACTGGAGTACATCGATACCGATAATTTCGTTGAACTAAATTGTCTGCGGATAACGCGAATCCCTCGCTTCTGCTTTTTCGGGGGGCGGGTTGTAAGTCAACGCCGACGCACGATCGTGGCCGGTCGCCGCCGCGATCTCTCTGTTTCGCCCGAAGAGGGCCCGGCGCGTCGATGCCGAAGTATTCGGCAACAAGTTTGCAGTGACGCTTCAATCAAGGCAGTCGATTTCCCGGTGTCGCCACCGTGGACGTCAACGGGGTCAGTCAAACAGGAGGAGCAAAGCATGAAGAAGGCATATCTCACGGCGGAAGTCGCCTTGGCGGCATCGCTCGCGGCCGGTACGGCGCATGCGCAGAGTAGCGTGACGCTATACGGCGCAATGGACATGGGCGTGAACTTCACGTCGAACGCCCAGGGGAGTCACGCATTCGCGATGGTCAGTGGCAACACGCAGGAATCGATGTTCGGGATGAAGGGCACCGAGAATCTCGGCGGCGGCCTGAGCGCGCTGTTCACGTTGGAAAGCGGCTTTAACGGTAGTAACGGCCAGTCGAACGAAGGTGGCCGCCTGTTCGGCCGCAATGCATACGTAGGTCTGGCGTCGACGCAGGCGGGCACGCTGACGCTGGGTCGCCAGACCGACGCGACTGTCGACTTGTGGGCCCCGTTCACCGGAGCCGGCGGCGCGATCGGAGACTTCGCTGCGCATCCATTCGACAACGACAACGCCGACACCAGCTTTCGTCCGAACAACACGATCAAGTACGTGTCGCCCGTGTTCGCCGGCCTGCAGGGCGAAGCGACGTACAGTTTCAGCAACACGACGGGCTCCGCGAACAATCGCAGCTATAGCACCGCGCTGAGCTATACGATGGGCGCCTTCTCGGCTGCAGCCGCATACATGAAAACGAACAACGGTGGTGCGCAGGCCCCGAACCAGGGCGGCGCGCTGACCAGCGACGCCGTCTTCACCGCAACGTCGCAGCAGAACATCGGCGCAGGCGTCAAGTGGACGTTCGCGAACAACGCGAACGTCGCGTTCGCGTATTCGCACACCGACGTATACAACCCTGTCGCGAACGCATACGTGTCCAGCATCGGCACCGGCTGGAATTCGTGGAAGTTCAACAACTTCGAGGTAAACGGACAGTATTTCGTGCGTCCGGAATTTTTCCTGGCCGGTTCGGTTGCGTACACGAACGCTCATTTCAACGGGGCTGGCGGGGACTCCACGGCCAACTGGATTCAACTTGCCCTGATGGCGAGCTACAGCCTCAGCAAGCGCACGTCCGTCTACGTTCAGGGCGCGTGGCAGCACGCGAACTCGAACACCGGCACCGGTCTCGATCAGCCGGCCATCGTCGGTTCGAGCGGCCCGTCAACGAGCAAGAACCAACTGGTCGGCCGCGTCGCCCTCGTCCAGAAGTTCTGAGGGCGGGCACGCGTCGTCGTCGCGGCGGCCGGCACCCTGCCGCCGGCCGCAGCGGCGACGTCAGGGCGGGCCAGCACATCCCCAGGCCCGATTGTCACGGCGGCCACGGCGCGCAGGATGCTGAAAAAGTTGGCGACCCGTTGGCTCTCGTTGAAACCCTCTCATTGTGGAACTTGTCTCGCGCCGCTCGGACTTGAGTCTTGCGCAGCGAGGGCGGTCTCGTCGCCGACTCGGTGAATCAAATTAGGGTCGGCCATATGAATCATATTAAGTCATAATACTGATTGAATTTGATTTTTTTGGGGTGTATCTTTCCCTTCCATCACCCCCCACAACCAGTACAGGAGGCAGCAAGATGAAAAGAAAAATGCTTATGGCGGCCGTCGTGCTTTCCGCCGCTCTGCCGGCCGGCGCGCAAGCGGCAGTGCCACTGACGGGGGAGACGGTTACCGTTTTGCTACCGCCGTGGGCGACGTTGCCGAAAGGGATGACCGACCGTTTTACCGCGCAGACCGGTATCAAGCTGAGTCTGCAAACGCTGGGCTGGGACGAGATCAGAACGAAAATCATCACGGCATCGATCGCAGGCAGCCCGCCTGCCGATGTCACAGAAATCGACTGGTCGTGGGTGGGTCAATTCGGTTCGTCGGGTTGGTATGCCCCCTTGAATGCTTCTGTCGATGCGGCAACGGCCAAGGACTTGCCTGCAACCTCGATCTTTACCTATGACAAGAAACTGATCGGCGTTCCTTATAACAACGATTTTCGCCTTCTCATCTTCAATCGCGAGCAGTTGAGCGCGGCCGGTATCGCCCAGCCGCCGAAGACGCTGGCCGAATTGCTTGCCGACGCCAAGACCATCAAGGAAAAAGGGATAGCGAAGTTTCCGATTGCGCTTCCACTCTCGGCGACGGAAGGCACCGCGACGGCCTGGTACCTGCTCACCAAGGCCTTCGGCGGGGACCTCTTCGATAACGATCTGAAGCCCTCGTTCACGTCGCCCGACTCTGCCGGCTACAAGGCCCTGGCATGGGAAATTGGCGCGCTCAAGGCAGGGCTTATCGATCCCGCGTCGACCGGCCTGAAGGACGTCGAGGTTCAGGAGCTCTTCAAAAACGGGCAGGCGAGCTTTGACGTTGCGGGTTGGGCCGGAAATCTCTCCGTCTACACGGATCCGTCGAAGTCGAAGGTGGCGAAAGCAGCCGAAGGCGCGCTTATGCCGACGGTGTCCGGAAAGACACGAACGTTTGGGTTGCCGGAGGCTGTCGGCATTCCTGCAGCATCTGCGCACAAGAAATCGGCTGAAGTCTTCATTCGCTGGTTCGTCGCGCCCGAGAACCAGATGGAAAGCTACACGGCTCTTGGAAACCTGCCGACTCGTACCAGTGTACTGAAATCGCTCCAGGAAAGCGGCAAGCTCGCCAGCGGAAAGGCGCTTCTTGCCCAGGCCGCCGTCGTCGAACCGCTTTTCAAACAGGGAACGCCCGGATGGTATCCGCAGTTCAGCAGCGCGGTTTCCACCGCGATCAATCAAGCCGCGAAAGGGCAGCTCACTGTCGATGCCGCCATCAAGCAAATTGCTGCCCAGACGACTGAAGCCCAAAAGCAGTGAACTGATCGCTTAGGAAAAGAGCCATGACCTCCGAAGTCGTCACCTCCGAGACTGCTCCATTTCATGTTGACAAGCGTTCGACCTTCAACGGCGAACGCTGGTTGGGTTTAGCCTTCGCGGCGCCCATCGTCATCATCATGGGATTACTGGTCTTCGGTCCCGTTTTAGTCACTCTGTGGGACAGCTTGCACAGGGTCGACCCCATGCGGCCCGGAACGCCGTTCATCGGCCTCGCGAATTACTGGGCATTGATGAGCGACCCCCGTGTGCAGCAGGCCTGGGTAAATACGATGGAATATGTCGTATTTGCAGTCGTTCTGGAAACGGTAGGAGGTCTGGCTGCAGCTTTATTGCTGAACAGGATTACCTGGGGCCGACGTTGGCTGCTGGCCGCCGTGGTTCTGCCGTGGGCGTTGCCGCCGGTCGTCAACGCAATCGTGTGGGCGTGGATCTACAACCCGAGCTATGGCCTCCTCAACGGTGCCCTGCAATCCGCCGGACTGATCGGCTCGTATCACGTCTGGTTCAACGACCGCACTACAGCATTGCTGCTTGTGGCACTGGTCCACGTCTGGCGCATGCTGCCGCTGACAGCGGTCATCTTGCTGGCGGCATTGCAGAGCATCCCTGCGGAACTCTATCAGGCGGCTCGTCTCGATGGCGCAGGTCCGATTCGCATGTTTTCCAAAGTGACCTTGCCGCTGATTTCGGGTGGACTCGCTATCGCGCTGAGTCAATCAACGGTATTTGCATTCAATCTGTTCGACGAGGCATGGATCCTGAATGGGTCAAGCCTGGACACTCGCCCGGTTCTCGTTCAGGTCTACATGTCCGCTTTTCAGGACCTTCGCTTTTCGTACGGTATGGCGCTGTCGGTTCTCGTCATGTTTGCCTCCCTGTTGATCTCGCTTGTCTATGTTTTACGCGTCTATCGCGAAACGAGGTACGACTGATGCGCGGCTCATTTCTTTCCCGCTTCGGCTTGCTGATTTGCGCGGCTGCTTTGTTGATATGGTCGCTGGGGCCGGTGTACTGGGCGCTTGTCACAAGCTTTACGGCGCCGACGGACCTGGTATCGGCGCCGCCGCACTTCTTTCCGCCGCATGTGACGCTCGAGCACTATCGCGAACTTCTCGGCGCGACCAGTTCGTTTCAGGGAAGCGCGGTGCAATCGGTATGGCCGCAGTTCAGTCGGGCGCTTGTCAACAGCCTGATTACGTCCCTGCTGGCAACGGTCGTCACCGTCGCGCTTGCCGCGATCGGGGCATACGCGTTTGTTCGTCTCAAGTTCCCTGGCCGAAATGTCATTTTCGTCATGGTGGTCGCGTCTCTGGCTATTCCGGCCTATACGGTCATGATTCCGCTTTACCGGCTCATGGTGTCGTTGAAGCTTATCGATACCTACTTTGGCGTCACGATGATCTATGTATCGGCGTTCCTACCACTTGCGCTCTGGCTCATGCGAAGCGTGTACCAATCGCTGCCGTTGTCGTTGGAGGAGGCAGCGTGGATGGACGGCGCAGGTCGTACCTACACGCTGGTCAAGATCGTCCTTCCGCTGGCTGCGCCGGGATTGATAGCCAGTGCGATTCTCACGTTCCTGAGTGCCTGGGGGCAGTTCATGATTCCGCTGGTTTTTTCGCCGACCCTGGCGACTAAGCCCCTGACCGTCCTCATTCCGGAATTTGTCAGTCGCAACTATGTCGACTACGGGCTGATGAATGCGGCCGGCATGCTCGCCATCATTCCTCCGATCATCGTCGTGCTTTTTTTGAACCGCTTCCTTGTTCAGGGCCTCATGGCCGGATCAGGCAAGTAGCGCCTCTTTGCAAAAAGGAATTAATCAATGAATGTGACCGAACGCGTTATCCAGGAACAGTTTCAATTCTGGCCGGCGGCACTTGCCACGCCGTCTCTTGAACCGACCGATTGCAAGTTCGTGATCGTCGGCTGCGGCACTTCGTATCATCTCGCCCAATGTATTGCCGCCTCGCTCAGTCTTCGCGGGTCGAGTGCGATCGCCGTGCCCGGAGGGGAGTGGGCACGGCGCCGGCGCGCCTATGTTGCGAGCGATGCGAATGTTCACGTCATTGCGTTGTCGCGAAGTGGCGAGTCGACCGAGACGGTACAGGCGCTTGAAGTCAGCCGGGCCGCTGGTCTTAAGACGACCGCGATCACGTGCGAAGCCGACAGCAGCATTACCCGTCATGCGGACTCGGTTGTCTTTGCAGAGACCCATCCGAGCGAAGGCATCGTGATGACGTCATCGGCGAGCTTGATGTTGATAATGGGTTTGCGTCTGGCGGGCGTGACGCTCGAAGGTAGCGTCGTGAACGACGCCATGGCGACGATGGGAAAACTTGACAGGGCGCTTCCCGATGCGTTGGCGGAACGATCCCACTTTGTCTATCTGGGTGCGGGTCCGATGTATGGAATTGCAGGTGAAGGCAGCATCAAGGTACAAGAGATGAGTCTGAGCTATGCCAATACCTATCACACGATGGAGTACCGGCACGGGCCTGTCAGCCTGGTGGACGACAAAACGCTGGCCGTTCTGCTTTACAGCCCGGACACGCGTGACGAGGAAGCGAAGCTGGCGGCGGAGTTGATCGAGAAGGGGGCGATGGTCCTGGGTTTCGGCGGACCGGGAAGTGTAGAAATCGAACTCCCGGGGGTGGCCGAAAGCCGGGCAATCATGGTGCTTCCCGCCCTGCAGATTCTGGGTGAGCGAGTCGCCGAACTGCGCGGCCTCGACACAACCGCTCCGCGTCATTTGAACAAGGTCGTCACGCTATAACGCCTGACAAGGGTCGTGTGTCGGTGCGCGTCCAAGGCGTCATCGAAAATTTTTAAAGGAGGTGTCTCGTGGCCAATGTCGAGATCACCAATGTCAGAAAGAGCTATGGAAGCCAGTCGGTCATCGAAAGCGCTAACATTTCGATTCGGGACGGCGAATTTGTGGCGCTTGTCGGCGCATCCGGCAGCGGGAAATCGACGCTGTTGCGCATGATTGCCGGCCTGGAAAGCATCACGGATGGAAGGATCTTCATCGGTGAACGGCTGATCAACAATCTTCCGGCCAAAGATCGGGACATCGCCATGGTTTTTCAGAACTACGCGCTCTATCCTCATCTGAGCGTGGCGGAAAACATGGGGTTCAGCCTTCAGATTCGCGGAACGGCGAAGGACGAAATTAAAAAGGCAATCGGTGAAGCCGCTGAAATACTGGGGCTTACCCCTTATCTGCATCGGCTTCCCAAACAATTGTCGGGCGGCCAACGTCAGCGCGTGGCGATGGGGCGCGCGATCGTCCGCAAGCCCCAGGTGTTCCTGTTCGACGAGCCTCTATCGAACCTGGACGCGCAGCTACGGGTGCAAATGCGCCGGGAAGTCAAATCCCTCCAGCAGCGGCTCGGGACAACCTCGATCTATGTCACGCACGATCAGATCGAAGCGATGACGATGGCAGACCGGATCGTTCTGTTGAACCACGGTCATATTGAACAGGTGGGCGCTCCGCTCGACCTTTACGATCGCCCGGCGAATCTGTTTGTTGCGCGATTCATCGGCTCTCCCGCAATGAACCTGATGGAAGGATCGGTCGTGCACCAGCAGGGGCAAACGTATGTCGACATCGATGATGGAATCGTCATCGCGCTCGGAAAGGACGTGCCGGTTGAATCCGGGACGAAAGTCGTTTGCGGCATCAGACCCGAGCATTTCAATATCGCCGAAGGAAAAAGTGCTCTGAACATCGACGTTTCTACCATCGAGGCAACCGGGGCAGAGTCGCATCTGCACGGGGCAATCGGCCGGCACCCGGCCACCCTGATTCTTGGGGGGCGGAATCGTATCACGCATGGCGGCTCGATCCCGTTGACTGTCGCCGCCGAGGACATTCACCTTTTTGATCTGAAAACAGGTCGACGTTTCGATTTCGCACCGGGATGCAGAACATGAACAGTACTCTGGTGCAATCCATGACCGGGCGAGCTGGCAACGTCGGGCGCCTGGGTTTTTTCTCCGTCTGTACGGCTCATCCGGTCGTGATCGAGGCGGCGCTTCGGCACGCACTCGTTCACGACGTAGATGTTCTGATCGAGGCGACTTGCAATCAGGTAAACCAGGAGGGCGGTTATACGGGAATGACCCCCGCCGACTTCCGGCGGTTTGTCGCGCAAATCGCGGTAAGGGTCGGTTTCAATACGGAACGTCTGATCCTGGGCGGCGACCATTTGGGACCGACCCCGTGGAAGAAGCTTTCGTCCGATGATGCGATGACGCGCGCCGAGGCGATGATTGCCGCTTATGTGCACGCGGGATTCCGCAAGTTACACATCGACGCCAGCATGGGCTGTCACGGAGAGCCTGAGATGCTATCGGACGAGGTCGTTGCTCAGCGTGCAGTGCGGCTTGTTCGCTCCGCAGAATCCGCCGCTTCCCGGGAGGCCCCGCCGCTCTACGTGATTGGTACCGAGGTTCCGGTACCAGGCGGGGCGCTTGAGGTAATTGATCATCTTGAAGTAACGCGACCATCCGCTGCGCAGCGGACGATCGACGTCCATCGCGCAGCATTTGAACAAGCGGGGCTCTCCGCGGCTTTCGATCGGGTAATCGGCGTAGTCGTCCAGCCCGGCGTCGAATTTGGCCACCAGAACGTCATCGTGTATCGCCCGGAGCGAGCACGTGATCTTGGCGCGTTGCTTTCAACGGGACACGGGTACGTCTTCGAGGCGCATTCGACGGATTATCAGCCGGCCGGCGCATTGGCCGAACTGGTTCGAGATGGATTCGCCATCCTGAAGGTCGGTCCGGGTCTTACCTTTGCCTACCGCGAAGCGCTCTATGGGCTAGACGCGATTGCACAAGTGCTCGCCCCGGTGCCCGAAGCGGAAACTTTGGCGGCGTCGATGGAACGCCTCATGATAGCCAGGCCGGAACACTGGGAGAAGTACTATCACGGCACCGACGATGAAATTCGCGTCCAGCGGCACTTCAGTTACAGCGACCGTATCCGTTACTATTGGGCATTGCCGGAAGCGCAGGCGGCGGTGAACGCGTTGCTGGAACGTCTTGATGGCATGACGGTTCCCGAGACGCTGGTCAGCCAATACCTGAATGCGCTATATCCGGCTGTCCGGTCAGGTGCTATCCAGGCGACACCCACGGTTTTGCTGGAATATGCGGTCAGCCAGGTATTCGACACCTACCACAAAGCGGTGACTGGTCCCTAACGCGCGCCGGCATCGAATAGCGTGGTGAAGCCAGGGCTTGAAGCTTGCTATTGATGCTGTCTGTATATCGCGATGAGATATGAAAACGAACCGATTAGAGGCCATTAGGCATCATTTGTATTCAAACGGCGAAACCTCGATTCAGGCGCTTGCCGAGGGGGTCGGCGCATCCCTGGCGACTATCCGACGGGATCTTCAGATTCTTGAGGAGCAAGGCGTCATCGAACGTAGCCATGGGGGCGCCCGCATCTCGAAGGGAGTGGATACCGAGGTCGCATTCGAAGTCCGCGAAAATCAACATCTGCGCGAAAAAAGGGCAATCGCGGCGGCGGCATATGACCTCTTGACGCCGAACAGCGCAGTGTTCCTCGATGCCGGAACGACTGTCCTGCAACTGGCTCACCTGCTACGGGTCAATCCAATCCCGTTGACCGTCGTGACAAACGGTCTGGTCGTTGCGCACCGCTTGATGAATGTGCCGAAGGTGCGCGTCTCGCTCATAGGCGGACAACTGCGTAACGAGAATGCGTCGATGGTGGGTCCGGCGGCCGAGTTGGCGCTCGATCGACTGTGGCTGGACCAGTTGTTCCTGGGAGCCGGCGCAATTGGCGACGATCACAAAATCTACAGCATGGATTCCGCCGAAGCCAGCATCAACGAACATATGATCGAAAGAGCGGCGAGTACGATCGTTCTTGCCGACGCGAGCAAATTCAGTCGGCGTTCCACATTTCTGGTCGCAGAGCTGAATAGTCGAATGCGCGTGATTTCGGATTCGTCCTTGCCTGCGGAGGAACAGTCGAGGCTGAGGAAGGCGGGCATCAATTTAATCACCGTCGAGAGCACGGGAACAGATTCCGGCCATCGGGCGAGTGGTTCATGATGTCGGCCCCAGAGTTCGTGTTGGGGATTGATGCCGGGGGCACAAAGACGTTGCTGGCGATTGCCGACCGTTCAGGGGTAGTCCCGTTTGTTACCCAAGGGTCTACGCTTGATCCGAACGGCGGCCCTGTTTGGACCCGGGAAATCGCGCGTCTCGTCGATTCTGCTGCCCGCTATATGCCCCACGTATGCGCCGCGGTGGTGGGGCTCCCGTTCTTCGGAGAGGTGGAAACAATTTCTCGGGCACAACGCGACATGTGTGCCGGCCTGTTTCCCGTGAACCACGAGGTCGTCAACGATGTTCAGGTGGCCTTTGACGGGGCCTTTGCGGGCCGGGGCGGGGTTTTGCTTTTGGCTGGCACGGGCTCGATGGCGTGGGCCGGTGACGGCAGCGGTGCAGACATAAGGATTGGCGGTTGGGGGGACGCATTTGGCGACGAAGGAAGCGCGTATTGGATTGGTCGCGAGGCGCTGTCGGAAGCCACACGCGCATTGGATGGGCGTGGACTTGATGTCGATTTTGCGCACTTGCTACTGGATGGGCTGCGTCTTGCCGAAGCGGATCTGATTGGCTGGTCGTATGCCGAGGCGGCGCGGAGATCGCGGATTGCAAGCGTGGCAAAACTCGTCAGCGAGATTGCGCTGGTCAACGAGACAGCGCGCTTAATCCTGGAGCGTGCAGGTGATCAGCTTTACGAGCACGCGAAAGCGGGCTTCGAGCGAAGCGGTTTGCCGAAGTCTGCTGACTGGAGTTACGCCGGAGGCGTGTTCGCCAGTGAAGTTGTTCTGGGTCACCTGATTTCCCGGATTGGCCGGGTGCCTGCGCCACCATCATTGCCGCCAATCGGGGGCGCACTGTTGAGAGCTGCGCGTCTTTGCAAATGGGACGCGGATGCTGCATGGGTTGACAGTTTGGCGAACTCGCTTGCGAGCGCGTATTAGATTCCGCGTCCAGTTCCCCTACTCGTGCTGCGTCGATAAATCCGCATTGGATGCGAAACAGAACGGATATCGCCAGAGACAGTGCGCGATATAGACAGCGACATGCCAGCGCAGTGTGGTGGTTCATCCACGTGGCGTTGCGCGCGCTGCGGACCTCGTCGCGCTGCTTACACAAAGCCGCAAGCTGTTGGGCCAAGCGAGGCATGACGATGGTGGCGGCTTGCGTTCCGGGCACGATCACGGCTTGTTCGTTCAGAGCCTGAACGATCTCAGCCGCCAAGCTTTTGCCCATGCGGGGCGCGAGCTTGGTCACGCGGTTGGCGAGCGTCTTCTCGCTGGTTGCGGCAAACGCGGCGGGCGACGGGTAGCGCTCAAGCAGGTCGAGCACCGCCGGATGGTCGAGGCGCGGTCCGAGAACGCGCTTGAGCGCCGGATGGATCTGGGTGAGCAGGCCGCGAATGCTGTTGCTGGTTTGAGTGACTTGGGCGGTGAGATCGTCGTCGAAGCCGCAAAGCATGGTGAGCTCGGCAAGCTGCTCGTCGGCCAATCGAAGCGAGCGCAGCGTATGCGGCATCGAGCAGACCGCTTCGGCAATGATCGCGGTATCGCGGGCGTCGGACTTGGCTTCACCTGCATGCAGATCGGCGATGCGGCGCATGGTCAGTCCCGGCAGATAGGCGACGAGCATGCCTTCGGCGCAGGCGACGGCCACTGGAAGTGCGCCGATGAGGAAGGCTGGTCGACGACGAACAGGAGTCGGCCACGAGTCTTGAGTTCGGCGATGAGAGCGCGCAGCTTGCGCCTCGTCGTCGGGTAGCATCTTGTTGTACAGACGCTTGCCGTTTCGATCGAGTGCGACGGCGTGACGCTGGCCTTTACCGACATCGAAGCCGAGCAGCAACTGTGGAACGAGTGCGCCCACCTGATCGCCAACGGCATCATCCACTACAACACGGCTTTGCTCTCGCGTGCCCATGAGCAGAAGTGCGCCACGGGCGACGAGGTCGCGATGGCGTTTATCGCCAGCATGTCGCTGGTCGCTTGGCGGCACGTCAACCTGTTCGGCGTGGTGGATTTCGGCGCCGCGACCATGCCCGTCGACATCGACGCGCTCGTTTCGTATTACGCTGACCCGGAGTACTGGGCCTGCATGCTCCAGGCAGCAGCCGAAGAGAGCGACGAGGAAACCGGAGATCCCGCTCACAAGACGTCCGGTTCGCCACTCGTTGGACTCGGGAAGCCTTGCCAGGCAAGGGCTTGGGTGAGATTTTCAGTTTTCGGTGGATGGGCAAAAGTAGCCAACGTCGCTTACACCGGCCAATCCGAAGCCCGGTAAAGTTGCACGACATATCATCACAATATATTACGTACGCGGCGGTATATGGCTCCCTACAATCCTTGTAACTGACGGGCGAGCATGCTGCACTGCGGTTTCCGCTCTGTCGTTAAAGGGCTTGCAGCGACGAAGGCGGTCCCCGATAACGCGCGGTTGCCCGCTTCAGCGTGCCACTGCCGGCATTGAACGCATGTGGTCGGTATTGACGTCGCACGGGCCTTCGAGGGGCAAGCATTCGAACGGTACGATGTACTAATAGGAGTACGAAATGACGCCGCTGCAAGTTGCGCGGAGTCTCGATGTGCTCACGAACGCGATCGAAGTCGCGGTCGCCCGGGCCGAGAAAACATGTAAAAGGATACCTATGAGAACCCATGCACTGCTACTCAGCGTATTTATGTTGTCTGCCTGCGGTATGGATTCCCCCGAGGATGTGAAACCTCTCACGACAAATTCTAGCCATTCGGCACATGCCGCCAAGGCAGCAGATACTGACTGGCAGCTTATTTTTTCTGAGGACTTCAAAGATAAAAAATATGACGGGGGTTTCAATCCCAGCAAATGGTCGTATTGCAAACGCAACACCAAAAAGCCTGGCTCGGACTGGGACACAACTATCACCAACACCCCTGCCTACGCCTCCCAAACCGGCGGGCGCCTTGTACTCCGGTTGGACGATGCAGTGATCGCCGACGATCCCATTGCTTACCACTCCGGATGCGTTACAACTGCCGATAAACTCGAATTTACTTACGGCAAAGTGGAGGTAAGAGCGAAATTCAATCAGGGCGATGGTTCCTGGCCAGCCATCTGGATGCTACCGGAAGACGGCGATTGGCCCGATGACGGTGAGATCGACATCATGGAACATTTAAAATTCAACCCCGTGGTATACGGGAATGCCATCATGTCCCCGACAGAAAAGGGAGAGGAAAGCTACACCAGCAGCGGAAACGGACTCTATAATGTCGACGATTTTAATACCTATGGATTGGAATGGAGTCCCACCGAACTAAAGTTCTATGTTAACGGTTCGTTGTACCATACCTATTCTAAGCCAGTCAATGCCACTCGGCGCGAATGGCCATTCGACAAGCCTTTCTATATCATCCTCAACCAGTCGGGCGGGAGTGAGGGAGATGGGTATGCGGAGAAGATCAATAATTCCCACTTGCCCTTCCACATGGAAGTGGATTCTGTAAAGGTATATCAGCGACCCGAATTCGAGTCCGGCGCCACTTACAAAATCTTCTCTGCGCTGGACAATACCAGCGTGCTCGGCGTGAATGGCGCCGGAAACGACACCTCAGTCGTCCTCCGGCCCGACAACACACCATCTGTCCTCGACCAGCAATGGAGGCTGACGAGCACCGGCGACGGATATTACCTGCTCCAGCCGATGCATGCCTTATCCAAATCATTCAATGTCACCGGCATCGGTAACGAGTCCAAGGTCCAGATTCAAGATGACAATGGTAGTAAGGCACAGCGCTGGCAAATTAAGAATGTTGGCAACGGCTACTACGTGCTCGCACCCGCCAGCGATCCATCCAAACGACTGGAGGTTGCCGGAGGAAGCACGGTGGACGGTACAAGCATTCAGATTAACGACCACAAAGCTGACAATGCACAAAAATTCAGAATTGTTAAACAATAAAGTAGGGTGCGCCCGGGATTCGAAATCCTCTTAAACTGATATGGTACTCGTGAAGGATCGGACTTTCTGATTATCTCGCCGGCGCTGGCTACAAGTCTGATTATTGTTTGCTGGCTCGAGATGGCGTAATAGCGCCATCCCCTGTATCCCGGCAGTGAGTGAATTTTGCTACTCATTCAGCAAAACTGTCTGAATTAAATATTTGAATTCCTTCAATACTTCCAAAATCTCATCCCGTTTCGCATTGCTCGACGGAGGAACACCCGCATGCGTTCAACGGTGTAGAGGGCTTGCGGGAGATTCTGGGCGAACCGGAAGGCAAGGCGCGGTATCGACTAGCTTACTGGAGAATTTGACGTGAAATCTTTCACGAAGGCGACGGCCGTATGGCGGTGCACGGGGATCTTTTTGCTCGGCATTTCAGCGGCTGTCCTGACTGCGTGTGGTGGCGGAGACGACGCAGCGGCGGGCAGTCCCGCAGCCAAGGGGAGCATCGGCGGCGCAGCGACGGGGGACGGCGGCGTCGGGGCAGGCGGGCCAAAAGCCGATCCGACTGCGAACCTGCCGCCATTTCCGAACTTCGCATCAGCGCTTGGCTTCTTTGATGTGACCCGGGCCAATCAGCCCCGGCCGATACGGAATGATCTGGCGGGCGCACTGCCTGGCATGGTGCAGTTCGTCCAGAGCCACTCGATCAATCCCAAAGGCAATACCGAGAATAACCTGCCAACGCTGGTCACTTCTCGCAACGCGTTGCTGCTGTTCACGCCGCAGCGCAGCCCCGCGGGCAAGGTCCGTGTCGAGGTGCAAGTGGACGGCGTAACGCAGCACACCGTCGTGATGGCTACCCCGAATCAACTGCCTGCGACCGATGTTACCGGCACCGATGGCCGTCCTGACGTTGCGTATACGAAGCGCGCCTGGAGCACCGTTTTGCCCTGGACTGTCGTGAAGCCCGGCATGGCGCTTGTATTTCGCGACGAATCGGGGCAGTTCGGTACGTTGGTCGCAAGCCAGATCGAGATGGCCGCTCCGGCAAAGATGTATATCTGGGGTATCCGTCTCGGCATGCTTACTTCGCCACCGATCGACAACGATGGCCAACCCATGCTGACCAAGCCTGCGCTTGCGGCAACAGACTACTTCCAGCTACTCCCGGTATCTCAGTTGACCGTGGCAAGCTATGAGGATGTGAAGCTGGACAAGGTCATGCTCGCGGATGGCACCATTCTGACCGGCGCCAGCAAGTCCAACGGTGACTATCATGGCGGCGACATGCGCGAACAGGTAGGCAAGTCGCAGTTCAGCATCGGCATCAATCTAGCCAATTACGGCGTCAGCAGTTCGATCAACGGCGATCAGAGTATCGGCGAAACCACGCCGCAGATTGTCTATCACCACTCCGCAGGCAACTACGCCAACGGTGTTCAAGTGCATGGCGGTTCCGGCGGCGGCGCCATGGCCACGCTCAGCACGAGCTACGGAAACGAATTCAGCCATGAGCTGGGTCACCACTACGGGATGGGCCACTTTCCCGGTCAGGTCGGCAACGACGGCTTCTGGGCAAACCACCATGCCGACAGCGGATGGGGCTACATCGACCACCGCAAGCGGATGCGAAGCAATCTGATGTGGTCGGCCAAAGAACGGGATCCTGGTGCCGGCACAGTGAATCCGCAATCCTTCGCCCACCAGTACATCTATCAGAAAGACCCCATGTCCGGCGCCTGGCTGGAGCCGGATTCGATGCTCTCCAGGTACACGTACTACACCGGTTACACCGCAACGCGCATTCAAAAGTTCATGGACAAGGCCTGGTTCGACCAGGGCTCGGCCACGGGCTACAGCCGGTGGGATGTCGCGAGCCAGAAAGTGGTACCTGCGACCCCAGGGGACGACAGGGCGCCGCCGACCCGCTTCGGCGTACCGGTCTTCACGCTCTTGGGTGCTTACGACCCGAGCAACAACACCGCGGTGATGTATCCGCCCGCCAGAGCCAACTATGGCATGGTGTTCGATAAGCTGCCCGCACCCGATGCCGCGGCAAGTGCAGCATGCTGGATTGACGTGCGCTTTGCCAACGGAAGCAAATCCATCAATCTGCATGCCGACCGGATCAGGAAGGACAGCACCAACAAGTTCCACGTCAACATCGCCGAGGCAGATCAGCCACAGAGCGCCTCGTTGTCGTGCCGCAAGGGCGATCGGATCACACGGCTTGCCGAAGTCGTGTTTCCCCAAAATCTGCCGGCCATGGCGGCCGCGGTGGTGGTGGGCGAATCGGCCGGCTATGAAGCACTGGCTGCGCGGGAGATGCCGCAAATCGAAGCCGCGTTGAAAGCCATCGGTAACGACAAGCCCCCGTTCCCCGACAGCAATCTCCGACTCTTGTTGGACAGCTGGCGTGACCGGCTCCCACAGTTGAGTGGCCCCGCTGCAGAAACCTGGAAACGGATTGAGCGTACACGTATCAGCGCCGACGCACTGAATGATTGGATGACAAACAACGCCGCAGGCCTGGACGCCAAGGCACCGGAAACAGTCAAAGCCTGGCGCGCTCGACTCGTCAACTCGGGTCTGGTTTCCGGTACGGGAGGATATGCCGATGCCTTCAGCCAGGTTGTGATGGGCCGGTCAGAGGGTTGCATGGCGGTGTCGAGCGGCGATCCACTCACCGCGAAAGCAGTGGTGACCCCTTGTGTGCGCAAGCCGGAGCAACTTTGGGTGCAGGACGCGCGCGGGGCGCTGCGCAGTGCAGCGCTGCCAGATTACTGCATACGGATCGTTGACGACTGGAATGCCGGGCTCGCCAAGTGCAACCGAGATTCCGCAGCGCAGATCTTTACGGTCAAGGACGGCAGGATCGTACCGATCACCCGGCCCTGGATTGGCTTGAAGAAAGGAGTAGGACCAGACGATGGCAGCCGGCTTGGCCAGCTTGGGGCCTACAACACGAGCTGGGGCGTCCCGCAGTGGCATGGCCTGAAGCAAGATCCCAATATGCTCCTGGCGCTTCTAAGCGATGAAAACGCTCGGCGCCTGTTGCAACTCGATCCCGTGAAGTAGGTCTTGCCGGAGCGAGATAACGATCATGGGCAGACAAAGTTTTCTTGCGTTTTCAGTTTCCCGCGAAGTAGTCCTTACCAAAGTGAGATAACGATCATGGACAGACGAAATTTTCTTGCGTTTTCAGTGGTGACCCCGCTGGTCGTCGCCTGCGGCGGTGGAGATGACAATCCGCCGGGCACCGGAATATCCGCCGGACAAAATCGAGCGAACGCAATGACGGCTGCCGGCACGAATCCCTCGTTCGAGTCCGGCCGCAAGCGCGTGCTGTCCTGGAACAGTGCGGGCAATTGGATGATGGATGGCGCCAGCTTCCAGTTTTTTGGCGCGGAGATCCACCCTTCGCGGGTTCCGTCTCAGTATTGGGATCACCGCATCAAGATGATCAAGGCGCTCGGATGCAATACGATTTCCCTCTACGTGATGTGGAATTTCCACGAGCTGTCGGACGGGACGTTCGATTTCTCGTCGCCCGATAAGGATATCGGCCGCTTCGTCGACCTTTGCGTAGCCAACAATATGTGGGTGTTGCTGCGCCCCGGACCGTACGTTAACGCGGAGTGGGATTTCGGTGGACTGCCGCCCCGCATGTTGGCCGATCCGCAGTTCCGCGATTCGGGTGACCTGCAGGGTGACCTGCAGATTCGCGGCAATTTCCCAGCCTACATGGCGGCCGTGCAGAAATGGAACGCGGCCCTTTACGCCAACGTCATCGA
Source organism: Burkholderia sp. BKH01 (assembly GCF_025685725.1). NCBI lineage: Bacteria > Pseudomonadati > Pseudomonadota > Betaproteobacteria > Burkholderiales > Burkholderiaceae > Burkholderia > Burkholderia sp. BKH01. The sequence goes on along the minus strand of NZ_JAOTQT010000001.1, from coordinate 171,127 downwards.
AGGACGGACCTTGGCTTCGGGTGGTCCGATTATGCTGGTCGCGATGGAAGACGAATATTCAGACTTCTGGGATCCGGTGGACCCCAACCACCTGACTGCCCTGGCCTCGCAGTGGACCAGTCTTGGCTACGCGGAAAAATTTTGCGTTTGCGAAGGCACGGCGAACGGCTTCAAGGATCAAAACATCCGGCTACCGGCCAATACCGCATATGGGATCAGTTTGCAGGGGAAATACGAGTCGAGCCACATCGAGGCCACGAAGAATTACGGCGTGGCAAGTTTCGGTGCGGAAATCTATCCAGGCTGGCTATGTAATTGGGGCGACCCTGCCCAGGATATCCGCGACGACAATTTTGCGAGTAGTGTGGTCGGGGCCCTGACAAAGGCCGGTCGTTCAATTGTCATTTACGTCGGGCACGGCGGCACCAGCTTCGGTTTCACGGCGGGTTGCGATGGCGAAGCCGCGAAGGAATGTCAGCCGTTGATGACGTCTTATGACTATGGTGCGCCGGTAGCGGAAAACGGCCTGCCGAACAAGAATTTTCAGCCGATCCAGGCCGCTTACGCCGCAAATACGTCATTCGGCGTTTCAGCCGGCCCGGTCCCCGCACCACCTATCGACAGCATTGCCGACGGTGAGGTTGCATCGATTTCGAGCAATCAGTTCGTTTTCAGCGATTTTCTGTCCAATGTCTCTCCGACGATCGAGAATAGTCAACCACAGACGATCGAATGGATCGCGCTGACGCTCAACAAGGGACAACCCGTCAACGCAGGCATTTATCCCGCCGGCGTCGCGGTTTACCAGACGACACTCCCGTCGGGAGGCAACTTTACAGTGGGGTTCAGCCGGCCGCCTGATTTCGCGCTGGCCTTCATCAACGGCACCCGCGTGACGAGCAACGTTCTGACGACCGTCAAGAAGGAGGAAGAGAACAAGGAAAGCAAGCTACCATCCTCCTCCGTGACTACGTTCGACATCGACGACGCGCCGCCAGGCGCCATGTTGCAGATCGTCTGCATGCCGTTCGGGCGAGCCAATGTCAATAGCAGCGCGATGAAGAAGGACGGGCGCGGCCTTTCCGGAAACGTAACGTTGAGCGGCAGTGCCTTGACGGACTGGAAGATGGCGCTTGCCCCGTTGTCCGCGGCACAACTTGCCGCGCTGCCATTCGACGCGAGCGCGCCCACGAGCGCGCGTCCCTTCTTTGCGAAAGCGACCTTCGCTATCGAAACGCCAAAGGACATGTATATCGACATGTCGTCATGGGGGATCGGCTATGTTTTCGTGAACGGACGCAACCTCGGTCGCTATTGGCCATCGGTAGGCCCCCAGACTCGCCTGTATTGCCCTGGCGTGTGGTTGAATAGTGGCGGCAATACGATTGTCGTTTTCGAATTCACGCAAGCAAGCGCCGGTTCGCTGAGTTTCTTCGGTTCGAGCAATCTGCCTTACAACATCAAGTCGGATTGATGGGAGAGGTGATGGATTCACGAATCTCGGCCACACCTCCTTCACGGGCGGGAAATCGACGACCGTGTCGTTGATGCGGTTGAACGTGTTGGTGAAGATCGTCAGCGCGATCGCGAGCGAGATTTCCGCGAGTTGCGCGTCCGTGTAGCCGGCTTCGCGGATCGACGCGCATTCGTCGTCGGTGATCGTGCCGCTGGTCCGTTCCGTTGCAGGTTCAACACGAAGCGGATCAGCGCGTCGCCGGTGTTCGGCTGGCCCGAGCGGCTCGCGCGCAGCGCGCCGACCGACGCTATCGCCACCTGGTCAACAAGATTTCTTCTGTGAAACCGACGAACTCGCGCAGCCTGCCGATCAGTGAATGGCCCTCGGTACCAGGCCTTGCCGCGTCTCAAACTCCCGCCAGTATCTCGTGTCGGCTTTTCCGCTGCCATTCGTAGCGCTCGATAAAATGATCGAAGACGGCGGGGCGGTTCAGGACCCTGGCGAATTCGTTCTCCAGTTCCTCGGCCTCGTTGTCGTCACTAATCGTGACGAACAGCGTGATCTTCTCGCACTCGGCACTGCGTTGGCGCGACTTTCCTAGTGGGGCGATCGTCTCGACCGCCATGCCCTCGCTGTTGTAGCGTATATGGGTCTTCGTGTCGTCCGCTCGGGTGATGGTGCTCAGATTGAAAAACGAATCGGCGACGGTGTGGAATCGTGTCGGCGACGAACGGCTCGATATTCGGGTGAAAAGATTCAGAGCCATATCCGGCGCGTAGCCGGCAGGGAACCCTGACGAGGCGTCGTTCGGGCGAAAACGTTTGCGGAAAACCGCTTGCGCTGGCCAATGCGAGGCACGGTAAAGTTACTCGAAATATCATTACAAAATATTACGTACGGCGCGACGCATGGTTCCCTACAATCCTCGCAACTGAAGGACGTGCATGCCTTGCAGCGGTTTCCGCTCTGTCGTCAAAGGGCTTGCAGCGACGAAGGCGGCGACCGATACACGCGGTTTCCCGCGTTCGGCGCGCCACTGCCGGCATTGAACGCATGTGGTCGGTGTTGACGTCGCAGGCCTTCGAGGGGCAAGCATCCGGACCGTACGATGTATTGACAGGAGTGCGAAATGGAACCGCTGCAGGTCAGCCAGAATCTCGATGTGCTCACGAATGCGATCGAAGTCGCGGTCGCCCGGGCTGACTGGAGCGAGGCCGTCCGGGCGGCCGAAACACGTTCAAGGTTCGTGATTACGCTTGCGCCCGATCCACCGGACGAGGTTCGCGCGGCGATCGGGAAAATGCAGGAGATCGATGTCCGGATCTTCACCGTCGCCCGGGAGACGTTCGAGGCACTCATCGCCGAGGGCGGGATCGCGTTGTACGAATCCGGGCCGGCGACGCAGGCGTTGGCGGCGCAGCCGCTGTCGCCCGGGGCGGATGCGATGGCATCCCGGTTCTCTTCTTTTCCCGCATGAGCGTCACTACCCGGGCGATGCACATGCTCAATACGCGGACAAACCTTTGGAATTGCCTGTCGCGGGTTTAACGTTTCGGTGGCGGTATGCGATTCCGAAAACGCATCAATTATGTCGATGCAACACGGTGGTTCGCCGACGGCGACTATGATCGAGTGGAGCACCGTGAAGGCGTGTGGGCGGTTGCCACGCCGGAAGGTTGGCGTTCGGTGAAGCCCGGCGACTGGATATTGCTCGACGAGCGCAGCAACTGCTGGTCGATGGACGACAGGCTCTTTACGAATTTCTACGAACCGGCTGCGGAATGAGTGCGGCTGAAGTACACGCGCCGCAAGCGGATGCGCCATCGTGCCTACCGGCTCGCGCGTGAAAACAGCAACGAATCGGCGTCGTTGAAGCGGACGCGCACCGGCTCGCCATAACCGGCTTTCTCCGCCACGCGGATCGACGCGACGTTGGTCGGCGCGATCAGACACACGCTGCGTTCGAACCGCTGCTGCGAATCGAGCCATGCGAGCGCGGCCGCGAGCGCCTCGGTCGCATAACCCTTGCCGTGTGCCCACGTAGCCAGCGCCCAGCCGGCTTCCGGTACGCCGCGAATCGACGGCTCGACGAGCCGGTGGAAATCGGCGAAGCCGAGATCGCCGACGTAAGGGCCCGACGCCTTCTCGCGAATTGCCCAGTATCCGTAGCCGAGCAGCGGCCACAGCCCGCGATACGCGAGCAGGCGCATCCACGAATCGCGCGGCGCGGACGGCTCGCCGTTGAAGATGTGCGCGACGACGTCCGGCTCGGCCCACATCGCGGCGAGCGCGTCGAAGTCACCCAGCGGATGGCCCTCGAGGACGAGGCGCGGCGTGTCGAGGACGGGCGGGGCATTCGACGTCATCGGGCATTCCATGGGCACGAAGGGGGAAGGCGCGCGAACCGGCCGCGCGGACGTGCCGGTACGATACCGCGGAATCCGCCCGCGCGGCCGCTACTTCAGGCTTTTCAGGAAGGTCCGTCCTGCGGACGTGATCGAAATGCCGGAGCGGCCATGCGGCGGATGGCTGGCGAAACCCGCACCGACGAGTTCCCGCGCGATCGACCAGCCGAGTGCCGGCGAATCCCGGCCGTAGCGAACGTCGGCGAGGCGTTCGAGTGCCCAGACGGCGGACGCCGACAGGTTGGGGGCGTTTGACGTGTCTTGGTCGCTCATGACTTCCTCCGGGAATGGGTATACGGTGTGGAGCGCGGGTGCGGAATGCGGCGGCAGGCATTCCGTCATCGGGCGCGTGTCTCGCGGCGTGAGCGCATCGACAGCAGCAGGTCGACGCGCGACGAGGCGGAGGGCTGCACGCGGGTCACCCCTCCTGCAGCAACGGCAGCAGCGCCTGAAGCGCCGCTTCCTCATCGGGCCCGGCGGCCAGCACCTGGGTGGACGTGCCGCCGCGCAACTCCAGCGACGCGATCGGGCGCCGTTTTTCGCGTTGCCGCGGCCCCCGTTCACGATCAGCACGATGTCGCTTTCGAAGCGGCGTGCCGCTGCGACGACCGCGTCCCTGGCCGCGCCTGCGCGAGTCCGGTTCCACGCGGCGCCGAGCCCGCAGTGCGCCAGAAACGCGCGAAACGCGGTTTCCCACGCGGCGTCGTGCAAGTCGATGTCGATGCGGGCGAGTCGTTCCATTTGAATCTGGCCGTCATCTGAATTTGGAAATCTCAGCAGTTCAGTGTGGAGGAAGGTCTCATGCATGTGCCCCCGGTTTTTCGATTGTCACGCCATACATCTGTGTCGACGGTGCCGAGGCGTATATCGCTTTTCTTGAGCATGCCCTCGACGAGAGGGAGAGAGGACGCAGCTTGCGCCCCGATGGCAAGATCGCGAATGCCCAGATCTCCTTCGGGCCATCGACGGTGATGGTAAGCGAAGCCCTGACGAGCGTTTCCCGTTTGCGATGTAGTGTCGCAGCCGTTCCCAGGCGTCCAGATAGCGATACCACGGGATCGCGGCTAGCTGCTCGTCGTGGACGACGAGAATACGTTCGATGATCGCCAGTTCGTGGTCAAGCAGTAGACAACGTTCGCCTTGCTCCACACGAGTGACGCACGCATTGAGCGCCGCCTCGGCACGTCGGTACAGACAAAATCCGCGCCGGACGAAGTCGCCTCCCGCAGATAGAAGGCGACGTACACCACGCGCACCAGGCAACTGACCTGATCAAGATCACGGCGACCGCCACGCACGGTAGCCAGAGCAAGATGGGTTACCGCCACTTGATGGAGCCAAAATGAAGTCAGATCCAGTGCTGAGCGCTTTAATCTTGGGGCAATGATGGCAGACCACGTGGATTAAACATTGAGATTGGATGGGTAGCGGCCTGTTCTCTTATTGTGATCGGAAGGAACTACCCAATTTCGGCGTTACTTCAGCGGCAAAAACAGTTCCGCGACCGTCTCATGTTCCTGCACCTCTGGGAAGAAACTCAGCCGCTGGCAATAGATTGGGAAGTCGCGGGCTTCCTCGCCACTGGCCGGGAGCCAGTCGCGATAAAGGTAGAGTGCGGCAGGCTCCAAATTGTCGGTGTTGCCAACGACGCGCAGCACTGCGCAGCGTCCGCCGGGAATCTCTCCCAGTTTGACCTGCTCTCCGTTTGCATCTATCGGTTGGTCGATCCCGACACAAAGATCCACACTGTAGTCGGCAGGCGCTGCGGGACGCCGTTCGGAACGCCAGACGTTGAAGGTCGGACTTGTCTTGGGATGCAGACCAGAGGCCTTGCGCCACGCGATGAATCGCTGAATAGTCGCGCCGAGCGTCGCTGGGTCGCCACGATGCTCCATGATTGCCACCCGCGTGGTGTCTACATCACGAATCGTCACATCGTCAGTGGTAAAAGTCTTCTGCATGATTTTTCTCCTTGCGTTGTCGAGAGGCTCGAAGGCCGAAAGCCATGGCTCCCAGTCGGGAGACTTCCGGAACGATGAAGGCGATTGTCCAAAACGTTGCCTAAAGGCCCGAGCAAAGGCGTCTGGTGCTTCGTAACCAGCATCCATTGCTATCCCCGTGACGCTTTGAGCATCTCCGTAGGCCAGCCGGTAAGAAGCTCGCTTCATGCGAGCGAGTTGGACGTAGCGATGCACGGACAGCCCGAAGGCCGCAGTGAACTGCCGATGAAAATGGAATTTCGAGTAGGCTGCGACGCCAGCCAGCGCGTCGAGGTCAAGATCGTCATCCAGATGTCGGTCTATGTAATCCAGCACCCGCTGCATTCGAGCATGGTAGTTTTGAAGCGCAGCTTTCATCGTTATTCTCCGAAGAAGCATCAGTTTCGCGCAGTCAGACGGTAAACGCTCGACCGATCTTGCCGTTTTATAGCGGAGCTACAACGGCCATTTAGGGTTATGCCTTTCTGCCCCATAGCTCGCCGTCCTACGCTACAGCAAGTTGTCGCAACGGTTATTAAAGCTCCGCAGGCCGTGCCGCTCACCGTGTACACGCACGCGATGCTGCGCGCCCGCGCCCTGTCCTTCGCCGACGCCTGCGCCCGCGAGCAGGGCGGGCTCGACCTAGATGCGGGGCCGCTGTTCCGCGCGGCGCTGCTCGCCACGCACGACGCCGAGCCGGACCGGCTGCTGCTGGTTGCGCACCACCTGGTCGTCGACGCGGTATCGTGGCGTATCCTCGTGAGCGACCTCGCGGCCCTGTTGAGCGGCGTCGAGCCGCCGCGCTCGCCGTCGTTTGCCGCGTGGGCGCAGCAGACCACCGGGCAGGCGCATGAGCCCTGGCTGGTTGGCCGCGCGGCGCCGTGGCTGAGCGCCGCCCCCGCCGTTGCCCCCACTCCCTTGGCCGACGCAGGCACCGAGGCGGAAGCGGCCTGCTTCGCGTGGACGGCATCCCGGGACCAGCGCGACGATCGACCGTGTCCGCAACATTTCGGATACGTTGTTTTGGCCTTTTTCGACGATCTGGCGCCAAGCCTCCCACGCTCTGGGAGCACCCGTCGCATGCGGATTCAACCCGTCGATGCAACACACTTGAGGCTGCATAGCAGCGAGGAGTGTTGCAATGAAACAGAGGCGGCGGATCTTGTTGAAGGAAGCCGTTAAAAACCCCGGGATGTTTGCTCCCAGGGCCACGTAATGCGTCGCTGCCCAATCCATGGAAATAGTCGCTGTGCGAGTTCGTGAAATTCTCGGTTCAACAACGCGACGCGCAATTGCACAATACGGTGTGCTCCCGGGCGACTCCAGCACATATGCTGGCTCTTGCCCATTCGACGGCCAACGATTCGGTTAATCGAAGACTCGACGAAACCTGTGGAGATTCGGCATCCCGCACGTTGCCATGTGCGATAGTCAATCAGCGAGTCAACGTTGTTTTGCAGATAGGTGACTACATTCGAGAGGCTGTGACTTGTTTTTCTGGCTTGGTTGCTCATTGCTGGATCCTGTTTCTCACGCAGATCGAGCAAGTCGGCGAGCTCGGCTGCGGACTGTTGCCGAGCCCATGTGTCTCCAATCCAAACGTAGTGGCGGAATCGGACAAACAGATCCCAGAGCTCGAACGCTGAGCCACCCTCCGTAAGTCGTCCATACGCCAAAGGCGCGATTGCTTGATCGACACGATGCAACATCCGCCCGATGTGTGCCCAATCGAGGATCCACTCGTTATCGTAGGGAAGATCGGTGGCAACGCCAGCCAGGTCCCGTGCTCCATCAGTCAGAACAAGGACTTCATTTGGGTCCGCGTATCCGCTGTCCTCCAGAAATTGCGTCATTTCTTGATTCAAGCGTCTAGTGCGGGGCATGGCCGAAGCCCACACTCGTGGTTGCTCGTCGGCTTGGCTCACAGCAGCAACGACAACGGCGATCGACGCTGAACAGTTGCCCGCTTCTGCGCGATTGTCCTTGCCCGAATCTTTGCGATTGCAACGGGCGCGACGGACATAGCCGACGTCAATGCCGAGCGCCACATCCGGCTTTGTCGTCTCGCACTGCCGGCGCACGGGCCGCGCGTGCTGTATCGACTTTCCGACGGCCACGGTTGTGATTGCGAATGGTTACGTGACTGTCGCGGCCTGAGGTGGGTGACAAAAGGTCCGTGACACTCTTGGCTTGCCGATAGGGCATCGTAGCGCCAAGCTCCGCGTGCAGCCATCTCAGTTCACCAGTGCTTGCCTCCGTCAGATAGTCCTTGAGCGGAGAGACATACGTTGATCTGTCAGCACCGCAATTACAGGCCTTCCACCGTTCGCGGCAATAGAAAACCTTTCCCAGCGTGGTTTTCAGCTCCGAGCAATGACTATCGTGCAAACGACGCAGTCCGCCGCAATCAGCACAGGATCTACGCGACGCGCAATACCGTTCGATCTGCTCGACAACGAACTGTTGCTGCACACAATTGAGCAATGACTTGCCTTCGGCAAGTGTTAGTCCCACGTCCCCGGGCGCCTGCTCCCCGGCAGCCCTGTGAAATCGCATGACCTCCGCCCGCTTCACCACACTCCCATCGCCGCTATCGAACTCAAGAACGATCGTGCATCGCATGGCAGCTCCTCGTCTCGAAGTTAGGGAGACGATACGCTTTCACGCGGCTGCTTCCCAGCCTTTTTAACGGCTCCCTTCAACACGGGTTCCGGGAAAATCTGGCTGGCGGAACGTATTGCCGCGCACATCGGCGCCGCCTGCGTCGATCTCGATCCGATCCATTGGCTTCCCGGCGGGGACAACGCTGCCCGCGAGCGGGCGGACGCGATCCGGCTGGTTCGACAGGCTGCCGGCGACAGGATCGTGCTTCGGTCGCACGATGTCGTGACGCAGTTTGCCGGCCGGCTTTGTCGATGTTACGGAGAAGCCGGTACTTGACGAGGCTTCGATTGCACGAGTGCCCGACGTCGCGCATCCCGGTAAGGCGCGCACTGGTTCTGGGGGCACCGAACGTACGGATGATCGCGGCAGGCGCGTTGCGTGTACGACCTCCCACGCGTTGCAGCGACGTTGTAAATTTGGCGCGCGGATCGCGCGGCCGGGGCCGGCTGCGGCATGTCGATTGCCACGCCATTCGCGCTCCGGTGTGCTGCCTTTCACGATGCCGTGGCGGCTGCCGGCTATGCCGAGCGACGGGAGGAACCAGGCGCGAAGACGGTCGCTAACGTCGCACTGCGCGCGGCAATGTGCTGGCGTGACCGGCTCGTGCGGGCGATTCGCTCTTCCGGCCGCGCGGCGTCGGCGATCACGTCGACATCGCGCGGATTGCCTTCCCGCGGGGCGGCAAGGTCGCCGGGCATGCGACATGCTCGTCCGTGGGCGGCGCGTGCATACGGGACCGAACGCCGCGCCGAGATCGACAGTCCCGTCCGGGAGGCGCCATGCGCGAATCGAACGATCCTTCCCGCGTCCGGCAGGACGCGGGCGGCGAACTCAGAGCCGGCGTCGCGGCGGCGTACCGGCCGGCACGCCATCCCGTCACGCGCCTCTTCGAACGCTTCGCGTCGCACGTGACCGTGTGGGCCGGTTCGCCGGTCGCGTTCGGCAGCGCGGTCGCCGTCACGGTGCTGTGGCTTTTCACCGGGCCGCTCTTCCACTATTCGGATGCGTGGCAGCTCGTCATCAATACCGGGACGACGATCATCACGTTCCTGATGGTGTTCCTGCTTCAACGCAACCAGAACCGCGACAGCGTCGCGCTGCATCTGAAGCTCGACGAGCTTCTCGCGGTCACGCACGCGGCGAGCGACCGGCTGATCGGGATCGAGGACGCATCCGAGGAAGAATTGCGCGCACTCGCGCGGACCTACCTCGACATGGCGAAGCGGGCAGCCGAGCGGGAAGGCGAGCCGCCCGACAATCCGCCCGAATCGTGACGGAAGTGACGGGGGGAGAACAGGTGCGCGGCACGGCTGCGGCACGACCGGCACGAGAACTGCGGACATTTTTTCAACCTGTTGTCATTTCTGTTGCGGCATCGCAAAGCGAGATGCATCCGCGCGATGAACGCGGGTTGCGCGTCGGCACGCATTCGGCGTTATTCCCACGCTTGCTTGCTGAACTGATAGCCATTGCGGCGGATCGTTTTGATTCGCTTCGGTTCGAGCGCGTCATCACACAATTTGCGGCGCAGCTTCGAGATGCGACAGTCGATCGAGCGATCGAGGCCGTCGAACTCGATGCGGCGTAACAGCAGCGTCAGGTCTTCCCGGCTGACCACCTCGCCGGCGCGGCTGGCAAGGGCCCTCGGCAGGTCGACGATCTCCGGCGCGTGGCCGGCAGGGAATACCGACGACGCGTCGTTCGGGCGGAAAAACTACTCATGCAAATGCCGCTTGTGCTGGCCAACCCGAAGCCCGGTCAAGGATACTCGACATATCAATACAAAATATTACGTACGCTGCGGCGCATGGTTCCCTACAATCGTCGCAACTGACGGGCGTGCATGCCGCACCGCGGTTTACACTCTGTCGTCAAAGGGCTTGCGGCGACGAAGGCGGCGACCGATACACGCGGTTTCCCGCATTCGGCGCGCCACTGCCGGCATTGAACGCATGTGGTCGGTGTTGACGTCGCAGGCCGTCGAGGGGCAAGCATCCGGACCGTACGATGTATTGACAGGAGTGCGAAATGACGCCGCTGCAAATCGTCCAGAATCTCGACGTGCTCACGAACGCGATCGAAGTCGCGGTCGCCCAGGCTGACTGGAGCGAGGCCGTCCGGGCGGCCGAAACACGTTCAAGGTTCGTGATCGCGCTTGCGCCCGATCAACCGGACGAGGTTCGAGCGGCGATCGGGCGAATGCAGGAGACCGATATCCGGATCTCCACCGTCGCACGGGAAACGTTGGTGGCACTCGTCACCGAGGGCTGGATTGCTCGGTGCGGAACCCAGCGGGCGACGCAGACGTTGGCGGCGAAGTCGCTGTCGCTCGGGGCGGATGCCATGGCATCACGAAACCCTTTTTTTCCCGCATGAGCGTCACCGCACCGGCGATGCACACGCTCAATACGCGGACGGATCGTTGGAAGTGCCTGTCACGGGTCAACGTTTCGGTGGCGGTATGCGATTTCGAAAACGCACCAGTTATGTCGATGCAACACGGTGGTTCGTCGACGGCGACCATGATCGAGTGGAGAACCATCAAGGCATGTGGGCGGTCGCCACGCCGGAAGGCTGGCGTTCGGTGAAGCCTGGCGACTGGATATTGCTCGATGAGCGTGGCAACTGCTGGCCGATGGACGACAGGCTCTTTACGAATTTCTACGAACCGGTCGCGGAGTGAGCGCGGCTGAAACACACGCGCGCCGCAGGCGGATGCGGCACGCCCGCGATAGCGGGTGCGCCATCGTGCCTACCGGCTTGCGCGTGAAAACAGCAACGAATCGGCGTCGTTGAACCTGATACGCACCGGCTCGCCGTAACCGGCTTTCTCCGCCACGCGGATCGACGCGACGTTGGTCGGCGCGATCAAACACACGCTGCGTTCGAACCGCTGCTGCGCATCGAGCCATGCGAGCGCGGCCGCGAGCGCCTCGGTTGCATAACCCTTGCCGTGCGCCCACGTCGCGAGTGCCCAGCCGGCTTCCGGCACGCCGCGAATCGACGGCTCGATGAGCCGGTGGAAATCGGCGAAGCCGAGGTCGCCGACATAGCGGCCGGACGCTTTCTCGCGAATCGCCCAGTAGCCATAGCCGAGCAGCGGCCACAGCCCGCGATACGCGAGCATGCGCATCCACGAGTCGCGCGGCGCGGACGGCTTGCCGTTGAAGATGTGCGCGACGACGTCCGGCTCGGCCCACATCGCGGCGAGCGCGTCGAAGTCGCCGAGCGGATGGCCTTCGAGGATGAGGCGCGGCGTGTCGAGAACAGGCGGGGAGGAGACGGGCGGCATCGCGGTTTCCGGGAAGGCGTTGAACGGGGCGGCTGGACTGTCGACTTGTCGACGCCGCGTTGCCGAAGATCGTCGATCACGGCCGGATCGGCGCCTGTATCGGTGATCGGCATGTCGAGCGGCTCGACGCTCGCGATCGCGGACAGGTTGCATTTCATCCGCTTCGACGAATCGATGACGGCGATTACCTGGCCCGCACGGCAGAGCGCTGAAATGATATCAAAGCTCTTCGCCGGCGTGAGCGCACGCAACGCCGAAGGTTCGCGCGGCCGTCCGTCCGGGCCGGCCGCGCAAACATCCGCTTCGGCGTCACGCAACCGCTGCTTCCCGATGAAATGGATAGTCCGTATACCCGCGCGCACCGCCGCCATAGAACGTCGTGCGGTCGTAGCGCGTCAGCGGCGCGCCGGTACGGAGCCGTTCCGGCAGATCGGGGTTCGAGATGAACAGGCGGCCGAACGCGACAAGATCCGCATGACCGTCCGCGAGGATCTGTTCCGCGTTGTCGCGCGTGAAACCGCCGGCCGCGACGATCGTCCCGTGGAACGCGTTGCGCAGGTCCTTCGCCGACACGTCGTGTTCGCTCGCGTCCGCGTTTTCCTCGTTGCCGCGAATCCGCGGCTCAATCACGTGCAGGTATGCGAGGCCGTAGTCGTTCAGGCGCCGCGCGACATAACCGAACGTCGCGTGCGGATCGCTGTCGGACACCGTACCGTACGAACCGCTCGGCGACAGTCGTACCGCGACGCGGCCGGCGCCCCAGACGGATACCGTCGCATCGACGACTTCGAACAGGAAGCGCGCGCGATTCTCGATCGGCCCGCCATAAGCGTCGGTACGGTCGTTTGCGCCGTCGAGCAGGAACTGGTCGAGCAGATAACCGTTCGCCGCATGCAGTTCGACGCCGTCGAAACCGGCCGCCTTCGCGCGCTGCGCGCCCGCGCGAAACTGCTCGACGATGCCCGGAATCTCGTGCAGCGCGAGCGGGCGAGGCTCGACGAGCTCGGCTTCGGTAATCGCGCCATGCGCGTCGCGGATCGCCGCGTGCTCGAGCGAGCGCCGCGCGGACGGCGCGATCGGCGTCACGCCGCCGGTGTTGGCCGGATGCGCCTGACGGCCCGCATGCCAGAGCTGCAGGAAAATGCGCGCGCCCTTCGCATGCACGGCGTCGACGACCTGCTTCCAGCCGGCGACCTGTGCGTCGGTATAGATCCCCGGCGCATCCACGTAGGCGATCGCGAGCGGCGAGATCGCGGTGGCGTCCGTGATCAGCAGGCCGCCGTCGGTCGCGCGCTGCGTGTAGTACTCGACCATCAGGTCGCCCGGCACGTTGCCCGGTTCGGTGCGCATCCGGGTCACCGGCGCATGCACGATACGGTGGTTGAGCGTGACGGGGCCGAGCTTCAGCGGGTTGAACAGCTTGTTCATCGTGTTCTCCTTGGAACAGGTGTGAGACGACTCGATGGTCGTCTCGAACGCTGCCGGCCAGAAGACCGGTCGGGGCGATAAAACCCATTCCGCGGCGGAATAACCGCTGCACCGCAGCCGCCGGCAGCACGGCCGGGCAAGATTGAACGGCCGTCCCGCGCGATAATCGGGGTTGCACGTGTCGCGCGTCGTGCGCGCGCCGCATTCCCGATTGGCCTCCACCACTCATCATGACGCTCGACTCCGATTGGCTCAGCCGTTTCATGACGCTCGTCACGGTCACGGGGAAGCTGGAAATCCGCTGCGCGTTCGGCGCGCCGTGGGCGATCGCGTACGAGCGCTCGCCCGCGTGCGAGATTCCGTATCACGTCGTGCTGCGCGGCCGCGCGATCCTCGAGAATCCCGACGACGGCACGGTGCGCGAGCTCGGCGGCGGCGACCTCGTGCTGCTTCCGCACGGCTCGCCGCACGTGCTGCACGACGGCAGCGGGCTACCGCCGGTGCCGGCGATCAAGCGGCCCGGCGGTCACGTTTTCATCGGCGAGAACGCGGGCACGGGGGCGCGGCTGGACATGTTGTGCGGGCGTTTCGTGGTCGCGCCGCCGCACGACCGGCTGATCCGGCGTCACCTGCCGACGGATCTCGTCGTGCGCTCGGCGGCGGACAGCCGGGTGCCAGATGCACTGGCCGCGACCGCGCGGCTGACCGCGCTCGTGGAAATGATGCGAGCGGAATCGCTCGAGCAGCAGCTCGGCGGCCTTGCGATCCTGAACGCGCTGTCGGCGGCGCTGTTCGCGCTCGCGCTGCGCGCGATCAGCGAATCGGGGCAGGCGCCGACCGGCCTGCTGGCGCTGGCCGGCCATCCGCGCCTCGCGCCCGCGATCGTCGCGATGCTCGACGATCCGGCGAGACCATGGACGCTGCCCGAGTTGGCCGCGCTGTGCAGCATGTCGCGCGCGACCTTCATGCGTCATTTCCAGTCGAAGCTCGGGCACTCGGCCGCCGACCTGCTGACCGACATCCGCATGAGCCTCGCCGCGAATGCGCTGCGCCAGCCGTCGGCGAGCGCCGAGGCCGTGTCGGCCGACGTCGGCTACCAGTCGGTGGCCGCGTTCCGGCGCGTGTTCACGCGCTGGGCGGGGATGACGCCCGGCGACTGGCGGCGCCAGGCGTTCGGCGATCGACGAGATGCGGCGGCAGCGGACGATGGTGTTGTCGACGACGCGAAGTAGGCGGGAAGGGGGCGTCGTCGCATCTGGTGTCGTTTGCCCTGACAGCCGTCGCGGGCTGACGTGACGCTTTGCCGGATCGCATCTCAACTGACTTTCGGTTCATTTCCGACGGTTGCCGGAGCGAACGGCGTGCCGGCGAAGAACAACGTCCATGCGCGAATCGAAACGAGCGCAATCGACGTCGAGAATCCAGGCCGCAGCCCCTGGCGGGAATCGAATGCGTTGCGGGAGACGTATTCTCCTTTGGAAGAGAATTCGGGGGCAAACAACAGCGGCAAGTGCAGTGGGAGGCTGTTCGGCTGCACGTAAGCCCGGGCGGGGCAGCCAAGGGAATCGCGTTGGTTGCGGGAAGCCGGGCGAGCCCGTGAGACATACGGATTCATATGGCTTTGAGTGTGACGGGACGCCGGATCACGTCGTATGGCTGGCCGCCCGGAGGGCCTCACATGAGAGGCCCTGCAAATTCGGATTCGCGCGTTGACTTTCTTCTATAGGAGATATAATCTCCGGAGATGCCAGTCGTGGCGTGTCGGAAATCTTCACGAATGGTTGGCTGCAGGCAGCAGGATTGTCCGAGGAGATTTGATCCGAGCCCTGCAGGGATCACTGCATCAAATTTTGTAGTGCTTAGAAATATCTGCCGAATCGCCCGGTGCCGACCAGCGGGATAAAAGGTAGCTGCCGGTGCGAAATGGACGTGTTGTTTCTCTTCAGTGTGTCTTCAAGGGAGTGAGCGATGAGCATCAAGTTGCACAATCCGGCCAGCATTGCGCCGCCGTTCTCCTGCTACAGTCAGGGCGCTTCGGCGTCCGGTGACGCACGCTGGCTATATGTTTCCGGTCAAGTGGGCGTGACGGCGGACGGTGTCGTTCCGGACGATCCGGAGCGGCAAACCGAGTTGGCGTGGGATAACCTTCTGGCCGTGCTGGCCGATGCCGGGATGACCGCGAAGGATCTGGTCAAGGTCGACGGCTTCATCACGAGCCCGGACCTCGTACCGTTCTTCCGCAAGGAGCGCGAACGGCGATTTGCGGGACACGCCGCTGCAACCACGATGGTCATCGTTGCGGGGCTGGCCGAGTCAAATCTTCTTGTGGAGATTCAGGCGGTCGCGGCCCGCTGACGCAATTTCGGTTCTGGTCGAGCGGTGGACATCCGTTGAACCGTGTTCGGCGCTTGGCCTGGCGTTGGCGCTCATCGCGAGTCGTGGCAGTCATCGTGCGCCTGCCACGGCTCGCCTGTCGGCAAGCCGTCCGGGCTCGCGGCACCGGCGAACGGCGGCGCTCGTGCCTGTTCAACGCGGATTGCCGCGGCGATACGCCGAACGTCCGGACGCGACGGTGTCGATGCAGTTATGAAGGACGGGCGGGCTACGTGCGGCGAGAAATGACCATGAAATAGCCGCACGGCTCCGACGTCTGATTGACGAAACCGTGCTCGACGTCAGCCTGGAAGAACAGCGAGTCGCCTGGTCCCAGATATTCCTTCTTTGCCCTGAACTCCACGACGAGATTTCCGATCGTCACGACGATCTGTTTCTCTACCCCGGACGGGTACGCAGGAAGCAGGCCGGTCGACACGCCGGCGGGAAGATAGTGATAGATGAGTTCCACGCGGCCGCCGCCTGTCGCCGGCGAAACGATGTGCCGTTCAAAACCCGTTTCGGGGTCGCGAAAGATCGGGCGTGCGTCCCTGCGCATGACCACCGTATTGCCTTCGGGTTGATCTCCGCCGACCAGTTCCGTCAGCGACGTTTGAAGGCTGTGCGCGATTTTCGTTGCGATGCCGATCGTCGGGCTCTTCTCCCCGCGCTCGACCTTGGAGAGCATGGCACGGCTGACCCCCGAAAGTTGCGACAGCTGCTCCAGCGTCAACCCGGACGCTTCCCGCAATCCGCGGACACGGCCCCCAAAGGCACGTGAGAGCGAGTCGTCCTCGTCCGCCGTGCTCGATTCGGTGTCTTGTCCCTGCGGCATATGTTCCTTTCCCGTGATGAGTCGAGTCGACAAACGGATATTATCATCCACCATAGAAGAAGTAATCAAGCGGGCAAGACGTATCCTGCCGTGCCCTCGGGCAGACGTCGTCTAGAAGAGCCATTGGGTAAGGGCCGGATGCGCAGCCATGGTGGCCGCACGGGCGGTTGAACGTTACCCTCGGCTCGTACGCTTGCTTGTGTCTCCTATGGTAGATATTATTCCACCCGATGATGGATCAATTATCTGATTCCGAGGGGCGTCGAGCATGGACACGAACACGATGAAGCTGGTTGCAAAAGGTCGGAACTTCGCATCCTTTCAGTTTGGCGACCTGAAGATCGTTGCGCTCCGCGACGGATACGTCGACATGCCTGCCACGAGGCTCCGGCAAGTCGATGGGGGGACGTTCGACCAGCCGCCCGTCGGGACGCATCTGGTCGACAGCCAATTGCGACTGTCGGTCAATGCGTTCGTCATCATCGACGGCGAACGGTCCGTCATCGTCGACACGGGCGCGTCGAACACGTGGTATCCCACGATGGGGGAACTGGTGGATGGGATCGCCGAAGCCGGGATCGACAGGTCCGGTATCACGGACGTGTTGTTGACGCACACGCATGAGGATCATGTGAACGGCCTTATCGCACCGGACGGTTCGGACGCATTTCCGCAAGCGAAGAGAATTTTCGTCGGCCCGGAGGAAATCCCGGAATTCACCGGCCGGTTGGCCCGGCTGCGGGATCGCGTCACCCCGGTTACGGACAATTTCGCCGTGAGCGACCGGATCACTGCGGTTCGCGCGACCGGACATTCTCCCGGGCACACCGCATACGAAGTGGCAAGCAGCGTCGGGCGCTTGCTGGTATGGGGCGACATTATCCACGTGCCGTCGGTGCAGTTCGGGCGCCCCGAAATTTCATGGGAGTTCGACAGCAATCAGTCGAGGGCTCGCGATACGCGATTGGCCCTTCTGGAGCGTGCGGCACAGCCGCATTATTTCGTGGCTGGAGCCCATCTGGATTTCCCCGGTATCGGCAGCGTGACGGCTGGTGGTGACGGCTTCGCGTTTCATCCCGTTGCCGTCGAGTGACACGTTGACGAACTCGTCAACGACGAAGGCGCGACGTCGTGGATCAGTTGCGATATCGATCGGAACGCGACGCTGCCTCACGCGCCGCAGCGGGACGCGTGACAGGTGAATCAGCGGCGGGGCGGGCGACGCATGCGGGCGGCACAACGCGCGACGGACACCCGGCGGGCCGAACGGGAGCGTGGTACTACAATTTGCGCGTGCGGCTGCCGATGCCGGCAGCCTGTGCGGAACGGCAACGCCGCACGGAACCAGGATACGGAGACGCAGCGCATGGATCGACTCGCGGCAATGGAAACCTATGTCAGCGTCGTGGAAGCGGGCTCGTTCTCGGCGGCCGCGAAGCGGATGAACCTCGGCCAGCCGGCCATCTCGAAGTCGATCGCGCAGCTCGAGGAGCGGCTCGGCGTACGTCTGCTGCTGCGCTCGACGCGCGGGCTGGCGACGACCGACGCCGGACAGCGCTTCTACGAACACGCGAAGCGGGCGATCCACGAGGCCGACGAGGCCGAGCACGTCGTGCGCGATGCGTCCGCGAGCCTGTCCGGCAAGCTGCGCGTGAGCGCCGCCGTGAGCTTCACGTGCCTGCACGTGCTGCCGCTGCTCGACACGTTCCTGAACCGTCATCCCGACCTGGAGATCGATCTCACGCTCGACGACCGCAACATCGATCTGCTCGAAGAGGGCACCGACGTCGCGCTGCGGATGGGCACGCTGATCGACTCGTCGATGATCGCGCGCCGCATCGCGCGCAGCCCGCGGCTCGTCGTCGGCGCGCCGGCGTATTTCGCGCGGGCAGGCGTCCCGGCATCGCCGGCCGATCTCGCTCGTCACCAGGCGATCGTGTATGCGCAACGTGGCGGCGGCGAATCCTGGTCGTTCAGCCGCAACGGCTCCGAAGTCGCGGTGGCGGTGTCCGGGCGCCTGCGCGTGAGCGCGGCCGAAGGGATGCGAACTGCCGTGATCGGCGGCATGGGGCTGGCGGTCGCGTCGCGCTGGATGTTCTCGCCCGAGCTCGCATCCGGCGCGGTGCAGGCGGTGCTGACCGACTGGGAACTGCCGCCGATCGACCTGTGGGCCGTGTTTCCGGCCGGCCGGCTCGTGACGGCGCGCGCCCGTGCGTTCGTCGAATTCGTCGAGCAGGCGCTGGCAGAGGGTGAGCCCGCGCCGACGCAATGACGCCGACCGGGCAGGGCCGCCGGTTCCGCCGAACGGCGCCGCCGCTCAGAACGGCGCCTTGCCGATCGACGCGCCGCCGTCGACGTAGAGCGTCTGCCCCGTCATGAAGCCGGCGTCGTCCGACAGCAGGTACGCGATCGTCGCCGCGATTTCGTCGGGCTTGCCGAAGCGTCCCATCGGGACGGCGGCGAGATAGCTCCGCTCGCCTTCGCTGCCCGGCGCATTGTTCGCGCGAAACAGTTCCGTTTCGGTCGGCCCGGGCGCCACCGCGTTGACCGTGATGCCCGTGCTCGCGAGTTCCAGCGCCCACGATCGCGAAAAACTCACGAGCGCGGCTTTCGCCGCCGCATACGCGGTGCGCTGCACGATGCCGAGCACGGTCAGGCTGGCAATGTTGACGACGCGTCCCCAGCCGCGCTCGCGCATGCCGGGCAGCAGCGCCTGGACGGTCTGGATGGCCGGATGCAGGTTCAGTGCGAGCACGTCGTCGAGATCGCCGAGCGTCACGTCGCCGACGAACTGCGGGCGCACGAGGCCGACGTTGTTCACGACGCCGTCGATCGCGTGCCGCTGCACGAGCGCTTGCAGTGCGGCATCGGTCGCGCGGCTGTCGGCGAGATCGACGCGTACCAGTTCGCCCGGGAACGCCGCGTCGTCGCGCGCGAGGCCGATGACGCGATGCCCGGTGCGCACGAGCCGTTCGGAAAGCGCGCGTCCGATCCCTTTCGTCGCGCCCGTGACGAGAAAAGTGCGTGTGGTCATGATGCAGGACTCCAAAACAAATCGTGAAACAGGAAAAGCCGCACGCACCACGTGCGGCGGCATGCGCTCACGCGTGCACGGCCTTCTCGATGACCGGGAACATGTCCGACGGATCGGGGCGATGCGTGTAGTCGGGATTGACTTCCGAATACAGTACGATGCCGTCCTGGCCGATCACGTAGCGTGCCGGCATCGGCAGCGTCCAGCCCGGATCGTTGTTGAATGCGGGCAGGTCGTTCTTCAGACTCTTGTACAGGTCGATCAGATAGTCGGGCAGGTTGAAGCGCAGGCCGAACGCCGCGCCCGTCTCGCCGTTCACGTCGCCGAGCACGGGGAAATCGAGATGGTTCGTGCGGACCGACTTGCGGCTGTTGACGGCCGTCTGCGGCGAAATCGCGACCACGTTCGCGCCGAGCGCGTTGAGCCGCGGCAGCGCCTCGTTCAGCGCCTGCAGTTCGAGGTTGCAATACGGGCACCAGACGCCGCGATAGAACGTGACGACGAGCGGCCCCTTCGCGAGCAGGTCGACCGACGACACTTCGTTGCCGTCCTGGTCCTTCAGGCGGAACGTCGGCGCGCGATCGCCGGCCTTGATCGCGCGGGCGGCCTGGCCGCTCGCGATCAGTTCGGCCGTCGCGCGTTCCATGATCGGGTGGATTTCGGGCGGCGCGTAGTACGGCGGCTTGCCGGACTTGAAGTCGGCCTTGAATGCATCGAGTTTGTCCTGGAGCGACATGGCGAATCTCCTGTGCGTGGATGGAAGTCGGGTTGCGTGGCGGGCGAGCAATCGGCTCGTCGTGGAACCCATCTTCGACGAACGGATGTCGCGTCGGTAGCGGGCACGGACGCATAACTTCCATTCCCGGCGGGAATGGAGCGACGTGTCCGGCGTTACGGCAGTCGTCAAGGCAACGCGCCCGTCGCGGCAACAGGGCCGGAGACGGGCGCGATCGAAACGGAGGAGGGGGCAGGCATCGGGACGGCATGCCGTCCCGAATGCCGGCGATACCGCTTACTTCACGGGCGGGAAATCGACGACCGTGTCGTTGATGCGGTTGAACGTGTTGGTGAAGATCGTCAGCGCGATCGCGAGCGAGATTTCCGCGAGTTGCGCGTCCGTGTAGCCGGCTTCGCGGATCGACGCGAATTCGTCGTCGGTGATCGTGCCGCTGGTCCGTTGCAGGTTCAGCACGAAGCGGATCAGCGCGTCGCGCTTCGCGTCGCCGGTGTTCGGCTGGGCCGAGCGGATCGAGCGCAGCGCATCGGCCGACAGGCCGGTCATCTTGCCGAGCAGATTGTGCGCGGCGACGCAGTAGTCGCACCCGGTGTCGGCGCTGACCAGCAGCTTGATCGTTTCGAGATCCTGCTTGCTCAGCGTGCCGCCGGCGAGCACGCCTTCGGCGTTGAGCACGGCCGCGAGCGCGTTCGGCGCGAGATGGCCGACGGCGGCGAACAGGTTGGGGACGGTGCCGCCGGCGACCTTGCGGACTTGTGCGTACACGTCGGCGGTTGCGCCGGTGGCGGATTCGATGGCGGGGATGGCGATGCGGCTCATGACTGGCTCCTTGATCGGAAAGTTGACGCCCGTTCGTTCGGGGTGACGCCACTTTAGAAGCGCAGGCTGATCCTGATAAGTCGCAAAATTGCCAAATCAATGCTCAAAAGTATCAACCGGATTCTTGGCAGCTCGAGATCGCCGGTACCGGAAACCGGCACCGGCTCCGAGCCCGGCGGCGCGCCGGCGCTCTACTTCCGGCTTTTCAGGAAGGTCCGCCCTTCGGCCGTGATCGACGCGCCGGAGCGGCCGTGCACGGGATGGCTGACGAAACCCGCGCTGACGAGCTCCCGCGCGATCGACCAGCCGAGCGCCGGCGCATCGCGTCCGTAGCGAACGTCGGCGAGGCGTTCGAGCGCCCAGATTGCGGAGGCTGACAGGTTGGGGGTGTTGGACGTGTCGTTGTCGGTCATCGCTTCCTCGGGGAATGGGGATTCGGGGTGGGCGGCGCGATGCCGCGAGAGTGGCGGTGCAAGCGTCAGCGCGCCTGTAGCAACGGAATCAGCGCGTGCAGCGCCGCTTCCTCGTCGGGGCCGGTAGCCAGCACCTGGGCCGACGTGCCGCCGTGTACCTGCAGCGCCGCGATGGCGGCGCCGTCCTTCGCGTTCTCGCCCTGGCCGTTCGCGATCAGCAGGATGTCGCTTTCGAAGCGGCGTGCCGCGTCGACGGCCGCGTCTCGTGCGGCGCAGCCGCGGTTGCGGTTCCACGCGGGGCCGATTTGAACGTACACAACGGTTGCCACGATGCTGGAAAGCCTCCGGACGGGTGGTCGGGTCGGTACGCGGCACCGGGCCGGTAACACACCGGGGCGCGCGAAACGCGGTTTCACGACACGTGTCGCGTACATCGTGTGGCCGGCCTTTCACGGTTTCCCGCGGGGTCGCGGGGCGTCGATCGGGTGGTCGAGGTGCGTCATTCGGTGCGAACATGCCGGCATCCTCACTGAAGCCGCCTTCAAGTTCGCCGAATGTCGCGAAGTTGTGGATTATAATGCATAGGTCAGATTATGTGTATTGCATTATAATGTCGTGTGCGCCGATGACGGCCCGCCACTCCGTTGGCGGGCATGTCCCGGGCACCCTTGCCGGGGCGCGCAGCCTGCTCGCCCGGCATTTCCCTATCGACCGACCCGAACTCATCCCGAATGGAAGCTGCAATGAACGCCGCCCCCGCCTGCCCGCAATGCGCGATGGAAAACACCTACCCGGACGGCACGCTGACCGTGTGCGCGGACTGCGGCCATGAATGGTCGGCCGGCGCCGGCGCCGAAACGGGCGACGAGCCGGCGGGCGACGTCGTCAAGGACGCGAACGGCAACGTGCTGTCGGACGGCGATTCGGTCGTGTTGATCAAGGACCTGCGCGTGAAGGGCTCGTCGATCACGCTGAAGATGGGCACCAAGGTGAAGAGCATCCGGCTCGTCGGCGGCGATCACGAAGTCGATTGCAAGACCGACATGGGCGGCTTCATGCTGAAGGCCTGTTATTTGAAGAAGGTCTGAGCGTACACCGCGATCGACCGTTCCCATCCGACTACCCGAGCATGATCGAAGATCGCACTTCCTACGAAGCGTTCGTCAGATTCCTGGCGACACCGCTGAACGACGGCCGGCCTTTCGTGCTGGAGACGCAGCACGCGCTCTCGCTGCACTTCGATCATTTCGGTACGCAGAGCTTCATGTCGCTCAGGGATCCGGCGCGGCTCGAGCTCGGCTATACGCGCGTGATGATGGGCTTTCTGCTGCTGCAGCCGGAGCCTGCACATATCTGCATGCTCGGGCTCGGCGGCGGCTCGCTCGCGAAGTACTGCTACCGGCACCTGCCCGGCGCGGCGATCGACGCGGTCGAGATCAACCCGGACGTGATCGCGCTGCGCGATGTGTTCAGGATTCCTGCCGACGATGCACGGTTCGCGGTGGTGTGTGCCGACGGCGCGGATCATGTGGCGAGGGCGGACGTCCGGACCGACGTGATCCTGCACGACGTGTTTGTCGCCGACGGCACGCCGGGCCGGTGTACCGGCGCCGCATTCCTCGATGCGTGCCGCGCGCGCCTGAGCGAAACGGGCGTGCTGGCGATCAACCTGATGGACGACGATCCGGCGCTGCCGCGGCATCTCGAGCAGCTGCGCTCGGTGTTCGGTTCGTCGTATGCGCTGGTGCCGTGCGGCGACGACAACAACTTCGTCGTGTTCGCATGGAAGGGCGACCGCCGGCTGCCGTCGCTGCGCGTCCTGCTCGAACGCGCGCTCGCGTGTGCGCAGGCGGGCGAGCTCAAGCTGGCAGCCACCGCAAGGCGCATGAAGGCCGGGGAAGGCGTCGATCCGCAGCGGCTGGTCTGGCGTGGGCAATCGCACGGGCGATGGGAAATCGGCGCGTAACAGGCGCGTAACCCGCTCGTAACCGGCACCGCTGGTGCGGCCCGCGCGGCCGCGCTTACTTCACGCGCTTGCCGAGCGCGCTCTTGGTCTTGTACGTCACGCCGTGCCGATCGAGATACTCGCGGATCAACTGACGGACGACTTGCGATGGCGTGAGATCCTGCGCCGCGCAGAGCATCTCGAATGCTTCCTTCTTGGCGGGATCGATCAGGACGGTCAGGCGGGCGGTCTTCGTTTCCATTGCGCGGACAGGTCGGCGAATATGTTAATCAAATTATAATACATCTGCGTTCGGCGCCATGGCCGAAACGGGTTGTCCGGCCGGTTGCCGTGCATCCATCCGGACGTCCCGCCGGGATGCGCCCGCACGGGTTGGGTTGCGCGGCGGCTCACGGCCGGCGATCGAGCCGGCAGAGCCAGGTCAGCACGTCGTCGGCCACGGGCACGATCGCGAGCGTGACGAGCATGCCGGCGAGCGGTACCGTCGACACGTAGCCGACGTACTTGAAGCCGATCGCGCCGGCCAGGCCGCCGACGAAGAACGACGCCAGCATCGTGGCGTGAATTCTCAGCTTCGCACGGTTGGCGACGACCGCATGCATGTCCACGTCGACGGCCGAGCGGTTCCAGTAAAACAGCTTGCCCAACTCGATGCCGAGGTCGGTCACGATGCCGGTCATGTGCGTCGTGCGGATCTCCGCGCCCGACAGCTTCGTGATCATCGCGTTTTGCAGCCCCATGATGAAGCACAGCAGGATCACGGTCACCGGCACGAAGAACGCCTCCCACAGCGCGAGGTGGCTGCCGAGCAGCCCGAACAGCAGGAGCAGCACGGCCTCGACCAGCAGCGGCAGCACGTACTGGCTGTGCAGGCCGCGGCGACGGCCCCAGTTGACGAGCACCGCCGAGCAGCCGGCGCCGACGAGAAACGACGCCAGCGAACTGATGCCGGCCAGCGCGAGCGGAATGTCGCCGAGCGCCGCCTGGTCGGCGATCGCCGACACGATGCCGCTCATGTGCGACGTGTATTGCCTGACCGCAAGGAAGCCGCCCGCGTTGGTCGCACCGGCGACGAACGCGAGCGAAAAACCGAGCTGGCGGTTCGCGGTCGCGCTGCGGTGTTTTCCCGTCAGGCTTCGAAAGTACTGCGCTGGCATAAGGGTTTCGCTCAATCGCCGGGATCGAGGGCGCGGACGTGCCGGACGGCGCCCTTCGGGCCGAACGGGCGGCCCGCGAGGGCGCCGGCTTTCTCGAATCATGTGGCTTATATGATAATGCAATTATCATGTTCTGTTAGCCAGATTGCGCTTTCGATGCAATAATGCGCGTGGAGCCGGCGCGCCTGCCGTCGCCGTTCCATGCCCCCGTTCAACCCGAGCGTACTGGAGACAATCCGGATGGCACCCGTGCCGGTCGTCCATTTCGTGCTGCTGGTCGTGGCCGCCTGGCTCGCGATCGGCGCGCTGGGGCTCGGGGCGCTGCATCGCACGCGAGTCGTCGCGCACGGGCTGTTTCCGCTCGGTGCGCTGGGCGGGCTGCTGCTGGCGGCCGCGGGGCTCGCGGGCGTGTTTGCCGAGCCGTCCGTCGCGGTGCTGCCGATCGGGCTGCCCGACCTGCCGTTCCATCTGCGGCTCGACCGCCTGTCCGGCTATTTCCTGTTCGTGCTCGGCCTCGTCAGCGCCGGGATCGGCGCGTTTTCCGCCGGCTACTTCCGCAAGGGCGAGGGCGCCGCGCCCGGGCTCATCTGCTGCGAATATCACGTGTGCGTCGCGAGCATCGCGCTCGTGCTCGTCGCGGACGACGCCTACGCGTTCATGGTCGCGTGGGAAACGCTGACGCTGTCCGCGACCTTCCTCGTGATGACCAACCACCGGATCGGCGAAATCCGCCGTGCGGGCTACCTGTATTTCCTGATTTCGCATGTCGGCGCGCTCGCGCTGCTGCTGTGCTTCGGCATTCTGCAGGCGCGCACCGGCGATTACACGTTCGCGAACATGCGCACCCAGTCGCTCGATGCAACCTGGGCGTCGCTCGCGTTCCTGCTCGCGCTCGTCGGCTTCGGCGCGAAGGCGGGCGTGTTTCCGCTGCATGTGTGGTTGCCCGATGCGCATCCGGCCGCACCGTCCCCGGTCTCGGCGCTCCTGAGCGGGTTCGTGCTGAAGGTGGGGCTGTACGGGCTGCTGCGCACCGTGTTCGACCTGCTGCACGTGCAGATCGCGTGGTGGGGCGTGCTGCTGCTCGTGCTCGGCGGCGGCACCGCGCTGCTCGGCGTGGTATTCAGCACGATCCAGGTCGACATGAAGCGCCTGCTTGCGTATTCGTCGATCGACAACATCGGCCTGATGATCGTGTCGCTCGGGCTCGCGGTGCTGTTTCGCGCGTTCGGCATGACGACCCTGGCGGCGCTCGCGCTGACCGCGATGCTCTATCAGGTCGTCGCGCATGCGGCATACAAGAGCCTGCTGTTCCTGGGGACGGGCGCCGTGCTGCACGCCACCGGCGAGCGCAATCTCGGCAAGCTCGGCGGGTTGATCCGTTTCATGCCGTGGACGGCCTGGGCCGTGCTCGTGGGCGTCGCGGCGAGCGCGGGCCTGCCGCCGCTGAGCGGTTTCGTCGCGGAGTGGCTGTTGCTGCAGGCGTTCCTGTTTACGCCCGGCCTGCCGGATTCGGTGCTGGCGATGACGGTGCCGATCGCGGCCGCGCTGGTGGCGATGTCGGCCGCGCTCGCCGGCTACACGATGGTCAAGTTCTTCGGCATCGTGTTTCTCGGGCAGCCGCGGGAAGCCAAACTGAGCCGCGCCCGCGACGCGAATGCGTGGGAGCGGCTCGCGTTCTGCTGGTTCGCGGCGGTCAGCGTGCTGCTCGGGCTGATGCCCGCGCAGTTCGTCAAGCTGCTGGATCCGGTCACGCGCGGGCTCGTCGGCGCCGGAGTCGGCGCCGACAATCACGGCTGGCTGCTGTTCGTGCCGGTGTCGACCGCGCGAGCGAGCTACATGCCGGCCGTGTTCATGCTGTTTTTCGTCGCGTGCTGCGGGCTCGCGTGGCTGCTGGTGCGGCGCTTCTACCACGGCCGGCTGCGCCGCGCCGCGCCGTGGGGTTGCGGCTTCCCGTTTCCGACCACGCGGATGCAGGACACGGCCGAGGGGTTCGGGCAGCCCATCCGCGAGATCTTTGCGCCGCTGCTGCGCATCGAGCGGCAGGTGCCGTCGCCGTTCGACGCGCAGCCCGCGTACCGGGTGTCGGTCGCCGATCGCACCTGGCTGCTCTACGAGCGCATCGCGGCGATCACGCTGCGCGCGGCCGAATGGGCGGGCCGGCTGCAGACGGGCCGGATCGCCGTCTACCTGACCTACAGCTTCGCGGTGCTGATCCTGCTCCTGATGCTGGTGAGAAGATGGTGACCGTCTCCGGCGTGGTATCGCAGATCCTCGAGATCGTGGTAGCGCTCGCCGCCGCGCCGCTGCTGTCCGGCTGGATCAACCAGTGCCGCGCGTGGCTGCAGAACCGGCGCGCGCCGTCGGTCTGGCAGCCGTACCGGATGCTCCACAAGCTGTTCAACAAGGAATCGGTCGTCGCGCACGGCGCGAGCGCGGTGTTCCGCGGCGCGCCCTACGTCGTCTGGGCCGCGATGACGCTCGCGTGCGCGATCGTGCCGACGCTGTCGACGGAACTGCCGCTGTCGCCCGCCGCGGACGCGATCGCGCTCGTCGGCCTGTTCGCGCTCGCGCGCGTCGCGCTGTCGCTCGCCGCGATGGACATCGGCACGGCGTTCGGCACGCTCGGCGCCCGGCGCGAGATGCTGATCGGCTTCCTCGCGGAGCCGGCGCTGCTGATGGTCCTGCTGTCCGCGTCGCTGATCACGCAGTCGACGCTGCTGACAAGCATCGTCGGCACGCTCGGGCGCGGCGAGCTCACGCTCTATCCGAGCCTGGCGTTCGCCGGCATCGCGTTCACGCTGGTGTCGCTCGCCGAAAACGCACGGCTGCCCGTCGACAATCCGGCCACCCATCTCGAACTGACGATGATCCACGAGGCGCTGATGCTCGAATACTCGGGACGGCATCTCGCGCTGATGGAATGGGCGGCGAGCCTGAAGCTGTTCGCCTATTCGTGCATCGGTCTCGCGCTGTTCGTCCCGTGGGGCATCGCCGAGGCCGGTAACCCGCTCGCGCTGCTGCTGGCGGTGCCGGTGCTGTTCGTCAAGCTGATGGCGGGCGGCGCGGTGCTCGCCGCGGTCGAGACCGTCAATGCGAAGATGCGGCTGTTCAGGGTGCCCGAGTTTCTCGCCACCGCGTTCCTGCTCGCGGTGATCGGCATGCTCGTGCACATCCTGCTGGGGGCGTGAATGCACGGCTACGCGACGCAACTGATCAACTTCCTGGCGGCGCTGCTGCTCATCCTGTCGTTCGCGATGCTGAGCC
The DNA here is from genome assembly GCF_025685725.1 of Burkholderia sp. BKH01. Lineage (NCBI taxonomy): Bacteria > Pseudomonadati > Pseudomonadota > Betaproteobacteria > Burkholderiales > Burkholderiaceae > Burkholderia > Burkholderia sp. BKH01. The sequence goes on along the minus strand of NZ_JAOTQT010000001.1, from coordinate 143,306 downwards.
AGCGACGCACGTTGTCGCTGATCCATCTCTATACGCTGCAGGGTGTCGCGCTCGTGTCGGCCAACCTGATCCTCGGCGTCCTGACGGGCGACGCGCACCTGTTCGTCTCGGCCGGGCTGACGCTCGTGCTGAAGGTCGGCGTGATCCCGTGGCTCCTGTATCGGCTGGTGCGCCGGCTCGACGTGCGCGCCGACGTCGAACCGCTCATCAACATCCCGACCACGCAACTGATCGGCATCGTGCTCGTGATCGTCGCGTTCAACGTCGCATCGCCGATCAGCCAGCTCGCGACCTCGGTCGCGCGCGGTGCGCTCGGCATCGCGCTCGCCTGCGTGCTCCTGTCGTTCATGGCGATGATCACGCGCGCCAAGGCGATTCCGCAGGTGATCGGCTTCCTGTCGATGGAGAATGGGCTGTTTTTCGCGGCGACGGCCGCGACCAACGGGATGCCGATGATCGTCGAGCTCGGCATCGGGCTCGACGTGCTGGTCGGCATCCTGATCCTGGGCGTGTTCATGTTCCAGATCCGCGAGCAGTTCGACAGCCTGGACATCCATCACCTCGAGACGCTCAAAGATGAATGAGGCCCATGTCGTGCTCGCCGTGCTCGGCCTGCCGCTCGCGGCCGCCGCGACGCTCGCGTGCGTGCGGTCCAGCCGCGTCGCGCGCAACCTGAACGCCGGCTTCAGTTTCGCGACGTTCGCGGCGACGCTCGCGCTCGCCGCGCACACCGTCGAAAACGGCCCGTCGAGCGTGTTCGACGGCGCGTTCTTCGTCGATCCGCTCAACGTCTACCTGGTCGCGCTGACCGCGTTCGTCGGCTGGACGACGTCGTTGTTCTCGCGTCCGTACATGCAGGTCGAGGAGGATCGCGGCCGGATGACGGCCGTGCGGATGCGGCTCTATCACGCGATGTATCAGCTCTTCATGTTTGCGATGCTGCTCGCGCTGCTGACCGACAACCTCGGCGTGCTGTGGGTCGCGATGGAGGCGGCGACGCTGGCGACCGTGCTGCTCGTCAGCGTCTACCGGACGGCCGCGAGCCTCGAGGCCGCGTGGAAGTATTTCATCCTGTGCGGCGTCGGCATCGCGCAGGCGCTGTTCGGCACGATCCTGCTGTACCTCGCCGCAAGCCGGCAGCTGGCCGGCGGGGATGCGCTGCTGTGGACCAGCCTCGTCGCGGTCAAGGCGCACCTCGACCCGACCATCGTGTCGATCGCCTTCGTGTTCCTGCTCGTCGGCTACGGCACGAAGGTCGGCCTCGTGCCGATGCACAGCTGGCTGCCGGACGCGCATGCCGAAGGCCCGACGCCGATTTCGGCGGTGCTGTCGGGCTTGCTGCTGAACGTCGCGCTGTATGCGGTACTGCGCTGCAAGGTGCTGGCCGACGGTGCTCTCGGCAACGGGCTGCCGGGGCGGCTGCTGGTCGGGTTCGGGCTCGTGTCGGTGCTGGTCGCGTCGTTCTCGCTGTTCCGGCAGAAGGACGTGAAGCGGCTGTTCTCGTATTCGTCGATCGAGCACATGGGGCTGGTGACGTTCGCATTCGGCCTCGGCGGCCCGGTCGCGACCTTCGCCGGATTGCTGCACATGACGGTGCACTCGCTCGTCAAGTCGGCGATCTTCTTCGCGGTCGGCCATGCGGCGCAGAAGGCCGGCACGCAGGCGATCGACGGCATTCGCGGGCTGCTGCAGGTCAGTCCGACCGTCGGCTGGGGGATGATGCTCGGCACGCTCGCGATTCTCGGCCTGCCGCCATTCGGCGTGTTCGCGAGCGAATTCCTGATCCTCACGACCGCGATGAACACGCTGCCGTGGACGGCGCCGTTGCTGCTGCTCGGGCTCGCCGTCGCCTTCGCGGCGATCTTCGCGCGCGTGCAGCGGATGGTGTTCGGCGGCACGACGACGGCGAAACCGCTCGGACACCGGCCGGCGCTGTTGCCGGTGTTCGTCCACCTGGCGCTCGGCCTGACGCTCGGCCTGTACGTGCCGCCTTATCTGGCGACCTGGTATCGCCAGGCCGCGACGATGCTGGCGGGGTGACGCATGCGACTCGAATCGATACCCAGGGAGGCCGCGGTTCCGCTCGAATGCCGGGCGGGCCAGGTTCGCGCGGCGCTGATGGAAGTCGACCCGGCGGGGTGGCTCGAGGCGGCGCGCGTCGCGCGCTCGGAGCGGAGCCGGCTCGTCGCGATGTGGGGCGGCGACGCGCGCGACGCGGGTTTTGCGGTGAACGCCGCGTACGAATGCGACGACGGCATCCTGTGGGTGCGTCTCGCGACCGGGCGGCAGCCCGACGCCGGCGGGGATTTCCCTGACCTGGCGCCGCTGTTTCCGTCCGCCGCCCGGATGCAGCGGGCGATCTTCGACCTGACCGGCCTGAGTGCGCGCGGCGCGCAGGACGCGCGGCCGTGGCTCAATCACGGCAACTGGCCCGACGACTATTTCCCGCTGCAACGATCGGCGAGCGGTGTCGAGGCGTTCGAATCGAACGAGGCGAATTACCGGTTCGTGCCGGTGGCCGGCGACGGCGTGCACGAGATCGCGGTCGGGCCCATCCACGCCGGCATCATCGAGCCGGGACATTTCCGCTTCTCGGTTGTCGGCGAGAAGGTGCTGCGCCTCGAGGAGCGCCTCGGCTACGCGCATCGCGGCGTCGAGCGACTGTTCGAGCGGACGGCCGCGTCGAACGGCCATCGGGTCGCGGGCCGGGTCGCCGGCGATTCGACCGTCGCGTTCTCGTGGGCCTATTGCATGGCGCTCGAGCACGCATGCCGCACCGCGGTGCCGAAGCGCGCGCTGTATCTGCGCGCGCTCCTGCTCGAACGCGAACGCGTGGCGAATCACCTGGGCGATCTCGGCGCACTCGGCAACGACGCCGGGTTCGGGTTCGGTCTCGCGCAGTTTTCCCGGCTCAAGGAGGACTGGGTCCGGATGAACGATCGCGCGTTCGGGCATCGATACCTGATGGACCGGATCGTGCCCGGCGGCGTGGCGGTCGACGTCGGGCCCGACAGCGTCGCGAGCCTGTCGGACGCGTGCGAACGCATCGAACATGACGTGCGCGTCATGCGGACGATCTACGAAGACCAGTCGGGGCTGCAGGACCGGTTCGTGGGCACCGGCCGATTGACCGCCGAGGTCGCCGCGCACTTCGGCGTGCGCGGCCTGGCCGCCCGCGCCAGCGCTCACGGGTTCGACGTGCGCGCGGCGATGCGGTCCGCGCCGTACGACGAGGTCGCCGTCAACGCGGCGAGCGATCCGCGCGGCGACGTCGCCGCGCGCGTGGCCGTGCGGTTCGCCGAGATCGACGAATCGGTGCGCGTGATGCGCGTGCTGCTGGCGAATCTGCCGGCGGGCGAGGTTGCCGTCGACGTGGCGCCCGCCGCGGCGCCTGCCCGCGGGATCGGCTGGGTCGAGGGATGGCGCGGCGATATATTCGTCGCGCTCGAGACGGAAGCGGACGATGCGATCGCGCGGTGCCATTGCCACGATCCGTCGTGGCAGAACTGGCCGGCGCTCGAACATGCGATCATCGGCAATATCGTTGCCGATTTTCCGTTGATCAACAAATCGTTCAACCTGAATTACGCGGGGCACGACCTCTGATGTGGCAGCTTATCCGGCAATTTGCGCGCACCGATTTTCCCGACGAGCCCGTGCCGGCGGCGGAGGACGCGTGGCGCCGCGAGGAGGGGCGCATCCGGCAGGACATTCTCGATCTGCTCGGGCGCGCGCTCTGCATCCGGCAGATCGACGCGGGATCCTGCAACGGCTGCGAGCTGGAGATCCATGCGCTGAACAACGCCTACTACAACATCGAGGGGCTCGGCATCAAGTTCGTTGCGAGTCCCCGCCATGCGGACCTGCTGCTCGTGACCGGGCCCGTGACGCTGAACATGCGGGCGGCCGTGCTCGCCGCATACGACGCGACGCCGGCGCCGAAGCTCGTCGTCGCGGCCGGCGAGTGCGCGTGCACGGGCGGCATCTTTGCCGACAGCTATGCGGTGTGCGGTCCGGTTGCGTCGATCCTGCCGGTCGACGTGACGATCCCCGGCTGCCCGCCGCCGCCTCGCGACTTGTTGCGCGGGATCCTGACGGCCTGCCGGGCGCGCGGTGTTTGACGTGGCGGGGCCGTGGCGACTTTCAGCGCGTTCGTTCGGGGATCCTGCGATCATCGTGCCGCGACCGGGCCGTGCGGCGCGACGGGTGCCGGGAGCGCGGCCGAATCCTGTGTTTATCCCCGCTTTTATCGGCTGACGAGCCGGATATCCGGCTCGTTTGCCATGACTTCGACTCCTGCTTCATGACACCCATCAAATTCATTCTTCGCTACACGGCGATCCCTTTTACGGCCATCGTGGCCGTGGTGATCTGGACCGTCATACCATCGTCGAAAGAGATCGATGCGAGACAATATGCGGCGCTGTCGCGTTCGTATGCAAGTTTCCCGCTGCCGTTCCGGCACGAGATCTCGGAAGCGATGGACCACGGCCGGATCAACGACCGGCGTTACCAGGCACTCGTGCGCGATTCGCTGGGCAACGGCGTCGCGCTGGACTGGCCGGCATCAGGTGTCGGCGGCATCGCGGACGAACGACAAAAACTGGCCGAACTGATTCAGGCCGATTCGGATCTTCAAAGGCAACACCCATGAAAACTCTGCTGGTCTCCGTGGCATTCGCGATGATTATCGCGAGCCTGATTTTCGCGCTGTATTTCATGAATCACGATCGCGGCAAGTCCAAGCGGATGGCGTGGTCGCTCGCGGCACGCGTCGGGCTGTCGGTCACGCTGTTCCTGTCGCTGCTGATCGCATACAAGCTCGGCTGGATCGAACCGACCGGGTTGCCGATCGGGCGTTGAGCAGGGCACGCCCCGCTGCATGCGGGGCGTTCTCGTGAATGCAAGTTTGATTGGGTAATCGATGTATTGTGATAAGAATACTTATCTTGTTGAACGTTATTTGCGGTAGCGCAAGGCGCGCAGCAAATGCCGTGTCGGTATTACAGCCGTAGATTGCCGTTGGGCAAGGCCGTCACTCGGTTGCCCGGCGCATTCGTCCGTCGGATCGGCTCCATCCGACGGACGCAAACCGAACGACCTGGTCATCCACGGGCTGTCAGTCGAAAGTAACCAGCACCTTCATCGCCTTCGTGCGATCGCCGGCTGTCTGAAAGGCCTTCACGCATTCCTGATACGGGAAGATGTCGGAAATCAACGGCCTGACGTCGACAAGGCCCTTGTTCAGCAGTTCGACGGCTACCGCGAATTCCTCGTGGAATCGAAAGGCCCCGCGCAGGTCGAATTCCTTGGCGACGATGACGTTCATCGGCAGCGCGCCATCGCCACCGAGCCCGACCTGAACGACGATTCCGCGCGGCCGCAGCACGTCGAATGCGGAGCGTAGCGCGGCCGCGTTGCCGCTCGCCTCGAACAGCACGTCGAAGGTTCCTTTGCCGCCCAAGAACTGTTCGAGCCCGGCGGGGTCATCGGCGACGTTGACCGCGAGATCCGCACCGACCTGCGTGGCGCTGTCGAGCGGCATCGCGTTGACGTCGGTGGCGACGATTGTTGCGGCCCCCGCACGGCGTGCAGCCGCGACGATCAGCGAGCCGATCGGACCGCAGCCGGTGACGAGTACGCGCTTGCCGAGCAGCGGCCCGGCGCGGCGTACCGCATGCAGCGCGACCGACAGCGGTTCGGCCATCGCGGCTTCCGCATCGCTGACGGTATCGGCGACGCAATGCGCCTGCGTGCTGTCGATCACGACTTCCTGCCGGAACGCGCCCTGGACGTGCGGCGTACGCATTGCGCTGCCGTAGTAGCGCATATCCATGCAATGGTTCTGCAGCCCTTGCTGACAGTATTCGCACGATCCGCAAGGCCGGCTGGGGCTGATCGCGATACGCTGGCCCGGCGAGAAACCGCGAACGTTCGCGCCGACCCGGCTGACGACGCCGGATACTTCATGGCCCAGCACCATCGGTTCCTTGATGCGAACGGTGCCGAATCCGCCATGATTGTAGTAATGGAGATCCGATCCGCAGATGCCGCCCGCGCGGACGCGAATCAGCATCTGGTCCGGTCCGGCTTCCGGCGTCGGAACATCCTCGATCCGCAGATCGAGCGGGGCATGAATGACGAGGGCCTGCATGAAAGGTGTCTCCGGCTTTGAAGAGGAAGGGGTGACCCCACGATAGGCGCGCCCGACGGGTTCCGCAAAGACGATTATCGTCTGGCCCGAGAGGCGCGGCGAATGACGCTCAGTCCAGCGCTTTCGTCATGTTCTCGATGACCTTCTTCGCATCTGAGAACACCATCATGGTCTTGTCCATATAGAACAGCTCGTTGTCGAGGCCTGCGTATCCCGACGCCATCGACCGCTTGTTCACGATGACCGTGCGGGCCTTGTATGCGTCGAGAATCGGCATGCCGGCGATCGGCGACGCCGGATCGTTCCTGGCGGCAGGATTGACCACGTCGTTGGCGCCCAGTACGAGCACGACATCGGTCTGGCCAAATTCCGCGTTGATGTCCTCCATCTCGAACACCTGCTCGTAAGGCACTTCCGCCTCGGCCAGCAGCACGTTCATATGGCCCGGCATCCGTCCCGCCACCGGATGGATCGCATAACGGACGTCGATGCCCTTGGCGGCCAGCTTGTCCGAGAGTTCCTTGAGCGCATGCTGCGCGCGGGCGACGGCGAGCCCGTAACCCGGCACGATGACGACCGATTCCGCGTTGCCGAGCAGGAACGCCGCATCGTCCGCGGAACCCGATTTGACGGGCCGCTGCTCCTGCCTTGCACCGCCTTGCGCCGCCGATTCGGTGCCGAATCCGCCCAGGAGCACGTTAAGGAACGAACGGTTCATCGCGCGGCACATGATGTACGACAGGATCGCACCCGAGGAACCGACCAGCGAGCCCGAAATGATCAGCATCGGATTGTTCAGGGAAAAACCGATGCCGGCCGCGGCCCAGCCCGAGTACGAATTCAGCATCGACACGACGACCGGCATGTCGGCGCCGCCGATCGGAATGATGATAAGCACGCCGAGCACGAATGCGAGCACGGTCATCGCGATGAACGGCAGCCACGACTGCGTGACGAAGAATGCGATGCCGAAGCCGAGCATCGCGATCGCGAGCGCCAGATTGAGCGCGTGCTGGAACGGATAGACGACCGGCGCGCCCTGGAACAGCCGGAACCGGTATTTGCCGGCCAGCTTGCCGAACGCGATGACCGAGCCGGAGAACGTGATGGCGCCGATGAAGGTGCCGATGAACAGTTCGACCCGATTGCCGTAGGGGATGCTGCGGCCATCCGTGGCGAGCCCGAACGCGGAGGGTTCGCAGACCACGGCGTAGGCGATGCAGACCGCGGCCAGGCCGATCAGCGAATGCATGGCCGCGACGAGCTCGGGCATCTTGGTCATTTCGACGCGGGCAGCGACGATCGCGCCGACGATGCCGCCGATCGCGAGTGCGCCTGCCAGCAGGCCGAGCCCGAGCGTGAGGTTCGACCCCAGTGCGGCGGCCTGCTTGCCGATCAACGCGATCGTCGTCAGGATCGCGATGGCCATGCCCGCCATGCCGAAGGCGTTGCCCAGTCTTGCGGTGCGAGGATGTGAGAGGCCCTTGAGCGCCTGGATGAAGCAGACGGAGGCAACGAGATATAGCAGGGTGACGAGGTTCATGCTCATTGCGCGGCTCCGGAACCTTGCTGACGGTTGTCTTTCTTCCGGAACATCTCGAGCATGCGCCGCGTCACCAGGAAGCCGCCGAATACGTTGACCGCGGCGAGCGCGACGGCCGCCGCGCCGAACGTCTTGCCGGGTCCCCCGACCGTCAGCCCGGTGGCCAGCATCGCGCCGACGATGACGATTGCCGAGATCGCGTTCGTCACGGCCATCAGCGGCGTATGCAGTGCCGGCGTGACGTTCCACACGACGTGGTAGCCGACATAGATCGCCAGCGTGAAGATGATGAGATTGAGGGTGGTGTGATTGATCAGTTCCATCGTGCAGCCTTTATGCGGATTGCTGATGCGAAGCATCGTGACCGAGCAGCGTGGCGGCCACGATGTCGTCGGTCGTATCGATCCTGAGCCGGCCGTCGTCGCCGATGATCAGCTTGAGAAAGTCGAGCACGTTGCGTGCGTAGAGCGACGATGCATCGGATGCGACCATCGCGGGCAAGTTGGTGAATCCCGCGATGTGGACGCCATGCCGCGTGACGACGCGATCCGCTTCGGTCAGCGGGCAGTTTCCGCCACGCCGGCCGTCTGTCTCGGTGCCGCGTCCGGCCGCGAGATCCACGATGACCGAACCGGGCTTCATGTCCCGGACGATGTCTTCAGGAAGAAGGGTGGGCGCCGTTCTGCCGGGGATCAACGCGGTCGCGACGACGATATCGGCCGCGCTGGCGCGCTCGCGCACCAGCGCGCTCTGGCGGGCCAGCCACGACGCGGGCATCGGACGCGCATAACCGCCGGTTCCCTCGGCGGCCTCGCGCTCTTCGTTCGTTTCGAACGGCACGTCGAGGAATTTGGCGCCGAGCGATTCGATCTGTTCCCTGACCGCCGGGCGCACGTCCGACGCCTCGATTACCGCGCCCATGCGCTTCGCCGTCGCGATCGCCTGCAAACCTGCCACGCCCGCGCCGAGAATCAGTACGCGCGCGGCCTTGACGGTACCTGCCGCGGTCATCAGCATCGGGAAAAAGCGCTGGTAGAGCCCCGCGGCGATCAGCACGGCCTTGTAACCGGCGATGTTGGCCTGCGACGACAGGACGTCCATGCTCTGCGCGCGCGTTGTTCTGGGGATCGCCTCGAGCGCGAATGCGGTGATGCCAGCGCCCGCCAGACGCGCGGCACGTTCGGCGTTGAACGGATCGAGCATGCCGATCAGCACGGCGCCTTTTCGCAATAGCGTGAACTCGGTATCCGTGGGTGCCTGGACCTTCAGGACGACATCGGCCTCAAGTGCGCGCGGCAAATCGACGAGCGTTGCGCCGGATGACGCGTACGCGTCATCCGTGAAATTCGCCCGTTCGCCGGCGCTGGCTTGAACGAGCACTTCGTGCCCTCGCGCAGCGAGCTTCCTGACGGTTTCCGGCGTGGCGGCGACTCTCGCTTCACCCGCTACGCTTTCGGCGGGAATGCCGATTCTCATGTGTTCTATCTCCTGAATGGCGCGTGCCGCTCGCCCATGCGTGACGTGACGCGTCGGGCGAACTGACGGAGCCGATCCGCATGGGTCCGGCCCCGTTCGACGCGATCGTTAGAATTTATGCCGCAAGCCGATTGCCGCCTCGAACAGCGAGTTGTAGCCATAGAACGGCTGGTTTGAGCCCGAGGCCGCCGCGAGGGTCGTCCACGCCCCGGTCAGGTGGTTGTAGTCGACGCCGACATACACGTCCGTTCGCTTGCTCAGGAAGTAATCGAGCGTCGGGCCGCCGGTGATCCGGGTGCCGCTCTGTCCCGCGTGATGGACGACGTCCACGTAGACGGGCAGTTTCAGCGTCAGGAACGGCGTGAAGTTGTAGTCGATCGCCGCGGAAAACGAGTCGTTGCGGTAATCCGCCGGGTAGACGTGGCTATAGATATACGAGCCGTAAATCTTCGCGCGGGCGAACGAATACGTCGCCCCCACCGTGAAGATCTTCTGCGCGCTGTCCGGAATCGTGACGCCGAAATACGTGCTGCCGTACACGCTCGACGCCGGATTCAGGCCGCCGATGTCGTTGACGATCTGGTATGCCGCGCCGACGCTCAGCGGGCCGCGGTCGTACGACAGGCTGACGGCCGGGGACGAGTTGCGGTGGATATCGCCCGCGGTCTGGCCGAACGTATAGGATGCCTTGGCGGTGAAGCCTGCGATCGTCGGGGACGTATAGCGCACGGAATTGTCGAGGCGGCCGCCGCCGGTGAGCCCGGCGCCCTGGAAGCCCAGCGTGCCCGTGTAGTTGGCGAGCGCGTAGAGGTCGTGGGACCAGGCCATCTCGTGGGCCAGCGTATAGAGGCGCCCGCCCGAGATCGTTCCGTAGGGGCTGCTCAAGCCGACCATCGCGGTCCGGCCGAACAGCCGCTGGGTGCCGGACGGGGTCGACTGCTGGGAAATCCCGGTATTCGGCGTGAATCCGGACTCGAGCTGGAAGATCGCCTTCATGCCGCCACCGAGATCCTCCGCTCCCTGGAGGCCCCAGCGGCTGCCCTGGATCTGGCCGCCGCTGCCCATCGTGAAGAGCTTGCCGCCGGTCTTGCTCTGGTGCGTGTCGAAGCGGACCGCTTCGTCGATGATGCCGTACAGCGTGACGCTCGACTGGGCGCGCGCAGTCACGGTGACGAGCATTCCACAACCGATTAGGGTAACTAATATTCTGGTGTTCATCTGCATCCCCTTGTCAGTGAAAGTAAAGCGATACCGGGTCCGGCTGCCGCGTCCGCAGGCGCGGCATGCCTTTATGTCATGCGGACGGAAAGCGCAGCAGCGAGTCCGGCCGATCCCTCAGTTCAGTGCGCCGGCCGCTTCGGCGATCTTTCGGCAGCCCTCGCCGATGATGTCCACGCTGGTGGCGATCGACATCCGGAAGTAAGGCGAGAGGCCATACGATGTTCCCGCGACCACCGCCACGCCCGCGTGCTCGAGCAGATACAGAACGACGTCCGAATCGGTATCGAGGCGCTTGCCGAACGGCGTCGTCTTGCCGAGCAGCCCGCCGCAATTGACGTACAGGTAGAACGCGCCGTCGGGTGCGCCGCAGCTGATGCCTGGAATCGCATTGAGCGCGGCGAGCGCGTGATCGCGCCGATCCTGATAGACGCCCACCGATTGCGCGACGAACGTCTGGTCGCCGGTCAGCGCCGCAAGCGCGGCGGCCTGGCTGATCGAACAGGCATTGCTGGTCGATTGCGACTGCAGCGTGTCCATGGCGGCGATCAGGTCGGCGGGGCCCGCCGCATAGCCGATGCGCCAGCCCGTCATCGCGTAGGTCTTCGACACGCCGTTGACGACCAGCGTGCGCGACGCGAGGGCCGGCTCGACCGTCAGCAGATGCGGCGTTCGGCCGTCGGTGTAGCGAATGTGCTCGTAGATGTCGTCCATCATTACGAGGACGTTGGGGTGACGCAGCAGCACGTCGGCGAGCGCGCGCAGTTCGTCTGCCGAATAGGCCGCGCCGGTCGGATTAGTCGGCGAATTGACGATCAGCCACTTGGTGCGCGGCGTGATCGCGGCGTCGAGCGCCGGCGCGGTGAGCTTGAAGCCGTGCGCTTCGGTGCACGGCACGACGACGGGCACGCCGTCGCACGCGAGCGTCATGTCGGGATAGGACACCCAGTAAGGCGCGGGGATCAGCACTTCGTCGCCGGCTTCGACCGTGATCGCGAGCGCGTTGAAGATCGCGTGCTTCGCGCCGCAGGTGACGATGACCTGCTTCGGATCGTAGGTGAGGCCGTTTTCGCGTTCGAGTTTCGCGGCGATCGCGGCGCGCAGCGCGGGGGTGCCGGCGGTCGGCGTGTAGCGGGTTTCGCCGCGTTCCATTGCGTCGACGGCGGCCTGGCGGATATGCGCGGGCGTATCGAAGTCGGGTTCGCCGACCACGAGATTGACGATGGCCTTGCCCTGACGACGCAATTCGGCGGCCCGGTCGGCCGCCGCGCTGCTCGGAGACGGTTTGATGCGCTGAACGCGGGCGGCAATGCGCGATGCACTCACTCTGGGCTCCTGGACGAAATTTGAGTAGCCTTAACAGTAAGCGGGCGAAAACACGCGCGCCAAGATGACTTTCCGCTGGGGCGAGAGCATCCGCTTATGACGAATCGTCCGACGATGCGCGGGCGCGATCCGCATCGTCGTCCGCTGCCGCTAGGGTTTTTGTCCACTTCCCGGGCCGGTGGGTTCGTCCTACCATTAACCGATCCGTACATCGAAGACCTGATCACCGTGAACCTGCGGCGCCTGAAGTATTTCGTGAAGAGTGTCGATATCGGCAGCCTGACGCAGGCCGCCGAGGTGCTGCACATCGCTCAGCCGGCGCTCAGCCAGCAACTGATCACGCTGGAAGACGAATTCCAGCAGCAACTGCTCGTTCGCACGAAGCGCGGCGTGACGCCGACCGAAGCAGGCGTCACGCTCTACCGCCACGCGCAACTGATCCTGCGCCAGTTCGAGCAGGCGCAGGCCGATGTGAAGAGCGCGGGGCAGACGCTGGCCGGGCAGGTATCGGTCGGGCTGGCGCCTGGCACCGGTGCGTCCGCGTTGTCGCTGCCGTTGTTGCGCGCGGTCCGCGCGCGCCATCCGTCGATCCTCCTGTACATCAACGAAAATTTCGGCACGACGCTGAGCGAGCTGATCATGAACGGCCGCATGGACATGGCGGTGCTGTACGGCGACAAGCCCGTGCACGGCCTGTCGTTCCAGCTGCTGATGAACGAGGAACTGTTCCTCGTCGCGCCGCGCAGCATGGGCATCGCGGCAGGCGAAATCGACGTGACCTCGCTGCGCGATGTTCCGTTGTTGCTGCCGCGCCCGTACAACTATCTGCGCAAATACGTCGACGAGGCCTTCGCGCGGATGCAGATGATTCCGAACGTGATCGCCGAGATCGAGTCGGCCACGACGCTGTCCGCAGCCGTCGGGGCCGGGATCGGCGCGACGATCCTGCCGGACTCCACCGCGCGCGTCGTCGCGGAGTCCGGCGACGTCGTCCAGTGCCGCATCGTCTCGCCGGTGATCAAGATCCCGTTGTCGGTCTGCCTGTCGGATCATCTTCCGCTGTCCGAGCCGGCCGCGGCGGTCAAGGACATCCTGCTCGAGCTCGCGGGCGATCTCGCTTTCGACACGCGTTCGGAACCGAACGCGGATACATAAGCTCGCCTTATCGCTACAAAGCGAATCCGTCTTGGCGCAATTTTTCTGCGCCCGATACATTGAATCCATCGTCAGTTGCCCGGCGCGTCGCGCGGGGCGACAGGGCGTGCCGCGATCGGGTCCGCGCAGCCGGTGAATGCACCGCAGCGGCCGTCGTGGCGCAACGTATGCATCGGCGAATTTCCGTTTGCCGTTGCTTGCCAACCGGGCTACGGGCCAAACGATGGATCTCAACAAGATTAAGTCTCTGATCGACCTGCTGTCGGATTCTCCGCTGATGGAGCTCGAACTGATCGAGGGCGACGACAAGGTCAAGCTGGTCAAGCGGAACCTGGGCGATGCCGCCGCCGCGCCGGTGCGCGAAGTAACCCCCGCGCGCGGGTCGCGAGCGCATGCCGGGCGGGAGGCGGCGCTGCCGCCGGCCGCGTCGCCCGGCCTGTCGCCTGTCGAGCCGCGCATCGTACGTGCGCCGATGTTCGGCATCGCGCATCTTCGGCCGTCGCCGAACGATCCGGACTTCGTCCGCGCCGATGATCCCGTGCAGGCCGGCCAGGTGCTTTGCACGATCGAGGCGATGAAGGTGTTTCATGCGATCGAATCGGACTACGCGGGCCGGGTGGCCGAGGTGCTCGTGAATTCCGGCGACGAGGTCGAAGCCGGCCAGCCGCTGTTCCGGATCGAATGACGATGCGCTTCTTCCTTGCCAGCCGTGACGCGAACAGCCGCGGCGCCATCGTAGCCAACGAGCGGGGCGACCATGTTCGATAAGGTGCTGATCGCGAATCGGGGCGAAATTGCGCTCAGGATCCAGCGCGCCTGCCGCGAGCTCGGCCTGCGGACGGTCGCCGTTCATTCGGAGGCGGATGCCGACGCGCGCTACGTTCGCCTCGCGGATCAGGCACTCTGTATCGGGCCTGCGGCGCCGGATCGCAGCTACCTGAACCAGGAGGCGATCCTGCTCGCCGCACGCGTGAGCGGCGCGGGGGCGATCCATCCCGGATACGGCTTCCTGTCTGAAAACGCGGTGTTCGCGGAGCAGGTCGAGGCGGCCGGGCTGGCGTTCATCGGGCCGGCGGCCGACTCGATTCGTGCAATGGGGGACAAGGTGGCGGCCAAGCGCGCGATGCGCGCGGCAGGCGTGCCTTGCGTACCGGGCCCGGACGGCAGCTTGCCCGACGATCCCGACGAGATCCTGGGCATTGCGGCCGAAATCGGCTATCCCGTCATCGTGAAGGCGGCGGGCGGTGGCGGCGGCCGCGGCATGCGCGTCGTGCATGCCGCGCCGCAGCTGCTCGAAGCGGTGGCCGTGACGCGCGAGGAGGCGCGGCGCGCGTTCGGCAAGCCCGAGCTTTACGTCGAGAAGTTCCTCGAGCATCCGCGTCACGTCGAAATCCAGGTGCTCTGCGACAGTCACGGCACGGCGTTGTGGCTCGGGTCGCGCGATTGCTCGCTGCAGCGGCGCCATCAGAAGGTGCTCGAGGAGGCGCCCGCGCCTCACATCGATCCCGGGCTGATTCGCGAAGTGGGCGAGCGTTGCGTGGAGGCTTGCCGGCAGATCGGGTATCGCGGCGCGGGAACGTTCGAGTTCCTGTTCGAGAACGGTCGGTTCTATTTCATCGAAATGAACACGCGGCTGCAGGTCGAGCATCCGGTGACCGAGGCGACGGCCGGAATCGACATCGTGCGCGAGCAGATCCGCATCGCACAGGGCCACGCGCTGACGCTGAAGCAAGCCGACATTCGCACGGCCGGGCACGCGCTCGAATGCCGGATCAACGCGGAAGATCCGTTCACCTTCGTCCCGTGTCCGGGCCGGATCGTCGAATGGGAGGTTCCCGGCGGGAATGGGGTTCGCGTGGATTCGCACCTGAGCGCCGGTCAGGTCGTGCCGCCGTACTACGACTCGCTGATCGCGAAGGTCGTGACGCATGGCGCGACCCGCGACGAGGCGATCGCGCGCATGCGCGTCGCACTGTCGGAGATGCGCATCGAAGGAATTCGGACCAACGTGCCGCTGCATCGCGCGATCCTGGACGATCCGGCGTTCGGCGACGGCGGTGTGGATATTCATCATCTGGAACGCTGGCTCGCCGCGCGGGAGGCCGTATGACCCGAATCGTCGAGCCTGCGCCGCCCGGGCTGCAGAGCGACATCGCAGCCGCGTGTCCCGAGCCGCAACGAAGAGTTCTCGCAATGAAACAGGATGAATCGGAACAGAAGCTGCACGTCAGTCTGCTCGGCACGACCGCGATGCTGTTCGAGGCACCGGGCGCGCTCGACCTGCGAGTGCAGCGCCGCATCTGGGCGCTCGCGCGCACCGTCGAGCGATGGCCCGGCGTGCGCGAGGCCGTGCCCGGCGTGACCAACCTGATGCTGACGTTCACGCGTCCGCCGAAGGATCCCGCCGCACTGGAAGCGCAGCTGGTCGACGCATGGCATGCCGCCGGCGAACTCGACATCGCGGGCAACGTGATCGAACTCGCGGTGCAGTACGGCGGGGAGTTCGGACCGCATCTGGACGACGTGGTCGCGCATACGGGCCTGTCGGTCGACGACGTCGTCGGGATTCATTGCGCGCCGCTCTATACGGTGTATGCGCTCGGCAGCCATCCCGGCTACTGCTATCTCGGCGGCATGGACCCGCGTATCGCCACGCCGCGACGCAAGGTTCCGGTGCTCGGGCTGCCCGGCGGCGCCGTGTCGATCGGCGGCGTGCAGACAGGTGTGTCGGCCTCCGCGGGCCCCAGCGGGTGGAACACGATCGGCCGCACGGCGATGACGTTTTTCGACCCCGCGCGCGAGCAGCCGGCCACGCTCGCGCCCGGCGACATGATTCGTTTCCGTGCCGAAAGGATCGTCCGATGATCGAGATCTTGTCTTCAGCCGCATTGGCCACGGTGCAGGACCGCGGTCGCGAGGGCTACCTGCGATTCGGCGTGGGCACGTCGGGGGCGATGGACCGGGTCGCGCTCGCGATCGGCAACCTGCTGCTGGGCAATCCCGACGATGCGGCCGCGATCGAAATTCCGATGTTTCCGTTTCGCGTCCGCTTCCTCGAGGATCTGGCGTTTGCGATCACGGGCGCCGATTGCGCGGCCCGGCTCGACGAGCGGCCGATTCTCCCGTGGTGGACGATCGAGGCCAGGCGGGGTGAAGTGCTGACGATCGGCATCCCCGCATCGGGAACGCGCTGCTACCTGTCGCTGGCGGGCGGCGTCGACGTGCCCCGTGTGCTCGGGTCGCGCAGCACGCAGTTGCGCGGGGAGTTCGGCGGATTCAACGGACGGCCGTTGCAGAAGGGCGACGTGCTCCACGCGATCGGGCTCGATGCGCGTGCACCGTTGCAGTCCGCCGCGAACGGCGGGTTCGGCGCGGTGCCGCCGGCCTATCTGTTGCCGACGCCCGCGGCCATGCCGGCCGCGGACGGCGGCGACACGGTGGTGAGGGTGTTGCCGGCCGCCGAGTACGAGTGCTACGACGCCGATTCGCTCGATGCATTCTGGCGTGAAGGCTGGAAGGTGACGCCGCAGAGCGATCGATACGGTTATCGGCTTGCCGGCCCGACGCTCGCGGCCCGTCGGCCGATCGAGAAACGCTCGCACGGCATCGTGCCTGGTGTCATCCAGGTGCCGCACAGCGGCCAGCCGATCATCCAGCTGCGCGACGCGCAGCCGTCGGGCGGCTACCCGAAGATCGGCACGGTGATCGAGGCCGATTTGTGGCGCCTCGCGCAGGCACGGATCGGCACGCGAATTCGCTTTGCCAGGACGACTTACGAGGAGGCGGTCGACGCGCTCGACGAAGTGGAGCGCTATCTCGCCAAGGTTCGCAATCTCGCCGGGCTGTTCCGTGCGTCGAAATACTGACCGATGACAAACAACAACGAAGTGGATATCCAGGAGCTTCGGCAGGTCACGTCGTGGCTTGCCGCCGCCGAGATCGAATTCGCGGAGATCCGGCTTGCGGGATCGACGGTCCGCCTGACGCTCGAGCCTGAGGTGCCGTCGGGCGATGCGGGCTCGATCGGGACGCCGTCGCAGGTTGCCGCCCCGACGTCGATCGTCAGGTCGCCGTCGACCGGAATCTTCGTGACCACCCATCCCGACCGGGCGGCGCCGCAAGCCGCGATCGGCCATCGTGTCGAAGCCGGGAACGTCGTCGGTCTGCTGCAGATCGCCGAGTTGTACAGGCCGGTCGTCGCGGAGCGCGGCGGCGTGATCTCGGCGATTCATGCGGAACCGGGGGGCCTCGTCGGGTATCGGGCGCCGCTGTTCGAACTGGCGGCCGACGTGCCGCCGCCACCCCTCCCACGCATCGAGAGAGCAGATGATGGAAATTGACCTGAATGCAGATGTCGGCGAAGGATTCGGCCCGTACCGGATGGGCGACGACGAAGCGATGTTCGATATCGTCTCGTCGATCAATATCGCATGCGGTTATCACGCCGGCGACCCGGTGATCATGGATCGGACCGTGCGCATTGCCGGCGCGAAGGGAATCGACCTCGGCGCGCACGTCGGCTTTCCCGATCTGCTCGGGTTCGGGCGGCGGCCCATTCAGGCGGACCCGCTCGAACTCGCGAAGTACGTGCTGTACCAGATGGGCGCACTCGAAGGGATCGCACGCGCGGCAGGCCATCGCCTGACCCACATGAGCTTTCACGGTGCGCTCGGCAACATGGCCGCCGCGTCGTTTGAACTCGCGGAGCCGCTGGTGCGGGCGGTTGCGGAGTTCGACCGGAATCTCGTGATCAGCGTGTCGACCAACACCGAGATCGAGCGCGCGGCCGACCGGATCGGCATGCGCACGGCTAACACGTTCCTGGCCGACCGCGCGTACGACGACCACGGCGCACTCGTGTCCCGCAAGCTCGCGGGCGCGGTGATCAAGGATCGGGCGGCGGTGCTCGCACGCGTGCAGCAGCTGCTCGAAGACGGCACGGTCACCACGATCGCGGGCAACACCATCGGGATGAGCGCGAGGTCGATCCTGCTTCATGGCGACACGCCGGGCGCGGTGGAACTCGCGCGCACCGTGCGCAGCGCGATCGAAGCGAAGGGCGGGCGCGTGGTGCCCGTATCGCGGCTCGTCGATCGCCCGTCGCCGTCATAAGTCCGCCTTATCGCACCACATCGAATCCGTATTGGCGCACGAATTCGGCGCCGAATACATTGCCAGATATCGACAGCGTTCATCGACATGCCGATGCAACGCGAATCCACAGAGGTGAACCATGCCGTTTTCCGATTACAAAACCGCACTCGTCACGGGCGCTTCGACGGGGATGGGCGCCGCGATCGTCGAGCGCTTTTGCCGCGAGGGGCTCGAGGTCCATGCACTGGCGCGCAGCGCGGACCGGCTCGACGCGCTCGCGAAACGCACGGGGTGCATTCCGCATGCGATCGACGTCTGCGACCTGGACGCGGTCACGAAGCTGACGCAGGAAGTCGAATTCGACATCGTCGTGAACAACGCGGGGGTATCGCGCAAGGGGTCGATTCTCGACGCCAACGTCGACGACATCGACGTGCAGGTGGAAGTCAACCTGCAGTCCGTGCTGCATATCGTGCGGCTCACGATGCCGGGTATGGTCGAGCGCGACCGCGGGCACATCGTCAACATCAGCTCGATCGCGGCGATCTACAACTTCAACGGCAACTCGATCTATCACGCGACGAAAGCGGCCATTCATGCGTTGTCGCGACAGCTTCGCGTCGACGCGACCGGCCGGCGCGTGCGCGTGACGGAAATCTGCCCGGGACGCGTCGCGACCGATATCTTCGGCCACGTGAGCGGCGACATCGAAGCGGCGCGCAAGCAGTTCATCGAAGGGTTCGAGCTGCCGCAGCCGTCGGATATCGCGGATGCGATCGCGTTTGCGATCGCAGCGCCGCTCGCGGTCAACATCAGCAACATGGAAATCCTCCCGACCCTGCAGGTGCCGGGCGGTCTCACGACGGTCAAGCGCGACGCATAAGCGGATCGATTCGGTCACGTCCAAACGAACGGAGAGCACATCATGCAACAACGTATCGGTTCCCGAAAGAACGCGTCGGCGCCGCAGGCCGATCCTGCGATCATCGACGCGCTGCGCGACATTCCGGCCGCGCTGATCAGCGACAACATGCGGCGCATCGTCGGCACGGCCGCGCTGCGCCCCTATCACCGGTCGGGCGGGATGGTCGGCACCGCGGTCACGGTACGCGTGCGCCGCGGCGACAATCTAGCGATTCACCGCGCGTTCGAGTATTGCCGGCCGGGCGACGTGCTGGTCGTCGACGGCGGCGGCGACGTCACACAGGCGCTGCTCGGCGAAATCATGTCGATGTATGCGGAGAGCATCGGCGTGGCCGGGCTCGTGCTCGACGGCGCGATTCGCGACGTCGCGGCGATCCGCGAGAAGGATTTCCCGGTGTTCGCGCGAGGCGTCACGCACAAAGGGCCCTACAAGGCCGGTCCCGGCGAGATCAATGTGCCCGTGTCGATCGATGGCCTGGTGATCCATCCCGGCGATATCGTCGTCGGCGACGATGACGGCCTCGTCGCGTTTCCGCAGGAAGAGGCCGAATACCTGATCGGGAAGGCGCGCGCGCAGATGCGCAAGGAAGCCGACACGATCCAGTCGATCAAGGAAGGCCGCTTCGACCGTTCGTGGATCGACGCGTTCGAAGCGAACATGGCTGGCTGAGCGATGGAACCGCGCGGCGAAGCATGCGAAGGCGCTGCCGTCACGGCGCTGGCGAACCGGCTTCTGGCACTGACCGCCGCGACGCGCGTGCGGTCGGAGGGTGACCCGTTCGCCAATCCGGTGCTGTCGCTCGCATGTTCGATCATGCAGTCGATCGGCGACGGGCGAATCGGCGGCGGAGATACGCTCGAGCTGGTGCGACAGCTGCGTGACCAGGCGTTCTCGGATCGGGCGGCGCGGATCGCCGCCTATGTCGGCGGCGTCGGTGTCGACGCGAACGAAGCGGCGCTCGAATCGATTGCCGGTCGTGTCGTGTGCGACGCGAACGACTGGGACGGCTTTCGCGCGCGCGCCGAGCGCACCCGCTATGCGGCGGTATTCACCGGCCATCCGACCTTCGCGCTGAATCCGGAGGTCGCGCGCCATCTCGCGGATCGCGCTTGCGGCGCGGCGCCACGGCGATTCGAGTCGCATCGCCCGGGGACGGTCACGCTCGACGCGGAGTTCCAGCAATCGGTGCAGGCGATCGATCATGCCCGCGATGCGCTGGATCGCTTCAATGCCGCATTGCTGTCGGCGGCACGCCGGGCATTTCCCGACCGTTGGCTGGCGCTGGTGCCTCGGCCGCTGATCGTGTCGACCTGGGTCGGCTACGACACCGACGGCCGGACCGACATCGGCTGGTGGGATACGCTGCGCTTTCGCCTGCGGATCAAGCGCCTGCAGCTTGCGCGCATTCATCGGCAGGCGTCCGCCGTCAGCAGCGCGCGGAAGCTCACCGAACGTGTCGCGAAGGCACTCGACGTGCTGGACCGCCAGATCGCCGCATGCCCGGACGGCGCGGATGCGCGCCAGACTTCCCGGTTCGCGCAGGTGCTCGTCGCGCACCGAGACGACGCGCTGGTGGAGCCGGAAACGCTGGACGAGCTTTATCGCGACGCGATCGCGGCTGCGCCCGATCGCGACAAGCTGGCGCTGGCCGTGTCGCGCGCGGGCCTCGCATCGCACGGGCTTGCGCTCGCGCATACGCATTTCCGGCTGAACGCCGCGCAGCTTCATAACGCCGCGCGTCAAAGGCTCAATATCGCCGATTCCGTCGATGCGCCGCTGCATCGGCGCGCGATGCTGGCGGCGATCAACGCCGAGCTGGACAAGGTGCAGCCGCTGCCGGTCGACTTCGGCGCGCTGCTCGAGGAGCAGGCGACGGCAGCGCGGACGATGATGACGATCGCGCAGCTCGTCAAGCACATCGACGGCGCGACACCGGTTCGATTCCTGATAGCGGAGACTGAGAGCGGATACACGTTGCTGGTCGCGTTGTGGCTTGCTCGGCTTTTCGGCGTGGAGCGGCATGTGGAAATCAGCCCGCTGTTCGAGACCGAGGAGGCGCTCGAGCATGGCGCGCATGTCCTCGATGAAGCGCTGCGCAGCCCGCACTATCGCGCCTACGTGAAATCGCACGGACGGTTGGCACTGCAATTCGGCTATTCGGATTCCGGCCGCTATGTCGGTCAGCTTGCCGCGAGCTACCTGATCGAGCGGCTCAGGATGAAGATAACCGGCATGCTCGCGCGCCACGGGCTGGACGGCGTCGAGGTCGTGCTATTCGACACGCACGGCGAAAGCGTCGGCCGCGGTGCGCATCCCGGCTCGCTGGCCGATCGCCTCAAATACCTGTCGCCGACGGCATCGCGCCATGCGTTGAACGATTGGGGGTTGCAGGTACGGGAGGAGAGCGCATTCCAGGGCGGCGACGGCTATCTGCTGTTTGGCACGCCGGCGCTGGCGCTCGCGACGGTCGCGCGGATCGCCGAGCATGCGTTCCATCATGCGGTCGGCCCGGTCGACGATCCGATCTACGACGATCCGGATTTCGCCGCCGATTTCTTCGGTTCGGTGCGCGCGACGATGACGGCGCTCGTCGACGACGCAGGCTATACGGCGATGCTGAGCGCGTTCGGTCCCGCGCTGCTCGACCGTACGGGTTCGCGGCCCGCGGCGCGGCAAGCGGACGGCGCCGCGTTCCGCGCCCTGATTCGCCACCCGAGCGAACTGCGCGCGATCCCGAACAACGCGATCCTGCAGCAGCTCGGCTGGTGCGCGAACACCGTGCACGGCCTGGGCGCCGCTGCGGCCCGGCAGCCGGAGGGCTTCATGGAGATGCGCGGGCGCAGCCGCAGATTCAGGCGCGCGCTCGATCTCGCGGAAGCCGCGTTCGCGCACTCCGACATCGAAGTGCTGAGAGCCGTGACTTCGTTGCTCGATCCCGGCACGTGGCTCGACCGCGCGCTTCACACGGCGGATGGCGGTGCGCGGGACGCGCTGCTCGCGGTCGCCGCGATGCTGGAGCGGATCGACGCGTCAGCTGCGACGCGGGCGATGTTCCGCCGCGCGCTGGCCGACGATCTGGCGCTGCGCACCGTATGGCCGAATCGCGCACGCATGAGCGATCGCGAAATTCTGCTGCATGCGCTGCGGCTTGCGCTGATCCAGCTGGTCTGGTTGAAGGCGACGGAGATTCCGGAATTTTCGCCGCGGCCCGATGTGACGGTCGACGATCTGCATCGGGCGATCGTCGGCCTCGACATGCCGTCCGTGCTGCCGGTACTCGGGCGGATATTTCCCGAGCGGACGGACGATACGGCCGAATACGAGTACGCCGAGCCCGCCGCGCCGCGCGCGTCGGGCTCCTATGCGAGAGAGCACCGCGAGATTTTCGCGCCGATGCGGCAGTGGTTCGAATCGATTCGCGAAATCTCCGTGGCCGTAACCCACGAAGTCGGCACGTTCGGCTGACGCCGCCCCGCACGCGTATCGCGGGCGATGGCGTTCGCGATGCGACGCGCACCGGGCGGCCTCGGGCGCCGGCACGGTCCGACTCATTCAATCCTTACCGAAATCCAACAAGGAGTGTTGTCATGCGAGCGTCGATTCTTGTGACCCGGGCGTCGTTTCCCGACATTGTCGAGCGTTTGAGGGGGCCCTTCGACGTGACCGACAACCCGGACGACACGATCTGGTCGCAACTGGAACTGATCGCCCGGCTGCAGGGGAAACGCGGTGCCGTCACCGCGGGCAGCGACCGGATCGACGCGACCCTGCTCGATGCGTGCCCCGGGCTCGAGGCGGTCTGCAACATCGGTGTCGGGTACAACAACATCGATGTCGACGCGTGCTCAGCGCGCGGCGTGATCGTGACCAACACGCCGGACGTGCTGACCGACACGACCGCGGATTTCGGGTTCGCGCTGATGATGGCGACCGCGCGGCGCATCACCGAGTCCGAGCACTTTCTGCGCAGCGGCGCGTGGACGAAGACGGGACGTTACGACATGTTCGTCGGCTCGGACATTCATGGCGCGACGCTCGGGATACTGGGCATGGGCCGCATCGGCCAGGCGATCGCGCGTCGCGGCGCGCTCGGTTTTGGCATGAAGGTGATCTATCACAATCGCTCGCGACTATCGCCGGAAGTGGAGGCGGGATGCGGCGCGCGCTATGTCGACAAGGACGCGCTGCTGCGCGAATCCGATCACCTGATCATCGTGGTGCCGTATTCGTCGACCTCACATCATGCGATCGGCGCGCGCGAGCTCAGGCAGATGAAATCGACGGCAACGCTGACGAATATCGCACGGGGTGGCGTGGTCGACGACAGCGCACTGGCTGCCGCGCTCGCCGAAGGCGCGATCGCCGCGGCGGGACTCGATGTCTTCGAGGGCGAGCCGGTCGTATGTCCGGCATTGCTCGCGCAGAAGAATGTGGTGCTGACGCCGCATATCGGCAGCGCATCGGTGGCGACGCGACGGGCGATGGCGTCGCTCGCCGTCGACAACCTGATCGCGGCGCTGGGATCCGGACCCCACGCCGGCCGGCCGCCGACGCCTGTCAATCCGCAAGTGTTGATCGACGCATCGCGCGTCGGTCGATAGCCGCCTTAGGCGCACCGATCGACGTATGGGTGTTTGCCCGAACGCATCGCCGACCGGGGGCGCGACGGTCGACCGGAACGCGGCGCACAGCGCCGCCGCACGGGGCTCGAGCGAGTGTGCCGACCGGTCATTGCTCGAGCTTATCGCACCAGAGGAAAGGCGTCTGCAAGCTGCTTTTTTTGCGGGCTAGTATGAATTCAACGCAGTCGTCGATGCCGGCACCGCGTTGAACCACGAAGTCATGGCGGGGCGCGCGTCGCGGCACGCCACGATCCGGATTCATTCGAGAGGCGCGGATTATGAAGCTGCATTTTGACCTTTCTGCAGTGCTGCGAGGCGACTACGGTGCACTGTTTCTGCACGGCATCGAGCTGACGCTGTTGATGGCCATTTCGGCGTGGCTGCTGTCGATCGTGGTCGGGTTGACCCTCACGTTGATTCGCATGACGAATATCCGGATCGCGGAACGCTTCGTCGCCGCGTTCGTCGCGTATCACCGCAACGTGCCGATGCTCGTGCAGATCCTGTTCTGGTACTTCGGCATCTCGAACATCCTGCCTGACGGGATTCAGGCGTTTCTCAACCAGTACAACGGCCAGTTCGTGTTCGCGGTCGTCGCGATCGGCCTGTGCAGCGGCGCCTATTTCTCGGAAGACATCCGCAGCGGGTTGCGCGCCGTTCCGTACGGCCAGTATGAAGCCTGCCGCGCACTCGGCCTGAATTTCCTGAAGGGGATGCGCCATGTCGTCCTGCCGCAGGCGCTGCGAAACGCGATCCCGCCGATGGTCAATCATGCGGTGCTGCTCTTCAAGAACACGAGCCTCGCGATGGCGATCGGCGCCGCGGAGCTGACCTACGTGACGCGGCAGATCGAGAACGACACGTTCCTGTCGTTCGAATCGTATTTCGTCGCAACCGTGATGTATCTGGCCATCTCGCTGCTGATCATGCTCCTGGGCGCACGGCTCGCAGCCTTCTACCGTATTCCGGGAGTGAAATGACCATGTTCGAGATCATTCGAGACAACTGGGCGCTGTTGCTGATCGGTCAGTATCCGCACGGGCCGCTCGGCGGCATCGCGCTGACGATCCTGCTTTCCGTCGCCGCGCTCGCGATCGCGTTTCCGCTCGGGATACTCGTTGCGCTCGCGAGAATCAGCCCGTTTCCGGTGCTGCGCGCGCCGGCCACCGCGCTTGTCTACGCGGTGCGTGGTGTGCCGCTGCTGATGGTCGTGTTCTGGGTGTACTTCCTCGTGCCCGTGCTCACCGGCTATCCGGTCACGGGGTTCGTCACGATGCTGTGCGCGCTCGTCGTCTATGACTCGGCGTATCTCGGCGAGATCATTCGCGGCGGCATCGAAGCGCTGCCGAAAGGGCAGATCGAGGCGTCGCGTGCGCTCGGCATGAGCTACCTGAAGACCATGCGGTGCGTGGTCCTGCCGCAGACCCTGTACAACGTGGTGCCGAGCATGATGACGCAGTTCGTATCGACCATCAAGGAGACGTCGCTCGGCTACATCATCAACGTCCAGGAGATCTCGTTCGCGGCCGACCAGATCAACAACCGGCTGCTGACGAAGCCGTTCCCGGTCTATCTGATCCTCGCGCTCTGCTACTTCGCGCTCTGCTACGCGCTGACGCAGTTCGCGCAATACCTGGAACGCCGTGTGACGCGCAAGCGCGCCGGCATGAACGTCCGCGCGAAGTCGGCGAACGCGGTTTCGCTGGCCGGCTCGGTATCCACCGGGAACTGAGTGACCCGACTCTCTCAAGGAACTCGTATGATCAAGTTTTCCAACGTCGACAAGTGGTATGGCGAATATCACGCGCTCGTCGACATCAACGCCGAAGTGCGCAAGGGCGAAGTGGTGGTTGTCTGCGGGCCGTCGGGTTCCGGGAAATCGACACTGATTCGCACGGTCAACCGGCTGGAAGAAATCAATCGCGGCAAGATTTCGTTCGACGGACAGGATATCCACGACCGGAAGATGAGCGTGAACGCCTATCGAAGCCGTATCGGGTTCGTGTTCCAGCAATTCAATCTCTTCCCGCATCTGTCGGTATTGGAGAACATCACGCTCGCGCCGATGCGCGTCAGCGGCGTGAAGCGCGCCGAGGCGGAGAGCAAGGCGCTGGATTTGCTCGCCCGTGTCGGATTGTCGAACAAGGCGAACGCCTATCCGCCCCAGTTGTCGGGCGGCCAGCAACAACGCGTCGCGATTGCGCGGGCGCTCGCGATGAACCCGCCGGCGATGTTGTTCGACGAACCGACCAGCGCGCTCGATCCGGAGATGGTCGGCGAGGTGCTGAGCGTGATGAAGAGTCTCGCGCAGGAAGGCATGACGATGATGTGCGTGACGCACGAAATGGGGTTTGCGCGCGAAGTTGCCGACCGCATCTGGTTCATGGACGCGGGAACGATTCTCGAGACGGCCGATCCCGACGCGTTCTTCACGGCGCCGAAGCACGATCGCGCGAAAAAATTCCTGTCGGATCTGCGTTCGCATTGATCGCGAGCGTGGCCGGCCGGGTACTGCAGGTCTTCCGTAGTTCATTTCAAAACATGTTTGCCAGTCAAGCCTCAAGGGGTTACACGATGGAAAAGTTGAAAGTCATCGCGGGAATGTTGCTGTCGGTCGGCATCTTCATGTACGTCGCGCCCGCTCGCGCCGATCAGTTGGCTGATGTCAAGGCGCGCGGCGAATTGAACTGCGGCGTGTATTCGAACGTCGAGCCTTTTTCCTATCCGAACGCGCAGACACGCCAGCTCGAGGGGATGGACGTCGACCTCTGCAACGCGATCGCGAAACAGATCGGCGTGAAGGCGAAACTCTCGCCGCTGGCCGTCGAGGCGCGCATTCCGCAATTGAAGCTCGGGAGAGTGGATATCGTCGTCGCCAACCTCGCTTATACGAAGACGCGGGCGACCCAGATCGCGTTCAGCGATGCGTATTACTCGACCAAGGAAGTGCTGGTCGTGAAAAAGGCCGACGGCGGCAAGAAGCTGGCCGATTTCACGGGCCAGAAGATCAGCGCAGCCGATGGATCGACGTCGGCGCAATCGATCCCGCTGTCGATCAAGGATGGCCAGGCGGTGACGTTCCACGACACGAGTTCGGCGTTCCTCGCCCTCGCGCAAGGCAAGGTTAAGGGTTTCGTGACCAACCAGATGACGGCGATCAAGATCGCGAAACAGGTCGATGGCACGGACGGCGCGGTCACCATTGCGGCCGAGCCGATGTTGATCGAGCCGATTGCCGTCGGGTTGCGTCTGAGCGAGCAGGGGATGCTCGGCGTCGTGAACCAGGCGCTGGCGTCGCTCGAACAGAGCGGGCAGATGCAGGCCATCTTCGATAAATGGCTGGGGCCGAAGACACCGTACGGCCTGGTACGGACCGACAAGGTCACGCCGATCAATCAGCTGAAGTTCACGCCGGTTTCGTAACGTGGCCGTGCGATGGCGTGGGAACACGCCATCCTGACCGCAGCAGCCGGTACCCGGCGCTTGCCAGTGAGAATCGGAATGGCATCGGTAGAGACGAGACACAGGATTGCCGTGATGGGCGTGTGCGGTTGCGGGAAGTCGACGCTTGGCGCGATGCTGGCGGCTGTCGTCGGCGGCGTGTTCGTCGAGGGCGACGATTACCACCTGCCGGAAAGCAAGCACAAGATGCGCAACGGCATTGCGCTGGGCGATTCCGATCGGGAGCCGTGGCTGGACCGGCTGGCAAGCATGATGACGACGCCAGCCGCTTCCGTCGTGTTGTCGTGCTCGGCGCTGAGGGCCGCTTATCGCGCCCGGCTGCGCGCGCGCGTTCCCGGGTTGCGGTTCGTCTATCTCGAGATCGGGATGGAAGAGGCGTTGAAGCGCGTATCGGGACGAGTCGGGCACGAGTTTCCGGCCGGGCTCGTTTCGAATCAGTTCGACACCCTCGAGTCGCCGGTCGGCGAGGATCGCGTGCTGCGCTTGCTTGCGTGCGACCCACAAGAGCGGAATCTCGCGTCGATCGTTCGATGGCTGGATGGATCGATGGATGCAGTCGGCGAGTGACGACGTCTCGCTTTCGCTGACGCTAGCCGTCCGACCCGATCGACATGTCATGGCGGCAGGCGCGTGGCGAGTAGCCCACGATGCGCATGAACGCATGTCCGAACGCGCTATCGGAGTCGTAGCCGCAGCCTCTGCGCGAGCGCAGAAAGCCGTTCATCCGCGCGCGTGACGAAGCGCGCGGCTCATCTCCGCGATCGGCATCGACGCAATCGAGTTCAGCAGGCGGATTTCCCCGGCATCGGGGCGGGCGATCTCGCGCACTTCGTCGAGCGTCTGCGCGACGCTGCGATCGAGCGGTTCGAGAAAGCGCCGGAGCTCGCTTTCGGCCGCCTTCTCCTTGAGCCCGAGCGCGTTGCCGAATGCGATCAGTGCGCCCATGTCGATGTCGGAGAAGCGCGTCGCCGTGCCGAGCGGCATCGTCAGTTCGCAGTGCGGCCAGTGGTCGCCGCGATGGCCGGGCCGGTGCGTGGGCGTGTGATAGACGACCGTGCTGACGATGTCGTAGAACGGCGCAAGCCGGTAGCCGCGCGCGTCGACGAAGAACGACAGGTTTTTCAGGTGCGCGTCGCCATTGCCGACCACCACGTTGAAGATCGTCCAGCGGAACACCGACAGGCGCGCGAGTGCGCGCGTGCTCGTCTGCCCGATCGCGCGGCCGAGCTCCTCCGCATTCGCGCGCTGGTACTTGAAGCCGCGATCGTAGTTGAGCAACTGCATCGCATCGATCGTGTGCAGGCGTCCGGCCGGCTCCGACGCGGTGTCGCGGTCGAAGCGGTCGATCACGTAGCACGCGGACGGCGCACGAAGAAAATGCACGTCAGGAACGTCGAGCCCCATCCGCTTCGCGAGCTTCATGCAGAAGAATTCGTTGATCGCCGAATGCGGATAGCCGGCGGCGCGCATGTCCGGCTTCAGCAGATGCATCGACGGCTCGCTGCCGACCGGTTCGAACAGCGCGTAGTCCGGCGCGTCGCCGCGCAGGATCAGCAGCAGCTTCTGCTGCGCGCCGGCCGCCGACATGCGCTTGGGCGCGGTGGCCGTCAGCGCGCGCTCGGGCATGGCCTGGATGCGGCGCTCGAGTTCGTCGAGCCCAAGCGGCTGCATGCTGCCGGCCGCTTCCTGCTCGCCTTCGGCCAGCAGCGTGAGCGCGCCGGCCGATTCGCGCCCGAAGTACGCGAGCAGGCCCCACGCATCGGCGGCATCGACCTTCGCCTCGCGCGCGAGCGATGTCCGCATGCCTTCTTCGGGCAGCAGGTTGTCGAAGAACCACTGGACCGGGCGATCGGTCGAGCTGTCGGTGAAGGTGCCGGCGCGCAGCGCGAAAGCGGGCGACAGCGGGTACGCGTGCGGCGACGCGAGCCACTGCGCGTCGTACGTGAACGACCAGACGCCCTTGTCGTCGGTCAGCCTGCCCATGCGCAGCCCGTTCGCGGACGCGATCAGCGTTCTAGCCGCCATGGCTGCTCCTGCGGCGTTGAGCGGCCTTGAGCGCGTTTTCCGCCGAAATCTCGATCGACGACTGCGCGAACAGGCTCACGCCCAGTTCGCCGAGCAGCAGCAGCACCTTGCCGATTTGCGCGGTCGGCTTCCCGGCTTCCACCTGGCTGATGAATTTCGGCGAGAGCCCCGTGGCGTTCGCGAGTTCGTCCCGCGTGAACCCCTGCTGGAGCCGCACGGCGCGAATGAGGTTGGCGAGGGCGCCGATCGTGTTGACGGACCGAGTCTCCGGCATGACGTTCTCCGTGCTTCGTATCTGAGCGGGAACAGTATGGCACAACTCGTGGGGATGGGCGCCAATTCGTATCCGTTCGGAAACGAAAATGCGTCGCTAACGGCTGTGCGCCTGCTTCGTATCCGAACGGGAACCGGAAGGTATGGAATCGCGGGCAACGCCATTTTCGTATCCGGGCGGATACGTGATTGGCGCGCGGGACACAGCCGGCCGGCCGCGCGTGCAACCCGGGCACGGTATGGCGGGCATCGACGCCGGCGTGACGATGTGTTCGTCCGGACCGGCATGAGCGCGCACGTCTTGTCCGACAATCGCGCGGCGCGTGTCAACGCCGCCGTGCAGCGGGCGGCAGCGCGCGCCGACATGGTTAGAATGACCGCCGCACATCCGTCCATCCGGTGGCCCGACTCCCGCCTCATATAAACCCATGACCGTACAAGAACTGGAAAAACGGATGCGTAGCCTGTTCGAGGACGACAGCCTCGAAGTCTTCGGCGAAACCGGCTACAGCATCTCTTTCGTCGTGCCTGGCAAGGTCAGGGACGTCAAGGCCGCGCTGCTCGCGCGCACGGACCCGTCCGGATGGGACGGCGAGGCGATGAACTGGTTCTACCGGTGCGACGACGAGGATTGGGCACTGTATCTGCGCTCGATCCCGCACGCGGTGTTCTGCATTGCGTCCGTGCAGTCGCTGCATGCGCTCCACATGCAGCAGCATCTGGACGCGTCGGCGGTCACGCCGGAGCAGCAGGCGAGCTACGACGCCGAGGAGGCGCAGCGACAGCAGGAGGCCGAAGCGCGGCACGAGCGCGACACGCGGACCGAGCCGCTTGCGCCGCTCGGCGGGCCGTTCCATACCGATGGCGAACGCGTGTGGGCCCGCATCGGCAGCGAGCATCGGTATCGTGCGCTCAACAATTTCGATCTCGGCAGCTTTCGGCATCTGGTCGACAACTTTGCGGTCGACGCATCGGGGTTGCGCTACTACGTGAGCGGCGCCGCATTCGGCTACGACGACGAAGGCGAAGGGCTGATCGCCGATGGCGATGCCGCGACGCTGGAATCGCTGGGCGGCGACTGGTACCGCGATGCACGGCAGGCCTACTATTTCGGTCCCGATATCTACGATCGCGGCGAATGGCATCTGACCGTGGTCAACGCGGACGTCGCCAGCCTGACCCATATCGGCGGCGCGTACGCGCGGGATGCGAAGCACCTGTTCTGTGCGGGCGTGCGCAAGCGCGGCATCGTCGATCCGGCCCGCGTGGTCAGCCTCGGTTACCGCTATGCACGGCTCGGCGCGCAGATTCTTTACGACGGCAAGATCGTGACCAAGCCTGGGGGTATCGACGTCGAGACGGCGCGCGCCGTCTTTCACGACGTGCTGGTCGACGATGACGGCCACGTGCTGTGGGGGCAGAGCTATCGCAAGCCGTTGCCGGGGATCGACGCGAAAAGCCTGCGCTTTCTGACGCGGTTCTATGCGGTCGACGACCATCGCGTCTACTACCGGACCAACACGAACCTGGCCGTTTGCGACGGCGTCGACCGCGCGAGCGTGGAGGTCGTGTCGTCGATGAGCATCCGCGACAAACATGGGTTGATCGACCTTGGGTATCCGGATGGCGTCGTGCGCGTGCCGGATTCATCGAAGGAATCCTGATGGTTTCGACCGGGCGGTTTCGTGCCGGCGCAATTGCCTGTTGCCGCGCCATATGCCCGAGCAGCGATCTTTATCGCCGCAGCAGATGAACGTTTCCGAATCGCTTCGTTGACGCAGTTCGGCAGGCGGGCGCGACGCGGTAAACAACGATTCCCGCTTTGCTTATCGTGCTGATCGCGCCGCGCCGCGCCGCGCCGGATGCGCGTGCCGTCAGAGTCTGGTCCGGTAAGGGAACCCGGCGCGTCCGGATCAGGAGAACGTCGTCGCGACCATGAGCACGATCGGTCGTCGCGTTCGAATGAAATCGGCGCCCGGTTCGAGCATCTGAAAAATAAAAGGTTCGTCACCGCGTTGCGGGTCGACGGCGTTATGGCGGAGACCATCGCATGATCGAACGACGCGTTGCGCACCCGATGGCCGGTCACGCGCGTCCCATGATCCGATTGCCGAGCGAGATACCGAGTTCGGACAGCGACGCATTGGCGGCAAGCTGACGGGCCTCCCAGCGCGACAGCGCGGCGTCGAACGCGGGGCCGTGCACGACGCCGCGCAGCGCATCGGCGAGGCCGACCGCATTCTCGGCCGCTTTCGCGACGCCGGCGGCCGTGTGCGGCCGGACGAGGCAGGCCGCGTCGCCGAGCAATACCGCGCGGCCGAAAGCCATGCGCTCGACCGCGAGATCCAGGATCGCCTGGGCGAACGGCGCATGCGTCGCGTCGACGAGCGCGGCGAGCGTCGGCGCAAGCATCCGGCGGCCGGCGTCCACGAGTTCGAGCCGGTTGTCGTCCCGCATCGCGCCGGGCGGCAGCGACCCGTCGCGCTGCGTGCCGTCCTGCGCGAGGAACAGCGACGGCAGGCGATCCGCTGCGAGCCGCCGGTACCAGACCCAGTTCACGCGGCGTTTGCCCGGCTCGATCGCGCCGTCGCGGCCGGGTACCAGATAGGTCAGGAACAGATGCGCGTCGCCTTGCTGAAACGTGAAGCGGTCGCGCAGCACCCGCAGCACGGTGTCGGGAAGCAGATGCTCGTCGACGAGCCCGCGCCACGCGACATAACCCGCGTACGCGGGCCGCGTTTCGGGAAGCAGTTGCGCGCGCACGTTCGAGCGGCCGCCGTCGGCACCGACCAGCAGGTCGGCCTGCTCGACGCGACCGTCGGCGAAATGCACGATCACGCCGTCGCCTTCCTGCGCGAACCGCTCGAACGATACGCCGGCATGCACGACGCCGGCGGGCAGCGCGCGCTTCAGGGCCGTGTAGATCACGTTCCACGCGGTCTGCGTTTGCGGCATGTAAAGGCGTTGCACGATCCGGTCGTTTTCGTCGAGATAGATCCGGTCGATGGAATCGACGCCCGCGTCGCGCGGCGCGGGCACGCCGCCGAACGTGAATGCGCGTTCGATCGGCGCTTGCAGCACGATGCCGCCGCCGCGGCTGTCGAGATCGTTCGGCGATTGCTCGAAGACCTTGACGCGCCATCCGGCCGCCCGCAGCGCGGTGGCCGTGAATAGCCCGCCCACCGATCCGCCGACGACGACCGCCAGCGGGCCCGAAACGTCGCTCATGGTTCCTTCCTCCCGATGATCCGTCGCGCGCGGCGGTTCAGCCTTCCCAGTGCTTCAGGAAGTCGAGCAGCAGCGCGTTCACGCGCTCCGGCTGCTCCTCCTGCGGCAGGTGCCCGCATTGCGCGATCGGCTCGGCACGCAGGTTCGTCGCCATGCTTTCCCACACGGATTTCATGTCGAACATCTTGCCGACCGCATAAAAATCCTCGCCCCAGATGGCCATGGTCGGGCATGCGATCCTGACGTCCGCATCGACGAGATCCTGCTTCACGTCCTCCGCGTTCGCGCGATAGTCGGCCAGTGCGCCGCGCACGGCGCCCGGGCGTCGATACGCACGCACGTAGGTGTCGAACGCTTCGCCGGAGATCGCGTGCGGGTTGTAGCACCAGTCGGAGAAGAAATAGCTCAGCCATTCGGCCTCTTTGCCGGCGATCAACGCCTCGGGCAAATCCGGCACCTGGTGGAACAGGAAGAACCAGTACGCGCGCGCCGTTTGCGCGGTCATGTTCTGCGCAACGATACGCGTCGGCACGTTGTCCATCACGACGAGC
Source organism: Burkholderia sp. BKH01 (assembly GCF_025685725.1). Taxonomy (NCBI): domain Bacteria; kingdom Pseudomonadati; phylum Pseudomonadota; class Betaproteobacteria; order Burkholderiales; family Burkholderiaceae; genus Burkholderia; species Burkholderia sp. BKH01. The sequence continues at coordinate 110,254 of NZ_JAOTQT010000001.1, read as the reverse complement.
CTCTCGACGCGCTCGGGGAAGTCTTTCGAGAAACGCGTCGCGACACGCGCGCCGCGGTCGTGCCCGACGAGCGCGATGCGGCCGATGCCGAGCGTGTCGAGCAGCCCGGCCAAGTCGCGCGCCATGTTGCGTTTGTCGTAACCGGCGGCCGGCTTGTCGGTTTCGCCGTAGCCGCGCAGGTCGGGCGCGATCACGCGGTAGCGCTGCGCGAGTGCGGGGATCTGGAAGCGCCACGCGAAACTGGTTTCCGGGAAGCCGTGCAGCAGGACGACCGCGGGCCCGCTGCCGGCATCGATGTAGTGCTGGCGGATGCCGTTCGCGGTGACGGTGTGATGGGTGATCGAAGGTGTGGCGATGGTCATGCGACGGTCCCTGTCCGGTTCGGCGTGCGCGCGACAGGCGCGGACGCGAATGCCTATCGAGGATAGGTGAAGCGCGCGGCGCGGCGGATAAATTGTTCTGAATTCGTCTGGTTGCGCGCGCGGCCGGCAACGACCGCTGCATCACGATCACGTTGTCACCGGATGGCCGGTGTTTCCTGATCCTCGCGTGAATCGCGCGGCAAGCGGCGATCCGACGAGCCGCACGACCGACGAAGGAGCCCGAGCGTGAAAATGCAGGATGCCGATTCGACCGTCGGCAACCGTCGTCGAGCGCCGCGCCGCGATTGCACGCGATCCGCGCGCGATCGTCGGCCGCCGCGTCAGGCGCGCCGGCGGCGCCGGCCGGTCGCGCCCGACGCGAGTTGCTTCAGCGCGGCGGGCGTGCCGTGCAGGAACGCGTCGATCAGCCGCTCGATCTCGGTGTCGAGATCGTCGGGCACCGGCAGGCCGTAGACCCACTTGCGGACGCCGAAATAGAAGATGCTCGCGTGCAGGCTCCAGACCAGTTCGATTTCCGCATTGCGCTGAGCCTCCGTCGCCGGCGTGGCGATGTCGTATTCGTACCGCAGTTCGCGCAGCACCGGCAGGAAGACGCGTTCGCGCAGCCGGGACAGGTAGCGCGTGTTGAAACCCTCGCGGCTGAGCCCCGCGAAGATGAAGGTGCGGATCCATTCGCGCCGCAGGATGGTTTGCGCGTAGGCGCGGTAGAACGCGACGAGCCGTTCCTGCAGCGGGACCGTGCGATCGCCGATCAGTTTTTCCCAGTCGGGATTCCACGTGTAGATCTCGTCGTAGACGCGATCGATCAGCGCCTCCTTGCTCGGAAAGTACCGGTACAGCAGCGGCTGGGTGACGCCGATCTGCCGCGCGAGCTCGCGCGTGCTGCCGGAAAAGCCGTGCGTCGCGAAGTGCTCGATCGCCTTCTCGACGATCTGCCGCTCGCGCGCTTCCGGTGCGAGCCGGCGGCCCGGCGTGACGGCATTGCCGTCGGCGTGGGTCCCGGGCTCGCGGGCCGGCGTGCTGCGTTTTCTTTCGGTCATTCATCGGCTCCTGATGGCGCGCATGCCTAAACTATCGATCGAAAAATAACACGATCGGGGCCGCGAATACGGTTTGCGGCGCGGCTTTTGTAGCGGCGCTGAATTCCTCGCGGGATCTCCCTGCGTCGAACCGGACCGGCGCCCCCGTCCTGCGCTCGAGCCGGCGGATTCAGAAAATTTCAGGCCGCCGCCAAGACATTTAGGCCGGCCTTCACTACTCTAGCTTCCAAACCGCCGCATGGGCCGGATGCCAGTCGGCAAGCCGGACCGGTCGGCGAAACCGGAGCGGAACATGCTTTATCTGATCTCGTCGGGCGCCGGCATGGCGGGCGCCGGCGCAGTCGACACATTCCAGGAAACCGGCTCATGCCTTCGCAGCAAGTAACCGCGGCCGCCGCCGCGCCCGATCACGTGCGCGGCGAGGACGTGTTTCTCGCGTCGATCGCCGGTTATGTCGACACGCTCGGCTTCGTCGCGCTGTTCGGCCTGTTCACCGCGCACGTCACCGGCAACTTCATCCTGATCGGTTCGGGGCTGGCCGGCGTCGGGCAAGGGCTCGTGATCAAGTGGCTCGCGTTTCCGGCCTTCATCGCCGGCATCGTCGGCGCGCGCGTGCTCGACCATCGGATGCGCGTGCTGGGCCATGGCGTGCGCGCACGTTCGCTGTATGCGCTGCAGGCCGTGCTGCTGGCCGGGTTCATGCTGGCCGGCGTGATGGCATCGCCGATCGCCGACGCCGACGCGCCGCGGACGATCCTGTGCGGCCTGCTCGGCGCCGCGGCGATGGGCGTCCAGAACGCGCACGGCCGGCTGACGGCCCGCTCGGTCGTCGCCAACACGGTGATGACGGGCAACGTCACGCAGGCGGTGATCGATGCATTCGACTGGCTCGTGCCGCTCGCAGCGCCTGCCGAACGGGACGCCGCGCGGGCGCGGCTGCGGCGCACGCTGCCGCCGGTCGCGGGCTTTGCGCTCGGCGCGGGCGCGGGCGCGGCGGCTTATGTGTTCGCCGCCTTCTGGGCACTGGCGCTGCCGCTCGCCGCGCTGTGCTTCCTCGCCTATCAATCCGGTCGGTCCGACGCGCGGCCGACGTCACGCTGAATGCGCGCGCAGCATACGGCTGCGCTTGCCACTTTCAAGGAGAATTCGATGATTGCACTGAAGTTGCGACAGGTATTGCGGATGACGGCCGCGTCGACGGCCGTGCTCGGCGCTTTGTTGGCGACCGCGCCGGCTCATGCCGACGAGACGCGTCTGCTCCAGTCCTCGTCCGCCCGCGTGCCGGCCGTCTCGGTCGGCCCGCAATACGACACGACGCACGTGTGCGTCGCACCGGAGGATTTCGACCGTTTCACCGACAGCTTCGTCGCGACGTTCGGCGGCAAGAAGTCGCAGCAGGGCGTGTTCCAGGTTACGCCGACGCCGAGCCAGACGATGTCGCAGCTGGTGCTGACGCCGGTTGGCACGGTCTCGGTGTTCGGCTTCAAGACGCCGATCCCGTATCCGTTCTGCGAGGAGCGCACCGGCTATCTCGTCACCGACATGGACGTCGCGGTGAAGTCGGCGCGCGCGCACGGCGCGGACGTGATCGTCGACACGTTCCCCGATCCGATCGGCCGCGACGCGATCGTCCGCTGGCCGGGCGGCGTGAACATGCAGCTGTACTGGCACACCCAGGCGCCGAACTACGATGCGCTGCAGACGGTGCCGGAAAACCGCGTGTACGTGTCGCCGGAAAGCGCGAGCAAGCTGGTGCACGACTTCGTCGCGTTCTCGCGCGGCAAGGTCGTGTCCGACGTGCGCAAGGCGCCGGGCGTCGAGATCGGCCGGCCGAACGACACGTATCGCCGCATCCGCATCGAGTCGGGTTTCGGCAAGATGACCGTGCTGGCGACTGACGGCCATCTGCCTTACCCGTTCGGCCGCGAGATGACCGGCTACGAAGTGCAGGATCTGGCCGCGACATTGAAGCAGGCGCAGGCCGCGGGCGTGACCGTGCTGGTGCCGACGTTCACGTCGGACGGGCGCGATGCCGCGCTCGTGCAGTTCCCGGGCGGCTACGTCGCCGAGATCCACGCGCGGTCGAAATGATGGGCCGCCGGCCGATGAGACGGGCATGGCGGCGCGTGCTGCCGGCCGCCGTGCTGGCGGGCGGCGTCGCGACGTGCGCCGGGACGGCGGCCGGCGCGGAGGAAGCCGCGGCGGCCGATGCCGCGGCGCCGGCCTCGACCGCCGGCACGACGTGTACGGCCAAGCGGCCGGCCGTGCTGTTCAACCGCTGGCAGGAAGACTGGTCGGTCCTCGCGAATCCGTGCGTGCCGCGCCAGCCGCTCGATTCGCTGAAGTACATCCCGCTGGGCGGCGACCCGTCGACCTACCTGTCGCTCGGCGCGAACCTGCGCGAGCGCTTCGAACTGAACAACGCGCCGCTGTTCGGGCTCGGCGCCGCGCATGACGACAATTACGTGATCCAGCGCGCGACGGTGCATGCGGACCTGCGTTATGCCGGGCATTTTCAAGCGTTCGTCCAGTTCGTCGATGCGCGGCCGTTCGGCAAGGATACGGTCGGGCCCGTCGACAAGGATCAGCTCGATATCGAGCAGGCGTTCGTCGCGTATGTCGACCAGGTCGGCGGCGGCACGTTCAAGACCCGCATCGGCCGGCAGGAGATGGCTTTCGACTTGCAGCGGTTCGTGTCGGTGCGCGACGGCCCGAACGTGCGCCAGGCGTTCGACGCGCTGTGGGCGGATTACGAAATCGGCAAATGGCGGCTGATCGGCTATGTGACGCGCCCGGTGCAGTACCGCAACGACGCGGTGTTCGACGACGTGTCGAACCGGCACCTGAGATTCGACGGCGTGCGTATCGAGCGCAACGGCACGGGCCCCGGCGACCTGTCGGGCTACTGGTCGCGCTATACGCGCGACAACGCGCGCTATCTCGCCGGGGCCGGGAACGAGCGGCGCGACGTGTTCGACATGCGCTACGCGGGCAAATCCGGCCGGCTCGACTGGGACGTCGAGGCGATGCTGCAGACGGGGCACATCGGGCAGGACACGATCGGTGCGTGGGCGTTCGGCGCGCTGGGCGGCTACACGTTCACGAAGACGCCGGGCACACCGCGCATCGGCATCCAGGTCGACGGCGCGTCGGGCGACAAGCACCCCGGCGACGGGCGCATGGGCACCTTCAACCCGCTGTTCCCGAACGGCTATTACTTCACGCTGGCCGGCTACACCGGCTACAGCAACCTGATTCACGTGAAGCCTTCGCTGACGTTCAAGCCGGCCAGCAACGTGACGGTGCTGACCGCGGTCGGTTTCCAGTGGCGTGAGACGACGGGCGACGCGATCTACGGGCAAGGGATGTCAGCGGTGCCCGGCACCGCCGGCAAGGGCGGTTCGTGGACGGGTATGTATGCGCAGGCCCGCGTGGACTGGCTCGTCAATGCGAACGTGGCGCTGGCCGTCGAGGCCGTGCACTTCCAGGTCGCCGACTCGATTCGCGCGCTCGGTGCGCGCAATGCCGACTATGTCGGCATGGAGGCGAAGTTCGGCTGGTAACGCGGCGCGCGCCGCGGCTCAGTGCTGCGCGCGTGCCTGCGCTTCGACAAAATCGATGAATGCCGTCACGCGCTTCGAGCCGCGCTGGTTCGGCAGGTAGAGTGCGGTGACGACCGAGCGGGCCGCATCGGGCGTGACGTCGTACTGTTCGAAGAGCCTGCGCAGGCGGCCCGACTGGACGTCGGCGTCGACCAGCCAGTCGGGCAGCAGCGCGATGCCGGCGCCGTCGAGCACGGCATCGCGCAACACCTCGCTGTGATTCGACTTCAGGCGCCCGGCGACCAGCACTTTCGTCGTGCCGTGCGCATCGGCAAACGTCCACGCCTGCTGGTCGCCGCCGAAGTGAAAGCGCAGGCACCCATGATCGACCAGCTCGCCCGGCGCGGATGGCGTGCCGTGAGCATCGAGATAGTCGTGGCTCGCGACGACATGGCGCTGGAACGTGCCGAGCTGCCGCGCGACGACTTCCGCGGACGGCGCCGCTTCGCCGAGCCGGATCGCGACGTCGATCCGGCCGGCGACGAGATCGACGCGTTCGTCAGTGAGCTGCAGGTCGAGATCGAGCTTCGGATAGCGCGCGAGAAATGCCGCGACGTGCGGCGCGATGCGGCGCACGCCGTACGCGACCGGCACCGACACGCGCAACGGCCCGGACGGCTCGTCGCCGCGATCGGCGACCAGGGCGTCGGCTTCCGCGAGTTCCTCGAGCAGCCGCTTTGCGCGGGCGTAGTACACGGAGCCGGCATCGGACAGCGTGACCTGTCGCGTCGTGCGGTTCAGCAGCACGGTGCCGAGCGACGCCTCGAGCGCATCCACCGCGCGCACCACCGACGACGCCGCGAGTTCGAGGCGCCGTCCCGCGCTCGAGAAGCCACCGGCTTCCGCTACTTCCACGAACGCGCGCAGCGCGGAGAATTTGTCCATGTCGTCGCCTTTGTGCGTATCGCAACGATGCGTTGCGTGCCGTTCGCATTCTATCGTCGGCCCGCACGCGCTATCTTCCGGAGTGCAATGTACAGGAAGGAGCTTGCGATGAAACCCCTCGAAGTAACGGTGACCTACGACCTCATCTGCCCGTGGTGCTGGATCGCGGAGCATCGGCTCGCGGAGGCGCTTGACGAAGCCGGCCTGACCGGCAACGTGAGCGTACGGTTCGTGCCGTTCGAACTGAACCCGACGATGCCGGCCGGCGGCATCGACCGCAAGGCATACCGGAGCGCGAAGTTCGGCAGCTGGGCGCGCTCGCGGGCCCTCGACGCGCATGTGGCCGAAGCCGGCCGGGCGGCGGGCCTCGTGTTCGATCACGCGCGGATCGCGCGCACGCCGAACACGCGGCTTGCACACCGGCTCGTCTGGTTCGCTCAACAACGCGGCAGCGCGGTCGCGCTCGTCGATGCGCTGTTTGCCGCGTATTTCCGCGACGGCCGCGATATCGGCGACGCGGACGTGCTGGTCGAGATTGCGGCCGGTGCCGGTTTGCCGCGCGATGCGGTGCGTGCGTTCCTGGCGTCCGGCGAAGGGCTCGATGCGGTGGTCGCGCTCGAAGCGCAGGCGGTGCGTGAAGGCGTCGCGTCGGTGCCGTCGACACGCATCGGCCTGTCGGTCGTCAGTGGCGCGCAGCCGGCTGCCGTCTTTCGCGATGCATTGATTGCCGCGCAGCACGCGCGTGATCCGGCGGCCTGAAGCCGTCTGAGGCCAAACCGGTACCGCCGAGGCCCGGCCTTCAGAACGATTCATGTCCCGCTCAGGATTATTGCGAATCCGGCCGGTAAGCTCGGTGTCGTGCGCACCTCGCCGGCCGGGCCGGCAAGCCTGCGCGCAACGTCGCAACGTCGATATGCAAACGGGAAACGGACATGAAGAACCTGAACTGGCGCACGCGCGCGGCGCGCTCAGGCGGCATGCTGCTCGTCGCGTGGTGCGTCGGCATCCTCGCATCGGTCGCGTTCGCCGGCGAGCCGGGCGGCGGCAACCAGGCCCCCGGCTTCTATCGGCAGAAGCTCGGCGACCTTCGGATCGTCGCGCTGTCCGACGGCACGCATCCGTTTCCGGTCGATACGGTCTTCCGCGATGTGTCGAAGGACGAAATCCGGCGCGATCTCGATCGCGCGTTTCTCGAGCCGCCGGTACAGGGGTCGATCAACGCGTTCCTGGTCGATACGGGAACGAAGCGGATTCTCGTCGATACGGGCGCCGGCGTGCTGTACGGCGACTGCTGCGGCAAGCTGCTCGCGAACCTGCGCGCGGCAGGCTATGCGCCGGAGCAGATCGACGAAGTGTTGCTCACGCACCTGCACAAGGATCATGTCGGCGGCATCGTGTCGAACGGCAGGATGACCTTTCCGAATGCGGTCGTCCGCGTAAACGAGATCGAAGCGAATTACTGGCTCGATCCGGACAACAAGGCACAGGCGCCGGCGTTCCTCGCGTCGTTTTTCGATGCGGCGGCCGCATCGGTCGCGCCGTACGTCGCGGCCGGACGCTTCAAGACGTTTCGCGGCGAAGCGACGCTCGCTCCCGGCATTCGCGCGGTGCCGATGCCCGGCCATACGCCGGGCCATACGGCCTATCTGATCGAGAGCGGTGACGCCGGGCTGCTCGCGTGGGGCGACATCGTGCACGTCGCGGCGATCCAGTTGCAGGATCCGGACGCGACCGTCCAATACGACAGCGATGCCGACGCGGCGCGCCGCACCCGGCGCGATACGCTGAAACGCGTGGCGGACAAGCGTTATCTGGTCGGTGCCGCGCACATCGCGTTTCCCGGGCTCGGGCATCTGCGCAGGGACGGGCAGCAGTACGACTGGGTGCCGGTCAATTACGACGCGACGCCGCTTCGATGACGCGAAGGCGCGCGGCAGCAGTGGCCGCGCGTGACGGAATCAGCGCGACAGTTCGCGTCGCCATGCGCCGGGCGGATGGCCGACGATGCGCGCGAACACGCGGTTCAGGTGACTCTGGTCCGAGAAGCCGCAGGCGGCCGCGATTTCCGCGAGCGTCATGTCGGTCGTCTCGATCAGTTGGCGGGCGCGGATCACGCGCTGTTCGAGCAGCCATTGATGCGGCGTGCGTCCCGTCGTGCGCGAGAACGCGCGGATGAAATAGCCGCGCGACAGATCGCATTCGTTGGCCACTTCCTCGATCGACACGCCGAGATTCGCCTTTTCCATCAGAAGTTCCTTCGCGAGCGCGGCCTTGGCCGGCGACAGTACGCCCTTGCGCTGCAGGTCGCGCGCGCGCGTATTGCCGTAGCGGCATGCGAGATGCGTGCCGATCGCGAGGCCCATCTGCTCGACGAACAGCGTATTCAGCGCGCCCGGCGCGTCGAGGCTGTTGGCGACGGCGTGCGCGAGATGGCCCAGCACCGCGTCCTGCACGTCGGGCGCGCAGGTCAGGCCGCCGATTTCCGTTCCGTCGTGCTCGCGGCCGAGGCGGTCGAGGTAGCTGTGCGACAGCTCGACGAGCACGAAGTCGAACTTGCCGTACAGGTCGGCGCGGAAATTTCGGGAAAAGTCGCGAATGTAGATCGAGTTGTGCTGAAACCGCCGCTCGGATTTGCCGGACCCGCCATAGATCGTGCGCCGGTGCCCGCCATTCAGCGACACGCCGATCAGGAAGCCGCGATCGCTGGCCGCCATCTCGATGCGCTCGAATTGCTCGTCGCGCATGCATTTGCGGTGCAGCGTCAGGCCGCCGACCGGCCTTTCAATATCCTTGGATAGCAGGCTCGAGATGCATCCTAGCGTGTCTTTCGGCGCCGCAGGCGGCGCGACGAGGGGGTCTGGCATGGTGGAACAATCCTTCGATGGGGTACGGCGCGCGAGCATCCTGGTTGCGTGCAGTGTATACGGCGCGCCAGACAGGCCCAAGATAACTTGAATAAATGTCCGCTGGCTGACGAAATGCATCGTGCGAATCGATCCGCGCCGCGCCAGGCCCGACCGGCGCACGAATGCAGCATTCCGATCGATCTTGCCCCGCTTGTATTCGCACCGCCAGGCTTCCCCCCGAGCGCCGGTGCGCAAGTTTCAGCGCATTTTCCTTCAAGATTTTTGTTTATACGGCGTTTACACTCTGCCCAATTTTTGAGACTTTGCGCCGGCCTGCAACGCAGGCCGGGTGCGGACTCCCGCCCCGGTGAACCGTGCGTTCACATGGCGGTCATCGTGGGGAACCTGGAGGCGGCCATGATCCAGATCGGGCATTTGTCGGTGGATTTCGAGCAGCGCGACATTCGCCATCACGGCACGTCGTTGCGTATCGGCGCACGCGCGCTCGACATACTTGAAGTACTGCATCGCGCGAACGGTTCCGTCGTGTCGAAGGACGACATCATGGATGCCGTCTGGCCGGGCCTGATCGTCGAGGAAAACCGGCTGCAGGTCCATGTCGCGACGTTGCGCAAGGCACTGGGCGCGAACCGCGACCTGATCAAGACGGTGCCGGGCCGCGGCTACCTGCTGATTGCGCAGCCGCCGGTCGCGCACTCGGCGGCGCCGCGCGCGGCCGAATGTCCGCCCGAGGTTGCCGCCGCTTTTCATCCGGTTCCGCTGGTTGGACGTCAGGCGGAGATCGAGCAGATCGTCGACATGATCGAACGTGCGCCGGTCGTCACGCTGGTCGGCGCGGGCGGCATCGGCAAGACGAGCCTGGCCAACCGCGTCGCGCACGAGCTGCGCAGCCGATCCGGCGAGCATGGCCTGTTCGTGGAGTTGGCAAGTGCCGCGACGCGCGATGACGTGCTGCTCGCGATCGCCGCGGAACTGGGGCTCGAGACGGACGGCGTGCCTGCCGCCGACCGGATCGGCGACGCGTTCGCCGCTTCGCGCGGCCTGCTCGTGCTCGACAACGCGGAGCACGTCGTCGACCTGGTGGCCGACCTCGTCGAAACGCTGACGTCGCGCGCCGCGCCGCTGCGCGTGCTCGTGACGAGTCGCGAGCCGCTTCATATCTCGGTCGAGGCCGTGTTTCGCGTGAGCCCGCTGGCGGTGCCGGCCGGCAGCGCGTCGGTCGACGAGATCGTGCGCCATTCGGCCGTCGAGCTGTTTCTGGCGCGGATTCGCGCCGCCACGCCCGATTGCGCGGTCGACGCGGCCGGCGTCAGGCTGATCGGCGACATCTGCCGGCGTCTCGACGGGCTGCCGCTCGCGATCGAACTGGCCGCCGCGCGCGTCGCGACGCTCGGGCTCGAGGTCGTCGCGTCGCGTCTCGACGACAGGCTGAACCTGCTGACGGGCGGGCTGCGCTCGGCGCTGCCGCGCCACCAGACGCTGCGCGCGACGTTCGACTGGAGCTACGTGCTGCTGGATGCGGCCGCACGGTCGCTGTTTCGTCGCATGGCGTGCTTCATCGGCCCGTTTACGTTCGATGCCGCCCGCGAGGTTGCGATGGATTCCGGCATGTCGGCTGCCGAGATGATCGCGGTGCTCGGCGAACTGGTCGCGAAGTCGCTGGTGACCGTCGAGTTCAACGGCGCGCAGGCGCGCTACCGGTTGACGGAATCGACGCGCGCGTACGCGCTCGAGAAGCTGCACAACGAGGGCGAATTCGAAGCCATCGCCGAGCGTCATGCGCACTACGAACGCGAGCAGGGGGAAGCCCGGATGCCGACGCAGGCACCCGCCGCGGACCTGGCGAGCCAGCCGCTCGCCGCGGGCGCGCCGGCGCCGCGCGAGCCCGCGGTGGCCGAGCCGCAGGCGCTGCAGGAAGCGGACGCGCTGGCGCTCGCGTTGCTGGAGCCGGCGCGGATGCGTGAATGTTCGATACCGGCGAGGCGAGCGCTCGATGCAATCGAGGCCGACGGGGCCGCGATCGTCGACGCGGCGCTCGAGATGCGTTTGCGCGCGGCCTATGCATCGGCACTGCTGCATACCGATGGCGATACCCACACGGCCGCCGCGATGTGGGACAGGACGCTCGGTCTCGCGGGGCGGATCGGCGACGAGGCGTTTGACGCGCGCGCGCTGGTCGGGCAGTGGAACACGATGCTGACACGCTCCGATATCCACGAATCGTTGCGCTACGCGACGCGCTTCGAGCGCGCCGCCGAGCGGCGGGGCGACCGGTCGCAGCGACTGCTGGCAAACGCGATGGTCGCGACCTCGCTGCATTACTTCGGCGAACATGCGCAGGCGCGCGAGCGGCTGGAGGTGGCGACGGCCGAACTGGCCGACGCAGGCGAACCGCCCTGTGCCGAAGCGGCGCTGGGCGTCGACGTCGCGACGCTCGGCCGGACGATGCTGACGCGGCTCGTGTGGATGCAGGGCGATCCGGAATATGCGATGCAACTCGCGGCGCAGGCGGTCGAATGCGCGCGGCGCAGCGGTTCGGGGCTCGCATTGTGCGTCGTGCTCGGTGCCGCGGCCGTGCCGATTGCGTTGCGCTACGGCGATCACGACGCGATTTCCGACTATCTGGCGACGCTGCGATCGACCGCCGATGCGAACGGGTTCGACATCTGGCGCAGCCATGCCGAATGCCTTGCCGGACAGTTCGACATGCAGGCCGGCCATCCCGGCGCCGGGCTCGCGCGGCTCGAGCCCGCGCTGCGGCGCATCGAGGCGAGCGGCTTCCGGCGCATGCTCGCGCCGCTGGTCGTCGCGTACGCGGAAGGGCTGACGCGCACGGGTCGCGCGGCCGAGGCATGCACGACGCTCGACGCGACGCTCGCGCGCTGCCGCGCGCACGGCGAGCATCTGTTCGTGCCCGAACTGCTGCGCGCCAGGGGGCTGGCGACGCTCGAACAGGCACGCACCGCCGACGTGGACCTCGCGGCCGCCTGCGAAACGGACGGGCAACGACATCTGCTGATGGCGATCCATACCGCGAACGGGCAAGGGGCCGCGATGTGGGCGCTGCGCGCCACGCTCGATCTCGCCGATCACCTGATCGAGCGCGGGCGCACCGCGCAGGCGTCGTCGCTGGTGGCCAACCTGTCGGGGCATTTCGATCCGCAATCGCGCGCGTTCGACGTGCGCCGGCTGGCGCGCGTGCAGAACTTCGTTCGCCCGGAGACGACGCCGTCGACAGGCCGCACGCGCATGCGGCACGAGGCGATGGATGCGATGCAGTCGGTCGCGTAACGGCGCGCGGGGCCCGCGCAGGACGCCGCCGCGCCATCGCGCCGCGGCCGGTCCGATCGTTCAACGTTCAAGGGGGAGAGTGGATGGTCCGTGTATCGTCAAACCGGCAGCAGGCGGCGTGTGGCCGTTTGCCGGCTTGCGGCGCATGCGGGAGGCATGAAGGTGCTTAGGGCGACGGAATCCGCCGAAGTGGCGGACCTCATCGTATATAACGGCAAGATCGCGACGCAGGACGCCAAACGGTCGTTCGTCACCGCGCTCGCGGTGAGGGACGGCCGCGTCCTCGCGACCGGCACCGGGCCCGAGGTGATGCGCCATGCGCGCGCCTGCACGCGTCGCATCGACCTGAACGGACGCACCGTGATTCCGGGGCTGAACGATTCGCACCTGCACGTGATCCGCGGCGGCCTGAACTTCAACCTGGAACTGCGCTGGGACGGCGTGCCGACGCTCGCCGATGCGCTCCGCATGCTGCGTCGCCAGGTGCTGCGCACGCCTGCGCCGCAGTGGGTGCGAGTCGTCGGCGGCTGGACCGAATTCCAGTTTGCGGAAAAGCGCGGGCCGACGGCGGCCGAACTCAACGCGATCGCGCCCGACACGCCGGTCTTCATCATGCACCTGGGCGATAGCGCGCTCCTGAACGCGGCCGCGCTGCGCGCGATCGGCTATGGCCGCGACACGTCCGATCCGCCCGGCGGCGAGATCCAGCGCGATCGCCTCGGCAGGCCGACCGGCATGCTGATCGCGCGTCCGGACATGGGCATCCTGCATGCGGCGCTCGAGAAGGGCCCGAAGCTCGGCCACGACGACCAGATGAATTCGATGCGGCACTTCCTGCGCGAGCTGAACCGCCTCGGCGTAACGAGCGCGATCGACGCAGGCGGCGATTTCCAGGCCTATCCGGACGACTATGCGGCGATCATGGCGCTCGCGCAGCGCGGCGAACTGACGGTGCGCATCGCCTACAGCCTGTTCGTGCAGCATGCCGGCCGGGAACTCGACGATTACGCACGGTGGGCGACGCTGGCGAAGCCCGGCGACGGCGACGCGTTCCTGCGGATGAACGGCGCCGGCGAACTGCTGGTGTACTCGGCAGCCGATTTCGGGAATTTTCTCGAACCGCGCCCCGATCTGCCCGCGGCGCTCGAGGCCGAACTGGCCGAGGTGGTCCGGCTGCTGGTGCGGCACCGCTGGCCGTTCCGGCTGCATGCGACGTACGACGAGTCGATCGGCCGCTTCCTGAACGTGCTCGAAGCCGTGAACCGTGACGTGCCGTTCGACGGGCTGCGCTGGTTCTTCGATCACTGCGAGACGATTTCGGATGCGAACATCGCGCGCATCGCCGTGCTCGGCGGCGGCGTGACGATCCAGCACCGGATGGCGTTCCAGGGCGAGTACTTCATTGCGCGCTACGGCGCGGAAGCGGCCACGCGCACGCCGCCGATCCGCGCGATGCTCGCGGCCGGGCTGCCGGTCGGCGCGGGCACCGATGCGACGCGCATCGCGAGCTACAACCCGTTCGTGTCGCTGTACTGGATGGTGTCGGGGCGCACGGTCGGCGGCACGATGCTCTATCCCGAACGCAACCGGCTCAGCCGGATGGAAGCGCTGCGCCGCTACACGGTCGGCAGCGCATGGTTCTCGAACGAGGACGACCGCAAGGGCGCGCTGGTGCCCGGCCAGTACGCGGATTTTGCGGTGCTGACGGACGACTACTTCACGATCGAAGACGCGCAGATCAAGTCGCTGTCGTCGGTGCTGACGGTCGTCGACGGCAAGGTCGTGCATGCGGACGACGAGTTCGCGCCGCTCGCGCCGCCGCCGCTGCCGGTCAGCCCCGCATGGTCGCCGGTGGCCGAATTCGGCGGCGTCGGCCGGCGTCGTCCGGCCGCGTCCGCGCAGCCGCGCGCGGCGGCCGACGACGGCCCGGATGCCGGTTCCGCGCTCGCTCGCGGGCGTCGTTTTGCGCAGCGCCTTCATGCGGCCGCCACGGAGGCCGTCGAGCAGTGCGAAGCATTCGGTCAGCACGGTGTCGCCTTTTAGGATGGCGTCGATCAGCGGGCAGGCCGGCTACTCCGGTGCGTGTCGCGCGATAAATGAATAATTTTGCGCCCTGGTGCGGGGCAGAAGGAGACGAGATGAATTCTGCGCACATGTGCGCATCGGGCGATGACGAAGTCGCCGGCGTCCGCATTCCCCGGACGCCGATGGCGATCGACGCCGCCGAAGCGGCATGCGCGTCGCTGCCGCAGGTGATCGTCGATCACGCCAGCCGGGTGTTCGTCCTCGCGTCGCTTGCCGCGCGCCGTGCCGGCGAGACCTGCGATGCCGATACGCTGTACGTCGCCGCGATGTACGCGAACATGGGATTGAGCACCGCGTATGGCCGTTCGACCGAGCGCTACGAGCTCGACAGCGCCGATGCCGCGCAGGCGTTCCTGCTGCGCCATCAGACGTCGCAGCGCATGCGCGACGACGTGTGGCGCGCGATTGCGCTGCATACGACTCCCGGTGTGGCCACGCGCGTGTCGCCGCTCGCGCGTGTGCTGGCGTCCGCCGTATCGACCGACCTGATGGCAACCGACTTCGACGCGTATTCGGCCGACGAGCGGCGGGCGCTGCTCGCGGCGTACCCGCGCGGCGACGCGTTTGGCGCTGCATTCCTCGACGCAATCGCGCGCGGGGTCGCGCACCGGCCGGCGTCGACCTTCGGCACGTGGAGCGCCGACGTGCTCGAGCGGACCGATCCGGATTTTCACCGGCCGAATTTCTGCGGACGCGTGCTGGGCGCGCGCTGGAACGACGCGTGAGCGGGTCCGAACGACGGGTTCGACCAAGATCGGCGACGGCCTGAGCGAGACCGCATCGGGCCGCCGCCGGAGCGGGGCTCAGGCCGTCCGGCCCGCCGCGTCGTGACGCGCATAGTCGACGTATCCCGCGCGGTCGCCGCCATACCAGCCGATCGGCTTCGGCGCGGCGAGCGGCGCATTCGCCGCGAGGCGTTCGACGAGGTCGGGGTTCGCGATATATGCGCGTGCGAACGCGACGAGATCGGCGTCGCCCGCATCGATCAGCGTGTTCGCGGCATCCGGCGCAATGCCGCCGTTGACGATCAGCGTGCCGACGAAGGTCTTGCGCGTGTTCTCGACGATGCGCGGCAGGTCGGGCTCACCGCTCCAGCCGTTGGTGTCGGCCGCGTGCAGATAGGCGACGCCGGCTTCGTCGAGCATGCGGCCGACGTACGCATACGTCGCATCCGGATCCGCGTCGCGCACGTTGTTGTACTTCGCGTACGGCGAGATGCGCACGCCCACGCGGCTGAGCGGCATCACGCCGCCGACCGCATCGACGATTTCCTCGAGGAAGCGCGCGCGGTTCGCGACCGAGCCGCCGTAACGGTCGTCGCGGCGGTTCAGCGTCGACGACAGGAACTGGTGTGGCAGGTAGCCGTTGGCCGCGTGGATCTCGACGCCGTCGAAGCCGGCCGCCATCGCGCGGACTGCCGCCTGGCGGAATTCGTCGACGGTGCCGGCGACTTCGTCCGTCGTCATCGCGCGCGACGGCGTCGCGTGAATCTTCGTGTAATAGCCGTTCTGCAACTGCGCCCACACCTGCAATTGCTCGAGATCGTCGTTGACGGCGGACGGCGACAGCGGCGCGTCGCCGCCGAGCAGCGTCAGCGAACTCACGCGGCCGCCGTGCCACAGCTGCGCGAAGATGCGGCCGCCGTTCGCGTGGACCGCGTCCGTGATCTGCTTCCAGCCGGCCGCCTGCTCGTCGGTGACGAGCCCGGGCGTCAGTTCGAACGACGCGGAGACCGGGCTGACGTTGGTCGCTTCGGTCACGATCAGGCCGGCGGACGCGCGCTGCGCGTAGTACTCGGCCATGAGCTCGGTCGGCTGGCCGCGCGACGGCGCGCGCGAACGCGTCATCGGCCCCATCACGACACGGTTGGGAAGCGGCAGGCCGCGCAGGTCGTAGTGGCTGAGCAGGGAAGACATGATGGATTCCTTTTGCGTGGAGCAGGGCCGCGCCGCTTATCGTGCGATAGCTTCCGGTTGCGATCGGCGCAACGGCGGGCCCTGCGGAAAGTGCGGGAGTGACGCGGGTGACATGCCGGCAGCGTTCCGGCGCGCGAACGGCCCGGGCGGGATTCGCGCGTGAACCGGTGCCGGCGCCGGTTCAGGTCCGTGCGTGGCGTTCCGCGTGCGGACGCCCGATCACGAGGTAGTGCGCGAGTGCCACGATCGGGAACGCGCCGGCGACCGCGGCGACGAGCGGCCAGCCGCCATGCTCGTACAGCGGGCTCGCGAGCGCGGAGCCGATGGCGCCGCCGACGAAGATGCTCGTCATGTACAGCGCGTTCAGGCGGTTGCGGCTTGCCGCGTGCAGCGCGTAGATCTCGCGCTGGCCGAGCACCATGTTCATCTGCACCGCGAAATCGAGCACGATGCCGGTGACGACGAGGCCATACAGGCCGGCGCCGTGGATCAGCGCAACCGCGTACGACAGCGTGCCGGCGACCAGCGCGATCAGCGTCGCCCGCACGGTATGGCCGGCATCCGCGAGGCGGCCCGCGACCGGTGCCGACGTCGCGCCGATCGCGCCGACGAGCGCGAACAGGCCGATGGCCGATTGCGACAGCCCGTAGTGACGCGTCAGCTCGACCGGCACGGCGGTCCAGAACAGGCTGAACGACGCGAACATCAAGCCCTGGTAGAGCGCGCGATGGCGCAGCACCGGCATCGTGCGGACCAGATGCAGCAGCGAGCCGATCAGCTCGAAGTAGGTCGCGCGATGATCGGGCTGGCGCGACGGAATCGTCAGCGCGAGCACGGCCGTCACGAGCGTCATCAGCACGGCGGCGGCCGCGAACACGAAGCGCCAGCCGAACGCGTCGGCCACCACGCTCGACAGCGGGCGCGCGAGCAGGATGCCGAGCAGCAGCCCGCTCATGATCGCGCCGACCACGCGGCCGCGCGATTGATCCGGCGCGAGGTGCGCGGCGAGCGGCACCAGGATCTGCACGGCAACCGAGCTGAAGCCGACCAGCAGCGAGATCGCGAGGAACAGCCCGGGCGTCTGGACGACCGCGGCCGCTGCGAGGCTCGCGATCGACACGACGGCCGTGACGATCATCAGCTTGCGGTTCTCGAGCAGGTCGCCGAGCGGCACGATGAAGAACAGGCCGAGCGCGTAGCCGATCTGCGTCAGCGACACGATGAGGCTCGCGGTTTCGCCGGACATGTGCAGGCTCGGCGCGATGAGTTCGGTGATCGGTTGCGCGTAATACAGGTTCGCGACGATCGCGCCGCAACTGAACGCGAACAGCAGGATGAGGCCCTGCGTGAGCTTGGCCGCGTGCCCGTGGGGCGCGAGCGGGGTGGTTTCTGCTGACATGGTCGACTCCTTGGAAAGAGATGTCGGGGGCCCGTTCGTCGGGCGGGCGTTGCGATTGCCGTCGCGGCGAAACGGAAGCCGCCGCATTGCCGTCAAGATTATTGATCGATCGATAACAAGGGAATACGTCCGGGGCGCAATCGAGCATTGCGCGCAATGCAAAGGAGGCGGACCGTGCGCGGGTTCATGCGCGGGCGCCGAGGCCGGGATCGGTCGCGAACCGCATGCCGGCGTCGGTGACGCGCGCGATGCGGCCTCTGGCGAAGGCGGGGCCGAGGACTTCGAAGACGGCCTGGACGGATGGCGCGGCGGTCGCGATCTTCATGATGTGCCTCTGGAAACGGGCCTCCGGCGCGGATGTCGCGGATCGCGAAGCCCGATGAGGCCAGTCTGGATCGACAGCACTGAATAGTCCTGAACGCCGTCTCAAATCACGTGATTCATGCGGCGCGCGCGGTGGCGAGGACGATCGGATTCAAAAGCGGGCTTCAACAGCGGGCTTCAACGACGGGTGTCAACAGCGCTTGCCCTGCAGCGTCGGAATCTCCGCGAACAGCCCCGCGAGCCAGTCGACGAAGACCTTGAGCTTGACGGGCGTATGCCGATTGGGCGGATACAGGATCGAGATCGGCCGGGGCGGCGGGTTGAAATCGGTCAGCACCTCGCGCAGGCGCCCCGATTTCAGATACGGCTCGACCAGGTACAGCGAGGTCTTGATCAGGCCGATCCCTGCGACGCCGCACTCGATGTAGGTGTCGGCGTCGTTGACCGCGACCGTGCCGCACATCTGCACGATGCGCGCTTCGCCGTCGACGATGTAGTCCCAGGGGCGCGGGCGGCCCGTATCGGCCGAGATGTGGCTGACCGCGACGTGCTGGGCGAGATCGTCCACCGTGTCGGGCGCGCCGCATCGGTCGAGATACGTTGGGGGACGCGCAGGTGCAGGTCGTCAGGCTGCCGATCCGTTTCGCGACCATCCCCGAATCGTCGAGCGCGCCGATCCGCACCACGCAGTCGACGCCTTCGCCGACGAGGTCGATCTGGCGATCGGTCACGCCGAGCTCGACCATGATGCCCGGATGGGCGGCGAGAAACTCGGGCAGCGCGGGCACCATGATCTGCTTCGCCATGGCCGGCGGCAGGTTCACTTTCAGGCGGCCGCGCGGCACATTGCGCGCTTGCGATACCGATGCCTCCATGTCGTCGATCTCGCGCAGCACCGCGACCGAGCGTTCGTAGTACGCCTGACCGTCCTCGGTGAGCGAGATCCGGCGCGTGGTGCGATTCAGCAGCCGGCAGCCGAGATGCTGTTCGAGTGCGCTCAGCAGTGCGGACACGCGCGGCGTCGTCAGGCCGGTCGTGTCGGACGCGCGCGTGAAGCTGCCTGTCTCGACGATGCGCGTAAACACGCGCATTGAAAGCAAGGTATCCATCGTTCCGAATCTCCAGCCCGTTTGTTGTCCGCGCCGGTTCATGCCGGCGCGATGTGTCGTGTGATGCCGCTATGCGTCGATGCGTTTCCTGAGCGCGTCGCCGGCAAACGGCATTTCGCGCAGGCGCTGGCCGGTCGCGTCGAAGATCGCGTTGGCGAGCGCGCCGGCGGTCGGTCCCATCGACGCCTCGGCCGCGCCGAGGAACGGCGCGCCGGGACGATTGATCAGGTGAACCTTCACGCTTTGCGGCGCGGCCGAGAAGCGCAGGATCGGATAGCTGCTCCAGTCGAAGCTGCGGATGCGCTGCGTATCGTATTTCAGCGCTTCGTACAGCGTCCAGCTCGCGGACTGGATGATACCGCCCTCGATCTGGTTGCGAATGCCGTCCGGCGACACGATCTGGCCCGCGTCGACGGCCGCTTCCGCACGTTCGAGCGTCACCTGGCCGGTTTCCGGCACGACCGACACCTCGACCGCGATCGCGACGTAGGCCATCAGGTTTTTGTATTTGCCGAATGCGAAGCCGACGCCGCGGTTGCGTTCGCGCGGCGGCCGCGGCCAGCCGAATTTCGTCGCGGCGAGCTTGATCACCTGGCTCGCGCGGTGATCCTGCATGTGACGCAGCCGGAATTCGACCGGATCGACGCCGGCCGCGTGCGCGAGCTCGTCCATGAAGCTTTCGATCGCCCAGACATTCGTGTGTGCGCCGAGCGAGCGCATCGCCGACGTCTGCAGCGGCATCGTCGGCGAGAAGTTGTTGACGATGTGCATGTTCGGCAGCGCATACAGCGGGATCGCGTTGCGATCGCCGCCGCCCTCGGGCTGCAGCATCGGCGTCGACGGCGCGGGCACGAACGGCGGTTCGAGCATCCGTGCGGGCAGCAGCCGGCCGGCGTTGACGATTCGCTCGTTGTGCGAGCTGCTCCACAGCGCGTAGTTCCAGTCGACGATGCGGCCGCTCGCGTCGAGCGACGCGCTGAGCTCGGTGACCATCGCCGGCGTGAAGTGGTCCCACGTATGTTCCTGCTCGCGCATCCACTGGACGCGAATCGGCTTGCCGGGCATCGCGGCCGCGATCAGCGCCGCATGCGCGGCCGCGTCGTCCGCGCCGTTGTGGCCGTAGCAGCCGGAGCCCTCGGTGTGAATGCAGCGGACGCTCGCCTTCGGCATCGACAGCATCTCGGCGAGCGCGTCGCGCAGCGGGTAGACGCCTTGCGAGTGGGTCCACACGGTCAGCGTGCCGTTCTCGAGATGCGCGACCGAGCAGGACGGCCCGATCGAGCCGTGCAGCAGGTAGTTCTTCAGGAACGTGGCGGACAGCGTCTTCGTCGCCGGCGCGGTTTGCGCATGCGTATTGGCGATCTCGATGCGCTGCGTCGCGATCCGCTTCAGGTCCTGATGAACCGTCGCGCGATCGGGCAGCGCCCGGCCGGGCGACCAGCGGCAGCCGGCGGCCAGTGCGCGCTGCGCGACGACCGCCTGCCATTCGCCCTGTGCGACCACCGCGAGCATGCTGCCGTTGCGCACGATCCGCACGACACCCGGCATCTTCAGGATCGCGGCTTCGTCGAACGACAGCAGCTTCGCGTCGTACACCGGCGGCATCACGACGCGCGCATGCAGCATGCCGGGCAGCATCATGTCCTGCACGTAGCTGACGCCGCCCGTGACCTTGTTCGGAATGTCGACGCGCGGCAGCGACGTGCCGATCACGGCGAACGTGGCCGGACTCTTCAACGGAGAAGCCGGCGTCGCGTTGCGATGCAGGTCGACGGTGCGGACCGCGTCGCCGTAGCGCATCGTGCGGCCGTCCGGCGCCTTGATGACCGCGTCGGCGACGGTGAGCAGGCGCGCGTCGACGCCGAACTGCTTCGCCGCGCCGTCGACCAGCAGCCCGCGCACCTGCGCGGCGGCGTTCAGCAACGCGGAGCCGCTGTCCGCCATCGTGTGGCTGCCGGCCGTCAATCCCTCGTCCGGCGACGCGCCGGTGTCGGCGGTCAGGAACGTGATCAGCGAGGGCTTCATGTTCAGCTCCTCGGCGGCCACCTGCAGCAACGCGGTGCGCACGCCGGTGCCGAGCTCGACCTTGCCCGTGAACACGGTGACCTTGCCGTCCGGCGTGATCTTGATCCACGCGTCCAGCAGCGGATTGGTCTTCAGGCTGCCGGCCAGCGTTTCGGTGGCCTTGGCCACGCGGACGGCGGCGCCTTCGTCCGCGATCACGACCTCGGCGGCGGCGCGTGCGGCCGGTGCGAGGCTGAACGCGACGAACAGCGCGCCGGAAACCATGAAGTGCCGGCGGCCTTCGTCGATGTCGTCGGGGGCGTTCATCAGAGCCCCTTGCTGATCATGACGGGAGCGGCAGCCGGTTCCGGGTCCGGCAGGCCGGTGACCTGGCGCACGGCCGCCAGGATCCGCATGTGGGTGCCGCAACGGCACAGATTCGGTTCCATGTGCGTGCGCAGCTCCTGTTCGGTCGGTTTCGGTTTGCGTTCCAGCAGCGCCTGCGCGCGCATGATCATGCCCGCGATGCAATAACCGCACTGCGCCGCCTGATGATCGATGAACGCTTGCTGGAGCTTGCCCGGATGCTCGGCGGTGCCGAGGCTCTCGATGGTCCTGACGCGGCGCTCGCCGACCGCGGCGACCGGAATCAGGCACGAGAACATCGGCTTGTCGTCGACGATCACGGTGCACGCGCCGCATTGCCCGAGGCCACAGCCGAACTTCGCGCCGTGCAGGTGCAGATCGTTGCGCAGCGCGTAAAGGAGCGGCGTGGACGGATCGATGTCGAGCGTGTGCCGCACGCCATTCACGGTGAGGGTGATCATCGCGCGCTGTCCTCCTTTCTGAGCTTCGCGGCCAGGGTGTCGATGCCGCTCCATGCGGGGCGATCGGTGTACGTTTCGCGGATGTATGCGGCGAGGTCCGCGATCTGCGCGTCGTCGTACTGGTCGAGGTAAGACGGCATGTAGTTCAGCGTGTCCTCGCCATGCCAGCCGATCCCGTTGAACATCATCTGGATCGCATTGCGCGGCGTGTCGGCGGCGACCGCCGTGCCGAACGCGAGCGTCGGCCGCTCGCCGATCGACTGCATCGGCGATGCGGGCCCGTGGCACTGCGCGCACGACGCCTGGAACAGCACCGCGCCGCGTTGGCCGGCAGGCGTCGTCGCATGGCGTTCGGCGGCGGTCGTCGCAGGCCGTGCGGCGGCCGGCTTCTGGATCGACAGGATGTAGGCCGCGATGGCCTCGACATCCTCGACCGGCACCGTCGCGAGATCGCGCGTGACGGGCAGCATCGGTCCGGCGGCCGCGCCGTGCTCGCTCGCGCGGCCGGTGCGCAGGTACGTGACCAGTTGCGCCTGCGTCCACGGGTGGACCGCGTTGCCGAGCGTATTGAGCGGCGGCGCTTCCCAGCCGTCGACGATGCCACCGTCGAACGCCTTGCCGGCTTCCTCGCCGCCGATCGCATTCAGCGGCGAATGGCAGGACGCGCAGTGTCCGAGGCCGTCGACCAGCAGCTTGCCGCGATTCCATTGCGCGGATTGCGACGGGTCCGGCTGGTACGTGCCTTCGCGCAGGAACAGCACGTTCCAGAACGCGACCAGCGGCCGGAAGTTGAGCGGGAAGATCAGGTCGTTCGCCGGTG
Organism: Burkholderia sp. BKH01; assembly: GCF_025685725.1. NCBI lineage: Bacteria > Pseudomonadati > Pseudomonadota > Betaproteobacteria > Burkholderiales > Burkholderiaceae > Burkholderia > Burkholderia sp. BKH01. The sequence goes on along the minus strand of NZ_JAOTQT010000001.1, from coordinate 87,702 downwards.
TCTTCGCTTGAACCGGTTCGCGTGTCATCAGGTACGCGTATGCGGCCGCGATGTCCTGGTCGGACATCCGCGTGAAGTGAATGTACGGGAAGGCCGGGTAGAGCGGATGGCCGTCGCGGGCGATGCCGCTGCGCAGCGCACGCGCGAACGCGTCACGCGACCAGCGGCCGATGCCGGTGTCGGCATCCGGTGTGATGTTGGTCGCGTAGATCGTGCCGAACGGCGTCGCGAGCGGCAGCCCGCCCGCGAACGGCTTGCCGTCCTTCGCGGTGTGGCAGACGACGCAATCGCCCAGCGCGACCACGCGTGCGCCGGCCTTGATCAGTTGCGGATCGAACGATGCGCGGGCAGGCGGATCGATCGGCGCGATCGACGGCCGAACCATGATGCCGATCGCGACCGCCAGGCCGGCGATCGCGACGCCTGCGGCGCCCAACCAGAGTCGCTTGTGCTTCATGCGCGCTCCACGCGAACCGGTTCGTCCGGTGTGATTCGACAGGCGGGACAATAGACGGCGCGTCGGCCGCGCACGCCCGCATGACGATCGCGCGCGGCAGCGCGGATCCGGTTGTCGCGACAGGCGGGCGCACGAGCGTGGCCCGGCTTGCGCGTGCTCGCGACGGACGTTCCGGTGGGCGCCGCCGGATGGCGGTGCGGCATCGCCGATCGATTCGGCGATGACAAACCTGTCCGGCGACGGCGATTCGCGGCGGAGATCATGTCGTTACTCCATGAGTGGGGACCGCGCGCGAACAGTCTGCCTGCGCGATGGATGATGGGAGGCAGTCTACGCGGGCGCCGACGCCATTTCCTGAAGCTGCGCTGAAACGTTCTGAACGCGCGCATGCTGCATCCCGGCGCCAGCACACATGCGTCAGCGCGGCATGCCGAGGCCGAACGACGCAGCAAGTTGCGGACCCTTGTCGAGCAACGAGGTCACTTCCTCCCGCCGCCGGGCCGACCATGACGCCAGGCGCTCGACGACGTCGGTCGCGTCCGCCGGCAGCGCTTCGGCGAGCGACACGGCATCGCTCGCCGCCTTCGACGTGCCGGATGCCGTATGGGGGCGCACGGTGCAGGCCGCGTCGCCGATCAGCGCGACGCGGCCGTCGACGAAAGCGGGACTCAACGCATCGAAAATCGCCTGGTTGAATGGCGCGCGCGTTGCGAGCACCAGCTGCGACAGGGAAGCAGGCAAGCGTTCGCCCGCGAGTTGCCGCAGCGTCGCGACGGTGTCGTCGGAAAGCTGCCCCGGATGCACGGACGCGTGATGGAGGTGGCCGTCCCGATCCGTCAGGTGCCGGCGCAGCGCATCCGGATCGGCTTCGTTTCGATACCACAGCCAGTTGAAGCGGCGCGTGCCCGGCGCGAGCGAGCCGTCGAGCGCGGGAATCAGGAACGCCATGAACAGCTCGCCCGGCGCCTTGTGCAGCGTCATGTTCTCGACCAGCGATGCGATCGACGCGGCGTCGAATTCGGCTTCGTCGACGATGCCGCGCCATGCGAGGTAGCCGGCAAACGACGGCGTATAGCCGGGGAAGAGGTGCGTGCGCAGGTTCGAGCCGGAGCCGTCGGCGGCAATCAGCACATCCGCGCGGATGCGTTCGTCGTCCAGGTGAACGTTGACACCGTCCGCGTCCTGGTCGAAGCCGGTGACCGTGCGTCCGTAATGGATGCGCCCGCGCGGCAGCGTCTCGCACAGCGAGCGGTAGACGGCGTCCCATGACGAGAACGGCAGCATTTCGGGTTCGTCCCGCGTGACGACGCCGTCGCGATCGATCCAGCGCCGCCGGTGCGTCGGCACGCTGATCATTCGGCGGCAATGCCGGCCATGCTGTTCGAGAAACGCCATCATGCGCCGCAGCACGGCCACGCCGCCGCCCTGGCCGCGCAGCGGGGACGGCGAGCGCTCGCAGACCATGACGTCGTGCCCGATGCAATCGAGCGTCAGCGCGGCCGCGAGGCCTGCGATCGATCCGCCTGCAATGACTATCTTCATCGTGCGTGATTCCCGTGTTCGGCCGGCGGCGTGCGTCGCCGGCCGGTTGTCGCGATGCGCGGCGTCGCATGCCGGCCCTCACCGGTTCGCCGGATGATGCCATGCCCGGCAACGGCCTGCGCCGACGGTGCAGACGTGGGTCGAAAACCGCCATGTGCCCGCTTGCCCGCTAGATCCCGAGCAGCTTGCCCGCATTGCCGCCGAGTATCATCGAACGCTGTTCCGCCGTCAGGTCGAGGCGGTCGAGAAAGCGGACCGGCTGCTCGTAGCCCATGTCGAAGCAGTAGTCGCTGCCGAGTACGAGCCGGTCGACCCCGACGTTTTCCATCAGGAAGTTCAGCACGGGGCCCGAATGGGACACCGTGTCGTAGCTGAAGCGCCGCAGATAGCTGCTGGGCTTGTGCGCGAGCCGGCGTGTTTCGGGGCGCACGGTCCAGCCCGCATCCAGCCGCCCGACGAGGATCGGCAACGCGCCGCCCGCATGCGGCAACGTGACGTGCAGGTTCGGGTAGCGGTCGAGCACGCCGCCCAGGATCAGGTGCGAGCCCGCGATCGCCGTATCGAACGGATTGCCGAGCAGGTTGCTCAGGTAGAAATCGCCGAGCCGTGCGCCGCCTACCGTTTGCTGCGGATGCAGGAACACGGGCAGGCCCAGTTGCTCGATGCGCGCGAAGACCGGCGCGAACAGCGGATCGTCGAGATCGCGGTTGTCGATGTTGGTGCCCATGTACACGCCGCGCACGCCCGGCAACTGCGCAGCGCGCTCGAGTTCGTCGATCGCGTCGGTTGCGTTCAGCATCGGCAGCGTCGCGAGGACGACGAAGCGCGTCGGGTGCCGCTGGTAGACGCGCGACGCGGCCGAATTCCAGTCGCGCGCGAGCTTCGCGTTGAACGGCCGGTCGCCCCAGTACGCCATTGGCACGCTGAGCGACAGCGCCTGGACGTCGACGCCGGATGCATCCATGTCCTTGAGCCGCGCGTCGACGTCGATGAACTTCATCGGCAGCGGCCCGAGACCGCCGGCGGGCGTCCGGAACGTGAACGACGCATCGTCGCACGTGAACGAGCCGCCGAAGCGCTTGCCTTTGCCGCCGACCAGGTCGCAAAAGCTCTCCGGGTAGTAGTGCGCGTGGATGTCGATCGAACGGGGCCGGTGCGGCGGCACGGCGGCCGGTGCGCTCGCGGTGTCGGCCGCCGATGCGGGGCCGCCGGCGACGGCCGTGCCGGCGAGCGCGGCAAACGCGCCGAGCAGGCGGCGCCGCGCCGGCGACATGCAGCAGGTGCAATTCAACATGGTGTCCTCATGGGGTGTCGATTCTTCGGGTCGTGCGGCTCAGCCGCGTTGCGTCATGCCCATTTCGCACGCGACGAGCTGAGTGTCGAACTGCGCGCGCTCTCGTTGCGCACGGGCCGAGCGGTCGGTGACCGAGAACAGGACGACGCCGGCGAATGCGGCCGCCATCGAGAACAGTGCCGGATATTCGTACGGATAGACCGCGTGCGCATGACCGAGCACCTGCACCCAGACGGTCGGGCTCAGCACGGTCAGCGTGACGGCGGTGGCGAGCCCGGTCAGGCCGCCCAGTACCGCGCCACGCGTCGTCAGGCCGCGCCAGTAGATCGAGAGCAGCAGCACGGGAAAGTTCGAACTCGCCGCGATCGAGAACGTGAGGCTGACGATGAACGCGATGTTCTGCTTTTCGAACGCGATGCCGAGCAGGATCGCGAGCACGCCGAGTACCAGGGTCGTCCCGCGGGCCACGCGCATTTCCTCACGATCGGACGCCTGACCGCGACGCAGCACGTTCGCATAAAGGTCGTGCGAGATCGCCGACGAACCCGCGAGCGTCAGTCCGGCGACCACGGCCAGAATGGTCGAGAACGCGACCGCGCAGATGAAGCCGAGGAACACGTTGCCGCCGACAGCATGCGCGAGGTGGATCGCCACCATGTTCGCGCCGCCCGCGATCGCGCCGGACGCGTCGTGGTATTGCGGGTCCGACGCGACGAGCGCGATGGTGCCGAAGCCGATGATGACGATCAACACGTAGCCGGCCCCGACGATGCCGGTCGCATAGAGGATGCTCTTGCGGGCGGCGTTGACGTCGCCGACCGTGAAGAAGCGCATCAGGATGTGCGGCAGGCCCGCGGTGCCGAAGATCAGCGCGAGGCCGAGCGACACGGCCGAGACCGGATCGGATACCAGGCCGCCGGGGCGCATGATCGCCGCGTGTTTCGGATGGACGAGAATCGCCTGCGCGAACAGCGCATCGAGGCTGAAGCCGAAACGGCTCAGCACCATGATCGCCATGAAGGCCGCACCGGCGAGCAGCAGCACGGCCTTGATGATCTGGATCCAGGTCGTCGCCAGCATCCCGCCGAAGAACACGTAGACGACCATCAGCACGCCGACGAACAGCACTGCGGCCGTGTAGTTCAAGCCGAACAGCAGCTCGACCAGTTTGCCCGCGCCGACCATCTGCGACACGAGATACAGCAGCACGATGACGATCGAGCTCGACGCCGCGAACGCGCGGATCGGCCGTTGCCGGAGGCGATAGGACACGACGTCGGCGAGCGTGTACCTGCCGAGGTTGCGCAGCGGTTCGGCGATCAGGAACAGGATGATCGGCCAGCTCGCGAGAAAGCCGACCGAATAGATCAGGCCGTCGTAGCCGCTCGTGAACACCAGCGCGGAGATGCCGAGCAGCGACGCCGCCGACATGTAGTCGCCGGCGATCGCCCAGCCGTTCTGGAACGCGGTGATCTTGCCTCCGGCGGCGTAGTGGTCGGCCACGCTGTTGTTCTTGCGCGCGGCCCAGCGCGTGATGAAAAGCGTCGACGCGACGAACAGCAGGAACATGCCGATCGCGACCGGGTTGTGCCCGTGCGCTAGCGCCGCGGGGCCGGCCGCGAATGCCGGTGCCGAGCCGACGGTGGCGACGGCGGCGATCGATGCGAGGAGCAGGCGTTTCATTGATCGCCTCCGTGACGAATGGACGCGACGATCGTGTCGTACACCGAATTGGCTCGATACACGTAAAGCGCGACCAGCGCGAACGTGACGACGAACATGCCGAACCCGACCGGGATGCCCCACGGGGTCGGCCGGCCCTGCACGATCGGCTGTCCGAGCAGCGTCGGCGAAAACGCCAGCGTGAGGATGAACGCGAAATAGAGGGTGAGCATGACGAGCGTCAGCGACCAGGCGAACAGCCTTCTGCGCCTGACGAGATCGCGAAAGCGGGCATCGCGCAGCAGCGGATGCATGGCCTGCGCCGGCGCGTCCACGTCGGGCGCGGTGCCGGCGGCAGCCGGAATCGGGTGGTTCACGGTGTCTCCTTCGGGTTGGGGTATCCGGGCCGGGCAGCGGGCGCCGCGCGTCTCGTACGCGGCGCCCGCCCGCGCTCAGAAATGCGGCGGAACGGCGGTTTCCCGCATCACGACTTCCGGCGTTCGATAGCGCTCGGCCATGGCGCGCTCGGTGTCGTTTTTCAGTTGCGCCTGCATGTAGGCGCCGAGGTGGCGCGCGTGCTGCACGATCGCGGCGCCGAAGGCCGTGCGCGTTTCGCTGTATTCGCACAGTGCGTCGAGCGTGTCGGTGCGCGTGGCGAGTGCGGTGACGAGCGCGAGCGCATCGCCGGCGGCTTTCGTGACGCCCATCCCGCAATGCGGCCGCGCGACGAACGCGGCGTCGCCGAGCAGCGCGATCCGGCCGAACGCCATGTTCGGCACTTCGAGGTCGTAAATCGGCTGGAACAGCGGCTGCGTGGCACGCGCCACGACCTCGGCGAACTGCGGCGCAAGCAGCGCGTGAGCCGCGTTTTCCATGTCGTCGAGAACTTCGCGCCGGATCAGCGTCGGCGGAATGCCGCCCGCCCACAGCTTGCCGGTCTCGTCGGTCAGCAGGTTCGGCAGGTCGGTGTCTTCGCGGGTCGCGCGATACCAGACGAAGTTGTAGCGGCGCTCGCCCGGCTTCGTGCTGTTGCCCTGGCCGGCGACCGGATAACCGAGGATCTGCTCGTGCGGCGGCAGGCCGAACGCGAATTTTCCGAACAGCGTCGCGTGGGTGGCGTCCGACAGGCCGGCTTCGTCGACCAGCCCGCGCCAGGCGACGTAGCCCGCGTACTCCAACTGCGCATCCGGCAGGAGTTTCTCGCGGATCGCGGAGCGGAATCCGTCGGCCGCAATGACGAGATCGGCGTGCACGACCGAGCCGTCGGACAGCGTGACCGATGCGCGCTCCGCTCCGTCCGCGACATCGGCGACGACGGCGCCCGAGTGGTAATGCTGGTCGGGCAGTGCCGCGCGCAGCACGTGGTACATCTTGCTCCACGCGGTGAGCGTCTGCGGCAGCCCGCGTTCCGACGCCACGCTGCCGTCCCTGGCCAGCGTGATGCGCGATTCGACCGTCACGCCGATCGATTCGTCGATGCGCACGCCCGCGGCGAGCATCGCGTCGAACAGTTCCGGGTGCGTGACGATGCCGGCGCCGCGGCCCGCAAGCGCCTCGGGCACGCGTTCGAACACGTCCACGTCCCAGCCGTTGCGCAGCAGGAGATTCGCGGCGAACAGGCCGCCCAGCGAGCCGCCGATGATGGCGGCCTTGCGGTTCGTCGAAGTGCTGTTGTTCATTTCAGTCTCCGTGGGTATGGCCGGCCGAGGCGGCGGCGGGAAGTTCCAGGCCCGCGACCTCGGCGGCGGGGTAGTTGAGTTCGATCGTCACGCCGGACGGATCCTCGATGAAGACCTGATGCAGCCCGAGGCTCGGCACCGTGCGGTCGCGCCACGCGATGCCTTCCGCGCGCAGCGTGTTCCACATCGCTTCGACGCCGGTCGCGAGGAATGCGATGTGGTCGACGGTTCCGGTGCCCGTTGCGGGCAGATCCTTGTCGCCGAGATAGGCCGCGAGCCCGTCGGGGTTCGCCGGATCGACGCCGATGATGTGGACCGTTCCGTAATCGGATTCGTCGCCGCCCTTGTAGAGCCACGCGCCGGGAAAGTCGAACGGCGGCCGGTAGCCGCGCTTGAAACCGAGCACACGTTCGTAGAAGCGGCACGATTTCTCGAGATCGAGCGTGCGGATCGAGTAGTGCGCGAGTCTGGAGACTGGCATGGGAGACTCCTTGTTTATCGATAGATAAGTTATCGTTCGATAAACTATAGTCGAAAAGATCGGCATGACAAAGCCGCGATCGAACGGTGTTAACCCTCGGCCCGGAAAGGTGCCGGATCGATGTCGACAGGTGGGGGCGACGGGCAGCCCGTCGTGGGACACGGGCGCGCGCGGGCGCCGGATCCCGACGCGCGGCGCGTTACGACGCGATCTCGCCGGCCATCACGTCGTCCGCATAGCACCAGACCCAGCGCTCGCCGGGTTCGATCGAACGCGCCAGTGGGTGAGTCGTTTCGTGGAAATGCCGGCTGGCGTGGCGATTCGGCGACGAGTCGCAACAGCCGACGTGCCCGCATGTCAGGCACAGGCGCAAATGCACCCACTGGCTGCCGGACTTCACGCATTCCTCGCAGTAGTCCTTGTCGGTGGTCAGGATGCGTGCTTCGCCGAGATGGGTGCAGGTCGTGGCCATCTTCCGCTCCGATGCCGGCGCCGGATAACGCTTGCAGTGCGGCCGGCGCGAAGCTGCAAGCGGGGTTGGATACGGTTCATTGTGGACGGTCGTGTCGCGAGCGGACCTTAATTCTTATGAAGCATGTCAACCCGGGCCGCGGGCGGACGTACAGTCGCAAGTGCGCCCGGCGCGAGATCCGGGCGAGATCCGACACGACGGTCACCGGGAGGCGCTCATGACCCAGTCGCAGCATGTCAAGGTAATCGGCTTGCCTCACAGCAAGGAGGCCTATGCAATCCGCGACTTCCTGAAGCGCGGCGTGATCGAGTACGAATGGTGCGAGCTGACGTCCGACACCGATTGCGCGCGCGAGCTGGGTATCGCGCCGCTGCGCGACATCCGGCTGCCGGTCGTCATCTTCCCGGACGGCTCGCGCATCTACCAGCCGACGCTGCCGGAGATTGCCGCCAAGCTCGGCTGGGTCGCCCGGCCGCGCTTCATCGAGTACGACGTATCGATTTATGGCGCCGGTCCGGCCGGCCTGTCGGCGGCCGTCTACGCGGCGTCGGAAGGGTTGCGCGCCATCGTGATCGAACGCGATGCGATCGGCGGGCAGGCGGGAACGAGTTCGCTGATCGAGAACTACATGGGGTTCCCGGAGGGCATTCCGGGCGCCGAGCTGGCCGAACGCGCGCGCCAGCAAGCGGTCAAGTTCGGCGTCGAGCTGCTGATGATGCGCGAGGGCGTGCACGCGACGTTCGTCGACGGCAAGATTCGCGTCGACCTGGCCGACGGCTCGATCCTTACCGCGCGCTCGAACATCTGCGCGACCGGGATCGAATACCGCAGTCTCGGCCTGCCCGACGAACAGAAGTTTCTCAACGCCGGCCTGTTCTACGGCGCGGGATCGAGCGAAGCGCCGATGTGCGAGGGCAAGCACGTGTTCATCGTCGGCGGCGGCAATTCGGCGGGCCAGGCCGCGATGAACTTCGCGCGGCATGCGCGCGAAGTCACGATGATCGTCAGGGGCGCGTCGCTGGCGGCGACGCTGTCGCGCTACCTGATCGACCGGATCGAGCACACGCCGAACGTGACGGTGCGGTACGGCTCGACCGTCGACGCGCTGCACGGCGACGGCCGGCTCGAAGCGATCGTGCTGCGTTCGGAAGACGGTGCGCGCGACGTGCTGCCGGCCACGCACCTGTTCGTCTGCATCGGCGGTGCGCCGAACACCGAATGGGCCCGGGATACGAACATCATTCGCAATCCGGGCGGCTACCTGGTGACGGGCAGCGATCTGTACGACTGCCCGGCATTCGAGCGCGTGTGGCCGCTCGAGCGCCGGCCCTACTATCTGGAAACGAGCGTGCCCGGCTCGTTCGCGGCGGGCGACGTCCGGTCGGGTTCGGTCAAGCGGGTGGCGTCGGCGGTCGGCGAAGGGGCGATGGCCGTGACGTTCGTGCACCGGTTCCTCGGCGAAGACGCGCATCGGCCGAGCGGCACCTGAGCCTGAGCCGCGCGGCGCCGGTTGCGCCGCGTGCTCGGCCCATGCGTCAGCGCATCGTCGAAATCGGCAGCCGGAACGTCAGCACGGTGCCGCCCTCGTCGCGCGGCATGGCTTCGAGCGTGCCGCCATGCGCTTCGACGATCGAGCGGCAGATCGCCAGGCCCATCCCCATGCCGTGCGATTTCGTCGTGAAGAAGGGATCGAAGATCCGGTTCGCGATGTCGGCATCGATGCCGGCGCCGCGGTCGGCAATGGAGACGACCGCGTAATCGTCGCCGACATGCGACGCGATCTCGAGTTCGCGCGACGTGGCCAGTCCGTCCATCGCGTCGAGCGCGTTGGTGACCAGGTTCAGGATCACCTGCTGGATCTGCGTGCGATCCGCCATCACGCGGATGTCGCTGCAATGCAGGTCGACGCGCAGCGCGACCTGTTTCGCGTCGATTTCGGTTGCGGTGAGATGCAGCATGTCGCGAATCAGGTCGTCGATCGCGAGCGGCGCCAGCGCGGGCGGTGCCTGGCGTGCGAGCGATCGCAACGCGCGGACGATGTCGGCCGCACGCACGCCGGACGCACGGATGTCTTCGAGGCTCGCGAGCGCTTCGCCGAGATCCGGTTGCGCGCCGCGCAGCCAGCGTATGCACGCGCCGACGCTCGACACGATGCTCGTCAGCGGCTGATTGATCTCGTGCGCGATCGACGCGGCCAGTTCTCCCATCACCGTCATGTGCGCGGTGCGCGCGAGCTCGGTCCGTGCATGCCGCAGCGCGGCCTCGGTCTCGAGCCGGCGCGTGTTTTCGTCGATCAGTTCCGCGTAGAGCCGCGCGGATTCGAGCGCATTGGCCGCCTGCGGCGCGAGCACTTCCAGCATCGCGATGCGCCGCGGCGAAAACACGCCGTTGGACAATGCATTCTCGAGATACAGCACGCCGATCAGCGCACCCTGCTTCAACAGCGGCAGGCAGAACAGCGAGCGTGTCGGGTGCGCGCGCAGGCTGTCGGCATGGTCGGGAACGCCTTCGCGCTGCGCGTTCGCAAGCACGACCGGCTTGCGGGTCCGGGCGACGGTGTTCAGGATCGACAGCGGGACATCCTGCTCGGTGGGTTCGCTGCGGGCAATATCGACGATCACGTCGCTGCCGACGGTCCGCGCGGCGGCCTCGATCGTCAGCCGGTCGTGCCGGGCGAGCAGCAGCAGGCCATAACGCGCGCCGGCATACACGATCATGTTGCGCATCAGCGTCTGGATCAGGCGCTCCAGCACGATTTCCTCGGACAGCGAATGGGCCGCGCGCATCGCGAGCGAGAAATCGAGATCTTCGCGCGCGGGCATGGCCGGGCCGCCCGGCGACGGGTCCATCACGAGGAACGGATGCTGCGCTTCCAGTGCCTGCGTCTTGCCGGCCGCGCCCCAGCGCCGGTAGCACGCATGGGCGAGCCGCAACTGATGGCGGGCGGGGCCGGCGAGCCCGAGCGACGTGGCGTGATGCGCGGCCAGTTCGTGCGCGAGCGCCTGTTCGTGCACGAAACCGCGTTCCGCCGCGAGGCTGGCCGAGACCTCGTACTGCTGCATCGCGACGATATGTTCGCCGCGCACGCGCGCGAACTCGGCATCGACCAACGCGAGCTTGTTGCGGAACGTGCCCGGATTGCGTTCGCTCCACGCCGCGAAGCGGGCGCGCTGCGGCGCATGGCGTTCGAGCAGCCGCTCGGGCGGCGTGGCGCCGCGGTCGCTCGCGATGCCGGCCAGCACGCCGAACAGGTGGAAGTCGGACAGCATGATGTGCGCGGGTGTCGACCACGCGCTCGATGCGGCCGCATCGAGCGACGCGCGCGCCGCGTCCGCGTCGCCGAAGATGAACGCCGCCTGGCCGGCGAGCACGTCGGTCCAGAACTGCAGCACCGACATCGGCGTCTTCGTCGATGCACGGCGGCGCCAGGTGCCGATCGACCGGTCGTAGCCGAGCTGCAGCGCGTCGACGAATTCCGACTGCGTTGAAACGAGGTCGACGATGTCGTCGTAGCGTGCACCGCGTGCGATCTGCAGCAGCGGATCGATTTCGTGGCGGATCGTCGGCAGTGCTTCGCCCATCGACAGCAGATCGCTGACGATGTGGTTGCAGCTGTAGCACATCCAGCGCAGCTCGGCGCTCGCATTGCCCGCCGCTTTCGCTTCGCGCGCGCGGTCGAGCGCGTACGACAGCGGTTGGGTCCAGACGCTCACCTGGTCGAGCGCGATCAGCGTCGCGGAGCGGTAGCGCTCGAAGCCGTGGCGATCGACCAGCGCGAGCGCGACCTTCGCGAATTCGAGGCCGTCCTCATACGCGTCGTGATGCTCGGCAATGCTGACGCCGTACCACGCGAGCCCTTGCACCGATGCGGCGGTGACGCCGTGACGCAGGGTCAGCCGGACCATCGTCGCGAAATGCAGCAGCATCAGCCCGCCGCTCGGATAGAACATCGCGGCTTCGAGCGCGGTCAGCAGCGCCATCGTGGCTTCGACGTGCGTGTCGGTCGTCACGGGCAGATCGACGAGGTCGCGGATGGCGCGGCCGTCGAGGGCTTCCCGCACGGCGTCGCAGGCCGCCGCGAGATCGGCTTCGGCCGGCTCGGCCGGCAGTTCCACGCCGAGCAGCGCCAGCCCGGCCAGCGCGACGTCGACGGCCTGCCGGTAGTGCGACTCCACCGTGAGCTGCGCGGCCTTCAGCCGGTGCGCCTCGGCGCGATCGGCCGGCGTGCGCGTCCGCGCCATGAGCTCGTCGATCGCGTCGGATGCCTGCGCGGTTTCGCCGGTCGCGAGCAGCAGGCCGCTGCGCAGGATGCCGATCCGGCTCGCGAGACCGTAGTGCTGCGACCATGCGTGAGGGCCGAGCAGTGATTGCGCGGTCGCGAGAAACGACAACGCGCGATCGCGCGCGGCGACGATCGCGGCGGCCTCGGCCGCCGCGACCAGCGCATCCACGAATGCGAGCGCGAGCGCGTCGTCGAGCGGTGCGCTTTTCGCCTGCTCGATCTGGGCGGCGAGTTCCAGCCGGGATTCGGTCGACTGCGCGTCCGCGCGCCGGAGCATCGCGGCGGCGATCCGGGCATGGCACAGCGCGCGCTCCGCCCGCCCGGTGACCGCGTTGACGGCCTCGAGGATGCGGTCGTGAACGAAGCGCCAGCGGTTGCCGGAGAGCGACACGAGGCCCGCCTGGCGCGCGGGGTCCAGCCAGAAGCGGAGTTCGGCCCACGTCTTGCCGGCGGCGGCGCACAACAGCGCGTCGTCGGCATCGGTGCCGATACAGGCCAGCAGCGACAGCAGCGTTCTCGATTCATGCGGCAGCCGCTGCATCCGGATCGCGAGCAGGCTCACGACATTCTCGGTCGGGCGGCGCCCGTCGATGTCGGCCGCATCCCATTGCCATGTTTGTCGCACCGGGTCGTAGCCGAGGAGCCGCTCGTCGATCAGCGTGCGCAGCAACTGCTGGATGTAGAACGGATTGCCGCCCGTCCTGCGGTGAACGATGTCGCCGAGCCCGGACAGCCGGTCCGGTGCCTCGCCGAGCAGGCCGGCCAGCATGCGTGTGACGTCGGGTGCGTCGAGCGGCGCCAGCGTCAGGGCCGACACGCGGGTGGGGTCGAGCTGCCGCAGGAAGCGGCGGAACGCCGGCGGGTGGTCGTGCTGCGGCCCGCTTCGATAACCGGCAACGACGCAGATATTGGCCGGCGGATCGACTGCGATCGACGCGAGAAACGCGAGCGTCGCGTCGTCGGCCCATTGGATGTCGTCCAGCGCCATGACGAGCGGTTCGGCCGGCGCCGCGAACGCACGGAACGCATTCACGACGATCTGGCATAGATGAAATTCCGGAATCGCATCGGTATGGTCGAACGCGACGGGCTCGACATCGAGCAACCACGCGATCTCCGGGAAGATGCCTGACAGCAGGTTGGCCTGACGGCCCACGCAGTCGCGCAGCCGCGCGGCAATCGCCGCGATTTCGTCGTCGCGTCTGGCCAGCGCGCTGCCGAACAGCGCGCGCAAGGCCTGCAGCATGGGCGCGTAGGGCCGCGCGGGCTGGAACTGATCGACCTTCGCCGACGTGCACCAGGCCGTGCGCGACGCCGCCCGCGCATGGTGCATGAAGTGCTCGGCCAGCGCGGTCTTGCCGACGCCGGCCGGCCCGTCGATCAGCACGATGGCCGTCTCGCCGGTTTGCGATACGGCCGCCAGCACCGCCTCGAGCCGGCGGGACTCGGCTTCACGGCCGACCAGCAGGTCGGGCGCGTGCAACCCGGCGAGCGGATCGCTGCCGCCGAGCGCGAACGGCTCGACGCGGCCTGCCGCCAGCCAGTCGCGCCGGATACGTTCGAGATCGTGCTGCACCGCTTCGCTGGACGGGTAGCGTTCGGCGGGCTCCTTGGCGATCAGTTTCAGGATCAGGTCGTTCAGGATCGCAGGCAGGTCGTCGCGAAAGGTCGTGGCCGGCGACGGCTGCATCGCGACGTGCGCGTGGACCCATTCGGGCGTCGACGTGGCCTTGTAAGGCATCGCGCCCGTCAGCAGGCGGAACAGCGTGATGCCGAACGCGTACAGGTCGGAGCGCTCGTCGACGCATGCGCCTTCCGATACTTCGGGCGCCGCGTAGGCGGCGAATTCCGTGCGCATCGTGCCCGCCGCGGCTCTTTCCGTCCGGCGGTCCCACGCATGGGCGAACGAGCGGAGCATGACCGTGCCGTCCGGCGCGATGACGAAACTGGCCGGTTGCAGATCGCCATGCAGCCAGCCGCGCCGATGAAGCTCCCCGAGCGCGCGCACGGCCTGGATCGCCGCGTCGAGGAAGGCGTCGAGCGGCAGCCGCCCGTCCGCCAGCGTGTCGAACCCACGCACGTCCGGGCGAGGATAGACGAGCACCGGGCCGTCCGCGGCGCGGATCAGCGCAACCGGCATGAGCGCCCACGCCGGTTCCAGCGCTTCGTTCAATGCGTATTCGCGCTCGAATTGCCGGCAGCGCTGGTCGGATTCCCACCGGGTCTGGCACGCGGACCACACGTGCCCCGTTTCGGCGTCGGTCAGGTCGAACCACAGCACGTCGCCCGCGCGGACCGCATTCGACAGGCGCGCACGCGCCAGCCAGTCGGCATCCATTCGCTTCGTGTCGTCCGGGGCGCGCAAGGGTTGGTTCACGGTGGGGCAGGCTGGGTGGAGCAGGGCGAAACCGGCGCGTAAAACGGGGGCGGCCGGGCTGGGTTGCGCGCGTCTGGGCGGCGCCGTGCATTGTCCGCCAGCCTGAAGAAATTTGCAGTACCCCGGCACACGCCGTTCCCGACGACCGGGCAGGACGGTACCCGACTAAACCTATAGATAATGGTCGGCGCGCCTGTCGCGCCATACCATGGGTTCAGGCCTTCCGACACGCATCGATGCGACCGGGCGGGCGGAACAGAGGGTGTCGCCTCGCGAGGCGGCGCAAGGTGCGGAGCAGCATAAGCGAGTGCGGATCATGTACACGTTCGGGCGGGTGACGGTTTCCCTTGAGTGCCGCGAAGTCTGCGTCGACGGGCAGCCCCGGTATATCGGCGCCCGGGCATTCGAGATTCTCGAGCTGCTGGTGAAGGCGGCCGGCAGGCTCGTGTCGAAGGACGAGATCATGCAAGCCGTGTGGCCGAACACGATCGTGGTCGAGAACAACATCCAGGTGCACATCTCGACGCTGCGCAAGCTGTTCGGCGGCAAGCACGGGTGGATACGGACCGAATCGGGCCGCGGCTATCGGCTCGCTCCGCCGGCCGACCTGGACCGCGCCGAGCGCCAGCCGACCGGGTTCGAGCCGGCAGGCGGCGTCCGTGCGGGCGCGGTGCCGCGCAAATGTCCGCTGATCGGCCGGGAGCAGGAAGCGGCCGAGCTGCACGCGCTGCTCGAGCGAGAGGCGCTCGTCACGCTGGTCGGCCCCGGCGGCGTCGGCAAGACGCATCTCGCGCTGGATGTCGCCATGGCCTGGTCGGCGGTGCGCGGCATCGAGATGGTCCGGATCGATCTCGCCGGCTGGCAGGGCGACGCGACGCTGGCGTCGGCGGTGCTGGACGCGCTTGACCTGCCGGGCAGCCCCGCCGCCGAACCTGCCGATGTCGTGCGTGCGATCGGCGAGCAGCGTGTCATGCTGGTGCTCGACAATGCCGAGCAGCACGTCGACGATCTGGCGGACCTCTGCGAAGCGATCGCGGAGGCGAATGCCGGCGCGACACTCGTCGTGACCAGCCGCGAACCCTTGCGTGTCGCGGGCGAACGCGTCTATCGCGTCGGCCCGCTGCCGGCGCCGCCGGCCGGCGCGAACGACGGCGAGATCGTCGCGTGCGGCGCCGTCCGCATGTTTCTGGCGCGGGCTCGCGCGATGGGCACCGACATTCCGGCGGACACGAAGACGCTGGACGCGATCGCGACCATCTGCCGCCGCCTGAGCGGCCTGCCGCTCGCGCTCGAGCTCGGCGCGGCCCGGGTCGCGTTGCTCGGGATCCAGGGGCTGGCAGCCGATCTCGACAAGTCCGTCCTGTCGTTGTCCGGCGGCCTGCGTACGGCCCATCCGCGCCAGCAGACCCTCAGGGCCACCATCGAATGGAGCTATCGGCTGCTCGACGATGCGGAGCGCACCGTGCTGTGCCGCATCGCGGTGTTTCCGGATGCGTTCCGGCTCGATGCGGCGTGCGCGCTGGCAGCCTGCGACGAACTGGGCGCGGCCCGGGTGCTCGACTGCCTGGCCAGTCTTGCATCGAAATCGCTGCTGGTCGTTCATTCGGTCGGGCTCTCGAAGCGCTATTCGCTGCTCGAGGTCGTGCGCGCGTATGCGCTCGAGAAGCTGGCGGAGTCGGGCGAAGCCGGCCGCGTCCATGCCCGGTGTGCGTCCTTCGTCGGCGAGGAACGCGCGGATATACTGCCGCCGACGCCGGCAGCGCCCGCGCAACCGCTGCTGGTGGCAGCACCGTGGGCATGACACACGGGGTGCGCGGGCGTCGCGCGCGGCGGTGACGCCTGTCGATGCGGCGCAAGCCGCGTCGCGATGTTCTGGATTGACAAAATTCTCAGGTTCTCATTTCATGGCCATTGTTTGCATCATCGATGACGATGCGTCGGTCCGTAAGAGTCTTGCCAGCTTGCTGAAATCGGCTGGCCATACCGCACTGCCGTTCGCGTCGGGCGAGGAATTCCTCGCGGCCGGCCCGCTGGACGGCGCGGCTTGCGTGCTGGTCGATCTGAAGATGAAGGGTATGAGCGGTCTCGACGTTCAACGCCTGCTGGTTCAGCGCAAGGCGACGCTTCCGGTCATCTTGATGTCGGCGCACGGCGACGACGAGTCGGTGCGCCGCGCGCTCGCGCAAGGCGCGGTCGCGTTCCTGCGCAAGCCGTTTCCATCGGACGATATGCTCAATCTGATCGATCAGGTCGCATCCGGCGCGCCTCCCGCGTGAGCGGCGGCCCGTCGACCGGCCGCGCCGCGTGAGGCGTGGCGGTTCCGCTCGGCTTTTTCATAGTTTATCATTCGATAATGAAGCGGATGCGTACACAGGGAATGCAATGGCGAGCACGCCGGATATGACGTCGACCGGCAACCGGGGCGGGGGCGGTTCCGCCCCGATCGTCTATGTGGTCGACGACGACGAAACGCTGCGGCGCGCGTTGAGCTCGCTGTTGCGTTCGGCGGGTTTTCGCGTCGAAACGTTCGCGTCGTCGCGGGCGTTTCTTGCGTTCGAGCGGCCCGACGTGCCGAGCTGCCTGATTCTCGACGTGCGTCTTGTCGACGAGAGCGGGCTGGCCGTTCAGGAGGAAGCGGTGCGTGCGGGCCTGAACGTGCCGATCCTGTTCATGACCGGTTACGGCGACGTGGCCACGACGGTCAAGGCGATGAAGGGCGGCGCGCTCGACTTCCTGACGAAGCCGTTCGACGACGAAGCGATGCTCGATGCCGTCGGCCATGCGCTGGCCCGCGACGGCGAGCGCCTCGCGCGCGAGCGCGCGCTGGACGCGGTGCGCCAGGCCTACGCGTCGTTGACGCCGCGCGAACGCGAAGTGATGAGCCAGGTGGTCGCGGGCCTGATGAACAAGCAGATCGCGGCGAATCTCGGCCTGCAGGAAATCACGGTGAAGGTGCATCGGGCCCAGGTGATGAAGAAGATGCAGGTTCGCACGCTGCCGGATCTCGTGCGGCAAGCCGAAGCGCTGGACGTGCGCCCGGCCGGCGCGCGCGACTGAGCGAGCGGGCCGGCGCGTTCGACGCAACGGCGCCGGCGCCGGCTTCGGCTTCGGCGCGATGCCGCGGGCTCGCGTATACGCCCAGCGGGATGCGCTCAACGCGCCGTTCTCAGGCGATCCATGACAGGTCTCGCTTCGGTGGATTCTGGCATGACCAATCCATGCGGCACGCCGGCACCGGGCAACGCAAAAAACGTTAGGTAAGCTTAATATGGATATGAAGATGCGCGAGGCCGTTCGAGCGGCGACGGAGGGCGCGTTTTTCAGAATCGATCACCGTGTTTCGCGTCGCTCGTCGGTGTCGCCGCAGGCGGCGTCCACCCGCCGCCCAGCGCGCGCACCAGATTGACCGTCGCGATCGCGAGTGCCTGGCGGCTATGAATCAGCTGGCGCCGCGCATTCAGTGCGTCCCGGTCCGCGTCGATGACCTCGAGATAACTGACGTAGCCGTGCCCGTAACGGCTCAGCGACAACCGCGCCGCCGCTTCGGTGGCGCGCGCCGCGCTGTCGTAGCGCACGATCCGCTCTTTCTGCGCGGCGATGTCGTTGAGCGCATCCTGAACCTCACGCAGCGCGCCCAGCGCGGTCGCGCGATAGTTCGCGTCGGCGAGGTCCGCGCCGGCCGTTGCGGCGGCCACCGCGGCCTCGCGCTTGCCGCCGTCGAACACCGTTTCGGCCACGCTCGCGCCGAGGCCCCATAGCGAACTGTTGCGGTCGAGAAACGTGCCGAGGTCGCGGCTGGCGAACCCGCCCTGGGCGGTCAGCGTCAAGGTCGGAAGCCACGCGGTGCGGGCGACGCCGATTTCGAGCGACGCCGCGTCGACGCGGCGCGCCGCCGCATGGACGTCCGGCCGTTGCGCGAGCAGCGCGGACGGCAGGCCGGGCGGCACCTCCGGCACGCGCATGGCGGACGCGGTCGGCGCGACCGTGAATGCGGTCGGCGAGACCCCGGTCAGCACGGCGAGCGCGTCGACAAGGTTTTCACGCAGCAGCCGGCTGTCCGCGAGATCGGCGCGAGCCGTATCGAGATCGGCCGCCGCACGCAGCGCGACGAGATCGCTTGCCGCGCCGGCCCGCACGCGCGCGGCGATCACGTCGAGTGCGGTGCGTCGCAGCTCGATCGCGCGGTCGAGCGTCGCGAGATCCTGCTCGACGAAATGGAGCGTCAGGTAGTCGCTCGCGACATCGGTCGCGACGCGCAAGCGAACGGCCGCACGATCCGCGTCGGCCTGCAGCACGTTCTGCCGGCCGATCTCCGCATCGCCGCGCAGGCGGCCCCACAGATCGACTTCATAGCTGGCGTTGAACGGCACCGACCAGTTGTGCATCGTGCGTTTCGGCAACGCGTTGTCGACCGTGCCGGATACGCGCGAGCGGCTGAACGACGGATCGACGCCGACGGTGGGCACCAGTGCGGCTTCGCGCACGCCGAGCAGCGCCCGCGCCTGGTCGACGCGCGCCGCGGCGGCACGGATGTCGTGGTTGCCGGCGAGCGCGGCATCGACGAGTGCGACGAGCGGCGGAGCGCCGAACGATGCGGGCCATTCGACGAGCGACGGTGCGGGTTCGTCGGGCACATCCGCATGGCGGAACCGGTCGGTTCCGACCGCGACGGGAGCGAGCGGCCGCGGCGCGATCGTGCACGCGCTCAGCAGGCCGGCAGCGAGCAGGGCGGCGATGCGGGTCATGGCTGCTCGCGGGTGCGTTGCAGCGTGACGACGACCGACAGGCCGGGCCGAATGCGCGGTTCGGCCGAGGCCGGGCCGTCCAGCAGAATCTTGACGGGCACCCGCTGCGTGACCTTCGTGAAGTTGCCGGTCGCGTTGTCGGGCGGTAACAGTGCAAACTGCCCGCCGGTCGCGGGCGACAGGCTGTCGACGTGCCCGCGGAAGGTTCGGTCCGGCAACGCGTCGAAGCGCAACTGCACGACGTCGCCGGCGCGGACGTGCCGGAGCTGGGTTTCGCGGAAGTTCGCGACCACCCACGGGTGCGGTTCGACGACCGTGAGCAGCGCCTGGCCGGGCGCGACATGCTCGCCGGTCTCGACCGTCTTCTTGCCGACGTAGCCGTCCGACGGCGCCACGACGGTCGTGTACTGGCGCTGGAGCTCCGCATCGCGCAACTCGGCGTCGTTCTGGTTCGACACGGCATCGGCAGCCTGCCGCGCGGCCTGCGCGCTGCGCCGCTGCGCGTCGGCCGCCTCGATGCGTGCGCGGGCGGACTTGCGCGCCGCGTTGGCGGCATCGAACTCCTGCTGCGACAATCCGCGCGGGGTTTCGCGGGTCAGTTCGCGTGCCCGTTCGTAGTCGAGATCGGCCTTCTCGGCGTCGGCATGCGCCGACACGAGCGTCGCTTCGGCTTGCTCGACCAGCGCCCTGGCGCGGCTCGCATCGGAGCGCGCCTGCGCGACGCGGGCACGCTGCAGCGCGACGCGCACGTCGAAATCGCGCGGGTCGAGCCGCACGAGCGGGTCGCCCGCGTGCACGAACTGGTTGTCGTTCACCAGCACGCGCTCGACCGTGCCGGCCACGCGTGGCGAGATCACGTGCAGGTGGCCTGTCACGTATGCGTCGTCGGTGCCGCGGTCATGCGCATCGAATTCGTAGACCAGCAGCGCGACGAGCAACAGCGCGCATCCGGCGATCGATACGACCGGCCACTTGCGCGAGCGCGCGGTGGAAGTGGGCGGCACGTCCGGCGAGTTCGTGGTCACGATCGGGATACTCCATGGAACAGACGGGATTCTTCACATCGCGCTATGCTTGCGCGAGCTTTTTGTGCGGGAGCCGCTCGACGATGAACACCACGTTCGCCCCCGGTGGCGCGACACTGGGGCCGGCCGCAGCGCCGGCCTCCGACATACCGACGTTTCGTTCGATCGCCGCGATCGCCGCCGTGCTGCTCGGCGCGATCATCTCGACACTGACATCGCGCATCACGTCGCTCGGGCTCGCCGACATACGTGGTGCGCTCGGCGTCGGGTTCGACGAGGGCGCGTGGATCAACACCGCGTTCATCGCGTCGCAGATGTTCGTCGGGCCGCTCGCGATCGCAGCGGCCTTCGTGTTCGGCACGCGCCGCGTGCTGCTGGCGGGCGCCGCGGTATTTCTCGTAGTCGAAAGCGTGCTGCCGCTGTGCACGAACTTCGGTACGTTCATCATGTTCCAGAGCCTGGCCGGTTTCGCATCCGGCGTGTTCGTGCCGCTGACCGTCGGGTTCGTCGTCCGCACGCTGCCGCCGCGACTGATTCCGTTCGGCATCGCCGCGTATGCGATGAACCTCGAGATGTCGCTCAACCTGTCGGCGACGCTCGAAGGGTGGTACAGCGAACACCTGAGCTGGCGCTGGCTGTTCTGGCAGAACGCATTGCTGACCGTGCCGTTCATCGTCTGCCTGATGCTGTCGCTGTCCACCGAGCCGATCAAGCGCATCGCGTCCGGTATCGATACGCGCGGCATGCTGCTCGGTGCCGGCGGGTTCGCATGTTTGTGCATCGCGCTCGATCAGGGCGAGCGGCTGTTCTGGTTCCAGTCGCCGCTGGTCGTCGCGCTGCTGTGCATCGGCATCGTGATGGTGGCCGCGTTCCTGATCCACGAACTGACGTCGCGACGGGCCGGGCTCGATCTCGGCTACCTCGCGCTGCCCAACGTCGCGTTGCTGATCCTGCTCGTCGGCCTCGTGCGCTTTACCGTGCTCAACACGAGCTTCATTCCGTCGGCGTTTCTCGCGAGCACCTACGGGCTGCGCCCGCTGCAGATCGGCGATACGCTGCGCTGGATCGCGATGCCGCAGCTGCTGTTCGCGCCGTGCGTGGCGTGGCTGCTGCAACGCGTCGATCCGCGCCGGCTGATCGTGGCCGGCTTCGCGATGGTGGCGGTCGCGTTCGCACTCGGCGCGCGCCTCACGCCCGTCTGGGCCGAACCCGACTTCATCCCGTCGCAACTGCTGCAGGCGCTGGGGCAGACGATGGCGCTCACGTCGGTCGTGTTCTTTTTCGGCAAGCACGCGACGGCCGAGCATGTACTGACGTTCGGCGCCGTCGTGCAGACGACGCGCCTGCTGAGCGGGCAGCTCGGCACGACGTCGATCGCGGTGATCCAGCGCATCATGGAGGCTACCCATTCGAATCTCGTCGGTCTGCATGTCACGCTGTCGGATCCGCAAACGCTGGAGCGA
This sequence comes from Burkholderia sp. BKH01, assembly GCF_025685725.1. Taxonomy (NCBI): domain Bacteria; kingdom Pseudomonadati; phylum Pseudomonadota; class Betaproteobacteria; order Burkholderiales; family Burkholderiaceae; genus Burkholderia; species Burkholderia sp. BKH01. The sequence goes on along the minus strand of NZ_JAOTQT010000001.1, from coordinate 66,223 downwards.
CTGCGGGCCGGCGCGGCGTCGCTCGTGTCGCACGGCGCGACCTTCGCGACCGGCGACCACGCGGCTTATGCGCTGCTCGACCGGGCGGTTCGCATCCAGGCAACCACGCTCGCACTGGCCGACAATTTCCGTGTCGCGACGGCTTTCGCGGTTGCGGGAGTGTTGATCGGCATGCTGCTCAGGCCGGCGCGTGCGCCGTGAGCGTGCGACGCCGGATCGGCGGATCTTGCGCGTCGACGATCCTGACGATCGCGTACGCCGCAACGGCATCGCGACGACCTGAAAAATCCTGAAACGTGCTGAAGGGCGCGCCGGCCTGAAAGCCTGAAGGCCGGGCGCGCCTTGCCGCGATGCTTACGCCTTCAGGAACGCGAGCAGTTCGGCATTGATCCGGTCGGCCTCGACGACGCACATCCCGTGTGCTCCGCCGGGGATCACCTTGAGTTGCGCGTGCTTCACGATCTTCGCGGACAGGCGGGCCGAATCGTCGATCGGCACGATCTGGTCGTCGTCGCCGTGCAGGATCAGCGTCGGCACGTCGATCTTCTTCAGGTCCTCGGTGTAGTCGACCTCGGAGAATTCCTTGACGCACAGATACTGGCCATGGATGCCGCCCATCATGCCCTGCGCCCAGAACGCGTCGATCGTGCCCTGCGACACCTTGGCACCCGGACGGTTGAAGCCGAAGAACGGCACGGCGAGATCCTTGTAGAACTGCGAACGGTTCTCGGCGACGTTCTTGCGGATCCCGTCGAATACGTCCATCGGCAGGCCGCCGGGATTGGACGCCGATTTCACCATCTGCGGCGGCACGGCGCCGATCAGCACGGCCTTCGACACGCGCTTCGTGCCGTGGCGCCCGATGTAGTGCGCGACTTCGCCGCCGCCGGTGGAATGGCCGACGAGCGTGGCTTCGCGCAGGTCGAGCGCATTCATCAGCGCCGCCAGATCGTCGGCATACGTGTCCATGTCGTTGCCTTGCGACGGCTGGCTCGAGCGGCCGTGACCGCGGCGGTCGTGCGCGATCACGCGGTAGCCGTGCTGCACGAGGAACAGCATCTGCGGGTCCCACGCATCGGCGCACAGCGGCCAGCCGTGCGAGAAGACGACCGGGCGGCCGCTGCCCCAGTCCTTGTAGTAAATCTGCGTACCGTCTTTGGTGGTGATCGTGTTCATCGCATGGGCTCCTTGATGGGCGGAAGCGGCGTGTTTGGGGGCGGCTGCGGCGGCGGCCGGCAGCGCGGCGGCTGCAACGGCGGTCGCGCCGGCAAGCAGCATGTCTCGGCGACGCGCCGAGGGAACGGCGTCGATGTCTGCTGGACGCATTGGGACTCCTTGAACGTGCGGTGGAACGATGCCGCGTTGGATGGATGGTGCGGACCTGCCCGCATGCGGCAATCGCGCCGGCAGCCGGCGTGCGTTCGCGGTCGCGGGCCGGCAGGCGCGCGAAGGCAGCGAACGAACGCCGACAGGAGCCTATCGCGGGGTCATGCGGCCTGTACTGAAATCGCGCTGAATTTTCATGAAGCGGGTCGCGGCGCACGCCGCGCGAACGCACCGGCCAGAAAAATTAAGCCCGGAATCAAGACTCTTCAGCGGCGGCTCGTTATCGTCAGCATCAGGTCATCCCGTCGCGGGTCTTGCCAGTTCGTGCCGGCGGATGACGACCGCAATGCGGGCGGGTGCGATACATCCGCGCCCTTTGCCACTTGCCTGGGTACGCCGCCATGGACGAATTCAATCGTTGGGAACACGTGATGACGCTGCTCGACCCGTCGCCGGCCGCGAGCCGCTGTGCGCCGTCGCATCTTCGCGACCCGGACGCCGCGCGCCGTCGCCATCGTGACGACGCGCCGCCCGCGTGCATCGGCGGCGTGCGCCGCCGTTGCGCGATCGTCGCCGCCGAGCGGCAGACCGATTCGTCGGTCCTGGTGTCGTGGAGCGATCCGACACGCTGCCGCTACGACGAGCAGCGCTGGATCAGCGCAAAATCCCGCGCCCTCGGCCGCTGCGCGCTGACCGGCATCACGATTCATACCGGCGATGCGATCTACAAGCCGCAGTGGCGCGGCGCGAAGCGCCCCGCGAACTACCGGGAGGTGATCCTCGCGTCCGAACTGGAGCGGTTCATCGCCAGGCTGTCCCGTTCATGACCTGTCCGTCGGCCATGGCTGGCGGCCGCTAGTTTTTCACCGCTGAGGAAGGAACCCGCATGAACACGTTTACGACGCACGACGGCGTTTCGATTCACTACAAGGACTGGGGGGCAGGGCGACCGGTCGTGTTCATTCACGGCTGGCCGTTGAATGCGGACATGTGGGACGTCCAGATGCATCATCTCGCGTCGAACGGCTTTCGCTGTATCGCCTACGACCGGCGCGGCTTCGGCCGGTCCGGCCAGCCGTGGACGGGCTACGACTACGATACGCTGGCGGACGACCTCGCGACGCTGATCGAGACGCTCGGGCTGCGCGACGTGATGCTCGTCGGCTTTTCGATGGGCGGCGGCGAAGTGGCACGCTACATCGGCCGGCACGGCACGCGACGCATCGCGAAGGCCGTCCTGGTCGGATCGGTGACGCCGCTGGTCGCGCGGCGCGACGACCATCCGGACGGTGTCGACGTGGCCGTGTTCGACGGTATTCGCGCGGGCATCGTGGCCGACCGCGCGGCCTTCTTCGAGCACTTCTGGCCGCTGTTCACCGGTTCGAACCGGGCCGCTTCGGCGATCTCGCGCGCCGCGCTCGACTGGACGTCGTTCATGGCGCTGCAGGCCGGATTGAAGGGGACACTCGATTGCGTCGGCGCGTTTTCCAAAACCGATTTCAGGGCGGATCTCGACAAGTTCGACGTGCCGACGCTCGTGATTCACGGCGACGACGACCAGACGGTGCCGCTCGCGCTCACGGGCGCCGCTGCGGCGAAGCGCGTGCCACATGCGACGCTGAGCGTCTACGAGGGTGGCCCGCACGCGCTGTATCTGACGCACGCGCAACGATTGAACGACGAACTGCTGGCGTTCGCCCGCGCATGACTCGACGGCGGTTGCTGCCGCGACGTGGCGGAGCGGGCCCGGCCGACCGGACGGCTCACTCCGTCCATTTCGACCCGAGCACCAGACCGCAGAAATTCGTCCGACGATAGTCCGGATCGCAACGCTCGAGCACGTCGGCGCCGACGTTGCCGAACGCAGCGGCAGGGCGATGCGCGGTGCCCGCGGCGAGCGCCTCGAGGAACAGCTCCTTGAAACACGGGCCGCGCGGCCACGCGTTCACGATCTCGTCGCGTTCGGATCGGCTCACTTCGTCGAAATGACGTGCAAAGAGATCCGTCTCGATACCTGCGCCGAGCAACGCCGTCAACGGCGTCATGTACGGATGAATGCCGAAGGTCGTGTGCAGCGCGATCGCACGCCACACCTCCGCCGCATCGTCGACGGCGACGCCGTATCCGCCGAGGAATGCGTGCGCGGCATTCGCGCCGTCGATTTCGAAGCGCCGGCGCGAATGCCGGTAGCGCTCCGTCAGTCCGAAGTCATGGAACAGCGCGGCGACGTACAGCAGCTCGGCGTCGAATGCGATGCCGCGACGCAGCCCAATGATCGACGCGAACGCGAACACGCGCATCGCGTGCCGGAACAGGAGTTCCGGCTCGCCGGCGCGCACGGCCGCGGCGGCCTCCCGTGCGATCGGGCCGTCGGGAATCCGGATGCCGGCGATACGGTTGCCCATGGTCGTGTTCCTCGCGGCGTGACGGCAGTCGCTCGACGCTGGCGCCGTGGAACCATCGTCGCGCGTCGCGCCGCTGAATGTCCTGAGCGGCGCCTGAATCGTTCTGAACGGAAAGTCCGACCGGCCGTCACGACTGGAATCGGTTTCGCCGCGCCTTGCACGTCGTTGTTACCGCTTTTTGCCGCAAGCCATGCGAACTGCCATTTCAATTAACGAGGCTACGAAATTAAATTCATCCAATCGACCGTTTTATCCTACGAAACAGATTCATGGGTAAACGGCTATTCCACGCATTGAAAATGCAGGATGCCGCGGTGCGCCGTGACGCGCCAGGCGGGGCGGGGCACGACGTCGCGGCGATCGTGGTTTTCATCGATTCAAAAAATTTGCTCTTTGAGTTCTGATTATTTGAATCATTTGACCGGACAAATGCCGTAGCATTGCCGTCAAACCGGTGTCATTTCTGACAGGGCATCAATGAATGCAATCGATTAAAAATTCCCATGATCCGGATTGGAACACTTCACGTTTTTCTCGACAGACGTGAAATTCGCTCGAACGGCAAGCTGCTGCGCATCGGCAGTCGCGCATTCGAAATTCTCGAACTCCTGATTCGGGCGAACGGCGCGTTGGTATCGAAAGACGAAATCATGCAGCGCGTGTGGCCGCACACGATCGTGGAGGAAAACAACCTGCAGGTGCATATCGCCGCGTTGCGCAAGGCGCTGGCCGGCGACCGGAACCTGATCGTCACGGTGCCGGGGCGCGGCTATCGGCTGGTCGGCGCCAAGGCCGAAGGCGCGGCGGCCGTGCGTCCCGCGGCGTCGCGGCTGACCGCCGCGCCGACCGCGCTCGTCGGCCGCGAGCAGATCGTCGCCGACGTTCTTGCGGCGCTCGACACCGCGCGCGTCGTGACGCTGGTCGGGGCGGGCGGCATCGGCAAGACGCGCGTCGCGCTCGAAGCGGCCATGCGGGCCGAGGCGAGCTTTCCGGAGGGTGCCGCGTTCGTGTCGCTGGCCACGGTTGCGTGTCCGCAATTCGTGCCCGCCGCGCTGGCGGGTGCATTCGGCATCGTGCAGCCGGCCGGATCGCTGACGCTCGAAGCGGTGCTGGCCAGCGTGGCGAACCGCCGGATGTTGCTGGTGCTCGACAATTGCGAACATCTGCTCGATGCCGCCGCGCAGATCGCGACTGCACTGACCGAGTCGGACACAGGACTGTGCGTCCTCGCGACCAGCCGCGAGGCGCTGCGTATCCAGGGCGAGCGGCTGTGTCCGATTCCGCCGCTCGATGTGCCCCGCGAGGGCGCCGACGATGCCGGGATCCTGAGTGCCAGCGCGGTGCAACTGTTCTCGGCGCGCGCGCGTGCCGCCGATCCCCGCTTTCCGCTCGACGAACGCAGCGTGGCGCTGATGGCGTCGGTGTGCCGTCGTCTCGACGGTCTCCCGCTCGCCATCGAACTGGCAGCGGCCCGCGCGGCCGTGCTCGGCATCGATGTGCTGGCCGCGCATCTCGACGACCACTTCAGGTTGCTGACCGGCGGTTTTCGTACGGCATTGCCGCGTCATCAGACGCTGCAGGCGATGTACGACTGGAGCTACCGCTTGCTCGGGGACGCGGAGCGCCTGCTGTTGCGGTGGCTCGGCGTGTTCCGTGACAGCTTCTCGATCGATGCGGTGCGGGACATCGTCGGAACGAAGGGGCTCGTCGATGCGGACCTGCTCGACACGATCGCCGGCCTCGTCTCGAAGTCGCTGTTGAGCCTCGAGAGCGCGCACGGCGCACCGCGCTACCGGCTGCTGACCACGACGCGCGCCTATGCGCTGCAGCAGCTCGAGAACAACGGCGAATGCGCGGCCGCGGCACGCGCGCATGCGAACTACTTCCATACGTTGTTCAGGCTTGCGCCCAGCGGCGACGGGCCGCGGGCCGACTCGCGGCTCGACGTGATCCGGCGCGAACTCGGCAATCTGCGCGCGGCGCTCGACTGGGCGTTTTCGCCGAATGGCGATGCGGACGTCGGCATCGCGCTGGCTGCTGTCGCGGTTCCGTGCCTGTTCGACCTGTCGCTGGTGGACGAATGTCGCGAACGGGCGCGCGCGGCGCTCGATGCAATGCGCAATATGGACGAGACACGGGCGCGCGAGGATGCGCGCGTGCGCCTGCTGGCCGCCTATGCCGCCGCGCTCGCCCATACGTCGGGGCCGACGCAGGTCGTGCACGACGCGTGGCCCGAACTGCACGCGCTCGGGGTCGACGCGGACGAGGCCGGGTTGCCGGCGCGTAAGCCGTAACGGCGCGCGCTGCAGGCGAATTCAGAACGTTTCAGCCTGAACTCAGGACTTGGCCGGCCGGTGCGTCTACATTGCATGGACGGAGACCATCGGCGATTCGCGGGCGTGCGGGCAGCAGACCGGCTCGCACCGCCGCTTATCGATATCCCGACGCCATTGAATGCCGGCGTGGGGCGGCGATCGGCACATGTCGTGCCGCCGCGACTTCGCGCGTCATCGAACGACTACCGCATGAAACCTCTTCAGTCCGACCTTTCTCGCCACGATTCGCTGCCGGCGGCCGCTCGCCGGATCGGGTAGCGCGAGCCATGCGATCGCACGGGTTCCCCGCCAGTCGCAACGCGCGCACGCGGCCCATTCCAGCATGCTGAACCTGTCCGTCACGGTCGCTTACGGCGCGCCGATCATCGTTGCCGACCTCGTTGCATGGCGGGTGCTCGGGCCTGGCCGTTCGACGACGAAAGCGGTCTGGCGCTGCGCGTCGTTCGCCGCGTTGACCTATGTGTTGTTCGCCACCGGCGTGAGCCCGCTCGCGGTTCCGCCGTCGCCCGACCGCCTCGATCGGCTGGCCATCCAGGCGATCGGCGTCGCATGGTGGCTGCAGTGCGCGCTGGTGTTCAGCCTGATGCTCGATCATCTGCTGCTGCCGCGCGCGTGGCGCAACCAGCGGTTGTTTCACGACATCGCCGCGGGCGCCGTGTTCGGTGCGGCCGCGGTGGCCGCGCTGGGCTACGTACTGGGCCTGCCGCTGAGCGGCCTGGTCGCGACCTCGGGCGCCGTGGCCGTGATCCTCGGTCTGGCCGTCCAGAACACGCTGAACGACGTGTTCTCGGGCCTCGTGCTGAATACCACCCAGCCGTTTCGCCTGGGCGATACGGTGGCCATCGGCGAGCTGGAAGGGCGGATAGTCGAAAGCAACTGGCGCGCGACCAAGCTGATCGACAGCCTCGGCAACCTGGTCGTCGTGCCGAACAGCACGGCGGCGAAGGCGACGATCGTCAACCTGAGCGAACCCGCGAGCGTGCACGGCGTGACGCTGACGATCGAGATCGATCCGGCAGTGCGGCCGGCCGTCGTCGTCGATGCGCTCGACCGCGCCGCGGCCAGTTCGCTGGACGTGCTGGCCAGTCCAGCGCCGATCTCGGTCGTCAAGGCCTTCAGGACCAATTCCGTCGAATACGAACTCGTCTGTTACGTCGACGCGCTGCAAAAAAAAGTGGCTGTGCGTAACCGGCTCTACGATCTGGCCCACCGGCATCTCGCCGCCGCGGACATCGCGCTGCGCCCGCTCGGCGGGACGGCCGCGGCGTACCGACCGGCTTCGCACGGTCAACGGCTGCTGCGCGCGGTCGAACTATTCAGGCAACTCGGCGACGAGGATCTGGCGGTGCTGGCCGATGCGCTGGCGTCACGCGTATTTCACAAAGGGGAGGTGATCTACGCGTCGAATTCCGATACGCGCCTGCTGACGATCGTCGGGTCCGGTGTCGCGTCGGTGTTCGTGCCGGGCGCGACAGGCGACGTCGAGGTCAGGCGGATGGTGCCCGGCGACGCGATCGGCCAGTCCGTCGTGCTGGCCGGCACGCAACTTCATGCGAGCGTCTACGCGGTGACGGCCGTGACGGCCTATCAGTTGAGCAGCCGCGACCTGTCGCCGCTGCTCGCGAGGAAACCCGAACTCGGACGGTTGATGTGCGAATCCCTTGACGAACACATCGCGACCGAGGAAAAGATGATGATCCCGCCGGCCGCGAAGGCGCATGCGTCGTTCAGCCTGATCGAGTGGCTCGAGAAGGAGATGAGGCGCCTGCACGATTCGTTCGGCTGATGCGGCGGGAGATCGCGGGGAAACGTTCGATCGAGAGGCGCGGCCGACGAGCGGCGGAATCAGGCGAGCGCGGTGAAGCGGTCGACGAGATCGGGGCGGGCGAGCTGATCGACCCACCAGTGCAACGCGCGTCCGGCCTCGTCGCCGCGCCACGCGATATAGCAATGCGTCGTGTCGCGCATGCCGGTCACCTGGCGTGCGACGAGCTTGCCCTGCGCGATCGCGCGTGCCGCGATGCAATCCGGCAGCGTGCCCACCGCGAGTCCTTCGCACTGCGCGGCCAGTTTCGCGGCGAGCGTGGGGACCGCGAGATACGGCTGCCCGGAGTCGACGGCGACCGAGCGCGGCTGCAGTTCGCGAGAGGTATCGCTGATGACGGCGCCGCGATGCTCGACGACCGACGCCATCGACAGTGGTTCGGGCAGCGCCGCGAGCGGATGGGTCGGGGCGACGGCGAACACGTGCCTGAGCGTGCCGATCGGCCGCGCGACGATGTCCGGCAGATCCGGCGGCTCGCCCGCCGCGCCGACGACGAGATCCGCGCGGCGCGAAATCAGCGCATCCCAGGTGCCGCCGAGCACTTCGGTCGACAGGCGCAGCCGCGTGTTCATCTCGAGTTCGTAGAACGTATGCACGTACGGCCACAACGCGTCGAACGGCAGGATCTCGTCGATGCAGATGCGAACCTCGGTTTCCCAGCCTTGCTGGGCACGCAGCGCCTTGAGTTCGAGCTGTTCGGCGGCATGCAGCAGCCGGCGGCCCTCTTCGACGACCACGCGGCCCGCGTGCGTGAGCTTCGCACGGCGCCCGCTGCGGTCGAACAGTGCGACGTCGAGGTCGCTTTCTAGCTTTTGTACGAGATAGGTCAGCGCAGACGGTACGCGGTGCAGGAGCTCCGCGGCTTCGGCGAACGTGCCGGTGCGGTCGATCGCGTCCAGTGCCTCGAGCGCTTCGAATGACAGCTTCATGATGAATTCCACGGGGGCGTCGGGCTGTCATGTTATCGCCAAGCACCGCCGAGTCCAAGACGATTCAGAACAATTCGTCCGGTTGCTGGAGCCGGGGCGCCATCTCTTTTCGGCAGGATTGCCTCGCGCGAATTCAGCGCCCGATCGGTATTGGCGATGTGCGCCATTTCCGCAGCGTCAGCGCATGGGGGAGCCGTGCCGAATGGGCCCGGGTTTCGCGGGTGCTTCGCGTTGCGGCTCGCCTGCGTGTCGTCGGCGTCGGGAGATTGACCGGCCCGCCGATCGGCCTCCCCGAATCCGGTCGGTCAACGTGGGTCACGACGGCGTCGATTGACGTTTCTTCGCGGCGGCATCGGATGCCTGGGCGCCGGGCAGCGCGCCGAACATGTGCTGGCTGCACTTCGCCTCGTTCCACGCGGCTCTCAGATGAATCCCCGCGAGCATCCGGCGTGCGATCGGCAGGATCTGTTCGCCGGCAAGGATGCCCAGCAGGCCGGCCAGTGCGATCGTGGGCGGAGCCGGCGACGGCACGCCAATCAGGTAGTAGACAGCACCGGCGAGCATTCCGGCAAGTAGCGATGAAATGTACGGCTTCATGATGCAGTTACAAGTGAATGACAACCGTGTGAAAAATACGGATAACTACCGATCCGGAGACGAGCGTGAATTCATTCGATAGCGTAGCAGGTCTTTTCTGATGTGATCATTCAATTCGACGGTTTTAAGATCTTTTAAGGCCTGGTTTTAGGGATTTTATTAATAGAATTGATTAAGTGGCGTTACCATGAATTCGCGTGTTGAATGACAACGGCTGGCAGGCGAACCTTCCGGCACAGCGCATTGGGCGCCTCCCTGCTTGCCGGCGAGGCAGGCAATTTTTTCTCCGCATCAAAGGACATGACCGCCATGAGCAATCCGAAGCTTGAAGTACTCACCCCCCATAACAGCCAGCTGATCTTCATCGACCAGCAGCCGCAGATGGCGTTCGGCGTGCAGTCGATCGACCGCCAGGCGCTGAAGAACAACGTCGTCGGGCTCGCGAAGGCCGCGAAGGTGTTCAACATCCCGACCACGATCACGACGGTGGAATCCGAGAGCTTCTCGGGCCACACCTATCCCGAGCTGCTCGACGTGTTCCCGAACCAGAAGACGCTCGAACGCACGTCGATGAACTCGTGGGACGACCAGAAGGTGCGCGACGCGCTTGCTGCGAACGGCCGCAAGAAGGTGGTCGTGTCGGGCCTGTGGACGGAGGTCTGCAATACGACGTTCGCGCTGTGCGCGATGCTCGAAGGTGACTACGAAATCTACATGGTGGCCGACGCTTCGGGCGGCACGTCGAAGGACGCGCACGACTTCGCGATGCAGCGGATGGTGCAAGCCGGCGTGGTGCCGGTGACGTGGCAGCAGGTCCTGCTCGAGTGGCAGCGCGACTGGGCACACCGCGAGACTTACGACGCCGTGATGGCGATCGCGAAGGAGCACTCGGGCGCGTACGGGATGGGCGTCGACTACGCGTACACGATGGTCCACAAGGCCGAACAGCGCACCGCGACGCCGCACGAGTCGATCGCGCCCGTGCCGGCGAAGTAAACGAAGGCAGTCTCGACTGTCGACGCCGATGCGGCGTGTTCCATGCGTACACGTGGCATCGGCAATACGAAATCGCGGGCGGCGTACGTGGTCGATTCACGGATGCCGCCCGCAGCGTGTTTGCCAGGACGTTACGACCTGCATTCCAACCTGTCCGAGAAATTGATCGTATGGAACCTTATCTGGTTTCCCTTGGTGCGGGCTTGCTGATCGGTGTCATTTACAGCGCAATCAAGGTCCGCTCTCCGGCACCCCCGCTGATTGCCCTGGTCGGGCTGCTCGGCATGGTGATCGGCGTGCAGGCCATCCCCACCCTCAAACAGCTCTTTGGCTTCTGATCGAAACGAGGTGATGTATATGACCGCAACCGAGTCCCAACCGGATCTGATCCTTCACAACGGAAGGTTCACGACCCTCGACCGCGCAAACCCCACCGCGACAGCGGTGGCGATCGCCGCTGGCCGCTTCGTTGCGGTCGGCACCGAAGCGGACGTGATGCCGCTCGCCGGCCGTGCGACGAAGGTCGTCGATCTCGGCGGCCGCGCCGTGCTGCCGGGTCTGATCGACAACCACTGCCACGTGATTCGCGGTGGCCTGAACTACAACATGGAGCTGCGCTGGGACGGCGTGCCGTCGCTCGCCGTCGCGATGGACATGCTCAGGCGGCAGGTCGCGATCACGCCCGCGCCGCAGTGGGTGCGCGTGGTCGGCGGCTTCACCGAACACCAGTTCGTCGAGAAACGCCTGCCGACGATCGAGGAACTCAACGCGGTCGCGCCCGATACGCCGGTGTTCATCCTGCACCTGTACGACCGCGCGCTGCTGAACGCGGCCGCGCTGCGCGTGGTGGGCTACACGAAGGACACGCCGGAGCCGCCGGGTGGCACGATCCTGCGCGACGCCGCGGGCAACCCGACCGGGCTGCTGCTCGCGAACCCGAACGCGACGATCCTCTACGCGACGCTCGCGAAGGGGCCGAAGCTGCCGTTCGAATACCAGTACAACTCGACGCGCCATTTCATGCGCGAACTGAACCGCCTCGGCGTGACGGGCGTGATCGATGCGGGCGGCGGTTCGCAGAATTACCCCGACGATTACGAAGTGATCCGCAAGCTGCACGACGCGGGCGAGATGACGATCCGGATCGCGTACAACCTGTTCACGCAGAAGCCGAATGCCGAGAAGGAAGACTTCGTGAACTGGACGAAGAGCGTCAAGTATCACGACGGCACCGACTATTTCCGCAACAACGGCGCGGGCGAGATGCTGGTGTTCTCGGCGGCCGACTTCGAGGATTTCCGCGTCGCGCGCCCGGACCTGCCGGCGCAGATGGAGGACGATCTCGAAGGCGTCGTGCGTGTGCTCGCACAGAACCGTTGGCCGTGGCGCATGCATGCGACCTACGACGAAACGATCAGCCGCGCGCTCGACGTGTTTGAAAAGGTCAACAAGGACATCCCGCTCGAAGGCCTGAACTGGTTCTTCGATCACGCGGAAACGATCACCGAAAAATCGATGGATCGTATCGCGGCGCTGGGCGGCGGCATCGCGGTGCAGCACCGGATGGCGTACCAGGGCGAATACTTCGTCGAGCGCTATGGCGCGCAGGCGGCCGAAGCGACGCCGCCCGTCGCGAAGATGCTCTCGAAGGGCATCAAGGTGTCGGCCGGCACCGACGCAACGCGCGTCGCGTCGTACAACCCGTGGGTGTCGCTTGCGTGGCTCGTGACGGGCAAGACGGTCGGCGGGCTGCGCATGTATCCGCAGCGCAATCTGCTCGATCGCGAGACCGCGCTGCGGATGTGGACCGAATACGTGACGTGGTTCTCGAACGAAGAGGGGAAGAAAGGGCGCATCGCGGTCGGACAGCTTGCCGACCTGATGGTCCCGGATCGCGATTTCTTCACATGCGCGGAGGACGATATCGTGGATACGACCGCGTTGCTGACGGTGGTCGGCGGCAAGATCGTATGGGGTGCGGGGCCGTTCGCATCGCACGATGCGCCGATTCCGCCCGCGATGCCGGATTGGTCGCCGGTGCGCGAGTACGGTGGTTACGGCGGCTGGGGTGCGACGCAGCGCAACGGCGCACCGCTGCAGCGTGCGGCGGCCGCCGCGATGTGCGGCTGCGCGAGCGCATGCAACGTGCACGCGCATGCACATGCGAGCGCGTGGGGGAGCGCATTGCCTACGTCGGACGCGAAGGGCTTCTGGGGCGCGTTCGGTTGTTCGTGCTGGGCGATCTGACATGTCGACGACAACCGGCCGGTGCAGCCCCGGGTGGATTCGTGTCCTGCTGGCGCAGCCGTGGGTCGGCGCGCTGGTACGACTTGCGCTGGTGTCCGCCTTTCTGATCGGCGGCGTCAACAAGGCGATGCACTTCGGCGATGCGATCGCGGAGCAGGCGCATTTCGGCCTGCACCCGCCCGCGTTCTGGGCTGCACTGGCGGTTGTGGTCGAGATCGGCGGTTCGCTGTGCGTGGTATTTCGCCGGTTCACCTGGATTGGCGCGGGTGGACTCGGCGTGCTGACCGTCGTCGCGATGCTGGTGGCGAACGACTTCTGGAACCAGACGGGCGTGGCGCGCTTCATGGCGCTCAACAGCTTCTTCGAGCACCTGGGGCTGATCGCCGCGCTCGTCCTCGTCACCATGCTTGGCGATGTCCAACGCGGGGAAGGGGACGGTCGCGCCTGATCTTTTTTTCGGCGCATTGAAGCAGGAAGAAAATTCAATCCTGGAGCACGTTCGTGCAGCATTGCTTGCGCTGATGCTGGCGAACGGCTTCGTCGTCGCTCCCGCTTCGTGCGCGACGCCTCTCAAGCCCGCCGCTACGCTTGCGCCTGCGCTCGCGAAGTGGGCAAGCAGGTTTGCCATACGACACGACGCACACGTGCGTCGCCCCCGACGATTTCGACCGTTTCACCGACAGCTTCGTCGCGACGTTTGACGGCAGCAAGTCGAAGCAGGTGTCTTCCAGGTGACGCCGACACCCGGTCGGCCCCTGTCTCAGCTCGTCCTTACGCCATCCGGCACGATTTCCGCGTTCTGCTGCAAGACACCGATCCCCTGGCCGCTCGAAGCGGCGCACACGGGCTACCTTCATGGCCGTGTCCATGTCGGCCACGAAGGTGGCCCGAGCATGGCGCGGATGGGGGCGTCGACACGTTCCCCGATCCGATCGGTCGTGCTCGCGTCGACTTCCGGAAAACGCGAACGCGCGGCCGGATCGGCACGCGTGCGATGTCGAAGCGTGGCCCGCAATACTCGATCGAGCATCGACCGGAGATCCAATCCGCAGACCTTATGCCGGTCAGTCCGACCTTCCCGTCTCCGCATGTCGAATGGTCGGCGCCCGGCGATCCAATTCGAAATTTGTCTAGTCATCCTAGCGATTTGTCCATGTCAATTGCACCAAATCCGTGCCCGAATTCCCCGCAATGAGGCGCGCTGGAGCCGCGTATTTAGGGGATTTCCCGCGTTTACGCGGTTTTTTTTGATCAGCGCTTGTCCCGCTGTTTTTCTTCTTGCATGCTTGTATAGACAAATTCCTGAGGCGGCTTGCATGACCGAGGGGATGACGAACTTCAACGCAAGGAGAAATCTCGTGAACGGCAAGCGCATCAAGTGGGCAATCAAGACGATCGGCGCCATCGCGGCCGCTGCGGCGACGCTCGCCGCGCCGGTGCAGGCGAAGGAATGGAAGACGGTGACGGTGGCGCTCGAAGGCGGCTACGCGCCGTGGAACCTTACGCTGCCGGGCGGCAAGCTCGGCGGCTTCGAGCCTGAACTGCTCGCCAACGTGTGCGGCCGGATCAAGGTCCAGTGCAACATGGTCGCGCAGGACTGGGACGGGATGATTCCCGGCCTGCAGGCCGGCAAGTTCGATGTCCTGATGGATGCGATCTCGATCACGCCGGAGCGCGAGAAGATCCTGCTGTTCTCGCGCCCCTATGCGGCCACGCCGGCGACGTTCGCCGTCACCGACACGAAGATCATCCCGAAGGCCGCGCCAGGCGCGCCGGCCGTCAAGCTGACCGGCGACGCGAACGCCGACAAGCCGACCGTCGACGCGCTGCGCAAGCAGTTGAAGGGCAAGACGATCGGCATCCAGTCGGGCACCGTCTATACGAAGTTCATCAACGACAGCTTCAAGGACATCGCATCGATCCGCGTGTACAAGACCTCGCCCGAGCGCGATCTCGACCTCGTCGCCGGGCGCATCGATGCGTCATTCGACGACGTCACGTACTACGCGGCGAACATCGAGAAGAAGGAAAACGCGTCTATCGTGCTCGCGGGCCCGAAGCTCGGCGGGCCGATCTGGGGGCCGGGCGAAGGTCTCGCGTTCCGCAAGCAAGATGCCGACCTGAAGACCAAGTTCGATGCGGCGATCGGCGCGGCGCTCGCGGACGGCACCGTGAAGAAGCTTGCCGACAAGTGGTTCAAGACCGACGTCACGCCGTAAGCGCACGTCCGGCCGCCGCCGCGTAGTTGACGTCACGACGCAACGACACGGCGACGCACGGCGGCGCGCATCCTGCAGATTCACTCAACGCTTGCCGGGAGGCACGCATGGCGATTCTTGAAATGCTCGGCTTCGGAACCGAAGGCTGGGGCGGCGTGCTGTTGCTCGCCGCACTGATGACGGTCGCGCTGACGCTCGCCGCGCTCGCGGTCGGCGCCGTGATCGGCGCCGCGATCGCGGCCGCGAAACTGTCGCGCCACCGCAGCGCCCGGCTGCTCGGCGATCTCTACACGACGGTGTTTCGCGGCGTGCCCGAACTGCTCGTCATCTACTTGTTCTATTTCGGTGGCTCGACGCTCGTCACGACCGTCGGCCAGTGGTTCGGTGCGGAAGGCTTCATCGGCGTGCCGCCGTTCGTGATCGGCGCGCTGGCGGTCGGGATGATCTCGGGCGCGTATCAGGCGGAGGTGTACCGCGCCGCCGTGCTGGCCGTGTCGAAGGGCGAGCTCGAAGCGGCGCGTTCGGTCGGCATGTCGCGCGGCATGGTGCTGCGCCGCATCCTGATTCCGCAGGTGCTGCGCTTCGCGCTGCCCGGCATCGGCAACGTGTGGCAACTGAGCCTCAAGGACTCCGCATTGATCTCGGTCACGGGGCTCGCCGAGCTGCTGCGCACGAGCCAGATCGCCGCGAACTCGACGCACCAGTACTTCGTGTTCTTCGTCGCGGGCGGCGCGCTCTACCTCGTGATGACGGGCCTGTCGAACCGCGTGTTCAACCGGGCGGAAGCGATCGTCGGCCGCTCTTTCCGCCGCAATTTCGCGCGCAACTGACGGAGAGCACGCATGTCCATCGATTTCGATTTCCTCCTCGACACGCTGCGCCAGTTGCTCGCGGCCGTGCCGACCACGCTCGGCCTGTTCTTCGCGTCGCTCGTGCTCGGCGGCCTGCTGTCGCTCGTGATCGTCACGATGCGCGTGTCGCCGCGCTGGCTGCCGAACCGCGTCGCGCGTGCGTACATCCTCGTGTTTCGCGGTTCGCCGCTGCTGATCCAGATGTTCCTCGTGTATTACGGGCTCGGCCAGTTCGGCGTGATTCGCGAGAGCTTCATGTGGCCGCTGCTGCGCGAACCGTATGTGTGCGCGGTGCTGTCGCTGGCGTTGTGCACGGCCGGCTATACGGCCGAGATCGTGCGCGGCGGGCTGATGGCCGTGCCGGTCGGGCAGATCGAGGCCGGTTATTCGATCGGCCTGTCGGGCTTCGCGCTGCTGCGGCGCGTGATCGGCCCGATCGCGTTGCGCCAGTGCCTGCCCGCGTACTCGACCGAAGCCGTGCTGCTCGTCAAGTCGACCGCGCTGGCCAGCCTCGTCACGGTGTGGGAAGTGACGGGCGTCGCGCAGCAGATCATCCAGCAGACCTACCGCACGACCGAGGTGTTCGTGTGCGCGGCCCTCATCTACCTCGGCCTGAACTTCATCGTCGTGCGCGTGCTCGGCGCGCTCGAATGGCGGCTGTCGGCCCACCTGCGTGCGCCGAAGCCGGCCGGCGCGCCCGCCGCGGCGGCGCGCAATGCCCGGCGCGTCGCGTCCTGAGCGCATCCATCCCTTCCGGAGAATCCGATGAACACCGCTGCTCCCGTTGCCCTGTCGGTCAGGAACATCCACAAGTCGTTCGGCGATCACCATGTGCTGAAGGGCATTTCGCTCGATGCGCACGAGGGCGACGTCATCTCGATCCTCGGCGCGAGCGGCTCGGGCAAGAGCACGTTCCTGCGCTGCCTGAACCTGCTCGAGACGCCCGACGACGGCACCGTCGCGCTCGCCGGCGAGGAACTGAAGATGAAGCGCACGCGCGACGGCAAGCTGCAGCCGGGCGACCGGCGCCAGGTCGACCGGATCCGTTCGCAGCTCGGGATGGTGTTCCAGAACTTCAACCTGTGGTCGCACATGACGGTGCTCGACAACCTCGTCGAAGGCCCGCTGCGCGTGCAGAAGCGCAGCCGCGCGGAAGCGGTCGAGGAAGCCGAGACGCTGCTCGCGCGCGTCGGCCTCGCGGAC
Organism: Burkholderia sp. BKH01; assembly: GCF_025685725.1. Classification (NCBI taxonomy): domain Bacteria; kingdom Pseudomonadati; phylum Pseudomonadota; class Betaproteobacteria; order Burkholderiales; family Burkholderiaceae; genus Burkholderia; species Burkholderia sp. BKH01. Next base: position 49,289 of record NZ_JAOTQT010000001.1, on the reverse strand, counting down.
AAGCGCGGCTACTATCCGGCGCACCTGTCGGGCGGCCAGCAGCAGCGCGTCGCGATCGCCCGTGCGCTCGCGATGCATCCGAAGGTGATGCTGTTCGACGAACCGACGTCGGCGCTCGATCCGGAACTGGTCGGCGAGGTGCTGCGCGTGATGCGCTCGCTCGCGGAGGAAGGGCGCACGATGCTGGTCGTCACGCACGAGATGGGTTTTGCGCGGCACGTGTCGAACCGCGTGATGTTCCTGCATCAGGGCGAAGTCGATTCGGACGGCACGCCCGACGATCTGTTCGGCGGCCAGTGCTCGGAGCGCTTCCGGCAGTTCGTGTCGAGCCACCACGACCGTTCCGCGAACTGAGGCTGCCATGACCGTATTCCGTTCGGCAAAACCGCTCGACTGGCGGCAGGTTGCGGCAGTGGCCGCCGGCGAGCCGCTCGCGCTGGCCGATGAGGCGCGCGTACGCGTCGTTGCGGCGCGCGAGCTCGTCGACGAAATCGTCGCGCGCGGCATCCGCGCGTACGGCGTCAATACGGGCGTCGGCGCGCTATGCGACGTGATCGTGTCGCCGGCGCAGCAGAGCACGCTGTCGCGCAACATCCTGATGAGTCACGCGGTCGGCGTGGGTGCACCGCTCGGCGCGCCGGAAACGCGCGCGATCATGGCCGCGGCGATCAACAACTACGCGCACGGGCATTCGGGCGTGCGCGCCGACGTCGTCGACCAGCTCGTCGCGTTGCTGGAGCACGATTGCCTGCCGGAAGTGCCGGCGCACGGCTCGGTCGGTTATCTGACCCACATGGCGCATGTCGCGCTCGTCTGCATCGGCCATGGTCATGCGCGTCACCGCGGCGAGCGGATTCGCGGCGACGAGGCGTTGCGCCGCATCGGCCGCGAGCCGCTCGTGCTCGGTGCGAAGGAAGGGCTGAGCCTCGTCAACGGCACGCCGTGCGTGACGGGGCTGGCCGCGCTCGCGCTCGCGCGTGCGGAGCGGCTGCTCGACTGGGCCGACTGGGTTTCGGCGATGAGCTTCGAGAATCTCGGCGGGCAGCTCGCCGCGTTCGATCCGGCGTCGCTGGCGTTGCGGATCTCGCCCGGCATCGGGCACGTCGGCGCGCGCTTGCGTGCGCTGCTCGCCGATAGCGGGATGCTCGCGGCGGCAAGCGGCCGGCATACGCAGGATCCGCTCAGCCTGCGCACGATTCCGCACGTGCACGGCGCCGCGCGCGACGTGTTCGACGTGACGGCGGAAGTGGTCGATCGCGAACTGGCGTCGGTGACCGACAATCCGATCGTGGCCGGCACGCGCGATGCGCCGGCTGTCCATTCGCAGGCGCATGCGGTCGGCGCGGGCATCGCGCTGGCGATGGACAGCCTCGCGGCGGCGATGGCCCAGGTCGCGGCAATCGCCGAACGGCGTCTCGACCGGCTCGTCAATCCGCTCGTGAGCGGGCTGCCGGCATTCCTCGCGACGCCGGGCGGCACCTGTTCGGGCTTCATGATCGCGCAGTACACGGCGGTCGCGCTCGTCGCGCAGAACCAGCGGCTCGCGGCGCCGGCGAGCCTCGACGGCGGCATCACGTCGGGCCTGCAGGAAGATCATCTGTGCCATGCGACGCCGGCGGCACTGAAGGCGCTCGACATCATCGAGAACACGACGCGCGTGCTGGCGATCGAGCTGCTGGCCGCCGCACAGGCCTACGATCTGCAGGCGGGCAGCGCGTCGCGGTCCGCGCCCACCGACGCGCTGTGGCGGCATGTGCGCGAACGCGTGCCGGCGTACCAGGACGACCGGCCGCTCGCGGACGACATCGCGATCGCCGCCGGCATCGTCGCGGGCGTGCCGCCGCCCGTGATGTAACGACGGGAGTCCGGCCGCCGAGCGACGCGGCGGCCGGCGGGCGATCCATCATTCAATCGGTCGAGGGCGCATGAACGAAGCGGAACGACAACTTGCCGGCCGGCTGGCCGGCGCACCGGGTGGCGACGTGCCGGCGCGCGCGTTGCCGGCCTACCAGCAGATCAAGCGCTACGTCGTCGAGCGGATCGCGAGCGGCGACTGGAAGCCCGGCGGCGCGATTCCGACCGAGGCCGAACTGGTCAAGGAGTTCGGCGTCGCGCGGATGACGGTGTCGCGCGCGCTGCGCGAGCTGACCACCGAGCGCGTGCTGACCCGGATCCAGGGGGCCGGCACGTTCGTCGAACGTCGGCATTACGAATCGACGGTGCTGGAAATCCGCAACATCGCGGACGAGATCGCTGAGCGCGGCCATCGGCACAGCGCGCGCGTATTGCTGCTCGAAAGCAGCGACGATCAGGAGGCGGTCGAAGCGCTCGGGCTGCGTTCGGGGCCGGTGTTCCATTCGCGCATCGTGCATTACGAGGAAGACGAGCCGATCCAGTTCGAGGATCGTTACGTCAATCCGGCATTGTTTCCCGCGTATCTGGAACAGGACTTCACGGTCGAGACGCCGAATCACTACATGGTGCGGCTCGCGCCGATCCAGCGCGCGGAGTTCCGGAGCTACGCGCAGAAGCCCGACGCGCAGGTGCGCCGGCACCTCGTGATGGAAATCGGCGAGCCGTGCCTGTTGCTCAAGCGCCGCACGTGGGTCGGCGAGCAGGTCGCGACGTCGGTGCGGTTGTGGCATCCGGCGTCGCGGTTTCATCTGGCGGGGAAGGTGTGAGCGTGCAGGCCGCCACCCGGCGGCTCGCCCCGGGCAGCGACATGCGTTCCGTTGAGCGCGCCCCTGCCGAGCCAGGAATTCCAGCGCTTCGCGCCGGCCGGTCGCGGTGCTCACTTTTCAACCGAACGCCTCGAGATCGTCGACCACCCGCATCTGCCCGGCAATCGGGCGCTTGAGCCGGCCGTTCTACGATTCCAGTTCCTCGAGCCGACGCACGTCGGCCACGTCCATACCGCGGAACTCGTCGCCGAACGCGTTCCGCCAACGATGGAACGTCCGTTGTGCCGGTCTAGAGCCATCGCTCTGAATCCCTGTCGCACCGCCGCATAAAACGGTCGCCGGCCGGTGGAAGCACACGGCGCAAATCATTTCGTACGTTCTCGGCAAGATCGGCCGCGCTCCCGGGATATGCCCGTCCGGCAAGGGATACGGCTAGTTTGCCGATGTCGTTCCCGACTCGCCCGGGCCGCTTTCGCGCATCCGGCTCGCGATCTGCATTCAAGCGACGAATGTGTGCATCGCAACAATCCATTTCATTCACGGCAATCGTAACGGTAAGGTGAACGCACGTTCGAATTTGATCGAGTGATGCGAAACCACCACGTGACGATGCCATGAAAACGAATCACGATCGACCTGCGCAAGCAACACCCTCGTCCCCCGGCGGCACGCCGGCAGGCGGCGGCAATGCGCGCGCGGCGGGCCTGCGTCTGCCGAGCAGGCTGGTGGGTCCGATCGTGCTCGGCACGCTGCTCAACGCGCTGAACTCGTCGATGATCGCGGTCGCGCTCGTCAGCATCCAGCAAGCGTTCAACCCGCAGGGCGCCGCGCATGAACGCATCGACACGATGTGGCTCGTGTCGGGCCTCTATCTCGCGACGGCCGTCGGACAGCCGACGATGGGGCGGCTCGCCGATCGCTTCGGCGCGAAGCGGATCTTCTGCATCGGCCTCGCGATCGTATTGATCGCGTCCGCGCTCGCGCCGTTCGCGCCGTCGCTCGGGTGGCTGATCGCGTCGCGCGTCGCGCTCGGCATCGGCACGTCCGCCGCGTATCCGGCCGGCATGGCGATGATCCGCACGTGGTCGCAGCGGCACGCGAACGGCGCGACGCCGACGGGCGGCCTCGGCGCGATCTCGGTCGCGGCGCAGGTGGCCGTCGCATTCGGGCCGCCGCTCGGCGGCGCGCTCGTGCAGTTCGCCGGCTGGCGCGCGATCTTCTGGATCAACCTGCCGATCGTGCTGCTGGCCTTCGTGCTGGCGTGGCTGTGGATTCCGGCCGACGTCGTCCCGCGCGGCGCGCTGGCACGCCGCACGCTGCGGGGCACGCTGATGGAGCTGGACCTGCCGGGCGTCGCGCTGTTCATCGTGACGCTCACGAGCCTGCTGCTGTTCCTGCAATCGGTGTCGCACGAGCCCGACTGGCTGCTGCTCGTCGCGACGCTGGTCCTGTGCCCGCTGCTGGTCCGGCGCGAGCGGCTGGCCGCGACGCCGCTGATCGACATCCGCATGCTGAGCGACAACCGTGCACTCACGAGCACGTACCTGCGCTGCGTCGGCACCTACGCGGTGTTCTACGCGATCTTCTATGCGCTGCCGATGTGGCTGCAGGAGGCCAGGCGCCTGTCCGCCGCCGACGCCGGCCTCGTGATGCTGCCGATCGCCGGAGTCGGCACGGTGGCGACGATGCTCGCGACCCGCATCGCGCACCGTCACGGCTCGCGGCCGGTGCTGATCGTCGGCTCCGCGATGCTGTGCGTCGGCAGCGTCGTGATGAGCCTCCTCACCAGCGCGATGCCGGTCTGGTCGATCGTGCTGCTGTCGATCGTGTTCGGCGTGCCGAACGGCTTCAACAATCTCGGCAACCAGGCAGCGCTCTACCAGAGCGCGCCGCACGACCGGATCGGCACGGCCTCGGGGCTGTATCGCACCGCGCAGTATGTCGGCGGCAGCCTGTCGTTTGCGCTCGTCGGGCTGGCGCTCGGCCATCCCGCGAGCGATCGCGGCCTGCGCGAGCTGGCCATCGTCCTGGCGGTCATCAGCGTGCTGCTGCTGCTCAACGCGGCATCGAGCCGGCACCTCGATGCCGCCGCTTCTTCCATCTCCCAACAGAAGTGAGGTTTCACCATGTCCATTCCGACGCTCAATCGCACGGCCGCGCTGGTCGCAATCGATCTGCAGAACGGCATCGTGTCGCTGCCGGTCGTGCCGTACACCGGCGCACAGGTCGTGGCGAAGACGGTCGAGCTGGCGACCGCGTTCCGCGCGCTGCAGCTTCCCGTCATCTACGTGCACACGAGCTACCGGCCGGACGGCGGCGTGGCGCTGAAGGTCAAGACGGATGCGCCGTCGGCGCCGCCGAATCTCGATCCCGAATGGAGCGCGTTCGCGCCGGCGCTCGGCGTGGGGCCGTCCGACCTCGTCGTGACGAAGCACCAGTGGGGCGCGTTCACCGGCACCGACCTCGACGTGCAGCTACGCCGGCGCGGCATCACGGACATCGTGCTGACGGGGATCGCGACCAACATCGGCGTCGAATCGACGGCGCGCCAGGCATACGAGAACAACTACAACGTGGTCGTCGTCAGCGACGCGGTCAGCACGTCGTCCGCCGACGCGCAGACCTTCGCGCTGACGCAGATCTTCCCGAAGCTCGGGCAGGTCGCCGCGACGGCCGACGTGGAGGCGGCACTGGAGCAGGCGTATTCGCGCTGAACGAAGCGGCGTGTTCGGCGTGCACATTCATACAGAGTCATTTACCGAGGCATGACGATGATCAAGACCGATGCATGGGTTCTCTACGCAGGACCGGAACCGAGCAGGAAGCAGGCGCCCGTGGCTGGCGAGCTGCGTCGCGAGACCTTCGAATTCTCCGATCTGGAAGCCGACGAGGTGCTGGTCGAGCCGCTGTTCGGATCATGGGAAGCGAACCTCGACCACGCGCTGTCGCGCAATCCGGTCGACATCTGCCGGCAGCGCCGCGAGGACAAGATCGTGCTCGGCAACGGTGCGCTGGTGCGCATCGTCGAGCGCGGCAGCGGCGTGAAGACGTTGAAGGAAGGCGAGATCTGCATGGTGATGCCGTTCGGCAAGCGCGACGAATACGGGTTCGCCGAGCTCGTCTACGCGTACGACGCGCCGGGCACGATCGGCGTGATGGCGCAGCGCACCAAGATGCGCGCCGACAACCTCGTCGCGGTGCCGACTGACAGCCGGCATTCGCTGCTGCAATGGGCGACGTACGGCCGCTACTTCACCGCGTGGGACAACTGGAAGGTGGCGTCGGCGTGCTGGCGCTCGCAGCTGCCGGACGTCGATCCGGCCGACTACCTGGTGTTCGGCTGGGGCGGCGGCACGACGCTCGCCGAGCTGCAGCTCGCGAAGCGCGAGGGCTTTCGCGTCGCGATGACGGCGAGCAACGACCGGCGCCTCGAGGAGCTTGCGAAGCTCGGCATCACGCCGGTCGATCGCCGCAAGTTCCCGAATCTCGCGTATGACGACGAGCGCTACAAGACCGATCCCGAATACCAGGCGAGCTATCGCGAGTCGGAGCGCGTGTTCGCAGAGACGATCGCGGAACTGAGCGGCGGCCGCGGCGTCGCGATCTTCCTCGACAACCTCGGCGGCGCACTGTATCGCGCGACGATGCGCGTGGTCGGCCGCACCGGCATCGTCACGACGGTCGGCTGGAAGACCGGGATGCGCCTGTGGAACCTGCGCGCGACGGAATGCATCAACCGCCGCCTGCATATCCACACGCATGCGTGGCGCTACGACGACAGCATCACGATCCGCGACTTCCAGGAAACGAGCGGCTGGATCGGCCAGGAACCGACCGAGATCTTCGATTTCGACGAGGTGCCGAAGCTCGCGTCCGACTACCTGAACGGGAAGATCCAGACGTATTTCCCGATCTACCGGATCAACGCCGTCTGAGCGACAGGTCGCGCGCCGCGCCCGCATCTTTTCAGGTTGATTAGTCATGCAGATGATGTTGGTACGCGGCGCGCCGTGCAATCCATTTGACGGGAGAACGGCATGGCCACTGTGGAAATCGGGGACGTCGACGCCGGCGCGGCGTCGGACGCCTCCAGACCGGCGCCGCTCGACGGCATTCGCGTGATCGACGCCGCGACGCTGTTCGCGGGCCCGCTCGCGGCGACGATGCTCGCGGACTACGGCGCCGACGTGATCAAGGTCGAGCATCCGGACGGCGATCCGGCGCGCAAGTACGGCGCGCGCCGTGACGACGTGCCGTTGTGGTGGAAGGTGCTCGCGCGCAACAAGCGGGCGGTCACGCTGAATCTCGGCACGGCCGACGGCCAGCGGATCTTCCGCGAACTGGCGGCGCAGGCGGACGTGGTCGTCGAGAATTTCCGGCCCGGCACGCTCGAACGCTGGGGGCTCGGCTACGACGTGCTGTCCGCGATCAACCCGCGGCTCGTGCTCGTGCGGGTGACGGGCTTCGGCCAGTTCGGCCCGTATGCGAGCCGGCCGGGCTTCGGTACGCTGGCCGAGGCGATGAGCGGGCTCGCGTCGATCACCGGCGACGCGGACGGGCCGCCGCTGCTGCCGTCGTTTCCGCTTGCCGACACGGTCGCGGGGCTGACCGCCGCGTTTGCGATCATGACCGCGCTGAAGGCGCGCGAGCACACCGGGCGCGGCCAGGTCGTCGATCTCGCGATCATCGAGACGATGCTTGCCGCGATGGGCGCGCAGGTCGCGAGCTACGACCAGACGGGCCGAGTGCCCGAGCGCACCGGCAACCGTTCGCCGAACAATTCGCCGCGCGGCGTCTACCGCACGTCGGACGGCAAGTGGGTCGCGCTGTCGACATCGGCGCACAGCATCGCCGAGCGCGTGATGCGCCTCGTCGGCCGCGCGGACCTGATCGACGAACCGTGGTTCGCGAACGGCGCCGAACGCGCGAAGCATGCGGACGAACTGGATGCGGCGGTCGGCGGCTGGATCGGGCAGCGCACACGCGACGACGTGATCGCCGAATTCGAGCGCGCGCAGGCGGCGGTCGCGCCGATCTACGACGTCGCCGACGTGCTGCGCGATCCGCAGTACGCGGCGCTCGGCTCGATCGTGTCGGTGCCCGACGCGGAGCTCGGCGCGTTCCGCACGCACAACGTGCCGTTCCGGCTGTCCGACACGCCCGGCGCGATCCGCTGGGGCGGGCCTGCGCGCGGCACGCACAACGACGAAGTATTCAGCGCATTGGGACTGGAGCGGCGCGAGATCGCCGATTTGACCGAGCGAGGCATTTTATGAAAACCAGCGCAACTTACCGCAGTTACCTTTACGTGCCCGCGCACAAGGCGCAGGTGGTCGAGAAGGCGTATGCAAGCGAAGCCGATGCCGTCGTGCTCGACCTCGAGGATGCCGTGCCGGCCAGCCACAAGGCCGACGCACGCCAGGCGGCTGCCGCGATTCTCGCGGAAGGTCCGCCGAAGCCGACGTACGTGCGGATCAACCCGATCGGCAGCCCGTGGTGCCGCGACGATGTCGACGCGATCGCGCAGCCCGCGCTGCAGGCGCTGCGCCTGCCGAAATGCGACCTGCCGCAGCAGATCCAGGAAGTCGCGGGCTGGCTCGACGCGCTCGGCTGCGAGGCGGGCATCCAGATCCTGATCGAGTCGGCGTACGGCGTCGAGACGGCTTACCAGCTCGCGACCGCGTCGCCGCGGCTCGAACGGATCGGGCTCGGCGAGAGCGACCTGCGCGCGGACCTGCAGATCGGCGTCGACAACTTCACGCTCGAGGTGTGCCGTGCGCGCTGCGTGGTCGCGTCGCGCGCGGCGGGGCTGAACGGGCCGATCCAGACCGTCTATCACACGCTGCCCGATCTCGACGGGCTGAAGGAATCGACGCTGCGCGCGAAATCGATGGGGTTCGTCGGCCGCTTCGCGATCCATCCGTCGCAGCTTCCGGTGATCAACGAGGTGTTCACGCCGTCCGACGACGAGATCCGCGCGGCCGAGCGCGTGCTCGAGGCGGTCGATGCGGCGGCGGGCAAGGCCTCGGCGTCGTCGGTGTTCGTGCTGCCGGACGGCCGCGTGGTCGCGCCGCCGCTGATCGCCAACGCGCGCGTGACGCTCGCGCTCGCGAACAATCTTCGACTCAGTGGAGCCCTGGCATGAGCACACCCGAGACGCTTTCCGCTCCGGCGGCGGGGGCTGATCCGGCCGCAGCGAGCCGGCCCGCGCTGCCCGACGGCATCGTCGGTGCGCTCGGCCGCTTTGCGGCGGAGGTGCGCGCCGAAGGGCTGGATCGCAGGCTGCGCGTCGAGGCCGCCGCGCGCGTGCTCGACGTGGTCGGCAACAGCCTGATCGCGCACGACGAGCCGGTCGCGCAGTCGGTGCTGCAGGTCGCGCGGCGCTGGGCCGGCGCCGGCCCGGCGAGCGTGATCGGTGCGCCCGACCGGCTGCCGGCCGCGAGCGCCGCGCTGGTCAACGGCACACTCGCGCATGCTATGGATTTCGACGATTCGCACATGCTGTCGGTGCTGCACCCGAGCGCATCCGTGATTCCGGCCGCGCTTGCCGCCGCGCAGGCGAGCGGCGCGTCGGGCGCGGCGCTGCTCGATGCAATTACGGTCGGCACCGAGGTGTGCATCAGGCTCGGGGTCGCCGCGTACAACGAGCGGCTCGGCAATTCGGTGTTCTTCGAGCGCGGCCAGCACGCGACGTCGATCTGCGGCACGGTCGGCGCGGCGGCAGCCGCGGCGATGCTGTTCGGGCTCGACGCCGCGCAGATCGCGGCGGCGCTCGGCATTGCCGCGAGCATGGGCGCGGGCCTGCTCGAAGCGAACCGCACCGGCGGCTCGGTGAAGCGGATCCATTGCGGCTGGGCGGCGCACGCGGGCGTGAGCGCGGCGGAACTGGCAGGCGCGGGCGTGACCGCGCCGCCGACCGCGCTCGAAGGCCGCTTCGGCTTCTTCCACGCGTGGTGCGGCGACCTCGCCGATGTCGACGCGGTGCTGCGCGACCTGGGCGACGAATGGGAGACGAGCCGGATCATCTTCAAGCCGTATCCGTGCAACCACTTCACGCATCCGGGCATCGACGCGGCGCTGCAACTGAAGGCGCAAGGCGTGACGGCGGACGACGTGGTGTCGGCCGAGCTGCGGGTCGCGACGTCGACGCTGCGCACGATCGGCGAGCCGGCGGAGCTGAAGGCGAATCCGCCGAACGGTTATGCGGCAGCGTTCTCGGGGCCGTACACGGTCGCGGCGGCGCTGCTCGGCGGCGGCGGGCTCGGCGTCTGGTTCGACGATTTCGGCGATGCGCTTGCGCAGGACCCCGCACGGCGCGCGCTGGCCGCGAAGGTGCGCTGCGTGGCCGATCCGTGGTGCGACGCACGCTTCCCGACTTTCCTGCCGGCCGTGCTGCGCGTCGAGTTGCGAGACGGGCAAGTACGCGAGGCGCGGATCGAGTCGAGCAAGGGCACGAATTCGCGGCCGCTGACCGAACAGGAGCTCACCGCGAAATTCGTGTTGGCGGCGAGTTCGGCGCTCGGCATGGCGCGCGCGCTCGCGCTGCGCGATGCCGTGCAGGCGCTTGCCGACGATGCGCCGCTCGACGCGCTCGCGGCGCTCACGTCAGGTACTGAAGGAGGGCATCGATCTTGAATGCACCCCGCTGGAAAAAACGGCCGCCCGGCTCGAACTGGGGCGATTTCGGTCCCGACGATCAGAAGGGGCGGCTGAACTGGCTGACGCCGGACAAGGTGCGGCAGGGCACGGCCGAGGTCCGGGAAGGGCTGTCGTTCTCGTTGAGCCTGCCGCTCGATGTGCCGCGCGGCGGCGGGCTGAACGCACGGCGCCGGCCGCCGGCGATCATGCCGGCGCTGCTCGGCGGCAAGCCGTACTTCGGCTATCGCGCTGACGAACAGGTTGCGAACGCAACCGACGTGGTCTGCGACGATTCGTTCTGCATGCACTCGCAGTTCTCGACGCAATGGGACGGCCTGTCGCACGTGGGCGGCCTGTTCGACGCGGACGACGACGGCGTGCCTGAAATCGTGTTCTACAACGGCTTCCGGATGGGTGAGCATCTGCGGGTGCCGCAGGAAGGCGACGCGACGGGCGGCGCGCGCGCGCTCGGCATCGAGGTGATGGCGCAGACGGGCGTGCAGGGGCGCGGCGTGCTGGTCGACCTGCGGCGTCATTTCGGCGACGCGCGCACGAAGGTCGGCTTCGCGCAACTGATGCAGGTGATGGACGCGGACCGCGTGCAGGTCGAGCGCGGCGACATCGTCTGCCTTCACACCGGCTTCGCGGATCTGCTGCTGAACGACGACGGCGGATCGCCGGCGACGGTCGCGAGCGCGTGCGTGCTGGACAGCAGCGATGCGCGGCTGCTGCAATGGATCGACGAATCGGGGCTGGCCGCGCTCGTGGCCGATAACCATGCGATCGAGGAACGTCCGCAGCATGCGCAGCCGCTCGCGCAACCGGGCGCACTGATGCCGTTGCACGAGCTGTGCCTGTTCAAGCTCGGCATTCACCTCGGCGAGCTGTGGCACCTGACGCCGCTCGCGAACTGGCTGTATGCGCACCGCCGGAACCGGTTTCTGCTGACCGCGCCGCCGCTGCATATCCGCGGGCTGGTCGGCGCGCCGGTGAATCCTGTCGCGACCGTTTGAGCGTGCGGGCGGCGGCTGTGGCGGCGGCCGCCCGTACTTTTTTGCAACGCGATCGGCTTGCGCAAAGCGTGAATTCAATTGCCGATTGACAAGGTATTCGGAAGAATCGACTCGAAACGGGCGATTTATAATTTAGAAGCGCAAATAATATCGGCCGTTATCTTAAAACTATCGGCGCGTCAAGATTGGACTATTCTTGTGCATTGCACTAAATATCAGGGGATTACTCCGATTGCGGAATATCGCAATCGTAATCGGAGGCGGTGATTAACCTGTTTAGTGGATGGTCGCAAACATGAATCTACGTTCGATCGATTTGAACTTGCTGGTCATACTCGATGCGCTATTGACGGAGAAACAGGTCACGCGGGCCGGCCAGAAGGTCGGCCTCACGCAGCCGGCCGTCAGCAACGCGCTGGCGCGGCTGCGGTTCGTGTTCAAGGACGAGATCCTGGCGCGCACTGCGGTCGGCATGGAATTGACGCCGCGCGCGCAGGCGCTGGCCATGCCGATTCGACAAATCATGCAACAAATCGAGGAATTATTTGAATCGGATTATCAATTCAATCCTTTTACGTCCGAGCGCCATTTTACGGTGCGCATGTCGGATCTCACCGAATTGCTTTTGCTGCCGTCCCTGCTGCGCTGCATGCGCCTGACCAGCCCGAATATCGGCATGGACGTCGTGCACATGAGCGCCGCCAAGACCGCCGACGCGCTCGAATCGGGGCTGCTCGACCTGGCGGTCAGCGCAGGCCTCGAACATTCGGGCACGCTGTCGTCGCAAATCGTGTTTCATGACCGGATGGTCTGCGTGATGAGCCGCAGCCATCCGGACGCGGGCAGGCCGCTGACGCTCGAACGGTTCCTCGCGCTCGACTTCCTCAACGTGACGATCAACCCGGTCGACCACAGCCTGGTCGACAACCTGCTCGCGAACATGAACTGCACGCGGCGCATCGCGCTCAACGTGCCGCACTGGCTCGTCGTGCCGAACATGCTGGATGCACTGCCGTACGCGGTGATCATGTCGGAGCGGCATGCGGTGAGCCTCGACGATGCGCGGCTCGTGATCCGCGAGCTGCCGCTCGCGATGGAGCCCGTCGCGTGGTCGCTGTACTGGCACCGCCGCTACGACGGCAGCAACGCGCACGCGTGGCTGCGCGGCCGCATCGTCGAGGTCGCGGAGGCGCTCGAACGGCACGGCGTCGCGGCGGAGGCTTAAGGGGCCGTTCACGCGGGCCGGCCGACGACGAGCAGCGGCGGCAGCGCGGCGGCGTCGGGCTGCTCGTCGAGCCGCCACAGGTAATCGAGCGCAGTGCGGATCTGCGTCGGGCTCCAGTGCCGCCGGCAGTTCTTCGTGAACTTCGCGTCGTAGTCGTCGCGCCGCATCGGCCGCGTCGGCGAGCCGGGCAGGTCGTCCACCTGCTTCGCGCAGGTCGTGCCGTCGTCGCACACGGCCGTCACCCGGTTCGGCGCCTGCGCCGGATAGCGGGCGGTCAGCGCCGGGTCTTCGTGCACCGTGATCCGCTCGATCAGCGCGCGCAGCGCCGGATCGCGCAGCGCATCGTGCCGGTAGCTCTCGGTCGTGATGTCGCCGTCGAGCATCGCGCGCGCGACGATGTACGGCAGGCTGTGATCGGCGGTCTCGTGGGTCGACGGCGCCCATTTTTCGCGGTCGCGGCCGGCCGTCACGTAACCGACTTCGGTCGTGTGGATCTCGATGCGCCGAATACGGCGCAGGTCGCCGACCTGCGCGGCGACGTCGAGCGCGGCCGGAATCGCGGTTTGCGTGAGCCCTTGCGCGGGATAGAACTTCACGAAGCACTTGCCGATCCGGAACGCGCCGCCGCGCCCGCCGAATTCGCGCGTGTCGACGGCGAACGGCCCGGATACCTGCGGAAAGAACCCCGCCATGCCTTCGAAGATCGGTGACGGGCCGGTCAGCCCGGCGCGCGCGAGCTGCGTCGAGAACACCGCGTTGCGCGCCGCGTCCGCATCGGCGAGCGCCTTCCAGTTCGACAGCTGCTGGACGCGCGTCTGGTTCAGAGCGAGATGGCTGTTGATCGACAGGTTCACCGCCTGCACCAGCTGCGGCGCGGGCATGCGCATCAGCTTGCCCGCGGCGAGCGCGACGGCGGGCAGGCTGTAGCACGTGTGGTCCCAGCCGCGCGGGCTGATCGCGGCGGCGTCCATCAGCCGGCACGCGATCTCGTACGCGATCGCGATCGACAGGATCAGGTCGCGGCCGTTCGCATGCTGCGCTTCGGCGACGGCGAGGCACGCGGACATGTTGTCGCTCGGATGGCCGGTCTCCTTGCTGGCGTACGCGTCGTTGAAATCGTAGTAGCGCAGCGCGGTGCCGGTCGCGAACGCGGCGAGATCGGGGCTCGTGCGCCGGTTCGTGCCGACGATCGTCGACACACCGCCCGGCGACGCGAGCGCCGCGTCGCGCGCGATCCGCACCGGGCGTTCGTCGTGTGCGGCGATCGCGCAGCCGAGCGCATCGATCAGATGCGCCTTGATCGTCTCGATCGTTGCGGCGTCGAGGTCGCGATACTGCAGCCCGGCCGCGTAGTCGGCGAGCTGTTGCGCGAGATCCGGGCGGCCGGTGATGACGCCGGCGGCCGGCAGCGCGCCGGCGCGGGCATGGGCGAGCGGCAGCGCGAGTGCCGCGCCGGTCAGCGTGGAAAGGAAGTGGCGTCGGTGCATGGTGAGAGGACTCCGAAGGTTCCTGAAACTGGGGGGAGAGGCGAATTCAGAACAGCTTGCGCAGGCCGAGTGCTGCGCCCGCGCTGCCGGCGCGGTCGGCGGCCAGCGAGTAGTGGAGGAAGTTGTAGTTGTAATTGTCGAAATCGAGCGCCGCGCGGCGCGCGTAGCCTCCCGCCAGGTACAGCGTGACGGCTTTCGACAGGAAGTAGTTCAGCTGCAGCGTGACCTGCTGCGGGTTGGCCGGGTGCGGCGCGGGCGTCTGCGCGTTCGGCGGATTCTGTGCGCGGATGTCCTCGTAATAGAACGCGCCGATCGCTTGCAGGAAAGGGGTGATCGCGTAGCGCACGCCGGCCCACCAGAACGTGTAGTTCGTCACGACCGACGGTGCGGCAACACCGCTCTGGCCGTGCGTGACGCCGGCCAGCAGCTGCGCGCGGTCGACGGACACGATCGCGGCGGCGGCGTAGCGGCGGAAATGCGCGAAGCCGCCCGGCTGCGGCGTGTTGACGTTGTCGAACGCGGCGGCGACCGAGAATGCGCCGCCGGCATAGTCGAAGCCGGCGCCGTAGGCGGCGTTCGACTGGAACGCGCCGGGCGTGCCGCCGAACGAATAGTGCGTTTCGAGCGTCAGCGAGCCGATCTTCGCCAGGTACTTGGCGACGTTGTTCTCGCGGAAGTTGACGCCGACAATCGCGCCGGCCGGCTCGTACAGCGTCGAGTACGCACCCGTCGGCGAATAGCGTTCCATCACGTCGAACAGCGTCGAGTACTGGTGGCCGAGCCGCAGCGCGCCCCAGCGCTCGTGCTGCAGCCCGACCCACGCGGAGCGGTCGAAGCCGCCCGCGCCGGTGCCGGTACCGTTGTTCAGGTTGATGCCGCTTTCGAGCCGGAACGCGGCCTGCCAGCCGCCGCCGAGTTCCTCGACGCCCTTCAGGCCCCAGCGCGAGCCGCTCTTGCCGCCCGACGCCATCCGCACGAGCGATGCCGACGACTTGTCGCCGGGCGCGGCCTGGTGGGTGAGGAATTCCGTATAGATGTCGGCCACGCCATACAGCGTGATCGTGCTCTGCGCGCAGGCGCCGGCCGATATGAGGCCCAGTCCGCACAGTGCGGACATTCGCTTGCCCATGGCTTGTCTCCTTCCAGGGTTTGTTATTTATTTGAATGCGGCGCCACGCCGGTCGAGCGGCGCGGCGGTGCTGCGGGGCGACGCTATCCGGGCCGGGCGGCGAACGGGCGGCGTCGTGGCGGGACGCACGCGCGCACCGCGCGACGTGCGCGTGCGCGGGTACGAAACACGACGATGAAGGGCGGCGCGCGCATCACCGGGGTGTGCCGTCGGCACGCGCCTGCACGGCCGCGTGACGCGCGAGCACGCGCTTCGCGCGTGCGACGCCGGGCGCGTCGACCATCCTGCCGTCGACGCGCAGCGCGCCGCGCCCGTTCGCGCGCGCGTCGTCGTAGGCGGCCAGCACCGCGTTCGCGTCGCGCACCGCGTCGTCGTCCGGCCGGAACGCGCGGTTGAGCACGCCGACCTGCCGCGGATGGATGCAGGTCGCGCCCGCATAGCCGAGCTCCGCGGACGCGCGCGCGAGGTGCTCGAACGCGTCGAGATCGCGCAGCTCATCGAGCCCGCCGATGAGACCGAGCGGCAGGATGCCGGCGGCACGCGCGGCGATGATCAGCAGCTGCTTCGGCACGCGCAGCACGTCGGCGCTCGCGCCGCTTTCGCAGTTCAGCGCGAAGTCGCCGCCGCCCAGCATCATCGCGACGACGCGCGACGATGCCCGCGCGATCCGGTCCATCGCCTGGAACGCGCGCGGCGTTTCGACGATTGCGACGATCCGCGTGCCGCCGGGCGGCGCGCCGGCTTCCTCCTCGAGCGCAGCCAGCAGCTCGTCGATCGCCTCGACGTGAGAGCCGCCGCGCACCTTCGGCAGCACGACGCCGTCCACGCCGGCCCGGACGGCCGCGCGCAGGTCGGGCACCAGCAGGTCGAGCGGGCCGTTGGCGCGCACCAGCATGTCGCGGCCGGGCGCGCGCAGCGCCGGCACGGCGTCGGCCAGCCCGTCGCGGGCAGCCTCCTTGCATGCGGGCGGGACGCTGTCCTCGAGATCGAGGATCAGCGCGTCGGCGTCGCTCGCGGCGGCCGATGCGACGAAACGGGGGACGTGGGCGGGGACGTACAGCAGCGAGCGCCAGACGGGTTGAGGCGATGAGTTCATCGTCGATCTCTAAAAATGAAAGTCACTTTCATTTTTGTGATGGATGAGGGCATTCGTCAAGATTATCGTTAACGCCTAGTTTCAAAGGCTGTTGCAAGAAGATGAGCGACCGAAGCCGTGCGGATTCATGTTGATGTCATCGATGATCTGCGTATAATGAAAGTGACTTTCATTTTTATGGTGTCGGCCAACGCGGCTCGGCACGGATGCCCGGCATCGCACGAGGTGGACATGAGCAAGGTGGAGACAAGCAATCCGGCAGAGGGCGGCGTGGCCGCGGTCAACCGCGCGCTGACCGCGCTGCTGGCGTTCGGCAACGCGCCCGGCGGGCTGATGCTCGCGCAGGTCAGCGAGGAGACGGGGCTCAACATGAGCACGCTGTTGCGGATGTTCGAGTCGCTCGAGCAGTTCCGCTTCATCAAGCGCCTGCCGGACGGGCGCTACGTGCTGGGGCCCGCCGTGTTCCAGCTCGGGATGATGTATCGCGAGTCGTTCCAGCTGCGCGAGTACGTGATGCCGATCCTGTCGAAGCTGTCGGCGGAAACCGGCGAGACGGCCGCGTTCTACGTGCGCGAAGGCGACCAGCGCGTGTGCCTGTTCCGCATCCAGGCGCAGCGCTCGGTGCGCACGCATCTGCGCGAGGGCGACCGCTTCCCGCTCGACGTCGGCGCGGCCGGGCGCGTACTGCTCGCGTTCAGCGGCACGCGCGGCGGCGACTACGAGAAGACGGCCGAGCAGGGCTACGCGGTGTCGATCGCCGAGCGCGACCCGGAAAGCGCGGCGATCGCGTGCCCGGCGTTCGGCGTCGGCCGTGTGCTGAGCGGCGCGATCTCGCTCGGCGTGCCGCGCTATCGCTTCAACAAGAAAGTGCTGGCCGACTACCTGCCGCGCGTGCAGGCGGCCGCCGCCGAGCTGACGCATGCGCTGGGCGGCGATCTGCCCGCCGCGGGCGCGGCGTTCCGCGCGGCCGACCAGCTCGGCGTGCTGCTCGAGTAGCGTCGGCGCGCAGCCGAGCGCGCGCCGGACCGGCATTCCGCATCGAACGACACACACCAACCAGGAGACAAGCATGTTCGTTCCCGATCCGCAGGCCGCTCACGCGGCCGGCGCGCACCGTCGCGCGTCCACCGGCCCGATCCATCCGAAACCGTTCGACGCCGGCGCGCAGGGGCCGCTCGCGGGCGTGCGCGTCGTCGACCTGTCGCGCCTGATGGCGGGCAACATGCTGAGCGTGCAGCTCGCCGATTTCGGCGCGGACGTCGTGAAGGTCGAGAGCGAGCGCGGCGATACGCTGCGTGCGGTCGGCGCGGGCGGGATCAGCACGAACTGGAAGGTGTACGGGCGCAACAAGCGCAGCGTGTGCGTCGACCTGCGCGCGCCCGAGGGGATCGACATCGTCCGCCGGCTGGTGCGCGACGCGGACGTGTTCGTCGAGAGCTTCAAGCCCGGTGTCGCCGAGAAGATGGGGCTCGGCCCGGACGACCTGCTCGCGATCCGGCCGGAACTGGTGATCGCGCGGATCTCCGGCTGGGGGCAGACGGGGCCGTACCGCCACAAGCCGGGCTTCGGCACGCTCGCGGAAGGGTACGCGGGGTTCGCGGCGATCAACGGCTTCGCCGATCGCGAGCCGGTGCTGCCGCCGATGTTCCTCGGCGACATGACGGCCGGGCTGTCCGGCGCGATCGCCGTGCTGGTCGCGCTGCATGCGCGCGACGCGCACGGCGCGGCGGGGCAGGTGATCGACGTGTCGCTGTTCGAGCCGCTGCTGTCGATTCTCGGGCCGGCCGCCGCGAACTATGTCATGACCGGCGAGATCAAGGCACGCACCGGCAGCCGCTCGTCGAACACCGCGCCGCGCAACGCGTATCGCACCCGCGACGGCAAGTGGCTGTGCCTGTCGAGCTCGACGCAGGCGATGGCCGAGCGGCTGTTCCGCGCGATCGGCCGCGCGGAGCTGATCGACGATCCGCGCTACGCGACCAACGTGCAGCGCGTGCAGCACGCGGAAGCGCTCGATGCGATCGTCGGCGAATTCATCGCCGCGCGCGATCTCGACGCCAATCTCGCATTCTTCGAGGAAGCGGGCGTGACGGTCGGGCCGATCCAGGATATCGCGCAGATCGTTCAGGATCACTACGTGATCGAGCGCGAGGCGCTCGTCGAGCTGCCGGACGACGACGTCGGCAGCCTGCCGATGCACAACATCACGCCGCGCCTGTCGGCCACGCCCGGCACGTTCCGCCGGCCGGCGCCCGCGCTCGGCGAGAACAATCGCGAGATCCTGCTGCCGCTGCTCGGCGAACGCGAATACGAGCGGCTCGCCGGGCTGGGCGTGATCCGCACGCGCTAGGCGCGACGTGCGACGCGGCCGCGAAGGACGGCCGCCGCACCCTGGACATTGCATGGAGGAGACACCATGAAGCCACGCTGGACCCATCGGCCGCCCGGCTCGAACTGGGGGGATTTCGGCCCGGACGATCAGAAAGGGCGCTTGAACTGGCTGACGGCCGACGCGGTGCTGTGCGGCGTCGCGGAGGTGCGCGAAGGTCGCGTGTTTTCGTTGAGCCTGCCGCTCGACGTGCCGCGCGGCGGCGGGTTGAACGCGCGGCGCCGGCCACCGGCGATCATGCCGGCGCTGCTCGGCGACAAGCCGTACTTCGGCTATCGGGCGGACGAACAGGTTGCGAACGCAACCGACGTGGTCTGCGACGATTCGTTCTGCATGCACTCGCAGTTCTCGACGCAATGGGATGCGCTGTCGCACGTCGGCTCGCTGTTCGATCCGGCGGGCGACGGCGAGCGATCCCGCGTGTTCTACAACGGCTACCGGATGGACGAGCACATCCAGGTGCCCGAAGCGGGCGCGCGGCGCGGCGGTGCGCGCGCGCTCGGCATCGAGGTGATGGCGCAAACCGGCGTGCAGGGGCGCGGCGTGCTGGTCGACCTGCGCCGCCACTTCGGCGACGAGCGGCGCAAGATCGGCTACGCGGAATGGATGGCGGTGCTGCGCGAGGACGACGTGGTCGTCGAGCGCGGCGACATCGTGTGCGTGCATACGGGCTTCGCCGATCGCCTGCTCGACGCCGACGCGCGCGGCGAGCCCGGCGCACCGGACGTGTGCTGCGTGCTCGACGGCAACGACCCGCGCCTGCTCGAATGGATCGACGCATCGGGGCTCGCCGCGCTCGCGGCGGACAACCACGCGGTGGAGGAGCGCCCGCGCCATCCGTCGGCGCGCGAGCGGCTCGGCGCGCTGATGCCGCTGCACGAGCTGTGCCTGTTCAAGCTCGGCATTCATCTCGGCGAGCTGTGGCACCTGACGCCGCTCGCCGACTGGCTGCGCGCGCACCGGCGCAACCGCTTCCTGCTGACCGCGCCGCCGCTGCACCTGCGCGGGCTCGTCGGGTCGCCGGTCAATCCGGTCGCTACCGTCTGAACGCCGGCGTCGCGCGCACGCCGCGCCGGCGCCTTGTCCGCCGCTTCGCGCACGCCGCGCGGGCGGATCATCGAGGAGTCGCCATGTCCCATTCCCATGCGGCGTCGATTGCCGCGCGCATCGACCGCCTGCCCGCGACGGCCAGCATCTGGACGCTCGTGCTGTTCCTGAGCGTCGGCGGGTTTTTTGAGGTCTACGACCTGTTCCAGATGACCTACCTGCCGCCGGGGCTGATTCGCGACGGCATCTTTCACGCGGGCTCGCACGGCGTGCTCGGCATGTCGGACCAGGGCGCGCTCGGCGCGGCGACGTTCGCCGGGCTGTTTGTCGGCGAGATGTTCGTGTCGCGGCTCGCGGACAGCTTCGGGCGGCGCGTGCTGTTCACCGGCGCGCTGCTGCTCTACACGGCGGGGAGCCTTGCGATGTGCGTGCAGACGCATGCGCTCGGCATTCTCGTGTGCCGCTTCATCGCGGGCTGCGGCATCGGCGCGGAGCTGATCACGATCGGCGCGTTCCTGACCGAGCTGGTGCCGAAAGCGGTGCGCGGTCGCGCGTTCGCGCTGTGCTTCGCGGTCGGCTATCTCGCGATGCCCGTGCTCGCGCTGGTGTCGTGGCTGTGGGTGCCGCACGATCCGCTGGGCATGTCCGGGTGGCGCTGGGTCGTGCTGCTCGGCGGCAGCGGCGCGGTCGTCGTCTGGTGGCTGCAGTCGCGGCTGCCGGAGTCGCCGCGCTGGCTCGCCCGCACCGGCCGCGAGGCCGAGGCCGAAGCCGTGCTGCAGCGGCTCGAGCAGGCGGTCGAGCGGGAGTCCGGCCGGCCGCTGCCCGCGGTCCGGATGCCAGCCTCAGTCGCAACGCCGGCCACGCGGCGCGCGCCGTCGATGTGGGATGCGCGGCATCGCGGCCGCACGGCGATGCTGATCGTGTTCAATGCATTCCTGAGCATCGGCTTCTTCGGTTTCAGCCAGTGGCTGCCGACGCTGCTCGCCGCGCAGGGCGCGACCGTCACGAAGAGCCTCTGGTATGCGTTCGTGATCGCGTTCGCGTATCCGGTGTCGCCGTTCGTCGCCGGCCTGCTTGCCGACCGGATCGAGCGCAAGTGGCTGATCGTCGCGTCGGCGTTCGGCGTCGCGCTGTTCGGCACCGCGTTCGCGATGTCAGCGCAGGCGCCGTTCGTGATCGCGTTCGGCCTGCTCGTCACGCTGTCCAACACGGTGCTCGCGAGCAACGGCACCGCGTACCAGTCGGAAGTGTTTCCGACCGAAATCCGCGGGCGCGCGCTCGGCTTCGTGCATTCGATCGGCCGCCTGACGGGAATCGCGAGCAGTTTCGTCGTTGCACTGCTGCTCGAACGCGCCGGGGTGTCCGCGGTGTTCGTGCTGATCGGCGGCAGCATGCTGATCGTGATGGTGTCGATCGGTGTGTTCGGGCCGTACACCAACAACCGGGCGCTGGACGAGATCACCGGCTCCGGCGAGGATGGCGCCGACAACGCGGCGGCGGTACGCGGGCTCGCCGCATTGCCGACTCGGCGTGTCGATGGGCGGCGTAATGGCGCCAGGGATGGGGCGGCTTAATGGCACCTACGGAGTAGGACGCGGATTCGAACGGCGTCAGGACGGCAGGCACCGTCGCGTAGTCGTCAATAAGCTTCCCGGCACCCCGCATCGCCGACCGTCCCTATTGCGACAGAGCCCAGGAAAGTCTTCGTCGATCTGTCCGTCTATTACGTCGTCCTATTAAATTTCCGTCCGTGTACCAACGCCCGGCCGGGCCGCAAACCCGCCACCATCAGCCATTTCTTACATTTCCGAAAGGAAGCCATCGGTTATCAGTAACTACGATAATTTCTATTGCAGATACGTCTCTACTCGCAAAACCGGCCTTCGACTACTGTAGCTGTCACGTTACTACCGAGGCCATACATGTCCAAACTCAATATCAAACTGCTGGGTCCATGCCTGCTCGCCATTGCGATCGATGCGATGGGGTTCGGGCTCGTGTACCCGATCATGGCGGCGATCTTCTCCGATCCCCAATCCGGCATCATCGGGGCCGATACGAGTCCGCAACTCCGCAATTTCTACCTGGGGCTCGGGTACGGCGTCTATCCGTTCTGCATGTTCTTCGGCTCCTCGCTGATGGGTGAGCTGTCCGACGGCTACGGCCGGCGAAAGATCATGCTGCTGTGCGTTTTCGGCCTTGCTCTCAGCTACCTCCTGATGGCGCTCGGCGCGCTGCTGCCGAGTATCGCGCTGTTGCTGGTCGGACGCGGCCTGAGCGGCCTGATGGCCGGTTGCCAAGGAATCGCGCAGGCCGCAATCACGGACATGAGCACGCCGGAAACCAAGGCGTACAACATGAGCATCATGTCGATCGCGTTCAGCGCGGGCGTCATCGTCGGCCCCGTACTCGGCGGCGTCACGTCGGACCGCACGATCGCACCGTTCTTCAACTACGGCACGCCGTTCCTGCTGGTCGCCGTGCTGTCGGTCGTCTGCGGGCTCTGGACGTTCTGGTCATATCGCAACGCGGTCGCGCCGACCGGCAACACGCGTGTGGACCTGCTGATGCCGCTGCGGATCATCTACCAGGCCGGCACGCACCGCCGCATCGCGTTCCTGTCGATCGTGTTCTTCCTGATGCAGGTCGGCTACGGGCTGTATCTGCAGACGATCATGCTGGTGCTGCAGACGAAATTCCAGTACACGAGCTCGCAGCTCGGCCTGTTCAGCGGCCTGATCGGCCTGTCCTTCGTGTTCGGGCTGATGGTGATCGTGCGGCTGATGCTGAAAATCTGGAACGTGGTCGACATCGCGAAGACGGGCCTGCTGATCGCGGGCATCGGGCAAGTGCTGTCGGCGCTGTTTCCGCACGAAAACACGCTCTGGGTGCTCGGCATGGTGGTCGGCTGCTTCGACATGGTTGCATACACCACCATGTACACCGCGTATTCGGACGCGGTGACCGAGGACCGCCAGGGCTGGGCGCTCGGCGTCGCCGGCTCCGTGATGGCGATCGCCTGGGTCGTGACGGGCTTTCTCACCAACCTGTTGCCCGTGCTCGGCGAACTCGGCCTGCTGATGGTCGGCGGCCTGAGTTTCGTCCTCAGCTTCGTGATGATGCTGGCGTATGGCCGAAAGTGGTCCGCGCCGACCGTGTCCGTCGGCTCGCGCGCCTACGACTGATGTGTCTTCTCCCGGCGCGCGCATCGCTGCCGCGATGCCGCCCGGGCGCCAGCCGGATTCCAGGCCGGCGCATGCTCTCCCTGTATCGAAACGGAAGTACCCGATCAATCCAGCAACACGTTCATATTGAAGGACTGACATGGTGAATATCGTATCAAGAGACGAGGAAGCCGCATTCGATATGGTCATCGTCGGCGCCGGCGTAGCCGGCCTGTACATGCTGCATCGGGCCAAGGAAGCCGGTCTGTCCGTACGGCTCGTCGACGCGGCGGACGGCATCGGCGGTACCTGGTTCTGGAATCGCTATCCCGGCGCACGCGTCGACATCGAGAGCTTCGAGTATTCGTACTCGTTCTCGCGCGAACTCGAACAGGAATGGCGCTGGACGGAACGCTATGCATCGCAGCCCGAACTGCTGCGCTATTTCGATCACGTCGCGCACCGCTTCGGGCTCTATGAACACATCCAGCTCGGCACGCGGATCGATGCCGTGACGTTCGACGAATCGCACGCCCGCTGGACGCTCGTCACTCACGCCGGCGAACGACTTCACGCCCGCTACTGCGTGATGGCGACCGGCTGCCTGTCCGCACCGAAGGTGCCGGACGTCCCCGGATACGGCAGCTTCGCCGGAGAAACCTACTTCACGTCGCGCTGGCCGACCGGCACGGTCGACCTTGCCGGCAAGCGCATCGGGGTGATCGGCACCGGCTCGTCGGCGATTCAGTTCATCCCGGTTGCCGCGCAATCGGCCGCGCACGTCACCGTGTTCCAGCGCACGCCGAACTACAGCATCCCGCTGCGCAACCATCCAATGGACGCGGAATACGAGCAGAAAATGAAGGCGAACTACGCGGAACTGCGCCGCATGGAATGGCAATCGCCCGGTGGCTTCGTCTGTGTCGGCGGCGAACCGCGTCAACCGCTGCGGATTTCCGCGCTGTCCGTCACGCCGGACGAACGCCTGCGCGAATACGAAGCGCGCTGGGCCGCCGGCGGGCTGTGCTTCTACACGTCGTACAACGATCTGCTGACGAACAAGGAGGCGAACGACACGCTCACGGCGTTCGTCCGCGCGAAGATCCGGGAGAAGATCGACGATCCCGTGCTGGCCGACAAGCTCACGCCGAGCGGCCATCCGATCCTGACGAAGCGCCTGTGCGCCGACAGCGGCTATTTCGAAACCTTCAATCGCGACAACGTGTCGCTGATCGACCTGAAGGAAACGCCGATCGAGTCGATCACCCGCAACGGCATCGTCGCGGACGGCCGCGAGATCGAACTCGACATGATCGTATTCGCAACCGGCTTCGATGCGGTGACGGGCGCGCTGCTGAACGTGGACATTCGCGGGCGTCACGGCGAATCGCTGCGCACAGCGTGGAAGAACGGCCCGCAGACGTATCTGGGGCTCATGAGCGCGGCGTTCCCCAATCTCTTCAACATCGCGGGTCCCGGCAGCACCGCCTCGCTGAGCAGCGCGGTGCCGTGCGACGAGCACCAGGTCGAACTCGTGATGAAGCTGATCGAGCGCGCCGCGCATCACGATGCGGCTACCGTCGAGCCGACTCGCGCAGCGCAGGAAGCGTGGACGGCACGCATCCAGGCGATCGCGGAGAAGACGCTGATCCATCAGAGCAACTCCTGGTACGTCGGCGCAAACGTGCCCGGCAAGCCGCGTGCCGTCCTGCTCGATCTCGAGGGATTCGATTCCTACATCGCCGTATGCGAAGGCATCATCGAACGCGATTACGAAGGATTCCTGTTCAACAGTGAAACTGAAGATCATTCTCTTCCCGAAAGCGTGGCCGAAGTCTGACCCCGCGACATCCCCCCGCTGAATCGGTTTCCTGCACCGGCGATTCGCGTCCGAAGGGCGCGAATCTCAATAAGGATTACGTATGAGTAAAATTCATTCGAGCGCTGCTTCAGCGCTCCGGGACATCGTGCGCGACGGCCAGACCTTCGCGATCGGCGGCTTCGGCCTGTGCGGGATTCCCGAGGCGCTGATCGGCGC
The DNA here is from genome assembly GCF_025685725.1 of Burkholderia sp. BKH01. NCBI lineage: Bacteria > Pseudomonadati > Pseudomonadota > Betaproteobacteria > Burkholderiales > Burkholderiaceae > Burkholderia > Burkholderia sp. BKH01. The sequence continues at coordinate 24,382 of NZ_JAOTQT010000001.1, read as the reverse complement.
GTTGCGCGATTCGGGCGTCAAGGGCATCACCTGCATCAGCAACAACGCGGGTGTCGACGGCTTCGGTCTCGGCCTGCTGCTGGAAACGCGCCAGATCAAGAAGATGATCTCGTCGTATGTCGGCGAGAACAAGGAGTTCGAGCGCCAGTACCTGGCCGGCGAACTCGAGCTCGAATTCACGCCGCAAGGCACGCTCGCCGAAAAGCTGCGCGCGGGCGGCGCGGGCATCCCCGCGTTCTTCACGAATACCGGCTACGGCACCGTGATTGCGGAAGGCAAGGAAACGCGCCAGTTCGGCGATCGCCACTACGTGCTCGAGCCGTCGCTGACGGCCGACGTCGCGCTCGTGAAGGCCTGGAAGGCCGACAAGTCCGGCAACCTGATCTATCGCCGCACCGCGCGCAACTTCAACCCGATGTGCGCGATGGCCGGCAAGATCACCGTGGTGGAAGTCGAGGAGATCGTCGAGAACGGCGCACTCGATCCGGACCAGGTCCATACGCCGGGGATTTTCGTGCAGCGCATCGTGCTGAACGCGACGCCCGAAAAACGCATCGAACAACGCGTCGTACGCGCGAAAGGAGACTGACATGGCCTGGAATCGTGACCAGATGGCCGCGCGCGCGGCGAAGGAACTGCAGGACGGCTTCTACGTGAACCTCGGCATCGGCCTGCCGACGCTCGTCGCGAACCACGTGCCGGAAGGCGTCGAGGTGTGGCTGCAGTCGGAGAACGGCCTGCTCGGCATCGGCCCGTCGCCGACCGAAGACGAGGTCGACGCCGATCTCATCAACGCCGGCAAGCAGACCGTCACGACGCTGCCGGGCTCGTCGATCTTCTCGTCGGCCGACTCGTTCGCAATGATCCGCGGCGGCCACATCAACCTCGCGATCCTCGGTGCGATGCAGGTCAGCAAGCAGGGCGACCTCGCGAACTGGATGATCCCCGGCAAGATGATCAAGGGGATGGGCGGCGCGATGGACCTCGTCGCCGGCGTGAAGCGCGTCGTCGTGCTGATGGAGCACGTCGCGAAGGGCGACCAGCACAAGATTCTCGACGAATGCAACCTGCCGCTGACGGGTGTCGGCGTGGTCGATCTGATCATCACCGATCTCGGCGTGATCGAAGTGACGCCGGCCGGCCTGAAGGTCCTCGAGCTCGCCGACGGCGTGAGCGCCGGCGAGATCAAGGCGAAGACCAGCGCGCCGCTCGATGTAAGCGCCGTGTCCTGAGCACCGGCGGCGAACGGCAATGCAACACGCCGTTCCATCGATTTCGATTTGCATTATTCGTTTCGCTGTACTTAACGCATCACCTTTATCACCAGGAAGTTGAATCAGATGTCGTCACATTCATAAATCTAATCTGCTGGAGAGGGCCGTCATGAGTCAGGATCAGATGTGGAAGTTCAAGCCGTATACGAGGCACACTGTTTCCCAATCGCCGCAATGGCAACTGTTGCCGGGCGAGCTTCAGGAAGCCGTCGACGTCGTTTCGCGCGTGCTGCCGTTTCGAGTCAATCCCTATGTGCTGAACGAGCTGATCGACTGGGACAAGGTTCCCGACGACCCGATCTACCGGCTCACGTTCCCGCATCGCGACATGTTGAAGGACGACGAGTATGTGGCGATCCGCGATCTCATCCAGGAAGGTGCCGACGAAGCGCGCATCGAAGCCGTCGTCCGCCGGATCCGCCTGCGGATGAACCCGCACCCCGCCGGGCAGCTGACCCACAACGTGCCCTATCTCGACGGCGTGCCGTTAAGCGGTCTGCAGCACAAGTATCGCGAGACGGTGCTGTTCTTTCCGAGTGCCGGGCAATCCTGCCACGCATATTGCACGTTCTGCTTCCGCTGGCCGCAGTTCGTCGGCATGGACGAGCTCAAGTTCGACGCTCGTTCGTCGCAGGAGCTCACCGCCTATCTGCGGCGTCATCCGGAAGTCACCGACATTCTCGTGACGGGCGGCGATCCGCTCGTGATGAGCGCCCGCGCGCTCGGCGAATACCTCGAGCCGCTGCTCGCGCCGGAGTTCGACCATCTGCAGAACATCCGGATCGGCACGAAGTCGGTCGCCTATTGGCCGCAGCGCTTCGTGAGCGACAAGGACTCGGACGACCTGCTGCGCGTGTTCGAGAAGGTGGTGGCGTCCGGGCGCAATCTCGCGATCATGGGCCATTACAACCATCCGCGCGAACTGCAGCATCCGATCGCGCAGCGGGCCATGCGGCGCATCATCGGCACCGGCGCGAGCGTGCGTATCCAAGCGCCGCTGATCCGGCACATCAACGAGGACCCGGCCGCCTGGGCCGAGCTGTGGACGACGGGCGTGCGGCTCGGAGCGATCCCGTACTACATGTTCGTCGAACGCGACACCGGGCCGAGCGACTATTTCAAGCTGCCGCTCGCACGCGCCTACGAGATTTTCCAGGCCGCCTACCGCTCGGTATCGGGCCTCGCCCGCACCGTGCGCGGTCCATCGATGAGCGCGTTCCCGGGCAAGGTGATGGTCGACGGCATCGTCGAGCTGGCCGGCGAGAAGGTGTTCGCGCTGCAACTGCTGCAGGCCCGTAACCCCGAATGGGTGCGCCGGCCGTTCTATGCGAAGTTCGATCCGAAAGCGACCTGGTTCGACGAGCTCGTCCCCGCATTCGGCGAAAAAACCTTCTTCTTCCAGGACGAACTGGCGGCGATGGAGCATGGCGCTGGCGGATCGGGCCGGACCATCGCCGTGGCCCATCACGACGCTGTGCGCCCCGATTTGCTGGAGGCAGTGGAATGAGCGGCCTTCTCGATCAGGAAAGCGCTGAGTACGAAGTCTTTGCGCTGCGTTACGCGACGCACGACGATCGGCGCAGCGGCGAGAACTATCTCGGCGACGATCCGCACGACGACATCTCCATGCCGCTCGACTTCTATGTGTGGGTGATTCGCGGCATGGGCCGCACTGTGCTGGTCGACACAGGGTTCGACGCGCCGACGGCCGCCCGGCGCAAGCGCCGCTATCTGCATTCGCCGGTGGCGCTGCTGGGCGAGCTCGGCATCGATGCGGCAGACGTGGACGACGTGATCATCACGCACATGCACTATGACCACGCGGGGAACATCCGCGCGTTTCCCGGTGCGACGCTGCATATCCAGGATGCGGAGATGGCGTACTGCACCGGGCGCTGCATGTGTCACGAAGCGATTCGCAAGCCGTTCGAGGCGCATGACGTGTGCGCGGCGATCGAACGGCTGCACGCGGGCCGCGTGCGATTCGCCGACGGCGATCACGCGGTGGCATCCGGCATCCACACGCATCTGATCGGCGGCCACACGGCCGGCCTGCAGGTGGTGCGGGTGCGCACGGCTCGAGGCCATGTCGTGCTGGCCAGCGACGCCGCGCACTACTGGGACCACATCCGCTCGAAGCGCCCGTTCCCGATCGTCTTCAACGTCGCGCGCATGCTCGACGGGCATGCGGCGATCGAAGCGCTGGCGGACGGCCCCGACCACATCATTCCCGGCCACGATCCGGCGGTGCGCCAGCGCTTTCCGCGCTGGAACGGGCATCCGGACATCGTGGCGCTGCACGCGCCGCCCTTGAGCGACGCGCACCTCGCCGCCGATGCGTCGCGCGTGGCGGCATCGAACCCGGCGACAGCATCGGCCGACGTTCAACTCGAAACGGGAGAAACACAATGACGAACACGATTTCGATTGCGATCATTGGCTTGGGGCCGCGCGGCGTCACCGTGCTCGAGCGCCTCGTCGAGCACGCGCGCAATATCCCGGCCGGCGTCGCGCTTGACATCACGGTGTTCGACGCAGGCGAATGCGGGCAGGGCGCTCATCCGTCGCGCCAGCCGGATCACTTGATGATCAACACCGTCGCGTCGCAAGTGACGATGTTCGCGCCGTCGAGCGAGCTGGGCCGGCACGGCGCGCCGTCGCTCGTCGAATGGGCGCATGACAGCGGATATCGCTACGTCGACGGCGCGTTCCGGAAGACGTCGGTCGATGCGGGCCGCCCGCTCGACGATGCCGACCATCTGCCGCGCAGCCTGCTCGGCGAATACCTGTCCTGGGTTTATGCACGGATCGTCGCAGCGCTGCCGCGCAGCGTCGCGGTGACGCATCGCCGCGCCCGCGTGGTCGATCTCGTGCCGACCAAGCGTGGCTACGAAGTGCACGTCGACAACGGCGCGTCGGCCTTTGCGCACTACGTGTTCCTGACGACGGGCCACGGCACGCGCCGGCCCACCGAGAGCGACCAGCGACTCGCGCAGTTCGCGGAGCGGCATCAGGCCAACAACGCGCAGCTCGCATACGTGCCGTCGCCATACCCGATCGAGACGCTGAACGATATCGCCCCCACCGCGACCGTCGCCATACAGGGGTTCGGCCTGACCGCACACGATGTCGTGTCCGCGCTGACGATCGGTCGTGGCGGACGCTACGTCGAACGCGACGGCGAACTCGAATACCAGAAGTCCGGGCTAGAACCGCAGATCCTGCTGTTTTCCCGCAACTGCCTGCCGTTCGCCGCGCGCGGGATCAACCAGAAGGGGCTGACGGGGCGCCACCGCCCGCGCTTTTTCACGCCGGACGCGGTGGCGGCATTGCGTGCGGCCGCGCTGGACACGACGGGCAACAGCCGGATCGATTTCCGCGTTGACGTGCTGCCGCTGATTATCAAGGAAATGGCTTACGCATACCGGCTCGTGCTGCAAGGCGGCAACGTCGATGCCGACGGGTTCGAGCCGCGCCCGGATGAGCTGCACGCGATCGGCCAGATTCTGTGGCCGCTCGAGGGCAGGACGTTCGAATCCTTCGACGCGTTCCGTACGTTCTTTTTCGCGCTCATGCGCGACGACCTGCATCACGCGCTGCTCGGCAACCTGACGAGCCCGGTCAAGGCGGCGACCGACGTGCTGCGCGATACGCGCGAAGCGTTGCGCGCGGCCGTCGAATACGGCGGGCTGACGCCCGATTCGCATCGCTACTTCGTCGACGAATTCAACGCCATCACCAACCGCGTGTCGTTCGGCCCGCCGCTGCGGCGCAATCGCGAGCACCTCGCGCTGCACCGCGCCGGCTTGCTCGACATCGCCGGCGGCCCCGGCGCGCGGCTTGTCGCCGACGAGACGTGCGCGCATTTCCGCATCGAGGCGCAATACGGCGAGCGGGTGGAGCGCCGCTACGCGGACGTGCTCGTCGTCGCACGGCTCGATCCGTATTCGCCGGCCACCGACGGTTCGCCGCTCTCGACCGCGCTGCTCGGCCGCGGCATCGTCCGCCCGTACCGGAACGGCGACTACCACCCGGGCGGACTCGACGTCGATACGGGTATGCATCCGCTCGGCCGCGACGGCGAAGCGCAGTCGCGCCTCTGGGCCATCGGCTTTCCCATCGAAGGCGCGCACTTCTACACGCATGCGCTGCCGCGTCCGGGCATCGCGTCGCGACAGACGCGCGACGCCGAGCGCTGCGTGCTCGAACTGCTCGACATGATCGCGGCCGAACAGGCCACCGGCCCGGCCCGCATCGGCGTGCCGGGCGACGACACCACCGCGGCGCGCGATTCGCTCGCAGCCGCACCCGAAGCCGCCTTGACAGCGGCGCTGGAGGGTAACTGAACATGCTGACCCTACACGATTTCCACCGCTCGTCGGCATCGTTCCGGGTGCGTATCGCGCTCAATCTGAAGGGCGTCGCCTACACGGCGGTCGTTCAGGATCTCGATGCGCGCGCCCACCGCGCCGACCCGTATCTGTCGATCAATCCGCAAGGCCTGCTGCCCGCGCTGCGGATCGGCGACCGCGTGCTGACCCAGTCGTCGGCGATCGTCGAGTATCTCGACGACGAATATCCGGACCCGCCGCTGCTGCCTGCCGGCACGCAGGAACGCGCGCGCGTGCGCGCGCTGTTCCAGACGGTCGCGGCGGACACTCACCCGATCACGGCCATGCGTGTCGCCCAGTACCTGAAAGAGGCGACCGGCTGCGACGACGGCGTGGTGCTCCGCTGGAAGCAGCACTGGATCACCACGAGCCTGGGCGCGCTCGAGACGATGCTCGCCGGCAGCGCCGAGACAGGCCGGTTCTGTCACGGCGATCGCCCGTCGCTCGCGGACCTCGCACTGGTGCCGCAAATCGTCTCGGCCCGCAACGTCAACATCGATATCGCGCCGTATCCGACCGTATCGCGCATTTATGACGCATGCATGCAGCTCGCGGCGTTCCGCGATGCCCATCCGGATACCTGTTCATCCCACCCTGCGTACAACAAGGAGTAACCATGCAGACGATCGAAGGCGACATTCTCTCGTTTTCGGAATATCTCGAACTGACGTCGAAACCCCCGGCCGACCCGGTGGTCTGGAAGTGGCAGTCGATCGAGTCAATGACGCGCAGTCGCCCGCATAACCCGCAGGGCACGCTTGCGCTGTCCGGCGGCAGAGTCGACGAGCACGGGACAGTCGCCCCCGATCTGTCGCTCGTCATCCAGGTACTGAAGCCCGGCGAGATGACGGAGCGGCATCGCCATTCATTCTGGCATCTGTACATCGTTCATTCGGGCTCCGGAGAAATGGCGTTCGGCGAAGACCAGACGTGCGAGCGACTCGAGCCGGGCGACACGGTGTTCGTGCCCGCCTGGGGTTATCACGCCATCGGCAACCCGTCGGGCACCGAGCCGTTCGTGCTGTTCCGCCTGCAGAACCTTCCGCAGAACGCGAGTTCGGGCAATCTCATGCGCGAGATCCAGGGGGAGCTGCAAATCATCTATGCCGGCGCGGGTCTGGCATCCCATCGGTAACGCGACGCGCGGGCCGGCCGCACACGACGGCCGGCCCGCGTACAGACGAAGGAGGTGTTCGTTGGCTTACACGTTCGAGAAGGGGCGCATCTATCGAATGCCCACTCACTTCGGACCGGCACCGGGCCCCCGGCAGGTGCCGAACGCGCTCGCAGTCGACCCGCACCGCAATCCGACGCGCATGACGGTATCCGCGTCGTTTCTCACCGACGCCGCCCGGCTGGAACGGCATCTTCCGGAACGTTTCACGCTCGACGGCGAGCCCGTCGTGACCGTCGAGTTCCACTACCTGACCGGCATCGACTGGCTCGCCGGACGCGGCTACACGATGGTTCACGTGAGCTGGCCCGCGATCTTTGCGGGGACGCGCGACCGCGCTGCCGGAAAGTTTCTCGCGGCGGTATGGGAAAACCTCGCGGATCCGATCATCACCGGCCGCGACGAAATCGGTCATCCGAAGCTCTATGCGGACGTCGCGGCGCCGCGGCAGTTCAACGGCGAACAGCATTGCGAAGCGAGCTGGATGGGCTTTCGCTTTCTCGAGCTCGGCGTGACGGGATTGCGGGAGCCGGTCGCCGACACGCCGCCGGCCCGGTCCGACGGTACCTTGATGCTGAAGTACACGCCGCGCACCGGCGACTGGGGCGAGACCGAGCTGTGCCAGGTCACGCTGACGCCGCTTCACGACCCGTACGTCACGGTCGACCGGCGGCACGTCGGAGATGCGCGCGTGCGCTTCAACGTCGCGAGCTGGTCGGACCTGCCGACGATGGCGCACGTCGTCAATGCCCTCGCCGAGTTGCCGATCGTCGAGATGCGCGGTGGCTCGATCGTGCACGCGCATGGCGGGAAACCTTACCTCGACCAGTGCGTGCTGTCGTAACACGCATGCCCCGGCCCGTCCCGCATCGCGCCGCAAGCTTTCGCGCGATGCGCGGATGCCATCGGGCATTCAACCTTTGCTTGACCCGATCCGCCGGGCAGTCCGGCGGGTGCAACCTCAACCCACAGGTGCCAAGATGACCCGAGCCTTCACACAGAAATTCGACGTCACGTATCGCGACCAGGATCCCGCCGGCCACGTCAGCGCGACGATGTATTACGTGTACATGCTGAATGCATACATGGCTTACGCGCATGAACTGCTGGAGGTGCCGCTCGATCAGGGCATTCCCCAGATCATGCTGAAGACGTCGTGCGAATACGTCCGTTCTGCGAAATGGGGGGAGTCGCTCGAATTGAGCGCGCGAATCACGCGCCTCGGCACGAAGAGCTTCGACCTCGAATACCTGATCACGCTCGCGGACGACGCCGACGCCGTGATCGCGCGAGGCGCGTCGACGCACGTCGCTTACGACTACGTGACGGAATCGACGGTGCCGCTTTCGGACACGTTCCGCGCGCGCGTCAGGCAATACCAGGAGGAGGAGGCGCCCGAATTGTCCGAAGTCGCCTGACAAACCGCGCTCTCACTGCGCCCGGTCCGATGCCGGGCGCTGTGCCACGGTCGGCCGGGGAGAGCGGATTGCGGGGATCGAATACCGGATTCACGGCGCGCGAGCGGTGTTGACTCATGCGAAGGCGCCCGGCTCACGACAGGTTGTACCGAAAAGGCTTCGTTAGCGTGAAACCGGCCAGAACGGCACACGCGAGCGAGAAGATCAACGTTCAATACAGGGTGAACGTAGAAAGGTTGCGCAGTAATCGAGTGTGGTGACAAGCCAGGCAGGACCGGGGTTCGCCAATCCTGAATGCCTGCACCAGGAGAACAACGGGCGATATGGAGCGCTGCGACCCGTCCTGCCTGTCGAAACACATGAAAACTGTTGCAAACGGGACGCGTTCATATGGACTGGCATGTCCACTGTCGTCTCGATCCAGAATGGCGATCGCACGTCGGCGCTGTATCGCCGGCTCGACCGCCGCCTGCTTTCCTTTCTGCTCATCTGTTATTTGTTTGCATGCCTTGACCGGCTCAATGTTGGTTTCGCGCGGCAGCAAATGCAGTCCGACATCGGCTTGACCGATGCGCAGTACGGCCTGGCCGCCGGCATATTCTTCATCGGATACGCGCTCTTCGAGGTGCCGTCCAACCTGCTGCTGCCGAAAACCGGCGCGCGCAAGGCCATCAGCAGGATCCTGGTGCTGTGGGGCCTGACGTCCACAGCCATGGTCGCGACGCGCGATGCGACGACGTTCTATGTGCTGCGCTTTCTCCTGGGCGTCTTCGAGGCCGGATTCACGCCGGGCATCCTCTTCTATCTGACCTGCTGGTATCCCGAATCCCGCCGTGCGAAAGCCATCGCCGCGGTGATGATCGGCGGCCCCCTCGCGGGCGTGCTCGGCGGCCCGCTGTCGATGTGGATCATGACGACCTTCGCAGGCTTGGGCGGCCTGTCCGGCTGGCAGTGGATGTACCTGATCGAAGGGCTGCCGTGCGTCGCGCTCGGCATCATGGCCCGCGTGCTGCTTGCCGATCGCCCCGAGACGGCATCGTGGCTGTCACCCGAGGAACGGCAGGAACTCGTCGACATGGCCGCGAAGCCTCAACATGCGGAGCGGCACGGTTTCGCGGAAGTCGTGAAGGACCGCTACGTCTATTTGATGAGCGCCGCCTATTTCTGCGTCATTTGCGGCATCTACCTGATCAATTTCTGGCTGCCCGGCCTGCTGGAGGCCAGCGGCGTCACCGATCCGATGAAGATCGGCCTCTATTCGTCGATTCCGTTCGTTGCCGCGACCGTCGGCATGATCGTCGCCGGCCGTAGTTCCGATCGCCGCAACGAGCGGCGCTGGCACAGCGCGATTCCGGCGCTGGTTAGCGCGATTTCGCTCGCCGCTACGGCCGTGTCGAGCGACAGGCTCGATGTTTCGCTGATTTGCATCACGGTGGCGACGACCGCAATGTGGATGGCCTACACGGTATTCTGGACCATTCCATCCGCCTATCTGAAAGGACCCGCCGCCGCGGGCGGTATCGCGCTGATCAATACGATCGGCGTGTTGGGCGGCTTTTTCAGTCCTGCGGCAATCGGCTGGCTGCGGACGTCGACCGGGAGCTTCCGCGCGTGCCTGCTGTTGATGGTGGCCATCATGGCCATCGGCGCCGCGCTGCTTGCGGCCACCCGACCCGCTCCCGTTTCCGCGCGCGGAAAAGGTGAAATATGCGGACGTTGATGTACGGATGAGGATTTGTTTTGTCGATCGTCACCGTCTCGGGCGCGCATCCGGCATCGGCTTGATCGGCTCTCGCACCGTTTGATGTCGTCAGCTTTTCTGACCGTCCTTGCTGCGGCATCCGCCCGGCGGATTCGCGGTCGGTGCCGTCGCCTGCCAGCCGCGCGCGATGTGCCGCCGATCGATCCGGCGCGGCGGCGCGCTACATGTCGAGCGCGCCGTCCGCAGCCCGCGCCATCGCCTTTGGCAGATACTCCTCGATGATCTTCACTACGACCTGTGTCTTCGAAGGAACGGGCCGCGTGACCGGCAGCAGCGCATGCAGGTCGAATCCCGGTACCGTGTAATCCGGCAGCAGCCTGACGAGCCGGCCGGATTCCAGGGCGTCGATGCAGACGTGTTCCTGAAGGACGCCGATACCCGCGCCGTTCAGCAGTAGCTCGTAGACCGGCCGCCAGTGGCTGGTGCTGATGACCACGTTGATCGGCGTCGGCCGCACCGATTTCGACGGGCTCATCAGGCGAAGCTGGCCGTCGTTGAAGAGCCCCGTGACGCGAATGAATGGGTGCCCGACGATGTCGGTCGGTTCCTCCGGCAGCCCGTGCTTTTCAATATAAAGCGGCGACGCGACCAATACGCGTCGTACGTAACCCAATCGACGCGCGACGAAATTGCCATCGCCGATCTGGCCGAGCCGCAATGAAATATCGACGCCCTCGGTGACGGGGTCGGTGATTTCGTCATTCAGGACGAGATCGATATAGAGTTGCGGATTATGTTCGCGGATTACCGTGAGGATTTCCGGCAGCACGACTTCGCCCAACCCATGTGGCGCGGCAATGCGAATGCGTCCACGCACGATCTTGTTGCCGAGCGTGACGACGGCCCGCGCCTCGTCGGCCGCGTCGAGCACGATCTTGCTTCGCTGATAGAACAGAATGCCTTCATCGGTGCACGACACCGCACGCGTGTTCCGGAGCAGCAATTTGACGCCGAGAAACCGTTCGAGTCGATCGACGCGATCGCTAACGGTAGGTTGGCCCAGGCCGAGATCTTTCGCGGCCCTCGATAAATTGCCACGCTCGACAACCCGCACGAATATTCGCATGGCCGCCAGCAAATCCATAGTCCCTCGATAATCGGAAGAATTTAGTTATTCTGGAAGACGAAAAAACAGGTTCGTCCGTTGTTTTCCGGCCGGCGGCGAGCGATGGAGCCCATTTGGAATGTTGCGATCTCGTTACGTGGGGCGGATGCGTAACTATACCCAATCCTGTCAACTTAAGCTGGAACTTTTGATGGAAAGGAAATTCAAAAATGCCGGAGGCGGTCTGGCGCGTCGTGAGCGGCAATTACGAGTCGCTAACGCAAGTCATCCACGAAGCGCGAGCAGATGACGGCGGTGGCCAGGAAGAGAAGTGCGACTTGAATATAGAGTCGGCGCTCGAATCAAATACGAAGTTTTCCGAAACCCGCAAACCATGCATGCATGCGCTCGACGACCCATCGATGTCGCCCGAGCCGCTCACTGCTTTCCACGTAGCGGCGGGCGATACGGGCCTTGATGCCACGCTGCTTCAGATAACGCCGGCAGCAGGCGAAGTCTTGGCCCTTGTCTGCATGCAACTTGCCCGGACGTTTGCGGGGCTGGTCGCTCAAGCCCGGCACCGCCGGGATGGCATCAAGCGTGGGCTCGAATGCCATCGAATCGTGTCGGTTGGCGCCCGTGACCGTAACAGCCAGAGGGATGCCGCGTGCGTCTACGACGATGTGCCGTTTCAAACCAAGCTTTCCCCGGTCCGTCGGGTTGGGGCCGGTTTCCTGGCCCCGGGGGACTGGAGACACTGGCGCCATCGAGGCTTGCGCACCTCCAATCAATCTGGTCGTGTTCACGTAATCGACGAAGCATCGCCAGATGCAATCGCTCCTAAACGCCCGCGGCTTGCCAGTCTCGTAAACGTCGCCAGCATGTCACGCCACTGCCGAAACCAAGCTTCTGCGGCAAGTTTTCCCATGGGATACCGGTTTGCAGGACATACAAGATGCCGTTCAAGGCTGCGCGGTCATCGACCGTTCGACGTCGACCGCCTTTGGGCGACGGTGTAAAAACCGGGATCAGCGGTTCCAGCGCTACCCACAATTCTTTGCTAATTTTGCATCTCGCCATACCGCGAGGATATGGCGTGTGCAGCCTCATGTCCAGGTTGTGTCAGCGACTCTAAATATACAATGGATGATGGTCGGCAATGCGTGATGTTCCAAGGAACTCGAAAGGAGGTTGACTCGCGCGGCACCTCTTATCTGTTCGTTATCGTGTTGGTTGAATGTTGAAGGGCCATAAAGCTTCCATATTCAGATGGTCACTAATACTTGGAGGGTGCCATGAAAAGAATCATCCCTTTGATGTTGTTATTGTTGTCTCTGAGTTCATTTGCTGAGGCGTGCATCGGCGGCGGGAATGTGTATGGCGATTTATCCTGTGCCGAGCGCGACCTGGCTAAATCAAAAAGAGATCTCAATGCGATTTATCAGAAGATATATTCGTCCACGCAGTACAAGAATGAGCTTGAGCAATCGCAGAAGGCTTGGCTTAATTACAGGGAAAGGCAGTGCAATGGTTATATTGCAGCCGAGGCTTCACAATCTCAAGGTGCTGGTCCCGGCCTGATTACGAAAGACTGTCTCGTCACGATCACCAGGCAGCGAGTTGATTATTTGAAAACTCTTCTCGAGAAATAGCAGGTTGATATGGGGAGTCTGATCCGTGTCGGGGACGATGTCGATCACTGGAAAGAGGTCGAAACAGGCTCATGAAGATGCGTTTTGATGGCCGTTTCGTTGCGAGAAAGGGTGACGTTGTCTCCTGCCCGCAGCATCCCGGTGTCTCACCGAATGTCATCGAGGCAGGCGATCCGTGGATGACGGACAACGGCGTGCCGATCGCCCGGCACGGCCACTGCGCCACGTATGGCTGTCACCTGATTTCGAGCCTCGTCCGAAACGCGACAAGGTTTGGCGCTCGGCCCCTTCCAAAAAACAATATTCAATAAAATCAAACGTTTCCCGACACGCCATTTTCTCGACCTGAACACGGCGTCGCCGAGCTCCTGCGGGGCGATATAATTCGCGATCCGAAGGCATTCGAGCCCGACCGCGAATACAAGAGAAGAAGCAGACATGGCTCCATCTCAACCGCATGCATTGCAGCGGCCGCCGGCTGAAGTCCTGTATGCCGACCAGCTCGCGGAACTGAAGGCGCAGGACGGCGCCCGTCCGCGACCGCCGGGCTGGCAGCTCAGCCTGACGGCCGCCCGCGCATTCATTGCCGGCGATCACTCGCTCGGCATCGCGCCGAAGATGGTAGCGCCGATCGCGAGCATCGAGCGCATGCTCGTCACACGCCAGACGGTGCCGGTAATTTTCTAAATGGAGCTGGCACGTCGTGCGGTCCTGGGTAGTTGGGGCCACTCCGACGCTCCAAAGCTCGAGCGCTGAGCAATCCATTATTTTACATAATATGTATTATCACCAAATTAGGTGTAAGAGCAAAGTTGTAATGTCGCATCTTGGCGTGCGGTCGAACGGCTGGAGTTGACGACGCGTACGTCGACGACGCGACGAGCCGGCTGATGATGCTGCACTTCACGCAGACCGAATCGACCTTCGGCTACTTCGAGGCGACGCGGGCATATCTGGAGCGCTACGGCAAGCCGGTGGCGTTCTACAGCGACAAGTCTCATTCGCCACGTGTTTCACTCGCAAGCGCTCGATCGAGTGCAACCAGCGTTAGACCGACAGCCCGCCGGGTTCCCACTGAGGGTCGACCGGCGGACGCGATTCGCGTCGATACCCCGCCCGCACGCTCGCCGATCGACACGGAGCAGCCGGCCGCCGCCCGTTCAAGGCTCGATCACACGCGGCGTCACGAGAAAGAGCCGCTCACTATGGCCGTCCTGTCTGTCGGTCGCGCGGAACAGCGCGCCGACGAGCGGCAGCTTCGACAGCACCGGTATGCCCGATTGCGTGCTCGAGCGCGCATCCACCTTGTAGCCGGCGATCAGCAGCGCCTGCCCCTGCTCGATGAACGCCTGCGTGTTGATCTCGTTCGACACGATCACCGGAATGTTGTCGACTGTTTGCTGCGACAGCTCGCCGTCGACGATCCGCACGTCGAGCTTGATCTGCGTGCGCCCGCCCTCCTCGACGACCATCGGCAGCACACGGAGCGACACGCCCGTCGAGATGCTGTACAGGTCGGCCGACGTGTAGCCCGCGACGCGCACGAAGAACTGCTTCTTGTTGTCCATCACCGCTTCGACGTTGTCGAGCGTCGTGACTTTCGGGCTCGCGTCGGTGCGTGCCTGGTTCGACGATTCGAGCGCGTTGATCCGCGCGAGCAGATAGCGGCCCGCGTCTCCGAGCACGGCCGTCAGCGACAAGCCGAACGGGCTCGCCGGCAGGCCAACCGAATCGTTGCCGGGCAGCGTGATTGAACCGAACGTGGGATTCAGCGAACCGTTCGCATACGAGTTCTGCGACGTGAGTCCCGTGCCCGTCTGCAGATCGATATGGCTGTTGTGTGCGCGCCAGTCGACGCCGAGCTGCTTGAGCGCGCCTTCGTCGATCTGGATGATGCGCGCCTCGATCTCGATCAAGCGTGGCTTCACGTCGAGGAGCGCGATCAGGTCCGGATACTGCGCCATGTGTTCGGGCACGTCACGCACGAGAATCGAGTTCGTGCGCGGATCGGCCTGGATCACCGGCAGGTCGGTCGAATCGCTCGAGCCCACCGGTACGCCGTTCGCGCCGCCGCTCGCGTCGGGCCAGCCGGCGCCCGACACGCGCGCCGCGCCCGGATTTGCGATCGCGGCGGCGACCATGCCGCTCGGACGCGGATCGCCGCCCTGACCGCCGAGGCCGCCGGCCGGCATGCCCGCGCCATCGCCCGACTGCGCGCCCTGCATGTACGGCGGCAGCGGCGGCAATTGCGGCACGCCGCCGCGCCCGCCGCCGAGATCCGTCATCGGCATGGCGCGGCTGATCGGCTTGCCGACCGTCGTCTGCGACGCGCGCTTGCCGTCACCCGGGTGATACATCCGGTTCAGCAGCGACGCGACGCCCGGCATCGTCACCGTCGTGCCGTCGACGTTGACGTCGCGGTCGGCGGCCCACGCGTGCTTCAGCGAGAACACGCGGATCGTCGTGCCGCCCGTGCGCGCGGAATTCTCGTCGAGCCGCGCGGCGACGCTCGTCACGAGCTCGACGTAGCGCGGCGGCCCCGCGACGAGCGCGGTGCGTTGCTGCGCGTTGTAGGTGACCGGATAGCGCGGATCGGCGACCTTCATCTGCTCGAGCAGGTCGCGCAGGTCGCCCGTGTTCGCGTGATCGAGCTTGACGAGCGTGCTCTTCATGTCGCTCGCGGGCGTCACGTACAGCACGGTGCCGTCGTAGTACCAGACGAAGCCGAACGATGCGGAAAGCGTGTCGAGGAAGCGCTGCGGCGACATCTTCATCTTGCCGCTGACGGCGCCGCTCACGCCGGGCGCGACGTTCGCCGCGATGTTCTGGCTCGCGGAGAGGTCGCGCAGCACGTCCTTCACGTCCTTGCCTTCCGCCGCGTATTGGATTTCGGTGCTGCGCCAGCGGATCGGCGCGGCATCGACGGAAAGGCTCGCAAGCGAGCACGTCAGGGACAGCAAAATGGAAATCTTGGCCTTCATGGTCCGTCCGGTGAGGACGCGCGGCCGTCGGTCGGACAGGCGCGCGCCGCGAATGGGAGACCCGTGCAGTTAACCGCATCCGGGCGCGGCGGCGGCCGCGCGCGGCGAAGGTCCGTTCAATAGAACGAATTGATGGTCCAGCCGGTTGCGAGCGGCGTCTGGAGGAAGGTCTGGCCGCCGCCGCAATAGGAGGACGTCCACGGCGTCTTCGCGTAGCCGTCGTACGTCGCCCATTTGCTCGAAAGCCTGACCGTGTATCCGCTGCGCGGCTCGGCGGCCACGTTCAGCGTGACGTTGATCGTCGCGGCGTCTTCGCGCAATTTCGGCGACTGCGCCTCGTTGTGCGCGATCACCTTGTCGCCCTGACGGTCGATGACTTCGACGACCAGACGCATCTGCCCTTCCCGCCCCTTCAGGTCGCAGGTCGCATAGCTCATGTGCATGTATGCGCTCACCGCGATCAGCCCGTTGTTGTCGAGATTCACCGGCCGGTCGATCGTGTACGTGTACGTGCCGTCCCGTTCGTACGTGATGAGCGGCGGATTCGGATACCCGCCACGGTAGGTGAACCCGCACGAAAAATCACTCGCGCCAGGCGTCTCCATCAGGATCGCGCATGCCGTGTCGGTGCCACCGATCTTGATCCCTGACTGCGGCAGCCACTTGCCGTCCTGGCATGACAGCACTTGTCCGTCCTTGCCCATCGATATGAGGCCGGCAGTTGGACGATTTTTGTCGGGCGCGCACGGCGTGTTGACGACGACACGCCCGGTGATCTCGTACTGGTTCGCGGAGACGACGCCAGGCACGATCAGGTTGTCGTTCTGATCGACCGCGAGCGCCTGCCAGGCGGCGCCCGTCCACGCATAGGCGCGGAATTTGTCGAGCGTGAGGCGCACGTCGCCTTTCTCGTTCGATGCATCGGTGGGCAGATCATTGGTCTCTTTGACAGGATCCTTCCAGTGACCGCCCGCGCCGCGCCACACGCCACTCTTGCAACTCAGCAGATTGCCGAGTGCGTCCGCGCCAAGCTTGCCGTTCGTGAAGTTGCCGGCCGTTCCGCAGTTCGCCGCGTCGGGGTCGCCGTCCGTGAACGTGTGCGTGAGCCAGATCGGCACCTGCATCGCGTTCGCCTCCGGGTGGCCGCCGACGCCAACGCGGTACAGGTAATCGCTGTTGATGTGCTGGCCCGGGCCGTTGAAGAAGATCTCGTTCGCGAGGTGTCCCACATTCGGCGGCGTGGCGCCGTTCGGACCGCAGGTTGGCGAGCTGCCGCCGAGAAACGTGCCGAGCGGCATCCGCCACGCGTCGAATGCGCCGCGCGCCTCATTCGGAAACGCCCTGCTGATCGAGCCGCCACCCGGCCCCGCACTCGCGGCGACGAGCCCGAGTTCCTTGTCGCCGATCGTCTCGCCGCCGGTCGTCACGACCAGCGCGTCGAGCCCGGTGCCGAGCGCGCTCCGCTTGACGAGTACGCACGTGTTCTGGCCGTATGCATTCGTTGGCCGAAGCGCTGCAGGCAGATCATTCGTCACCTGCAGATCGGCGAGCTTCATCACGATGGGCGTCTGCTTGTTCGCGCGCTGCAGCCAGGTATCGTAATCGCGCTGCAACGCCCGCGTGGCGGCGGCAGTCACCTGCGCCTGGTATTGCGCGACCTGCTGCGCACGCACGTCGTCCAGCGACGAATCCATCATCATCGCGATGCCGGCGAGCATCACTGCAGCGATTGCCAGCGCGCCGAGCACCTCGATCAGCGCGATGCCGCGCGCGCGGCGGCGGGAAGACTTGAAATGCATCAGTACGCTTGCCCCATCCAGACCGGCATGCCGTTCGCAATCTTCAACCCGGCGGGCAGCGGCACGCCGATCGCCGGCGCGTTCGGATTCGCGTTGCCAGGGCGCACGACCGCATTGCGATACGCGACGCCCGCGAACAGCGAACCGTCGGCGAGCATCGTGATTTCGCCCGTGATATTGACGGACGGCGCCGCCGACGCATACGCGACAACGGTGCCGTCCATGACGTAGTTGCGCCATAGCGGGTTCGCGCCCGGATACCACGCCGGAAATGAAAGCCGCATATTCGGCACCGCGCCGCGCGTGCCCGGATGCACGCGCGCGTAGTCGAGCGTCGCCTGCCGGTAGATGGCGAGGTTTTCGGCGAGCGCTTGCGCGGTGCGCGGCGGCTGCAGCGCGGGAATGGCGGACGGGCCTTGCAGCGTCGCATAGACAGCGGCGATCGACGCGAAGGCCAGTGCGACGGCGAGGGCGTACATAAGTGACGTGGGCGATGGCGAATGAGTCTGGTGGTGTCAGTTCGACGTCCAGACAATGGTGGCGCTATCGGTGCAAGCGCCCGTCGCAGCGCTCGGCGAGACCGGATAATCGACGGAATTTTCGCCAATCTTCGCCGATTTCCAGTTTCCGCCGGCCGTCAACGTGTTGACGCAGACTTCTCTCGGCACCTGCGTGTAAGTGACTGTGAAAGTCTGGCTCGCACCCTTCACGGTCACAGTCCCTCCCCACGTATTCGAAACACCGCCTTTGTCGTCCTGCGTCAGCGTCCCCGGAAACACCTTCGCCGCACTCAAATTCGCGTTCATCGACTCCGTGCCGTAGTTGTTCACCTGCCCCATGTAAAGCTTTTTGGTGCCCGTCTGAATCGCATTCAGATCCTCAGTCAGCCGATTCGTATTCGCGCTCGAGAACGCCGACCCGAGCAGCGCGATCGCGCCGACGATCACGATCGCCGCGACGCCGAGATACGCGATGCTCTCGAGCAGCGACGCACCGCGCTCCTTGCGGTGCCTCCGGCAGAAAGCCGGTGTGTGTCGATAGGCGGGAGGGTTGGCGAGTGGTTCCATAGTGTCTTCTCCTGAAGTGAAAATGCGCGACGTCAATGCATCGCGCGCGCCATCGTGGCGATTTCCTGCTGGATGCCGAAGAAGCCCGTCACGAGCCAGCCGATCAGCATCGCGAGCACGACGATCGCGATGCCGTTCAGCACGCGCATCTGCGCGGTAATCCGCGCGACGCCCTCTTCGAGCCATTCGTCGGCGAGCATCTTGAGCGCCGCGTCGAACCCGCCGTATTCGGCGTAGATGCACAAATCCTCGACGATCTCGCGCGACGGAAACTGATAACCGGCGTTGAGCAGCGCCTCGCCGGCGTTGAGGCCCGACTTCACGCCGACCAGCGTGTCGTCGATCCGCTCGCGCAGCCACGGCTCCGCGACCGTGCCGATTTTGAGCAGCGCCCTCTCGACCGTGACGCCCGACGCCTGCAGCGCCGAGAACGCGATCAGGAAGCTGCTGCCCGTGACGAGCCGGTAGATCGAATAAGGCGGCACGCGATCCGCGTAGATGCGCAGCGGCCCGCGCCAGCGCGGCAGCGACCACGCGAGCGCGGCGAGCACCGCAACGAGCGCCGCGACGACGACGAACATCCAGCCCTGCACGAACAGCGACATCAGGTACAGCGAGCGCGCGGCGCCGCGCCAGTGCGCAGGATCGGCGATCAGCGCGAACTTCGGGATCACGTGCGTGCCGAACAGGTACAGATAGCCGATCACCATCACGACGAGCCCGACTGGATACGCGACGCCACCCGTGACCGCGCGGCGGATCTTGCGGCTCGACTGCACGATGTCGGCGACCGACACGAGCGCGTCCTCGATATGTCCCGCCTGCTCGCCCGCCGCGACGATCATCTGCTCGGTCGCGGGCACCCATGCCTCCATCGCCTCCGACAGCATCCGGCCGTTCTGCACGGCGAGCCGCCAGTCGGACAGCACGATCGCGAGCGGCTCGCGCGGCTTGCGCCCTTCGCGCGACGCGCGCCATTCGAGTTCCTCCAGCACCTTGAGGAGCGGCAGCCCGTTGCCGAGCATCTTCGCGATCTTCCGATAGACGCGCAGCCGCTCGTCGGCATTCAGGCAGAACTTCGCCCAGCGGCGATTCAGCTCAAGTGCCATAGCTGAATCCGACGAGCGACAGTTGCTGTCGCGCTTCGCCCGCAACCGGCGCGAGCGTGCCGACGACGCGCTCGACGCCGCGCGGATCGACGAGCCCCGCCGCGACCTTGCGCAGCGCGTGCTCGCCAACCGTCATCCCGCCGCGCGTGCCGGTCCAGTACTCGAGCGCGCCGACCTTGTCGCCGTCGCGCAGGTATTCGAACAGCCGCGCGTCGGGCAGGATCACTTCGGCGACGACGGTGCGGCCGATCGTGCCGACCGTGCGGCAGTGCTCGCAGCCGTCGCCCGCGATGCACACGTCGTGCATCCGGCTGTCGAGCGCAAGCCGCAGCCGCGCGAACAGGCCCGGCTCGATCCGGTCCGGATGATCGACGAGCCGCAGCTTGCAATGCGGACACAGCAGCTTCACGAGACGCTGGCTGATGAGCCCGGAGATCACCGTGTGATCGGTGACCATCCGCGCGTGCAGGCCGAGATCGATCAGGCGGTCGGCGATCGCGAGCGCGCTGTTCGCGTGCACCGTCGTCCACACCTGGTGGCCCGTCATCGACGCGCGCAATGCCGTCTGCCCGGACGCGCGGTCGCGGACCTCGCCGATCATGATCGTGTCCGGATCGAGCCGCATCGCGTTCGTGATCGCCGCCGCGAACGCGAGCGCGCGCGCGTCCTCGGTCGGCGCGTTCGCGACGGGCGTCTGCACCGCGCCGTCGATCGGATATTCGATCGGGTCCTCGACCGTGATCACGTGCAGGCTGCCGCGCGACTCGTCGATCTGCGCGGCGAGCATCCGCTGCAGCGTCGTCGATTTGCCGGAACCCGTCGGGCCGCTGATGATGTTCATCCCGTGCGGCTGTGCGCGCAGCGCACGGAACGCCGCGACGTGCTCGGGCGCGAAGCCGAGCGCCGCGAGATCGGTCGCGTCGCCCGCATCGTTGTACAGGAGCCGCAGCACCATCAGGCTGCCTTCGTTGGTCGGCGTCGTCGCGATCCGCACGCCGTACAGATCGTCCGGCAGCTTGTCGCGGTCGCCGATGCTCGCGTCCTGACGTTCGCTCGGCCGGTAGCTGTTGTCCGACACGGTCGTCATCGCGCCGTACAGCGTCGCGAGCAGCCGCTCGCCGTGCTCGCGCGTGTGCTCGTTCACGCGCATGAGCTCGTTGTGGATCCGGAAGTAAACCTCGGTGCTGAAGCGGCGCACGCGGATATGGATGTCCGATGCGCGCTCGCGGCACGCGCGGCCGATCAGCTCCTTCGCGAGCACCTGCATCACCGTGTGATCGAGCCGCTCGCCGCCGCCCGCGGCGTTCTGCAGGTACGCCTCGCGCACCTGCATCAGCGTCGCGGGCGTCGGCCGGTACGGCCGGCCCATCCGGTCAAGCCGCGCGCGATACGACAGCACGAACGGATTCATCTCGTGGCCGTCGGCAATCAGGAGACGCCCGTCGTCGAGCAGGCAGACGAACTTGCGTTCCTCGACGCTCGCGGCGAAGTCGCCCGCTTCGCTGACGGCGCGCGGGCCGCGCGGCGGCGCGGCATCGCCGCTGGCGGGCAGCGCCGCGCGTACGGGCGGCGCGTCGGGTCGTTGCGCGGCGTGGCTCATGATCCGCTCGCCGGCAGTGCGGGCAGCATCGGCGGCGGCGCGGCCGGGTCGGCCGGCAGCGGCGGATTGCCCGCGTACGACGGCGACGCCGTCGACAGCCTCGTGGTGCGCCCGCGATTCGACACGACGACCGCACGCGGCTCGATCGCGACGACGCGTCCACCGTCCGGCAGCGCGTCGCCGCGCTGCACTTCGAATTCGGCGCCCCCGTTCATCCGCAGCGTCGCGAACGCGCGCTTGCCGACGCCTTCGATCGCCGTCACCGCGAACTGCCCGGCCGGCGCGCCGCCGCGCACGCGCGCGAGCTGCGCGGATCGCTCGGCTACCTGTTGCTCGGTCTCGAGCTTCTTCAGCTGCGCCTGCAGCAGCACCGTCTCGCTTTGCAACTGCGTGAGCCGCGCGGCGGTCGCGCCGTCGTCGTCGGACGACACGGGCCCCGCCGCGCGCACGGCGCCGGCGAGCACCGCCAGGCCAAGTGCGCACATCCATCGGACGCGACTATTTCGCATAGAGCACTCCTTCGAGAGTCCACTGATTGTTCTGGTAAGCGAGGCGCTGCACGCGCAGCCCCGGCACGTCGATCGCGCGCACGAACTCGGGCGGCGCGACGCCGCCGAGGCTCGCGCTCAGCCGGTACGCGCGCCACCCGACCGCGGCGGCCGCCTGCTGCGCGAAATTCGCGAGCGGGGCGCGCGCCGCCTGATCGGGAAGCAGCGGGTCCAGTTTAGCCACGGCATCGAGCCATTGGAGACGCGACAGAAGTTGCGTCCTGACAACCGAATCGTCGACGAGCGGCGTGTCGCCCGCCGTCGGCGCGGCGAGCGGCACCTCGAGCGTCGCGCGTTCGCCGTCGGTGTCGACGATCGCGTCGGGCTCCGCGGCGAGCAGGTAGCGCACGTTCGAGCCGTTGCGCGCCCACGTGTAGTGCGCAGCGTCCGGCGTGCATTCGTAGCGATCGAGCCGCCAGCCGCCCGGCGCGAGCCGGCCGAAGCGCGTCGTGCACGCGCGCGCGAACCCGACCGCATCGGGCAGCGCCGCCCACGGCGGAACGACGGGGCCGCTCTTCGCCTGCCGCGCGGCGAGCTCCGCGCGCACGCGTTCGAGCGCCGCCTCGCGTTGCTCGTCCTCGACCTTCGCGCGATGATGCCAATAGGCGAACGCGCCGCCGCCCGCGACGCACACGACCGCCGCGGCGACCAGCGCGGCGCGCGGAGACAAGCGCCGCTCGATGGGCCGCAACGCCCACCAGCGCTCGGTACGCGGCCGGCCGCCACGGCGCGGCAGCAGATCGTCGAGCCGCTTCGGCTGAAAATTCTGGAAGCCCTGCTTCTCGAGCTCCAGCTCGCCGATCACGACGTTCCAGCCGCCCCACGCGTAATCGGTATGAAGCCGTTCCAACGCTTCTTCGCGAGTACCGACCCAGTCGCCGTTCGGCATGAACGCGTGGTCGCGCACCGCGAAGTACGCCCAGCGTCCGTCGGGCAGCGCGAACGCGCCGAGCCAGTTCGGCGCGGGCTGCCGGCGTCCGTTGTAGAACGCGCCCTCGAGCGCGATCGCGCGCGACACCATCGCGCCGAGCGACAGATGCCCGGGCGCGAAGCCGTCGCGCGTGTTCGCATAGCCCGCCGCCGCGCCGCCGCGATCGATCCGCAGCACCATCAGGTCGAACTTCAGCTTCTTCGCGAGCTCGACTGCTTCGGCGCGCAGCTCGTTGCGCCTCGACAGCGATTGCCAGAACAAGCCGCCGACGAAGCGCTGGCGGCCGATTTGAATCACCTGCGCGCTCATTGCCGGCTCCGTCAGGCGCCGCCGCGCTGCGTGACGGGCGTGATCAGGATCACGATCACCTCGCGCGAGCGTTGCGCCTCGTAGCCGCCGCCGAGCGCGATCATCTTCGGCGTGCCGATGCCGCGCTCGTCGAGCGAATCGTTCGTGCCTTCGTAGCCGCTGATGACGAGCGTCTCGCCCGACTTCATCGCGACCCGTTGCAGGAAGTTGCGCATGTCGACGTCGGGCGTCTGGATCCGCGTCGCGCCGCTGCCCGTGCTGCTCGACACTTCCTTCAGCTGGAGCAGCGACGAGATGTTCGTCGAGAACTGCAGCATCACGGTGCCATCGTCGAGCACGTGCGGCAACAGCGTCATGTTGAAGCCCGTCGTTACGGTGCCCGGCGTGAGCGCGGTCGACGAGCCGACGTTCGCGGTGTTCGTCGTCGACACCGACGCGAGATAGCCCGTCTGCGTCGCGACCTGCACGGGCACCGGCTGGTTGTTGAGCGTCGTGACCGACGCCGACGTCTTGCGCCGCACCGTCCCCTGCTGCGACAACGCGTGAATCAGCAGCTTGGTGCCGTTGAAGCGGCTCGTCGGGCTGAGCACCGTCGCGGACAGATCGCCGGGCGTCACCGCGGCCGGCGTGAACGGGTTGGAGATCCCGAATTGCGCCGACACCGTCTTGTAGACGAGGCTCCAGTCGATCCCGTATGCGTCGCCCGCCTTCAGCGACACGCTGAGCACCGTCACGTTGAGCATCACCTGCCGCGACAGCGAGCGGTTCTGCTGCGTCATAAACGCTGCGACGCGCTCGATCACGTCGGGCGTGTCGGTCACCGAGATCGAGCCGGTCGCGGGCGACGCGACCGAGCTGCCGTAGCGCGACAGCATCGACTGGATCGCGCTCTGCAGCCCGTTGAACACGGACAACTGAGAATTCACCGCGGTGTTCGCCGAATTGTTTGCGGTGAGGCCCGTCGTGCCGGAGCCCGAGCCGCTTACGCCACCGCCCGAGCCGCCGGACTGCGAGCCGCCCGACGTGCCGTCGCTCGTCGCGCCGCTCACCACCGACGCGTTCAGCGACGAGTCGCCGGGAATCGCATTGACCTGGAACGTGCGGGTATCGGTGAAGAAGAAGCGGATCGTCCCCTGCTCGTATTTCCAGAAGACGCCGAAGCGCGCGCATGCCGCGTCGAGCAGGCCGCGCAGCGTGCCGCCCGTGTACAGGATGCGCGCCGGCGCGAACGACGTGCCGGCGCCGCCGCCGTCCGCGCCGCTGCCCGCCTTGCCGCCGCCGGACGACCCGCCACCCGGCATGCCGGGCGGCAGCGGCGGCAC